>JAHBWG010000059.1 GCA_019637095.1 Sandaracinaceae bacterium | reverse complement strand
GCCCCATCGCCCCGCGATGGGGTCGAACGCGGCCCCGCCGCGTTCGCACTGGGGAGGGGTGCGAAGCACCCCTCAGCAAGCTCAGCAAGCTCAACGCGCGCCGCGGCGCGCGCGGGCGGCGAACGGACCGTCGGGGGCGAGCTCGAGGTAGCGCTCGTAGTGCGTGCGCGCGGTGGCGCTGTTGGCGCTCGACCACGACTCGCCGAGGAAGAAGTGCGCCTCGGCCGGCGCGCCGGCGAGCTCGATCGCCTGCTCGAGCTCTCGGCGCGCCGCGTCCGTGCGGTTTCCGAGGAGGTAGGCGCGCCCGTAGAGCGTGAGCATGCGGGCGCGCAGCGACGGCGGGCGGATCCGCCGCTCGAGCGAGGAGCGCGCGCGGTCGAGCAGCTCGATCGCGTCGCGCTCGCGGTCGCTGCGTACCGCCATCTCCGCCTGACCGATCAGCGCCTCGGGAGACGCCGCGTCCGCCGCGACCGCCGCGGCGTACGCCTCCTGCGCGGGCTCGACCTGCCGCGCGGCGAGGAGCGCGTCGCCGTAGAGCGCGAGCACCGTCGCGCCCGGCTCCTCGCCCGTCGCGAGCGGCCGGATCTGCTGGAGCGCCGCGCCCGCCTGGCCGCGCGCGAGGAGCAGGCGCGCCGCCGTCACGCGGTACGTCGCCGAGTCGCGCTCGTCCTCGCGGATGCCCTCGAGCTGGACCTGCGCGTCGTCGAGGCGCCCGAGCCCGAGGAGCGCCTCGACACGGCCGAGCCGCCCCGTCGTCGCGACGTTGCGCCCTGCGGACACGCGCGAGGAGCGCGCGAGCGCCGAGTAGAGCGTGTCCGCGGCCTCGAAGTCGCCGAGGTCGAGCAAGAGCCCGCCGAGCGCGAGCTTCGCGTCGAGGTGCTCGGGCGACAGCTCGACCGCGCGCTCGAGCGAGCGGCGCGCGCCCTCGCCGTCCGACGCCATGCGGCGCGCGCGGCCGAGCAGGAAGTGCCCCTCGGCGTCGTCGGGCGAGGCGGACACGACCGTCTCGAGCGCCTCGACCGCGGTGGTCGCGTCGCGCGCGCGCAGCGCCGTCTCGCCGAGCGCGAGCGCGGCGGACGGGTCCCCGGGCGCCTCCGCCGCGAGCTGGCGCGCGATGGGCAACATCTCTTGCTCCGCACCCTGTCGGACGCGGATCCGGATCCGCAGCGCGCGCACCTCCACCGAGGCCTCCTCGGTGCCCTCGATGTGCGCCTCGAGCGCCTCCGCGGCGGCGGCGAGCGCCTCCTCGGTGCCGAGCAGCAGCGCGGCTTGCCCGCGCATCGCGACGACGTCGGGATCGTCGCTCGACAGCTCGGCGAGCGTGGTGAGCGCGCCGCGACCGTTGCGCCGCGCGAGCTGGATCTCGGCGAGGAGCTTGCGCAGGTCGACGTTGGAGGGCGCGCCGGTGACCGCGGTGCGCGCGGCCGTCTCGGCCTCCGACAGGCGACCGGCGCGTCGCGCCTCG
This sequence comes from Sandaracinaceae bacterium, assembly GCA_019637095.1. Lineage (GTDB taxonomy): Bacteria > Myxococcota_A > Polyangia > Polyangiales > Sandaracinaceae > JACKEC01. The sequence goes on along the minus strand of JAHBWG010000059.1, from coordinate 59,022 downwards.
ATCGCCACGACCGAGAGGAGCCGCGGCTCGGAGGCGCCCGCGCGCAGCGCCTGATCGACGGCGCGCCCCGCCTCGCGCGCCTCTCCCTTGCGACGCAGGAGACGCGCGCGCGTGAGCTGGTAGACGACGTGGTCCGTCGGCGCGCCGTGATCGGAGAGGTGCTCGGCGATCGTCTCGAGCGTGCCGAGCAGCGCGTCGGGCTCGCCGGCGTCCGACGTCATGAACGCGCGCCAGAGCCGCGCGCGCAGGTGATCGGCGCGGTTCGCGAGCACGTGATCGAGCAGCTCGAGCGCCTCGTCGGCCTCGCCGCCGTCGTAGCGCGCCTCCGCGAGCGCGACCCGCGGCGCGTTGAGCGTCGACTCCCCCTCCGTCGCGGCCTCGAGGTGCGTGAGGGCGTCCTCGCTGCCGAGGCGCTGCTCGAGCCGCCCGACGAGGTAGAGGATCGCGGGATCGCGCGGGCGGGCCGCGAGCGCCGCCGCGAGCTGCGTGCGCGCCTCCTCGTGTCCGCCCTCCGCCGCCGCGAGCACCGCGCGCGCCGCGTCGAGGTAGGCGCCGAGGTCCTCGCTCTCGAGCGCCTCGGCGCGCTGGATCGCGGGCCGCAGATAGCCCGCGGAGAACGCGCCGTCCTCGAGCGCGCGCTGGGAGTGGACGAACAGGAGCAGGGTCGGGCCCGAGACGTCGTGTGGATCGAGATCGCGCGCCTCGCGCAGGTGCCGCTCCGCGTCGACGAGGTCGCGGTGATCGCCGGCGTACGCCTCCCGCGTGGCCGCCGCGATCAGCTCTCGCGCGCGCTCGCGCCGGTAGTCCATCCACGCCTGCCAGCCGAACCAGCCGCCGACGACGAGGCCGATCGCGAGCAACCACACGAGCCCGAGCCAGAGCCCCGTGCGCGTCCCGCTCCCGGCCTTCTGCGCCTTGACGTCCGCGCGCGCCGCCCAGCTCGCCCCCTCGTCGGAGGGCGGCTCGAACAGCCCTTGGCGCTGGAGCATGCGGAGGATCTCGTCGACGTCCTCCGACGCCTGACGGCGCACGACCACGTCGGGCGCCGCCTCGGGCACGCGCTCCGGCGCGGCGAGCGCGCCCGCGTCGGCGGCCGCGAAGGGATCGGCCCGCGGCGGCGCGGGCTCGGGCGCCGCCGGGCGCGGCGGAACGGCCTGGCGATTTGCCGCGCGGGCGCGCGACGGGCGCCCGGCGAGCCGATCCGGCGGCGACGGCGGGGCGACGAACGGGTCCGGGCGCGCGGGCGCACCGAACGGGTCCGGGCGCGCGGGCGCAGCGAACGGATCGGGCGCCGGCGAGCGCCGCTCGGCCTCGCGCGGGAGCGCCGCCGGCCGCGGCAGCGGCGGCAGCATCGCCTCGACGGGCTCCGGATCCGCCTCGACCGGGATCTCCTCGGAGAGATCGTCCCACGGCGAAGGCTGCCCGGGGCGCGCCGAGAGCGGCGGCTCCGGCGGCGGCTCCGGCGCTCGCTGGGACGGAAGCCGGCGCCGCGGGGGCGGCACGGCCGGCGCGATCGCGGCGCCGGGCGAGGTGGACGTCGCGGGCTTGCGCGAGGGCGCCGGGAACGGCTCCACCGCGGTGATCCCGTCGCCCTCGTCGCGCCGCGGCGGGGGGATCGGATCGCGCGGGGGCGCGGGGCGCGCCGGGGGCGCCGCCGGCGCCGCGCCGGGCGCGCCGAAGCCGAGCGTCTTCTGGATCTTCGGCCGCGCGCCGTACCCGAGGTCCACGGCCGCGCGGAGCGCGCGGCCGTCCATGAGGTTGGTCGGCTCGTCCTCGAACTCCCCGTAGAAGGCGTCGGACGTCGGCGAGGGCGCGGCGAAGTCGAGCGGCGCGGTCATCGACGCCTCGGACGAGTCGTCCTCGCCGGCCTCCGGGACGTCGCGGCTCAGCTCGCGCAGGTGGTCGGTGAGATCGTTGCGGATGACCGTGCGCTCCTCGGGCGGCGCCGGCGCGACCGGCGGCGCGGCGACGGCGGCGGCCCGCGGCGGCGGCGGCTCCGGCTTCGGCGGCGGCGCCTCGTCGCCCGCGGCGTCGGAGACGCGCTCGAGGCGCTTCGCGCGGTCGAGCAGGAGCTGCACCGCGCGGTCCGACGGATCGAGCGCGAGCGCGCGCTCGAGCACCTTCGCCGCGCGGGCGGGATCGCCGCGCTTGAGCAGCACCTCGCCGAGCCAGCGGAAGGGCCCCTTGCTCGACGGCAGCACGCGCGCCGACTTCAGCAGCGACGCCTGCGCGCCGAGGAGGTCGCCGGCGGCGAAGCGCGCGCGCCCGTCGAGCAGGAGGAGGTCTCCGTCCTCGGGGCGATCCTTGATGGCCCGCGCGACGACCTCCTGCGCCTCGGGCGTGCGGCCGGCCGCGAGCAGGTCCTCGACGAGCGGGATCGGGTTCTCCTCCCCGCCACGGCTCCGATAGCGGAGAAGACGGGTATCCAGGTTCGCCGAACCGACGCCGCCCGTGCTCACGACGCCGTGGATGGTAACAGAGTTTGCCTGGAGGAGATCCCCGAACGCATCCCGCTCAATCCGGATCTTCGATGCGCCAGACGCCGTCCTCGCGCACGAACTGGACGCGGAAGCGGTCTCCGTAGCTCATCGTCGCGCGGTCGCCGACCTCCTCGATCGGATCGTCGAGCGCCGCGCGGAGGTTCGCGAGGAGGCGCTCGACCTCCTCGCGGCCCTCCCCCTCCCACGTCTCGCGCATCCGCTCGACGGTCATCCCCTCGCGGTCCGCCTCCGGGATGAGCTCGAGCACCACGTCGTAACGCCGCCGCTCCATCGAGCGCACGAACGCGCGCAGCGCCGCGCGCGGGGTCGACTGATCGTAGAAGTCGACGACGTCCGTCGCGACGCGCCACTCCCCGCGCTCCCGCACGAGGCGCAGGACCTCGCCCTCCCCGTACGCGACGACCGCCTCCTGCTCCGCCGGCCCGCGATGGTCCGACAGCGCGCGCGCCGTCTGCTGCACCTCGGCGCGGTAGTCGCGGAAGAAGCGGCGGAACTCGTCGAGGGCGACCCGCTGGCGGTACGACTCGCTCATCAGCGCGTACGCGTCCTCCGCGCGGCCGTCGCGGAGCGCGCTCGAGAGCGCGGCCACCGTCGCCTCGGGGGTCGTGCCCGCCTCGAGCGACGGACAGCCGGTCAGCGCCAGCGCCAACGCGAGCCACGCGTACCGCATCGCGCGAAGGTGTATCACGGCTCGCGGCGGCGGCGCCCCGTACCCCGGCCGCCGCCGCCGCCCGCGTCCTCGCCCTCGTGCAGGATGGTGAACTCCACGCGGCGGTTGAGCGCGTAGCCCTCGGGGCCGTCGTTGGGCGCCACCGGGTTCTCGACGCCGTAGCCGCGGTACTCGAGCCGCGGGCGCGGCACGCCGCGGCCGACGAGGTACTCGACCACCGCGCGGGCGCGCCGGAACGACAGATCGAGGTTGTAGGCCGCGTTGCCCTGGTTGTCCGTGTAGCCGTCGACCCGGATGCGCAGCGACGCCGGCAACATCCGGATGGTCTCGGCGACCTGATCGAGCATGGGCATCGACACGCTCCGGATCGTGTCGCGGTCGTAGTCGAAGTAGATGCGCTCCGAGATCAGGATGCGCGTGTCGGTCACGGTGATCGTCGGCCCGTCGGGGCCGGGCTCCGGGCAGCCGTCGTCGTCCTCGTAGCCGTCGAGGTCCTCGGGCTCCATCGGGCAGTCGTCGACGCCGTCGGGGATTCCGTCGCCGTCGTTGTCGGGCTCGGGGCAGCCGTCGTCGTCCTCGAAGCCGTCGCGATCCTCGGACTGGTTCGGGCACGCGTCGGTCGCGTCGGGCACGCCGTCGGCGTCGTTGTCGAGGTCGGGGCAGCCGTCGTCGTCGGCGAAGCCGTCGAGGTCCTCGGGATCGTTGGGGCACCGATCGGACTCGTCGGGGATCCCGTCGCCGTCGTTGTCGGGATCGGCGCAGAAGTCGCCGTCCTCGAAGCCGTCGTAGTCCTCCGGACCGTGGACGCACGAGTCGCCCTGCTCGGTGGCGAAGCGCAGGCTCGCGAACACGCGGAAGAGCGGTGCGCCCGCCCCCGCGAGGATCGACGTGCCGCCGCCGACGTCGATCGACATCCCGCGGATCGGGAGGATGCGCACGCCCGCGCCGACCTCCCAGGGCACGTCGTAGGCCTGCACGTCGACGTGCCCCGCGACCCCGATGCGCAGGTGGCTCTCGCCGATGATCTCGAGCGCCTCGACGACGGGCACGTTGAGGCCGACCGCGACGACGAGGTCGTCGTCCTGCTCGAAGCCCTCGATCGAGCGGCGCTGGCGCAGCCGATAGCCGACCTCCGCGGCGATCGTGAGCGGGCCGGGATCCCACGCCATCGCGAGGCTCGGCGTGGCGATCCAGTACTCCATCCCCAGGTAGTTCTCGAAGTCGCCGGTCGGCAGGTGCGTGACGAAGCGCGCGGCGAGCGCGAAGTCGCCGCGCACCAGCGGCACCGCCGCGCTCAGGCGCAGGTCCGCGAGCCCGACGTAGGTGCCGTACGCGCCGTACGTCGGGACGCGCGCGTCGGCTTGCCCTTCGGCCGCGTCCACGAGCCCGACCGGCACGGCGACGCCGAGCTCGATCCACTCGAACAAGCCGAGCGCAGCGTACGCCTCGAGCTGCGCCAGGTGCCGCACGACCGCCTGCTCTTCGAGCACCACGCCGCCGGACTCCGAGCGGAAGCGGCGGAAGGGCTCGTTGGCGTAGCTCAGGCCGAGGCCGAAGACGGCGTTGAGGTGTCGCGGCACCGTGGGGCGCGCGATCGAGAACGTCGTGCCGCCCGCGGCCGGCGGGAGGAACAGCTGCATCTCGAAGCGGCGCTCCTGAGCGTGCGCGCCGGACGAGGCGACGCTCGCCGCGAACGCCAACGCGAGCGCGAAGGCGAACCGCCTCGAGGCGCTCTCGCGCTCCCCCGAGCCCATGCCAAGCACGCGCGGATCGTACCGGAGGCGCGACCGTTGGGGATAGTCTTGAGTAGGTGGGGGCTGTATGGTCCCCCGCATGTTCGTGGTCGCCTGCTCCGGCTTCCCCATCGCGGTGAGCCGGTACCTGAACGAGTTCTTCGCGGTGGAGATCTCGGACACCGAGATCGGCATCCCCGGCATGGGGACGATCCGGCGATGGCAGCGCGAGGCGCCGGAGGGGTTCGTGTTCACGGTGCTCGCGCCCGCCGAGATCGGCGCGTCGGGCTTCGCCGCGGGCGGCGCGACGGACCAAGCGCTCAAGAACATCCTGTCGTTCGCCAAGAAGCTGAGCGCGCTCGCGATCGTGTTCCGCGTGCCGGAGGAGGTCGCGCTCAAGCGGCCGATCGCCACGCAGGTGAAGGCGGTCCTCGGCGGGCTGCCCAAGGGCGCGCCGCAGGCCGTCCTCGACGCGCCGTTCTGGCCGCGCGCGCAGGTCGACAAGCTGTGCGAGGCGACGGGCGCCATCGCCGCGCGCCCCGCGCTCGAGCTCGCGAGCGCGCCCGACGGAACGATGGCGTACCTCACGATGCCCGGCCCCGCGGGGTTCCGCTCGCGCTACGACGACGACGCGCTCGAGGAGGCCGCCGCGGTCTGCCGCCGCTCGACCGCCAAGACCACCGTCTTGGTCTTTCGCAACATCGACATGGAAGCGAACGCCAAGCGCATGCGCGCGCTGCTCGGCGTGGATTGAATCTTCGGAGGGGCTGGCTCCAACCCCCCGTCGACGGGTTCGACCCGCCCCTTCACTCGAGCGCGCGGAGCGCGGCGAGGAAGTCTTCTGGCGGCTCGGTCTCGAAGCGCAGCGGCGCGCCGGTCACCGGGTGCGCGAAGCCGAGCACCGCGGCGTGGAGCGCCTGGCGCCCGAGCGCCTCGGCGGCGGCGCGCAGGCGCGCGTCCTTCGGCGGCCGGCCGTAGAGCGGATCGCCGAGCAGCGGCGCGCCCGCGTCGGCGAGGTGGACGCGGATCTGGTGCGTGCGCCCCGTCTCCAGCGTGCACCTGACGAGCGCGCTCGCGTGGAGCGCGCGCACGCGCTCGACGTGGGTCACCGCGCGCTTGCCGCGCGCGACCTTCGAGCTGAAGCGCTTCCGATCGCGCGGGTGCCGGCCGTGCAGCGTCTCGTACGTCACCCGCGGGCGCACGTCCCCGACGACGATGGCGAGGTACGCGCGCTCGAGATCGTGCGCCGCGAACGCGCGCATCAGCGCCTCGCGCGCGACGACGGTGCGCGCGATCACCATCACGCCGCTCGTGCCCGCGTCGAGGCGGTGGACGATCCCCGGCCGCGCCGCGTCCTCGCCGGGCAGCGCGCCGAAGTGGTGGAGCACCGCGTTCACGAGCGTCCCGCCCGCGTGGCCGGGCGCCGGGTGCACGACCATCCCCGCGGCCTTGTCGACCACGATCAGGTGCTCGTCCTCGTAGGCGACGGTGATCGCGAGGTCCTCGGGCGCGGCGTCGGTCGGCGGCGGCGGCGCGGGCCGGACCACGATCTGCTGCCCCGCGCGCGGCCGCTGCTTCGCCGTCGCCGCGCGTCCGTCGATCGTCACCCGCCCGGCCTCGATCCAGCGCGCGAACGTCGAGCGGGACGTCGCGGGATCGCGCGCTGCGAGGAGGCGATCGAGCCGCTCCCCCGCCTCGGCCTCCGCGACCCGGAACGCGATGGACGCTTCGCTTACCAGAGCTTGGACTGCACGTGGCCCTTCGAGCGGACCAGGATGTCGACGATGGCGCGGTCGTAGAAGTTCTTCGCGTAGAGGTCGGGTGACACGCGGCTCTTGAACAGCGCGCGCCCCTCCTCGATCTCGTCGGCGAGCTCGACGAAGAGATCGTCGTTCTGCACGCCCTTGACGATCTTCTCTTCGTTGTAGAGCGAGAGGTCGCTCGCGATCGCGCGCGCGAGCCGCCGCGCAGCCTCTTCCGTCTCGATGAGCGCCATGACGCTCCGATTTAGCCGCGACGGCGCGCCGAAGTCAAAGTACTCGTGCAGCCCTCACGCGGGGAGCGCGCGCTCGTAGACGATGTCGACGTCCGGGCCCGCCGCGCTCTTGACCGCCGGCTCGATGACGGAGCGCTTCACGTAGGCCGAGCCCGGGTCCCCGCTGAGCGTGCCGGAGATCCGCAGCACGACCACGTCGTCCTCGAACCGCACGAGCTCCACGCCGCCTCCGTCACGCTCGACGAGCGGGGCGAGGACGTCGCGCACGATCTGCTCGAGGCGTTCCCGTCGCGTCACGGGCGGCAGTCTAACAGGCCGCGCCGAGCGCGCGACGAGAACGACGCCGAGGCGCGCACATCGCAGGCACGCGGCGAGGGCGAACGGCGGTATCGTCGCGCGCGGGAGGGAACGCCTTTGACCTTCGAGAACGAGCTGGCCGCCCTGAAGCGGGCGATCGCGGCGGAGGGGATCGATCTGAGCGCGCGCGTCGCGCTCGACGAAGCGAGCGCGCGAGCGCGGGCCCGCAAGGTCGCGAGCGTGGCCGTGGACCTCGGGCTCTACGAGCCGCCGCCCGCGCCCGCGCCGTCGACGAGCAACGTCGGCGACCTCCCGAGGCCGTGGGTGACCGCGACGCGCGACTACGCGAGGGGCGAGCGCGCCGGCGGCTTCGCGCGCGTGGACCGCTTCACGACGAGCACCGCGGGCTTCGACCACATGCTCGCGTCGACCGGCGGCCGCTACCTCCTGCCGACCGACGTCCCGCTCCTCGAGACGCGGCTGCGGCTCGGCGCCAGGAGGCTCGACTCGAGCCTGGGCGATGGCGCGCTCGACGTCGCGGCCGGCGCGATGGCGCCGCGGCTCCAGAGGCTCAGCGTCTATCCGCTGACGCCGGCGGGCAGCCAGCGCCGCGCGCTCGGCGCCGCGCTCACGAGCGACGGAACCAAGCTCCACGCGGGCGAGGACCCGTACGGCCCGGTGCACGTGCGCCCCTCGCCCTTCCCCTTCAAGTGGGCCCGCGTGAGCGGCCCGCCCTTCGACGGGATCCGCGTCCGCTACATCGACGTCGCCCCGCCGAACGCGCGCGGGACGCTGCTCCTGATCCACGGGCACGGCTCGCTGCTCGAGGAGTACGACGATCTGACCGCGCGCCTCGCGGAGCGCTACCGCGTGATCGTGCCGGACCTGCCCGGGTGCGGCTACAGCGACAAGCCCGACGCGCGCTACTCGGTCGACGCCTACCACCAGTTCCTGCTCGCGTTCCTGCGCCGGCTCGGCGTGTCGCGCTGCGTGCCGTGCGGCGGGAGCCTCGGCGGCAACCTCGCGCTCACCCTCGCGCACGGCGACCCGGGCCAGCAGCTCTTCCCGAAGGCGATCGCGTGGGCGCCGGCGGGCTGGATCCGCCCGAGCCCCGCGCTCGCGGAGCTCGCGAAGATCGGCCGCGGCGCCGGACGCCACGTGTTCTTCCTCTCGTACGACGCGCAGAAGGAGTACTGGTACAGCGAGAAGTGGCCCGGCCGGCGCGCGGCGCTCCGGGGCGCGGACACGTTCCGCAAGGAGGTCTACTGCCGCGGCTACCACGTCGCGTACTTCGACATCGCGCGCGACCAGACCGAGCGCAGCAAGCTCGCGCTCGCGTCCGCGATCACGCAGCCGGTCCTCCTGATGTGCGGCAAGAACGATCACGGGCTCGGCATGTACGAGACCGTGCGCGGCGAACTCTTCCCCGCGCTGAAGGCGGCGGGCACCGCGTTCCAGGATCGCTTCACGCTCGGGTGTCACTCGCTGGCGAACGAAGACACCGCGCAGGTCGCGTCGTACATGACGAAGTTCCTCGGGACGTTCTAGTTAGGGAGAGTCCTCAAAGCGTCGCGGACCACGATCACGTCGCCGACCACGAGCACGTCGCCGACCACGAGCACGTCGACGACCACGAGCACGTCGCCGACCACGAGCACGTCGCCGACCACGAGCACGTCGCCGACCACGAGCACGATCACGTCAACGAATCGCGTCGCCGACCACGATCACGATCACGTCAACGATCACGATCACGTCAACGATCACGATCACGATCACGTCAACGATCCCGAGGCTGCGCGGCGGGAGGGCGTCGCGTCGACGTGGTCGTTGACGTGGTCGTTGACGTGGTCGTTGACGTGGTCGTTGACGTGGTCGTTGACGTGGTCGTGAACGGCGACGTGGACGCAACGGGACCTGGGATCGAGCGATGAGATGCCCATGCTCAGCTTCCAGCGCCTGGACGTGTATCGCGTCGCAATCGAGTTCTCGCCCTGGCCGTCGAGGTGGCGGCGAGCGCTCCTCGGGGATACGCCCACCTCGCGGACCAACCACGTCGCGCGGCGACTTCGTCTCCGCTCAACATCGCGGAGGCGGCGGGCCGAGCTTCGGATGCGGATGCGGCGCGTCATTACGCCATTGCGCGCGGTTCGGCCATGGAGTGCGCAGCCGTGCTCGATGCCCTGAAGGTCCTGTGCGCTGTCGATCAAGACCGCTACGCACGCGGAATCGAGTTGCTCGGGCGAGAGGTCGCGATGCTCACCAAGCTCTGCCGCTGATCTCCACTCTACGTGAGCCACGAAAGCGCCGACGCCAGATGCAGGAACGCGAGGTAGTTCCGCGCCAGCTTCTCGAACCGCATCGCGATTCTCCTACAGCCCTCACCTCACTCGAGGCTCACCGCCTCGCCGAGGGCGCGCGCGACGCGGGGCAGGCGCTCGCGGCGCACGTCGGCGGCGGCGTCGGCGAGCCGCAGCACGCGCACGCGGTGCGGGACGTGGCCGCGCTGCGCGGCGAGCCAGTTGTTGTCGGTCCAGAGCGGCACCGCGGTCGGCGGCGCCAGCGTGATCCGTCCGCCCTCGACGCGCGCGCGGACGCGGAGCACGGCGCCGTCGCGCGCCTCCGGCGTGACGTTCGCCGGGTGGATGAAGCCGCGCGGGCGCTGGCCGGTCACGTAGGTGCGCCCCATGCCGCTCGCGACGTTGCCGAGCGAGTACGCCACGAGCGCGTCGCCGCGCGGGCTCGGCAGCCGCTCGACCTCGTGCAGCACGTGCGGGCCGTGCCCGAGGATCACGTCGGCGCCGAGCGCGACGAGGCGGCGCGCGAGCCGGCGCTCGCTCGGCGCGGCGCCCGGCGCGAAGTCGCGGCTCCAGTGGACGGACGCCACCACGAGGTCGGCGCGCTCGCGCGCTCGCGCGAGGCTCGCGGCGACGCGCGCGTCGTCGAAGCGCGCGGCGAGCGCGACCGGCGCTCCGCTCGGGCGCTGGTTGAAGAACTCGCTCCACGCGACGAACGCGATCCGCACGCCGGCGCGCTCGACGACGAGCGGCGCGTACGCGGCGTCGGCGTCGGGCCCCCCGCCGACCGCGCCGACCCCGGCGCGCGAGAGCTCGCCGAGCGTGCGCGCGAGCCCCTCGTAGCCCTGGTCGTACGCGTGGTTGTTCGCGACGCTCACCACGTCGACGCCCGCCGCGCTCAGCGCGTCGGCGAGCGGCGGCGTCGCGCCGAGCACCGGCGAGCGCCGGGGCCGGCTCGTGTCCTGCCGCGGCCAGCCCGGATCGAGCGGGACGAGGTCGCCGACGAGCGGCTGCTCTAGGTTCAAGAACGCGAGGTCGCCCTCGCCGAGCGCCTGCGCGTAGCCGGCGAGCAGGCGCGCGTACCCGCCCTCGCCGTCGTCGAGGACCGCGCGCAGGGCGTGCGGGTTGAGCACGAGGTCCCCGGCCGCCGCGATGGTGACGACCGGCCCGGGCGCGGCGGCAGGCGCGGCGGCGGCAGGCGCGGCGGCGGCAGGCGCGGCAACGGCAGGCGGCGGCGCGGCCTCGCGCCGCGGCGCGAGCGCCGGCGCCGCGGCGACGGCGCGAGGCTCGGACGCGGCCGCGTGCTCTTCGACGCAGCCGCTCGCCGCGAGGAGCACCAACGTCGTCCACACGCGCGCCACCGCCGCGAGCGTAGCAAGCGCGGCGCCGCCGCGAGGCGGGGGATCGAGTACGCTCCGCGCGAGACGAGGAGGCGAGCGATGGACTTCCGGTTCACCGAAGAGCAGGAGATGGTGCAGAAGAGCGCGAAGCAGTTCGGCAAGCGCTGGGCGCCGCGCATGGACGAGCTGCACCGGAGCGCGGTCGAGGACGGAGCGCTCGATCGCTCGTTCTTCCTCGAGCTCGCCGAGGCGGGCTTCGCGGGCTCGCTGATCCCGGAGCAGTACGGGGGCACCGGCATGGGCCTGACGCCGCTCGCGATCGCGATGGAGGCGATGGCCAGCGAGGGCGTGGGCAGCGCGCTCGTGATGCTCACGCAGATGAACGCGCTCTGCATCTTGCGCGCGGGCCCGGACCCGCTGCGCGAGCGCTACCTCCCGCGCGTCGCGTCGGGCGAGCTCGTGATGGCGTTCGCGATCACCGAGCCGGACGCGGGCTCGAACTCGTTCCGCATGGTCTCGGTCGCGGAGCGCCGGGGCCAGGACATCGTGCTCAACGGGACCAAGACGTTCATCACCGGCGTCGACGTCGCGGACGAGGTGCTCGTGATCGCGCGCTCGATGCCCTACGAGGAGCGCAAGGCCAAGAACGTCCCGAAGACCGCGGGCTTCAACGTCGTCATGGTCGACCCGAAGGCCGCGGGCTTCTCGATGACCGAGCTGCCGACGCGCGGCATCGAGGGGCTCAAGCAATGGACGTTGCACTTCGACGACGTCGTCTGCGAGGCGGTCGTCGGCGAGGAGCACATGGGCATCATCCCGATGTTCGACGTGCTCAACGCGGAGCGGACGCTCGCCGCGGCGGCCGCCCTCGGGATGACCGAGCGCCTCCTGAACAAGGCCGTCGAGTACGCGCGCGAGCGCAAGGTGTTCGGCGACCGCGCCATCGGCAGCTACCAGGCGATCCAGCACCCGCTCGCGGAGATCAAGGCGGAGCTCGAGGCGGTGCGCCTGCTCTTCTACAAGTGCGCGACGATGTTCGACCAGGGCGCGCGCCCGATGGAGATCGGCCCGTACGCGACGATGTGCAAGTACCTCGCGGGCGAGCTGGCGATCAAGGCGGCGGACCACGCGCTCCAGACCTTCGGAGGCAGCGGCTTCAGCGCCGAGACGGGGATGATCGACGCCTACGTCAACGCGCGGCTGCTGCGCACGGCGCCGATCTCGCGCGAGATGGTGCTCAACCAGGTGGCCGAGCACGTGCTCGGGCTGCCGCGCAGCTATTGAACGGCGGCGCCGGGCCGCTATCCTCGTCTCCATGTTCCCCGCGTCGACCAAGGGTGGCGGTCAGTGCTTCGCGTTCCCCGACGTGTGCAAGACACCGGCGCCGCCCGCGCCGTTCGTGCCGGTGCCCTACCCCAACATCGGGATGTGCACGCAGGCGAGCGACACGGCCGACAAGGTCAAGATCGCCAACAAGCCGGTGATCACGAAGAAGTCGTCGATCTCGCGGACGTCCGGGGACGAGGCGGGGACGCTCAAGGGGGTGGTCTCGGCGACCAACATGGACAAGGCCGCCTACTCCGCCGGCGTGAGCAAGGTGAAGGTCCAGGGCGACGACATCATCAACCAGCTCAAGCCGACCAAGCACAACGGCTCGAGCGCGAACGCGCCGCCCGGCATGCAGGTCGCGCCGTCGCAGACGACCGTCATCGTGAGGGGCTGAGCGCGCTCGAGGTCCGTCAGCGCACGACGGGGATCTCGACCGTCCAGCGGCGGTGCCCGGCGCGCACGGTGAAGGACACGCGCTCGGCGCGCTCCGGCGCGTCGAAGTCGATGCAGTCCCACGTCACGCGCGCGTGCTCGACGTCCTCGCTGGTAATCTCCATCGACTCGTCGACGAGGCGCTCGCCCTGCTCGTCGAAGAGGCGGAAGACGACCGACGCGGGCATGCCGGCGCGCACGCCGCCCGTGTCGAGCACGTTGGCGTCGACCGAGGCGACGCGCGCGACGCGCAGCAGGACGCGGTCGAGCAGCTCGGCCGTCCCCGGCGCGAGCACCCGCACGTGGGACTCGCCGGGCGAGACACCGCGCAGCGCGATCGCGCGGTCGCCGAGCGTGGCCTCGGCGTCGCCCTCGACGGTGAGGAACCAGGAGGCGCTCGAGACGACCGACGCGTCGCGCACCGCCTCGCGCGGCCCGCCGATCTGGAGCACCTGCGTGCCGCCGACCGCGACGGCGCGCAGGAAGTCGAGCGAGCCCTGGTTCTCGCCGGGCAGCGGGCCGTAGAACGTGAGCCCGTCCGGCGTCACGCCGGAGCAGACCTCCCCCTCGGGGCACGCGCCGCCGGACGCGGCGCGCTCGCCCTCCGAGTAGGTGCAGGCGGCGCAGATCGCGAAGAGCGCGGCGGCGGCGGTCCACAGGCGGAAGGAGCGGCGGAAGCGAAGGTGGGTCATGCCCCGCGCCACCGCAGCGCGCGTGCCAGCGCGCGCGCCGCGCTCGCGTGTGTGCCGCGGCGTGTGCCACGCGGCGGCGGTGTGGCTGTCGCTCACGCACCGGCAGGGACGCGGGCAGGTGGTTGCCCCCGCGCTGCGGACGGGGCATATGCGCCGATCCCATGGCCAAGCACCTGCGCATCCACGTCTCCTGCCCCGACGACCGGGGTCTCCTCGCGGCGGTCGCCGGCCGCCTCTACGAGCTCGGCGGCGATCTCGGCGACGCGAGCTTCGCGGTGCTCGGCGAGGAGGCCTCGCTGACGTGTGTGTGCGCGCTGCCCGACGCGCTCGAGGAGGCCGAGGTCGAGCGCGCGCTGCGGGCGCTGCCGGCGCTCGAGGCGGCCGAGGTCGCCGTGCGCCCGTTCCGCCTCGGGCACGTGCACGCGCAGAGCGGCCGCGCGACGCACGTCGTGCGCATGCGCGGGCTCGACCGGCCGGGCCTGCTCGCGCGGCTCGCGGAGGGCTTCGCCGAGCTCGGCGCCAACGTGGTGCGCTTCGACGCGGAGCACGACGAGCGCGGCGAGGCAGGCGAGTACGCGATGCGCTTCGAGGTGTGGATCCCCGCCGGCCGCGAAGAGGCCGTGCTCGCGAACGCGTCGAACGCCGCCGAGTCCATCGGGCTGCGCTTCGCCGCCGACCGCGCCGACGATTGAGCGCGTGACCTCGGCGACCCGCCGATCGTGAACGACGGTTGGCTGCCTCGGGCTCGCGCGTGCCCGGTTCGGCGGGGCTGCGCGCGACGGAACGGGTCGTGCTCCGCGTGCACGCGTGGACGGACTGAGGATGCTGATGCTCGCGGGATCGATCGCCTCGGCGATGATCGGCGGGCTCTACGCGTCGGTCGCCCGGGTCGCGGACACGCCCGCGTCGGTCGCGGTCACCCCCGTCCCCGTCCTCGAGGAGCCGGCCGAGCCCGAGGCCGCGCCCATCCTCGACGGTCACGACGTCCCGCTCGACGCGCTCGCGCTGCTGCACGCAGAGCCCGGATCGATCGTGGAGCCGGAGACGGGCGTCGTCCTCGGGCCGCTGACGGTCACGCGCCTCGCGCACGCCGCGCCGCCTGCGCCGGCGCCCCGGGTCGCGCCCCGGCCGGCGCGCGCGCCGGCGCCGAGCGTCCCGCGCCTGCACGCCGATCCCGGCTACCACGTGATCCTCACCGCGCGGCGCATGATCGCGCAGAACCAGGTCGTCCAGGGATCCTGCTACCGCTACCTCTCGGAGGTCTTCGCGCGCGCCGGTCACGAGGGCTGGCGCAACCGGCGCACCGTGTACGGCGGGCGCGCGTCGGGGCCCTACGCGGACCTCGGCCTCATCCGGCCGGGCGACTGGCTCTACATCGTGAACCACCCGGACCGCACGCCCGTCGGCACGCACAGCGTGCTCTTCGTCGGCTGGGAAGACCGCGCGAGCGGCTACGCGCGCGTCATCGAGCACTCGGGGTGGGGCGCGCCGAGCGCGGGCCAGGAGCGCTCGTACGACGTCAGCCGCACCTACCGGATCATCAGACCGGTGCTATAGCTCGCAAGCGGAATTGCGGCGATGGAGAGCACCCCGGTGACCGGCGGCGTCGGGGTGCGTACCATGCGGGACCGATGCGGAGCGGGGGCGTGGTGCTGGTCGCGGCGGCGTGCCTCGCGGCGACGTGGCTCTCGGGGTGCGGCTTCCGCCACCTCGCGCGCACCGTCGGCGAAGGCCGCGGCGAGCTGCGCGCGAGCCTCGGGGGCCCGTTCCTCGGCGCCCTGAGCGGGCCGCTCCTCGTGCCGTCGCTGCGCGCCGGCGGGCGCTACGGCGTGACCGACGGCCTCGACGTCGACGGCAGCCTCGCCCTCGATCCGCTCGTCTTCGGCGTGCTCGCCCTCGACGCGGGCCTCGTCGGGCAGCTCTACCGCGAGCCGGGAGGCTTCGCGCTCTCGCTCTCGGGCCACGCTCACTTCCTCTTCGATCTCGACGACGACCTGACCACGCGGGGCTTCCCCGAGCTGGGCTTGCACGCGGAGCACCGCGTGGACCCGTGGCTCACGCTGTTCGGTGGCGTCGTCGCGCTCGCGCAGTTCGAGCCGCCCGACGGCAAGCCCCCCGTCTTCGTGGCGCCCTACCTCGGCGCCGAGCTCCACCTCGATCGCAGCGCGCCGACCCGCCACTCGTTCGTGATCCAGCTCGCGTGGGTCTCGCCGTGGGAGGACCTCGGGCCGTCGTGGGCGAGCTGGGAGCCCGACGGCTACGGCGCGTTCGCGCTCGTGCTGGGCTGGCGCTCGCTGCACGGCCCGGAGGAGGGCCCCGCGCGATGAGCACCCCGCTGCGCGCGCTGCTCGCGCTCGCGCTCGGCGCGTCGGGCTGCACGGTGGATGGGATCTTCTTCCGCCCATCGTCGCCGACCGACGGCTACGACTTCGACGGACTCGATCCCGATCTGCAGGGCGAGCTCACCGAGCTGCATCCGTCGCTCATCGGCGCGGCCGATCGCCGCGAGGGCTTCGTCGAGACCGAGTGGGGCGCCATCCACTGGGTGTTCGCGCGGCGCGAAGGCGCCACCGACGCGATCCTCTACAGCCACGGGAACGCCGCGCACCTCGGGCGCTACTGGGACCGCGTGGAGCGCCTCCACGCGCTGGGTCACCACGTGTTGATCTACGACTACCCGGGCTACGGGCTCTCGGGCGGCGAGGTCGGCGAGGCCGGGACGTTCGGCGCGGCGCAGGCCGCCCTGGAGGTGCTCGTCGCGCAGCCGGAGGTCGAGCGCGTCTGGCTCTACGGCTACTCGCTCGGCGGCGCGCCGACCTACGAGCTCGCCGCCCGCGCCGAGCGCGGCGACGCGCCGCCGGTGCGCGGCGTGATCAGCGAGGCCGCGTGGTGCTCCGCGCAAGAGGTACTGCAGGACGGGACGCAGGTCGGGCTCCCGGGTCACTTCGGCACCCGCCTCCTGATGGACAGCTGCGCCCGGGTCGGCGAGCTCGCGTCGAGCCCGCTCTCGATGATGCACGGGACCGAGGACGAGACGATCCCGATCCGACACCTGCGCCTGCTGCGCGCCGCCGCGGACGACGCGCTCGAGGTGACCGCGCACGAGGTCGCGGGCGCCCGGCACACCGACGTCCCCGTCGTCGCGGGCGAGGCGTACGACGCCTGGATCCGGGGCTTCACCGGGACCCCCTGAGCCGCGCGCGCCGGCTACCCCGGGCCGCGCCCGAGGCCGTGCTTGTCGAGCTTCTCGTAGAGCGTCGCGCGGCCGATGCCGAGGCGCTTGGCCGCCTCGGTCCGGTTGCCGCCCGCCGCCTCGAGCGCCTCGACGAGCAGCCCGCGCTCGTAGGCGGCGAGCCGCTCGGCGAGCCCGGCGCGCGGCTCGGGCAGCCCGCCGCGCGTCCCCGGCAGGAGCTCGAGATCGAGCGCGCCCGGCGGCGAGAGCACCACGAGCGACTCGATCGCGTTCTCGAGCTCGCGCACGTTGCCCGGCCAGTCGTGCTGCGCCAGCCGCGACAAGAGCGCGGGGCTCGCCGCCAGAGGGCCGGCGCCGAAGCGCTCGGCGTACCGATCGAGGAAGTGGCGCGCGAGCACCGCGAGATCGTCCGGGCGCTCGCGCAGCGGCGGGATCGTGAGGTGCACGACCTCGAGGCGGTAGAGGAGGTCCGCGCGGAACGCGCCCGCGGCGACGGCGGCGGCCAGATCCCGATGCGTCGCGGCCAGGATCCGCACGTCGACGGTGACCGAGCGGTCCTCGCCGAGCGGGCGGACCTCGCCCTGCTGGAGCGCCCGCAGCAACTTCGCTTGCGTCCGTGGATCGAGCTCGGCGACCTCGTCGAGGAAGAGCGTGCCGCCGTCCGCCTCGCGGAACAGGCCCGGGCGCGCGCGGTCGGCGCCGGTGAACGCGCCCTTGGCGTGGCCGAAGAGCTCGGCCTCCGCGAGCTCGGCGCTGATGGCCGCGCAGTTGAAGCGCACGAACGGGGCGCTCGCGCGGCGCGACGCGCGCACGATCGCCTCGGCGAGCCGCTCCTTGCCGGTCCCGCTCTCGCCGGTGATCAGGACGGTCACGTCCTTGTCCGCGATGCGCCGCACGAGCACCGCGAGCCGGCGCATCGGCTCGGACGCGAAGATCATCGAGCGGGCGAGGTTGAGCTCGGCGGCGAGCCGCTCGTTGTCGGCGCTCAGGCGCACCGCCTCGACGGCGCGCTCGACGACCGCGAGCAGCTCGTCGGGCTCGAACGGCTTCTTGAAGTAGTCGTACGCGCCGCGCTTCATCGCCTCGACCGCGGTGCGCTCGGAGCCGTGCGCGGTGATCAGGATCACGCGCACGCCCAGGCCCGCCTCGACGATCCGCGTGAGCAGGCCGAGCCCGTCGAGGCGCGGCATGCGCAGATCCGAGAGGACGAGGTGGAACGGCGCGCCACCCTCGAGCCGCGCCCACGCCGCCTCTCCGTCGGGCGCCTCCTGCACCTCGAGCCCCGCGTCCTCGAGGACGTTGCGCAGCGTGAAGCGCACGCCCTCGTCGTCGTCGACCACGAGCACGCGCGGGATCACGGCGCCTCCTCGGCGCGCGGCCGGCGCGGCAGCGTGAGCGTCGCCCGGCAGCCGCCGCCTTCGCGCGGGCCGAGCGTGAGCTCGCCGCCGTGCTGGCGCGCGAGCGAGCGCGCGACGGCGAGCCCGATGCCCGAGCCGTCGCGCTTGGTGGTGACGCCCGCCTCGAACGCGCGGCCCCCGAGCTCGTCCGCGAGCCCCGGCCCCCGATCGTCGACGCGCACGACGAGCGCGTCACCCTCGCCCGCCACCGAGAGCTCGACCTCGCCGCCGCGCGGGCTCGCGTGCAGGGCGTTCTGCACGAGGTTGACCAGGACCTGCCGCACCTTGCGAGGGTCGCACGCCAGCGTGACCGCGTCGCCGCGCACGAGGAGCGTCACCGCGCGGTCCGCCGCGCTCCCCTCGTGCAGGCGCGCGACGTCGCGGCAGAGCGCGAGCGCGTCGACCTCCTCCATCGCGAGCGGGACGAGCGGTCGGGAGAAGTCGAGCAGCTCCTCGAGCACGCCCTGCATCCGGTCCACCTCGCGGCGCAGGACGGCCACCCGCTCGGCGGCCTTGCCGCTCACGTCCTTCGCGACGAGCGCGCCGAGGCCCTTCACGCTCGCGAGCGGGTTCTTCAGCTCGTGCGCGATCTCGGCGCTCAGCCCGCTCAGCGCCGCCGTCTGCTCGGCGTACCCGGCGAGGCGGCGATCGCGCTCGGCGACGGCCTCGAAGAAGAGGCGCTCGAGGATCCCCTGCAACATCGCGCCGATCCTCGACGCGACGATCACCATCGAGGAGTAGGTGCAGGCGAGCAGCCACGGCGCGACGCCGCGCTCGAACGCGCGCGCCTCGCCGAACAGCTCGGGCACGAGCCCCTGCGAGACGTGGAGGAAGGCGAGCGCGAAGAAGGTCGGGAGCAACAGGAGCACGAAGGCGCGGACGGTCGCGCGATCGAAGAGCAGCCCGGCCAGCATGGCCATCACGATCAGCACCGGGCCGAGCGGGCTCATGAGCGCGCCCGTCGTCGTGACGAGCGCAGCCTGCCCTCCCGCCATCACGAAGAAGTTGAAGCGCAGGTTCAGCGCGGCGGAGCCGAGCCGGCGCGCCCGCGACCACTCGACGTAGGAGACGGTCACCAAGACGAGGACGACCGCCGCGAGCGTCGCCCGCCGCCAGAGCGTCGGGTCGAGCAGGATGAACGCGAGCGCGAACGCGGCGATGAGCGGCGCGACGAGCGCGCGGACCCGCACCACGCGCTCGAGCACGGCGAGCCGAGCGCTGGCTCGAAACGAGTCGTCCACGGTCGGCACGAGACGCAGGGCGAGGGTAGCAGCGAGGCTCATCCGCCGACCCCTCTTTCAAGTTCGGCGCCACGGCGGCGCGAAGCGCGCGCGTCGCTCGCCCGTCCGCCGACCCGGACGCGCTCAGGGCCAGGTGCACGCCGGCCGCGCGCACGTGCCGGTCGCCGGATCGCAGATCGCGCCGGTCGCGCAGCGCGCGCGGCCATCGCAGGCCTCGCCGACCCCGGGCTCGAAGCACCGCGTCGCCTCGAGGCAGCCGCGCACCTCGTCGAACACGCGGAACGGGCCGCAATCGCACGCGCCGGCCGCGCACGGATCCGGGCAGCCCTGGCCGCATTCGGAGTGGCAGCACAGCGGCCCCCAGCGCCCGCCCGTGTCGGCGCAGAGCTGATCGCGCGTGCGCGGCTCGACCTCCGGACAGAGCGCCATGACGCATCCGCCGGCCGCCGCGTCGAAGCGCATGCGCGGCCCGCAGTCGCAGACCGGGCGGCCGAGGATGCACGCCACCGGCTGCGGGCGACCGCACTCCCAGTGCTCGCACTCCTCCGCCCAGAACCGCCACTCGCCGCCCGTCGCGCGGCACTGGACCGGCTCGCAGCTCGCGTGCGCGGCCTCGCACGCCTCGAGCGAGGGCCAGCCGCGCGGGCAGTCCTCACCGATGCACGCGCCGCAGTCGACCAGGACGCAGCGCTCGCCGTCCCAGTGGATCGAGCCCGGCCCATCGCACAGCGCCGCGGGGCAGAGATCCTCCCGCGCGTCCTCGGCGTCGCAGGGCGCCGCGACGCCCGCGTCGGGGCGGGCGCCCGCGTCGCGGCGCGCCGGTGTCCCCGCGTCGGGCAAGAGCGTCGGGCCCGCGTCGGCGCGCCCGGCGCCCGCGTCCGCGCCCGGGATCGCGCCGTGCTGGTCGTAGCAGCCCGCGAGCGCGAGCCCGAGCGCCAGCGTCGGGAGCGCCGCGCATGCCAATCCGTGCCGACTCGCGTCCATCTCTCGGCCTCGTGCAGGCGCGATGCCACCCGCCTCAGAAGCTCGAGCCGGGCTCCTTCAGGAACGCGACCTCCTCGGGTGAGCTCTCTCGCCCGAGCACCTCGTTGCGGTGCGGGAAGCGCCCGAAGCGGTCGACGATCACCCGGTGCCGCTCCGCGAAGTCGGCGCCGCTCGCGAACGTCGCGCGCAGCGCCTCGTTCGGCGCGGCCTCCGCGAGCGCCGTGAAGAGCGCGACGCACCGCGCCTGCGCCTCGCGATCCTCCGCGTGCATGAACGGCATGATCAGGAAGTACGCGTGGAGCGGCGCGAGCGCCTCGTGCTCGCCGCGCGCGACCCCCTCGCGGGCGAGCGCGAGCGCCCGCTCGTCGTTCGCGAACGCGCGCGGCGAGCCGCGGTAGAGGTTGCGCGAGAACTGGTCGAGCACGATCACCAGCGCGACCCTGCCGCGCGGCGTCTGCGCCCACCCGTCGAGCTCGCCGCGCTCGGCCCGCGCGAGCGTCTGGCCGAAGCGCGCGCGGATCGCGTCGTCGAACGCGTCGTCCTTCTTCCACCACCGCGCGACGACCTCGCCCTTCGCCGTCCCGTCCTCGCTCAGCTCGCCGAACCAGAAGGCGAGCACCTCGTCCGCTTCGTCGCTCATCGCGCCAGCATAGCGCCTCGTCCGGAGATCCGGACGCGCGCGATCCGGGGCTCCGGACGCTCCGGCCCGCGCGGCCAACGCCGCGGGCGTGGCACGCGCGTCGCACTGACCGCGGCGCATGAAGAAGGTCGTCGCCGCCGCCGTGGTCCTCTCGGTCGCCCTCGTCGCCGCCATCGCGTGGAAGATGCGCGCGGAGGCGGATGCCCAGCGGGGGCCGGCGCGCGGCTCCGGCGTGATCGAGGCACAGAGCGTGGACGTCGCCTCCCGGCTCGCCGCGCGGGTGGTGCGTGTCGCGGCGCGCGAGGGGGAGCGCGTCGAGGTCGGCGCGACGATCGTCGAGCTCGCGTGCGACGAGCCCGAGGCGCGCCTCGCCGAGGCGGAGGCGCGGCTGGGCGCGGCGCAGGCGCAGGCAGAGGCCGCGCACGCGCAGGCGCAGGCGGCCGCGCGCCAGAGCCAGGCGGCGCAGGCGCAGACCGGCGCGACCCGCGCGCAGCTCGACGCGCTCGGGACGCAGCGCGACGTCGCGGCGCGCGAGGCGGATCGGCTCGACGCGATGGGCGAGCACGCGGCGCCCGCGCGGCGCGATCAGGCGCGCTCGGCGGCGGACGGGCTCGCGTCGCAGGCGCGGGCCGCGCGCGCGGGCCAGGGCCGCGAGCACGCGGCAGGCCGCGGCCGCGCAGGCGCAGGCGAGCGCCGCCGCCGCGCAGGCGCGCGCCGCGGACCGGCAGGTGAGCGCGGTCGAGGCCGTCGTGCGCGCGGCCCGCGTCGCCACCGACGAGTGCCGGATCGTCGCGCCGCGCGCCGGCGTCGTGGAGCGGCTCTACTACGACGCGGGCGAGCTCGTCATGCCGGGGGCGACGCTCGCGCGCCTGATCGAGCCCGCGCACGTGCGCGCCACGTTCTACGTCGTGAACGCGGACCTCGGCGCCGCCTCCGTCGGCGGCCCCGCGCGGGTCGAAGCGGACGCGTACCCGGGCCGCGTCTTTCGCGGCACCGTCGTGCGGATCGGCCTCGAGGCGGAGTTCACGCCGCGCAACGTGCAGACGCGCTCGGACCGCGACCGGCTCGTCTATCCGGTCGAGGTCGCCGTGGAGGAGACGCAAGACCTCTTGCGATCGGGCATGCCGGTCACCGTGACCCTGGAGCCTCGGTCGTGAGCGCGCTCGTCGTCGAGGGCCTGCGGCGCGACCACGGCGCGCACACCGCCGTAAGCGGCCTCTCGTTCGCGGTCGCGCCCGGCGAGCTGTACGGGCTCGTCGGACCCGAC
Source organism: Sandaracinaceae bacterium (assembly GCA_019637095.1). GTDB lineage: Bacteria > Myxococcota_A > Polyangia > Polyangiales > Sandaracinaceae > JACKEC01. The sequence continues at coordinate 37,013 of JAHBWG010000059.1, read as the reverse complement.
GGAGCGGGCAAGTCCACCACCATCGGCTGCCTCGCCGGCCTGATGCGGCCGAGCGCCGGCTCGGTGCGCGTCCTGGGCGAGGACCCCATGGCGAGGGGCTCGCACGCGCGCGAGCGCCTCGGGCTCATGCCGCAGGAGTACAGCCTCTACGGCGACCTCACGATCGCCGAGAACCTCCGCTTCTTCGGCCAGCTCTTCGGGCTCCCGCGCCGCGCCTTCGACGAGCGCCGCGCGCGCCTGCTCGGGATCACGCGCCTCGCGCGGTTCGAGGATCGCCGCGCCGACGCGCTGAGCGGCGGGATGTACAAGAAGCTCGCGCTCGCGTGCGCGCTTCTGCACCGGCCGGACGTGCTGTTGCTCGACGAGCCGACCAACGGCGTCGACCCGGTGAGCCGCCGCGAGCTGTGGGCGCTCGTCCACGAGCTCGTCGGCGAGGGCATGGCGGTGCTGCTGTCGACCCCCTACATGGACGAGGCGGCCCGCTGCCACCGCGTCGGGCTGATGCACGAGGGCCACCTGATCGCCGAGGGCGAGCCCGGCGCGCTGACCGACGCGCTCGAGCACGAGGTCTTCGAGCTCGAGGGCGGCGAACGCGAAGTATTGCACGCCGTCTTGACAGCCGACCCCGACGTCGTCGCCGCCTCGCCGGCGGGCGAGCGGCTGCGCGTCGTCGTCGCCCCGGGCGCCGGCGCGCGGCTCGCCGCCTCGCTCGCGGCGCACGGCACCACGCTCCGGCGCGTCCCGCCGGACTTCGAGGACCTCTTCCTCGCGCGGGTGGCGGCGTGAGCGCGCCCGTCATCGAGGCGCGCGCGCTGCGCAAGGAGTTCGGCGGGTTCGTCGCCGTCGACGACGTCACGTTCGAGGTCGGGCGCGGCGAGATCTTCGGCTACCTCGGCGCGAACGGCGCCGGCAAGTCCACGACCATCCGGATGCTGTGCGGGCTCATGGCCCCGAGCGGCGGCGCCGCCACCGTCGCGGGCCACGACGTCGCGCTCGCGCCGATGCGCGTGAAGGGCGCCATCGGCTACATGTCGCAGCGCTTCAGCCTGTACCGGGACCTCGACGCGGATCACAACCTCGAGTTCTTCGGAGGGATCTACGGCCTCTCGGGCAAGGCGCTGACGCGCGCGATCGAGCGCGCGATCGAGCGGACGGGCCTGTCCGCGCATCGGCGCGAGGTCGCCTCCTCCCTGCCCGGCGGGATCCGCCAGCGGCTCGCGCTCGCGTGCGCGCTCGTGCACGAGCCGGCGATCGTGTTCCTCGACGAGCCGACGGCGGGCGTCGACCCCGCCTCGCGCCGCGACTTCTGGAGCCTCATCCGCGAGCTCGCGCGCGCCGGGACCACCGTCTTCGTCACCACCCACTACATGGACGAGGCCGAGTACTGCGCGCGCATCGGGCTGATGGTCGACGGCCGGCTCGTCGCGCTCGACACGCCGCGCGCGCTCAAGGCGCGCTACGTGCCCGGCACCTCGCTCGCGATCAGCGGCCGCGGGCTCGACGGCGCGATGGCCGAGGCGGCGGCGCTCCCCGGCGTGCTCGCGGTCGAGCCCTTCGGCGCACGCGTGCACGTCCGCTTCCGCGAAGGCGCCCTCGACGAGGCCGCCGTGCGCACGATCTTCTCGCGCGAGGGCCGCGTCGACCGCGTCGAGCCGGTCGAGGCGTCGCTCGAGGACGTGTTCCTCGCGGTCGCCGGCGAGGGCGCGAAAGAGGCGGCGGCATGAGGCGCTTCGTCGTCCGCGTGTGGGCGCTCTCCGCCAAGGAGGTGCGCCACGTCCTCCGGGACCCGCGCTCACTCTACCTCGCGCTCGGGATGCCCGTCGTGATGCTCCTGCTCTTCGGCTACGGAGTGAGCTTCGACCTCGACCGGCTCCCCGTCGCGTTCGTCGACCACGACCACAGCGCCGCGAGCCGCGCGCTGCGGCGACGCTTCACCGCGGGCGACGACTTCGTGGACGTGGGCGAGCTCGACGCGGACGGCGCGCAGGCCGCGCTCGTCGCCGGCGACGCGATGGCGGTGATCGTCATCGAGCGCGGGTTCGAGCGCCACCGCGCGCGCGGCGAGCGGGCCACGGTGCAGGTGCTCGTCGACGGCTCGGAGGCGAACGGCGCGACGCAGCTCCGCGCGAAGGCGGAGCGCATGCTCGCCCTGCTCGGCGTCGACGGCGCGATCCGCGCAAGCGGCGCCGGCGCGCCGCTCGAGGCGCGCACCTGGACGCGCTTCAACCCCGAGGGCAAGAGCGCCGTCTTCCTCGTCCCCGGCATCACCGCCTACGTGCTCGCGATCGTCGCGGTGCTGCTGACCGCGCTCACCGTCGCGCGCGAATGGGAGCGCGGGTCGATGGCGCAGCTCTTCGCGACCCCCGTCGGCCGCCTCGAGATCATCGTCGGCAAGCTGCTCCCCTACCTCGCGATCGGCACGCTCGCGGTGCTGCTCGTGCTCGCCGTCGGGATGTGGGTCTTCGACGTCCCGTTCCGCGGCTCGCCCGCCGCGCTCGCGCTCCTCTCGTTCCTGTTCCTCGCCGGGATGCTCGGGCAGGGCCTCTTGATCAGCGTGATCACGCGCAGCCAGATGGTCGCGACGCAGGCGGCGGCGCTCAGCTCGATGCTCCCCTCGATGCTCCTGAGCGGCTTCGTGTTCCCGATCGAGAACATGCCGCAGGTGCTCCAGTGGATCACCGTGGTGATCCCGGCGCGCTACTTCGTCGAGGGCCTGCGCGGCGTGCTGCTGCGCGGCAACGGGCTGGCCGAGCTCTGGCCGGAGCTGCTCGCGCTCTCGGTCTTCGCGCTCGTCGCGCTCGGCGTCTCGACGGCCCGCTTCCAGAGGACGATCGCGTGAGGCGCGCGCTCGCGATGCTCGCCGCGGTGGCGAAGAAGGAGGTCCGCCAGACGGTGCGCGACCGCCGGATGATGGCGCTCCTGATCGTGGCGCCGATCATCCAGCTCTACGTGTTCGGCCACGCGGTCGATCTCGAGGTGGATCGCGTGCCCGTGGTCGTGGTCGATCACGACGGCTCCGACGCGAGCCGCACGCACCTCGCGCGCCTCTTCGCGGACGGCACGCTCGTCGAGGTCGGGCGCGCGCCGGACGCCGGGACCGCGGAGCGCGCGCTCGAGCGGGGCGAGGCCGCCGTCGCCCTCGTCATCCCGCCGGGGTTCGGCGACGACGTCGCGCGCGGCCGCACGGCGCGCGTGCAGGCGGTCCTCGACGGGAGCGACCCGAACCGCGCCAGCGTCGCGGCCGCCGCGATCGGCGCGTACTTCGCCACCGAGGGCGCCTCGCTCGCCCGCGCGCGCCTCGCCGAGCGCGCGGCCGTCGCCGGCGCGAGCGCGCGGGCGCCGGACGTGCGCGTCGAGACGCGCGTGCTGTTCAACCCCCGGCTCGACACCGCGGTCTACATGGTGCCCGGCGTCGCCGCGATGCTGCTCATGCTCATCACGACGATCGTCTCGGCGATGGGCCTCGCGCGCGAGCGCGAGGTCGGCACCCTCGAGCAGATCCTCGTCACGCCCGTGCCCGCGGCGATCCTGATCCTCGGCAAGGTGCTGCCGTTCGCGGCGGTCGGCCTCTTCGACTTCGGCATCGCGCTCGCCGTCGGCGCGTTCGTCTTCGACATGCCGCTCCACGGCGACGTGGGCGTCCTGGTCCTGTCGACGGTGCTCTACCTCGGGGTGACGCTCGGCGTGGGCTTGCTCATCGCCACGCACTCCGGCACGCAGCAGCAGGCGTTCCTCGGCGGCTTCCTGTTCATGCTCCCCGCGGCGCTGCTGAGCGGGATCATGACGCCGATCCGCTCGATGCCCGAGTGGCTCCAGCCGCTCACCCTGGTCAACCCGCTGCGGCACTACGCCGAGGTCCTGCGCGGCTCGCTCCTGCGCGGCGCGGGGCTCGAGGCGCTCGCCGAGCCCCTCGCGATCCTCGCGGTGATGGGGCTCGTCGTCTTCGGCTACGCGAGCCTGCGCTTCCGCGCGGCCATGATGAAGTGAGGCAAGTCATGTTGCGATCCTCCACCGTCCTTCTGCTCACCCTCCTCGCCCTACCCGCCGCCGCGCAGGAGCTCCCCGAGCCCCCGGCCGACGCGTTCGACCTGTCCGCGGCGATCGCGGACGGGACGCCGCTGAGCGCCGCCGCGGCGGCGGACGCGGCCCTCGCGGCGGCGCCCTCGCTCGAGCGGGCGCGCGCGCTCGCCCGCGCCGCCGAGGCGCAGATCGCGCGCACGCGCGCCGCGATGCTCCCGCGGCTCGAGCTGAGCGCCGCCTACCAGCGCGTCGACGGGTTCGAGGACGGCTCGATCGCGCTCGGCGGCGATCCGGCGGCGATCGAGGCGGCGCGCGCGCTCGCCGCGAGCGTGACCGATCCGGCGGCGCGCGCCCTCTGGCTAGGCACGATCGAGCAGCAGGCGGCGGGCGCGGTGACCATCGCGATCCCGCGCGACCGCGTGCGCTTCTCGGCGCGGCTCACGTGGGCGGCGAGCGATCTGTTCTTCTCGGTCCTGCCTGCCATCGAGGCGAGCGAGGCGGGCGCGCGCGTCCGAGAGCACGAGCTCGAGGCGACCCGCGCCGCGACGCGCCGCAGCGCGCTCGAGGCGTACTACGGGCTCGCGCGCGCTCGGGGTGCGCACGCGGTGACGGTCGAGGCCCAGCGGCAAGCGCGAGCGCAGCGCGCCTCCGTCGAGGCCGCGGTGCGCGCGGGCTACCTCACCGTGGCCGACCAGCACGCGGCGGACGCGCGCGTCGCCGAGGTCGAGCAGGCGCTCGTCGCGGCGGAGGCGGGCGTCGAGGTCGCGGACGCCGCGCTGCGCATGCTGATGGGCCGCGAGCCCGGCGCGCCGTTCGGCGTCGCTCTCGGCGAGGTGCGGGCCGCCGCCGCCGCCGACCCGGCGAGCGCGGTGGCCACGCGCGCCGAGCTGCGCGCGCTGCGCGCCGCGATCGACGCCCACCGCGCGGCCGGCCGCGTCGAGGAGGCGCGCGGCTACCCGCGGCTCGCGCTCTTCGCCGGCGCGGACCTCGCCAACCCGAACCCGTACCAGATCCCACCACGCCAGGAGTTCACCCCGAGCTGGGAGCTCGGCGCGATGCTCGTCTGGGCACCGAACGACACGCTGAGCGCGGTGCACCGCGGCGACGAGCTCGGCGCCGAGCGCGCCGCGCTCGAGGCGCGCCTCGTCGAGCTCGAGCGGCTCGTCCGCCTCGAGGTCGCCCAGAGCGTCGCCCGCGCGCGCGCCGCCGAGCGGGGGATCGAGGCGGCGCACGCCGCCGAGCGCGCCGCCGAGGCCGCCTACGCCGCGCGGCTCGCCGAGGTACGCGCCGGTCGCGCGACCACCGCGGAGCTGTTCGCCGCCGAGGGCCAGCTCCACCGCGCGCGGCTCGCCGCGCTCGACGCCGAGGTCGCCCGCCGCCTCGCCTTGGTCCACGCCGACTACGCGAGCGGCCGCCTGTGATGAGCGCTCTTTAGGGGGGTGCGGATTAATTCGCGGCCCGCGGTTCGAACCGATCTCGGCCGGCCGTCGTACTGCGCTACGGTCTCGTACGGCCGCCCAGAGGGCGGTCCAACCTGGGAGGAACCATGAAATGGACTAGGCCGAAGAGCCTCGTCGCGTACGGGCTCGCGGGCGCGGCGGCGGTGGCCGCCGGCGCTTGGGGGCTCGTGCCGGCGGAGGCTGCGGATCACCTCGATCCGCCGGGGCGCACCAACCCGATGGCGACGCCGCCGGGGACGGACCGCGCGGCGGACATCGCGGACGTGTACGCGTGGCACGACAGCGCGGCGGGGACCGTGACGCTCGTGATGACCTACGCGGGGCCCAACGATCCGGTTGCGATGCAGCGGGTCACGTGCGACCGCAACGTCCTCTACACGCTCCACATCGACAACGATCGAGACCAGACGCCCGACTTCGACGTCCGGGTACGTTTCGGGCAGGACGACATCGGCAACTGCTTCGTCCGCGTCGAGGGCGCCCCCGGAGCGGGCGGGATGCTGATCGAGGGCCCGGTCGAGTACACGCTCCGCCGCGGCGACGTCCGCGTGTTCGCGGGCCTGAGGGACGACCCGTTCTTCTTCGATCTCCAGGGCTTCCAGACGACGCTGATGACCGGCAACCTCTCGTTCGTCAACGACCGGGACTTCTTCGCGCGCAAGAACTCTTCCGCGATCGTCCTGCAGCTCCCGCTCAACGCGGTGAGCCCGACCAACATGCCGTTCGACGTCTGGGGCACCACCGCCAGGATCGGAGGCTGACATGCGGGGACACACCTACGCGATCTTCCTCGGAGCGCTCACGGCGCTCGCGCTCGGCGCGGGCTGCGATGGCGACGACGGCAACGACGCCGGCATGGTGGGCACCGACGCGGGGGCCCAGGACGCCGGCGAGGGCACGGACAGCGGCCCCGGCGACGCAGGCCCCGGGGACACCCCCTGCGATCGGTACTGCGACGTGATGGGCACGAACTGCACGGGCGCGAACGCGCAGTACGCGGATCGCGCGGAGTGCATGCGCTACTGCGGCGAGGCCAACTGGCCGCTCGGCCGCGAGGGCGACATGTCGGGCAACACGCTCGAGTGCCGCATCTACCACGCGGGCGTCGCGCCGGAGGACCCGGCGTTCCACTGCCCGCACGCGAGCCCGACGGGCCGCGAGGTCTGCGGGACGGTGAGCTTCCGGACCGACGCGCCGGCCGGGTACACGCGCGTCGATCGGATGGGCATGCCCGCCGTCTCGACCGCCCTCATCGGCAGCGCGATGAAGAACGCCTACAACGACGCCAACCCGTCGGACGACGCAGCAGGCACGTTCGTGCCCGAGCTCGCGGCGAGCCTGACCGGCCTGCACACCGCGCTCGACGACGACCTCGTCGCGGCCGGCGTCACGCCGTGCTCGATGACCGACATGGTCGGCGGGCTCCCGGAGTGCTTCGGCCAGCAGGTCGCGGCGGGCGTCTCCGTCGCCTCGCTCGTCTTGCCCGACACGCTCACGATCAACCCGGCGGCCGCGGCGGGCTTCCCGAACGGCCGGACCCTCCCGGACCCGGTCATCGACGTGACGCTGTCCGTGATCCTCCTCCGCCTCGGCGCCTCCTGCGGCGCCGCGACCTGCGGGGCGACCTCGCTCGTCGGAACGAACCCGCGCCAGAACGACCTCGGCGGCGGGATGTTCCTCGACGCGTTCCCGCACCTGCACCCGCCCCACGCGCCCTGAGCGCCTCGTGACCCCGCGCGCCGCCCGACCACGGTCGTGGCGGCGCGCGCTCTCTTCTCACGGGACCCACATGCAAACGAGGACGAAGCTCCTGGCGCTCGCGGCGGCGGTCGTCGCGGGCCTGGCGGTGGTGTGGGCCTTCCTGCCCGCATCGCGCGAGGCCACCGGCGAGGCGACACCCGAGGCGGCGCCGACCGAGCCCACACCGCCGGAGCCCGCGGCGCCGGCGCCGGGCCCCGATGCCGAGGCGCGCGCGCGCATCGGCGCGATCCTCGCGCAGCTCGAGCGCCGCGCGGACGAGCGCGACGACGACTGGCTCACCCTCGAGCAGCTCGCCGGCGGCTACCTCGAGCGCCAGCGCCTCACCGGCGACTGGGAGGACTTCGCGCGGGCCGAGGCCGCCCTCGAGCGCGCGTTCACGCGCGCCCCGGCGGGGGCGGGTCCGTTCCTCGCGCGCGCGCAGCTCCACTACACGCTCCACCGGCTCGACCGGATCGAGGAGGACCTCGCGGCGGTCGAGCGCTTCGCGATCGTGCGCGACGAGCAGCGGCGCGCCGTGCGCGTCATGCGCGCGAACGTCGCGCTGCAGTCGGGCCGCTACGACGAGGCGCGCGACGCCTTCGACGCGTTGCTCGCCGAGGCGCGGGAGCGCGACGCGCTGACGGGCGCCGCCGGACACCGCGTCGCGATCGGCGCTCACGACGAGGCGCACGCGCTCCTCGCGGAGGCCGAACAGGAGGCGAGCGGAGCTGGCGCGATGGTGCGCGCGTGGCTCTGCCTCGTGCGAGGGCTGGTCGATCTCGAGGCCGGCGCGCTCGACGAAGCGCTCGCGCACTACCGGCGCGGCCTCGCGCTGATGCCGGGCTGGTACCTGATCGAGGAGCACATCGCGGAGGTGCTCGCCGAGCAGGGGCACCACGACGAGGCGCTCACCATCTACGCCGCGGTCATCGAGCGCACGGGCGACCCGGAGCTCGTGGACGCGGCCGCAGGGGTCCACGAGGCGCGCGGCGAGCGCGCGCAGGCCGAGGCGCTGCGCCAGCGCGCCCACGCGGGCCACGAGGCGCGCATCGCCGCGTTCCCGACCGCCGCGTTCGGCCACGCGCTCGACCACTTCCTCGAGCACGAAGGCGACGCCGCCCGCGCCGTGGAGCTGGCCGAACAGAACCGCGACGTGCGCCCCAACGGCGAGGCGTGGACCAAGCTCGCGCGCGCGTACCTCGGCGTCGGCCGCGTCGACGACGCGCGCGCCGCGCTCGCGGAGGTCGAGCGCATGCCCTTCCGGTCGTCCGAGCTCACGGAGACGCGCGACGCGCTCGCGGCCGCGGAGGCGGCGCGGTGAGACGCCCATGAGCCGTTCGGCGCGCGGCACGTCCCGACGGGTCGTCGCGGGGATGATGGTCGCCGTGATGCCCGCCCTCGCGCTCGCGTGCGAGCCGGCGATCTGTCGAGAGGAGGGGCTCGCGCTCTATCAGCGCCGCATCGAGCCGCTGTTCTCCGAGGACCGTCCCACGACGTGCAACCAGTGCCACCTGAGCGGCGTGGACCTGACGCTCTTCGTCCGCGAGACGCCGTGCGAGACGATGGCGTGCCTGGTCGAGCTGGACCTCGTCGATCTCGACGCGCCGGAGCGCAGCCTCGTCCTGTCGTGGATCGGCCGCGCGCAGCCGGACAGCGCCCTCATCACCCAGGACGTGATCGCGGCCGAGCACGACGGCTTCCTCGAGTGGATCACCCACACCGCCGTCTGCGGCGGGATCGAGGCGTGCGCGGGCACGCGCTGCGGGCCGGCCCCGATCGGCGCGTGCGACCTGCGCGTCGTCGACGTCCAGGAGAGCCCGTACGAGCCCGATCCCGCCGACTGCTCACCGCTCGCGCGCGAGCGCGCGTTCCTGCACCGCGTCTACGCGTGGCGAGGGCGCTGCTTCCCCTGCCACTACCGCGGGACCGACCTCGGCGTCCCCGGCGCGCCGCGCTGGATCGAGGCGGAGCGAGGCTGCGGCCCGGCGTCCATCGCCTCGATGGCGAACCTCTTCGCGCTCGACGTGATCGACTGGGACGACCCGGCGCGCAGCCGCTTCCTGCGCAAGCCGCTCTCGGTCGACGCGGGCGGGCTGCCGCACGGCGGGCACGACAAGTACGCGACCACCGACGACGAGATGTACCAGTCGGTGCTGGGCTGGATCGAGTACGAGGCGGGATGTCGCCGGTGACGTTGCGGCGGCTCGCCGCCTCGCTGCTGCTCGCGGCCTGCTCGGCGCAGCGTCCCGCGGACGGCGGAGCGGCGGACGCGGCCCCGGACGCGCCGGCGCTGTCGGCGTCGCTCCGCTACTGCAACTGTTTGCTCATCCAATGCCACGAGGCCTTCCACCTCGAGTTCGGCGAGACCGACTTCGACGCCCTGCGCAACTGCGAGGCGAGCGCGGAGTCGCTCCTGCGCGACGGCTCCGGCTTGGCGTGTCGCGAACAGGCGTGCGCTGCGGCCTCCCACGACGCGGCCGAGTGCGCCGCCGCGCTCGGCGCCGCGCCCTGCGACTGACCCGAGCGCGCGTTCACTCCGGATCGCAGGGGCCGTCGCACCGCTGCTCGACGCGTCCGTCGGGGCGGAAGAACGCGTCGATCTGATCGCGCGCCGAGTCCGTGCGGCGCACCGCCTCGTGCGCCGCGTTGTCCATGCCGGGGCTGCGCGTGCCGGGCGGCAGCGGCGGCACGTCGGGGATCTGCCAGATCACCAGCGCCGAGTCGGCCGGCGCGCTCGTCGTCTCGAGGCCCCACGGGGTGACCGGGCTCGGGGTGAGCACCGGCAAGCCCGCGGTGCGCGCCTGAAGGTAGCTCGACGCGTTCGACACGAGCGCGTCGCCGATCCCGATCTGCATGAGCACGCGCTTGATCGGCGTGCCCGGCAGCGGATCGCGGAGCCAGTGCGGCGTGTACGTGCTCGGCTCGGCGAGGTCCCACACCGGCGCGACCATCGCCATGAGCAGATCGCGCTCGAGCGCGTCGGGGTAACCCACCGCCATCACCGCGCCGTACTGCACCCACGCGGTCGAGCGCTTGATCGTCTGCGGGTAGCTCATCCCGCCCACGCCGAGCGCGAAGCGCTCGATGTCGGTCGCGACGCCGGCGAGCACGCCGCCCATGATCCCGCCCTGGCTGTTGCCGTAGTAGTAGAGCTGGCTCGGATCGATGGAGGGCATCGTGCCGCCGCCGGGCATCGGGACCTGCAGCTCGGGGAGCTCGGCGCAGACGCCGCGGAACGAGCGCGCGAGCACGAGCGCGTTGATCACCGACTGCGCGAGGCGCTCCGCGGTCGCGTCGAAGTCGGAGAGGTCCTGGAGCGTGCGCGTGATGCGCGACAGGTCGCCGTCGCTCATCCCCCACCAGTCGACCGCGATCGACACGAGCCCGAGCCGCTCCTGGTGCTCGCGGTGCCAGCCGTAGGTGATCTCGACGCGCGAGCCGAACAGGCCGTGCCCGTAGAGCTCGATGCGCGCCGGCGGCTCGCCCGCCTGCACCGCGTCGCGGACGGAGAGGGGGATCTGCGCGACGAACGGCACCTCCGCGGTGCCCCGGTGCATGGGCCGGCCCGCGGCGTCGCGCCGCACGCGCGCGTCGGCGCTCGACTCGCTCGTGCCGTGCGAGAAGAGCGGGACCGTGACGGTCCCGTAGATCTGCCTCCACACGTGGCTCGGCGCCTCGTCGAGATCCGCGTCGACGACCCGCACGACGGAACAGCCGAGCCCGCGCTCGCCGACCGCCTCGAGCGCGTCGTCGCGCATCGCGACGAGATCGCCCCAGAGGCGCTCGCCGCTCGCCGTCGTGAAGTCCCACGCCTCGATCAGCTCGGCGCGCGGGACGCCCGCCGCCTCGAGCACGTCGAAGACCTCCGTCGAGAAGCGCGCGCCGCGCGCGGCGAGGTCGGTGCCCGGCGCGTCGCCTCCGTCGCGCAGGCGCCGGAAGTACGCGGACGGCGGGACCGCCGCGCCGTCCATCGTGCGCAGCCCGCGGATCCCGACGACGTATCGTCGCCCCTCCGCGAGCCGCGCCGCGGGCCGCAGGTAGAGCGGCGCGCGCGCCGGATCGGTCTCGGCCCACTCGTCGACCTCGGCGAAGTGCGCGACGCGCTCGCCGGTCACCGTGTCGACGATCACGGTCGTGGAGCCGGGCTCGAGCGTGCGCGCGATCGCGCCCTCGCCGGCGAGGAGCGAGCGATCGAGCACGCCGGGGAAGGACGTGACGATCGGCGTCGCCGGGCTGAAGCCGTCGAAGCGGTGGAAGAGCGCCGGGTCGAGCGCGTCGCCGAACGCGTTGACCGGCGTCGCCGCGGGATCGATCGCGACGCGCCCGCCGACGAGCCAGCGATCGGAGGGCCACGGCAAGAGGCAGTGGACCGCGCTGACGTTCTCGCACTCGGCGCGGTAGACGAGCTCGTCCTCGACGCCGGCGTCGTCGGCGGGGGTCGTGGCGCCGCCGTCGCAGGCGGCGAGCGTGAAGGCGAAGAGGAGCGGGAGGCGCGCGTAGTCCATCTCCCAGAGGCTAATACGGTTCGCGCCCGGCGTTTGGCCCAGAGGTGCGCCGGGGAGACGCGGCGCCCCTGCGCGTATATGGTGCCGCCCGGATGCGTGGATACGTGCTGCGATACCTGGCGCGCGTCGCCGAGGGCGCCTCGTTCCCGCAGGCGCGCGCGAGCGTGCCGCTCCTCCTGCGCGGCCTCGTCGAGGCGCGGGCGCGCGCGCACGCCGTCGCGGCGGGCTTCGAGACGGCGCACGCGGACGACACGGCCCACGTCCACCGGCTCGCGTACCTGCGCGCGCGCCACGTGCCCGCGGCGAGCGACGAGCCGGCGTGGGTCGCGCGCGCCTTCGCGGAGCACCGCGATCTCGGCGCGGAGCGGCGCGCGTTCGTCGGCCCGACGATCGCCCTGCTGCTCGTCTTCACGCTCGCGGGCGCGGCCGGCGGGCTCGCGTGGTGGCGCGGGGCGACGAGCGCGGCGACGCCGCGCGCGACCGCGCAGCCGGAGCTGCCCTCGATCGACGAGCTGTTCCCGCCCGAGGCGCGCGAGGACGAACACCCGCTGCGCGCCGCGTTCGCGCGCGCGATCCCCGCGTACACGGTCGCGCTCGACGCGCGCAGCCGCGATCAGGAGCCGCCCGCCCCCGACGACGTCGCGTCGCGGCGCGCGCAGGTGATCGACGCGCTCGGCCGCGAGCTCCCGGCGCTCTTGCCTTCGACGAACGCGGTCCTCGACGCCGCCGAGGCGTACGTCGCGACGCGCGGCGACGACACCTACGCGCTCGACGGTTGGTTCAACGCGCTTGCCAGCTTCCACGACGCGCTCGAGCGCGAGGGCGCGCCGTTCCACCTCGACGCGGAGCTCACGCGCGACCTGCGCACGGGCCGCCGCCGCGTGCTCGTCTCGACGTACCGCGTGCTCGCGCGCCGCGTGTTCCGCGCGGGCGACGAGCGCGTGCGGCAGATCGACATCGAGCGGCTCGACACGCTGAACTACGACCAGTCGCTGCTCGGCTACACGCGGCCGGAGGCGCGCCACGCCCTCGTGCGGCGCGACCGGATCGAGCGCTTCCTCGTCGAGCACGTGCTGCCGTCGGTGCATGGCGCCGAGGAGTCCGTGATCGTGCGCGACTACGCGGACGAGGTCGGCATCGAGTGGGTCACCGACTTCGAGGGCTGGGCGCACGAGGACCTGCGCGCCGAGGCGCAGGCCGCCGTCGCCCGGGCGATCGATCCGCGCTCGACGGGGCTGCGCGATCTCGCCGCGGCGATCACGCGCCGCCGCAACGCGGTGCGCCAGATCGAGGGCGACGTCCGCGCAGCGGGCGTGCGCGTCCGGCTCCCGAACCGCTACGCGTACGACGTCTCCCGGCTCGCCGGGCTCGGCGCCGGGACGAGCCGCTGGCTCGTCGAGGCGCGCGAGGCGGAGGCGAGCCTGCGCAGCGCGCCGGTGCGCCGCGCGTACGACGCGGTGCACGAGGCGTTCGGCCTGAGCATCGCGGAGCACGAGGTGCAGCACCGCCTCGACTACGAGGACGGCCGGCTCGCGGAGGTGCCCGACGTGCTCGCGCGCTACGTGGGCGAGACCGAGTCGGAGGACCGCGTGAACCGCCGCGCCGAGCGCTCGAACGCCGAGCTCTCGGCGTACCTGTCGCAGATCGCGCAGCGCCCCGCGATGGCGCGCACGTCGTTGATCCACGTCGCGTCCTTCCTGATGGACCGCCGCTCCTGGTCCATGCCCGAGGCGTACGCGGCGGTGGCGCTGTTCGAGGCGCTCGCGCGGGAGGCGCGGATCGCGCACGAGCCGCTCATCGCGCGGCGCCGCATCCAGCGCGCCCAGGTCGCGCGCATCTACGGCGCGCTGCGCGCGAGCCACGACGGCCCCGCGCTGAGCGCGCTCGCCGGCCGGACGTGGACCACGCTCTACGGCGCGCCGATCCCCGCGATCACCCTCGAGCGCGGCCCCAGCCACTGACCCTAGCGAGACGGCGGCGAGAGACCTCCGAGCCGCGCCAGGCGGCTGCGCGGCGAGGCGTGGCCCGGTTAGTCTTGGCTCGTGGCGATCCGGGAGTCCCTGCAGACGAACGCGCTCGCGTTCGGCGAGCTGCTCGTGAACGGGCGGCGCTACCGCGTTCCGCCGTTCCAGCGAAGCTACTCCTGGTCGCAGAGTCAGTGGGACGATCTGTGGGACGACCTCTGCGCCGCGGAGCGAGCCCGGACCGACCACTACCTCGGCGCGTTGGTGCTGAAGCGCACGGATGAGCCCGACACCTACGACGTCATCGATGGCCAGCAGCAGCTCGCGACCCTCTCCATCCTGGCGCTCGCGCTCGTGCGCGCGCTCGAGAGTTGGGCCGAGGATGGCGTCGACCCGGAGGCCAACCGGGAGCGCGCGACGCTCCTGCGCGAGCGATTGATCGCGTCCCGCGACCCAGCCTCGTTGATGCACCGCAGCCGCCTCCAGCTCAACCAGTTCGACGACCGCTTCTATCAGTCGGCGCTCGTGAACGGCGCGGCGCCGGCGAACCCCCGCCGCCTCCCGAAGTCGGAGCGCGCGCTGTGGGACGCGTGGACGTACTTCCAGGATCGCGTGACCGCGCGCTTCGGCCCCTCGAAGAGCGGCAACGAGCTCGCGACCTTCGCCGACCGCGTCCTCGCGCGCCGCCTCGTGTTCATCGAGATCGTCGTCGACGACGAGGCCGCGGCGTACACGGTCTTCGAGACCCTGAACGCGCGGGGCGTCGCGCTCGGGACCGCCGACCTCCTGAAGAACTTCCTCTTCGCCAAGGCGGCGAGCGGTGGCAAAGCCGACCTCGACGAGATGGGGCGACGCTGGGATCGCCTCGTCGACGCCGTCCCACTCGAGGAGCTCGCCGACCTCGCGCACCACTGGGCGAACACGCAGTCGCACGACGTCCACAAGCGTCACGTCTTCCGGCGTGTACGCGAGACGGTCACCGACAAGGCGTCGGCGTTCGCATACGTCGACGCGCTCCTCGCCGCCGCGAACTGGTACGCCGCCCTGCTCGACCCTCACGACGAGGCGTGGGTCGATCATCCAGAGACACGCCCCTGGGTGCGGGTCCTCGTGATGCTGAAGGCCGAGCAGTATCGGCCCCTGGCCCTCGCCGCGGCCCCGCGGTGGGCTCGGCAGCCGGCGGACATGGAGCGCCTGTTCCGCATGATCGCGATCTTCACGCTGCGCGCGAACGTCGTGCTCCGAGTCAACACGGGGGACGTCTTCCGCGCGTGGAACCGGGCCGCCGTGGCGGTGGTGAGCGGGAGCGCGACGACGGTGAGCGAGATCGCGCAGAGAGCACGCGCGATCTACGGCGACGACGACGCCTTCGAAGCGGCGTTCGCGGAGCTCACGCTCGCGGCGCGGGGACCGCGCAAGAAGCTCGTCCGCTACCTGCTCGCCCAGCTGGAAGAGGACGCTCGCGGGCTGCCGATCGACTGGGAGACGGACGGGTTCACCATCGAGCACGTCCTACCCGCGTCGGGCGGCGAAGCCTGGACGCACGTCAGCGAAGAGGACCGCGAGCGGTTCGCCTCGCGCCTGGGCAACTACGTCCCGCTCGAGGCCAGCCTGAACCGTGAGCTGTCCGACGCACCGTTCGCCGACAAGCTCGCCGGCTACGCGAGGAGTGGCTACGCGCTCCCCCGACAGATCACCGGCGACAGCTGGGGCCCAGAGCACATCCGCGCGCGCGCCGCCCGCTACGCCAAACGCGCGCGCCACCTCTTCCGCGTCGACTTCTGACTCGAGCCCGCCGCGGTGGAGCGCGGGGAGACCTCTCTGGGCGACAGCCCGGCTTGACCGAGCGCTCGCCATCTGTTAGCACTACGAACCATGAGCGAGACGGCGTCACGGATCGCGGACGGGCTCGGACGCCTCGCGCGCGTCCTGAGGAAGGGCGCGTGGGAAGGCGCCGGCGCACGCGGCCTCACGCCCACGCAGGGTGAGATCCTGCGCCACGTCGCCGCCGCGGCGAGCCCGCCGCGCCTCGGGGCGATCGCGAAGGCCCTCGGCGTGCGGCCGGCGACCGCGAGCAAGGCGGTCTCCGCGCTGCTCGACAAGGGCCTCGTCCAGAAGACCGCCGCCCCCGAGGACGCGCGCGCCCTCGCGCTGACGCTGACCGCGAAGGGCCGGCGCGAGGCCACGCGCGCCGAGGCCTGGCCCGAGGTCGTCGCGTCCGTCGCGGCCGGGCTCGACGAGGACGAGCAGGCGGTCCTCCTGCGCTCGATCGTCAAGCTGATCCGCCGGCTCCAGCTCCGCGGCGAGATCGACGCGCGGACCTGCGCCGGGTGCGCCTACTTCCGCCCCTACGCGCACCCGAGGTCCGCCGCCCCTCACCACTGCGCGTTCGTCGACGCGCCGTTCGGGGACGCGGCGCTCCGGGTCGACTGCCCCGACTTCGTCGAGGCGCCCGAGGGCATCGCGAACGAGATCCGGACGCGCTTCCTGCGCGTCGTCGGCTGAGCTCCGCGCGCCCGCGACGCGGGCGCCGCGAGAGCGACCCATATCGTCAGTAGTACCAATCATAACCAGGAGACCGCGTTCATGACCACGATCCCCGGATACCGGCACGGCGACCCGACGCTCCCCGCGAGCCCGGTCCGCCCCGACGACCTCGAGCGCATGAAGAAGACGTGCCTGTTCGGCGAGGCCGACGCCGCGGCGCTCCGCGAAGCGAAGGAGAAGCTCGCGCCGCACGTCGAGGCCATCCTCGACGTCTGGTACGGCTTCGTCGCCTCGCAGCCGCACCTCGTCGCGGCGTTCGCGGAGCCCGGCGGCCCGCC
This sequence comes from Sandaracinaceae bacterium, assembly GCA_019637095.1. Lineage (GTDB taxonomy): Bacteria > Myxococcota_A > Polyangia > Polyangiales > Sandaracinaceae > JACKEC01. The sequence continues at coordinate 20,499 of JAHBWG010000059.1, read as the reverse complement.
GAGCGCCGAGTACCTCGGCGCGGTCCGACGGCGCTTCGGCCAGTGGATCCTCGACACGACGAGCGCCGACTACTCGCCCGCGTGGCTCGACTATCAGCTCGAGATCGGCCGCCGCCACCACCGCATCGGGAAGAACCGCGCCGATGGCGTCGAGGCAGCGGACCACATCCGCTTCCTCGACCTGATCCCGCTCGTCTACCCGATCTTCGCGACGATCCGGCCGTTCCTGGAGCAGGGCGGGACGCCGGCCGCGCGTGTCGACGCGATGCAGCACGCGTGGCTCAAGTCGCTCTTGATGCAGATCACGCTCTGGTCTCACCCGTACGTGCGCGAGGGGGACTTCTGATGCGGCCGAACGAGCCGGTGCCCGAGTGGCGCGTACGCCGGTGGGTCGGTGACGGCCCCGCGTCGCTCGCGTCCCTGCGCGGGCGGGTGGTGATCGTGCACGCGTTCCAGATGCTGTGCCCAGGGTGCATCTATCGCGGCATCCCGCAGGCGGTGCGCCTCCACGAGCGGCTCGGCGGCGACGCGGTGGTGCTCGGGCTGCACACGGTGTTCGAGCACCACGACGCGATGGGCGACGCGAGCCTCGAGGCGTTCCTCGCGGAGCTGCGGGTGCCCTTCCCCGTCGGCGTCGACGCGCACGAGACGCCGCGCAGCCACCCGTGGACCATGCGCCGCTGGGGGCTGCGCGGGACGCCGAGCACGGTCGTCATCGATCGGGCAGGGCGGCTCGCGTGGGAGCGGTTCGGGAGCGAGGACGATCTCGACGTGGGCCTGCGCCTCGGCCAACTCCTGGGCGCCGCGAGCGAGGGCTGCGACGGCGAGGTCTGCCCGGCGTGAGCCCCGGTCGGTGAGCCGCGGTCACTCCGCGCGCGGGAGCGCGCTCAGGGCGAGCGCGAGCCACCCGGCGATGAGCGCGAGGCCGCCGAGCGGGGTGACCGCCCCGAGGACGCGGGGCGCGCCGAGCGTCATCGCGTAGAGCGAGCCCGAGAACAGCGCGAGGCCGAGCACGAACGCGACGCCCGCGGCGAGGATCGCCTTGCCCGGGCGGCGCGCGGCGACGAGCGCCACCACCGCGAGCATCGGCGCGTGCGCGAGGTGATGGGTGACGGCGGTCTGCCACCAGCCGAGGCGGCGCGCCGCGTCGGGCGCGCCGTCGAGCGCCGCCTCGAGCCCGTGCGCGCCGTACGCGCCGAGGCCGACCGCGAGCGCGCCGACGATCCCGGCCAGCGCGAGGAAGGTACGTTGCACCCTGCCATCTTAGCGTGCCCTCGACCGGCGCGTGCGCGTCGGGCACGATGGCGCCATGTCGAGCCTCCGCACCCTCGTGTCGTTCGCGTCGTCCTCGTGCCTCGTGCTCGCGCTCGCCGCGTGCGACGGCGAGGGAGACCCCGACGGAGGCGGCGCCGACGCGGCCGCGGGGCGCGACGCGGGCGCGGGCGCCGACGCCGGGCCGGATCACGACGCGGGCCCGGATCACGACGCAGGCCCGGGGACGGACGCGGGCGGGCGCGACGCCGGCGGGACGCCCGGCATGGCGCACTACTTCCCCGAGGGATCGTTCTTCCTCGAGGACGTCTCGGAGGCGCCGGTCGCGCCGTACTCGGACGCGGTGATCGCGTCGCTGCGCCGCGCGGGCGGCTGGGGCAACGGCGATCGGTTCCAGATCGACTTCTCGATCGAAGTGCTGCGCGCCGACGCGTCCACGCCGCGCATGGACTTCACCGAGACGGAGGACTTCTACTCGCCCGACTGCGACCACGTCCGCGTGCCCGTCCCGCCGGGCGGCCGCCTCGAGGGCGAGTCCGGCTACCAGTGCGCGTCGGACGGAGACTGCCACCTCATCGTGCTCTCGCCGCTCGAGGACCGGCTCTACGAGATGTGGCGCGCGAACATCGAAGGCGGCACGTTCTACGGCGGGTGCCTCGCGGTATGGGACACCACGCGCGTCTACCCCGAGGTCGGCCGCGGCGACCAGTGCACCAGCGCCGACGCGGCGGGCTTCCCGATCGCGCCGCTGCTGTTCACCGCGGACGAGGTCGCGGCCGGCGAGATCGCCCACGCGATCCGGTTCATCCTGCCGAACGACCGCGTGCGCGCGCGGCAGTACGTGCGCCCCGCGACGCACGGCACGAACACCACGGGCGACGCCGACGCGCCGCCCTACGGCGTGCACTTCCGGCTGCGCGCGGACTTCCCGCTCGCCTCGCTGCCGAACGAAGGGGCGCGCACCGTCGCCCGCGCGCTGATGCGCTACGGCATGTACCACGCGGACGGCGGGCAGATCGCGTTGACGGCGCAGTCCGACACCGAGACGACGGCGAGGTGGGCCGGCCTGCTCGGCCCGCGCGATCTCGCGATGCTCCGCGTGGAGGACTTCGAGGTCATCCACCACTCGGACCCGATCGCCGTCACCTACGACTGCCGCCGCACCCCGCTCCGCGAGTGACGCGCGGGGCCGCCGCTACGCGGCCGGTTCCGCGGGCTCCCAGAGCTGGATCGGGTTCCCTTCGGGATCGGCCAGGCGCGCGAAGCGGCCGTTCGGATAGGGCTCGGCCTCGACGTCGACGTCGATCCCCGCCGCACGGAGCTGCGCGACCATCGCGTCGAGATCGCGGACGCGGAAGTTGATCATCCACGCCTGCTCGGGGCGACCGAAGTACTCGGTCGACGCCTCGAACGGCGCGAAGACCGTCGGCCCCGCGTCCTGCGTCCAGGGCGGGTCCCCGTACGACGTGGGCGTGCGCGTCACGCCGAGGTGCGCCTCGTACCAACCGGCGAGCGCGGCAGGGTCCGCGGCGCGGAAGAAGAAGCCACCGAAGCCGGTCACGCGCTCCATCGCCCGAGCGTACCCGGCCGCCGGCGCGCGCGGCAACGCCGCGAAGCTCGACCGAGCCAACCGAGCTCAATGCGCGTCGGCGACGACGAAGCGCGAGCGGATGCGGCCGTTCGGGCGCAGCGCCTCCGCGAGCGCGGATGCATCGCGCAGGAGCACCGCGTGGGGCGCGCTCGCGCCGAGCGTGATGACGACCCGGCCGCCGTCGATGCGGGACCGCACGATGGGCGCGCTCACCACCTCGTCGTCGACGAGGATCAAGAGCGCGCGGCCGACGTTGGCGGCGGTCGCGTCGCCGAAGCGGGCGGCGGCTTCGGCCGTCAGCTCGAGCGCGACCGTCGGCGCGTGGTACGTCGGGTCGATCGCGACGCGCGCCTCCGAGATGCCGTCGCCGCCGAGCACGAGCTCGTCCTCGGCGCAGTGGACGCGACACTCGCGCTCGTACGCGTCGCCTTCGGGGCGGCCCGGCTGCACGACCGCGTCGCAGTCGGAGGGAGGCGACTCGAGGTGCTCGGCGACGCGCTCGCAGTCGCCGCTCCAACCGAAGGCTCCTTGGCGCCGCCCGTCGTGCGCGAGCATCGGCGTGAGGCCCTCGAAGAGCGCCGGATCGTGCTCGCGGGCGAAGCGGAGCTCGAGCCGGTGCGGCGTGAGCGCCTCGATGACGTGCTCGAGCTCGGCCGCGTCCTCGAGCGCGAGGGTGACGCGCGTCGCGCTCGCCGCCTCGATGCGGGCGCGCGCGCCGAGCGCCTCGAGGCGGCGCACCATCGCGGCGGCGTCGCCCTCGGCGAAGCGATCCTCCGCCTCGAGGACCAGGCGGTAGGCGTGCGTCCCCTCGAGCGGGCCCGGGGTGAGCGCCGCCTCGATCCCGCCCGCGCCGGCGAACGAGACGACGAGCGCGAGGGCGGACGCGACGAGGCCGGCGCCCGCGACGAGCGCGGGGCCGAGCGGGCGCGCGGCGTCGGCGCGCGGCGCCCCCCGCAGCGCGACGACCACGGCGATCGCCACCCCGAGCGGGACCACCGCGGCGATCACGCGGACCGTCGCCGAGCCGAGCGACGCGTTCCCGGGGACGAGCGCGCCGAGCGCGTAGGTGGCGACGGGGACGAGCGCGACGGCGGGCAGCGCGACCGCGTCCCAGCCGGAGCGCAGCGCGAAGACCCCGAACACCTTGGCGGGCCACCGCACCGGCCGCACCGCGAGCGCGAGCGCCACGACCAAGAGGGCGAGGGGCAGCGCGAGCTCGACGAGCGCGAGCGCGGGGACGATGTCGCCCGAGGCAGCGCGCGCGCCGGCGCGGCCGGCCTCGTCGAGCGCGCGGCCGAGCGTGAGCAAGATCGCGAGCCAGAACGCGCCGTGCGCGCGCCCGGTGCGATCGATCCGGCCGAACGCCCACCAGAGGAGCGCCGCCCCCCCGCCGAGCCCGGCGATCACCGCGAGCCGGAACGCCCACCCTGGCCGGGGCACGACCTCGAGCCCCGTGTCGACGCCGAACGACTCGAGCCACAGCGCGATCACGAACGCGTGCCCGAGGCTGATCACGAGGTAGACGAGGAACGCGACGCGGCGTGGTGCGGCGCGCTCGGTGAGGCCGCCCGCGACGAGCAGGACGTGCAAGAGGACGAGCGTGCTCGCCGAGAAGCCGACGAGCGGGACCACCACCGCCGGCTGATCGAAGAGCGCGAGCAGGCCGCCGCCGGCGCTCAGGCTCGCGAGCGCTTCGTGGTCCACGCCGGGGACCGGCAGGAACGACCCGCCGAGATAGACGGCCGCGGTGGCGAGCAGCCACGGCCAGATCGGACGCGACGCCCGCGTGTCGTCGGCCCCCATGGTCTGTCTCGCTGATATCAAGAAGCGCCGAGAGACACCAGCGCCCTCTTGCGGTGCGCGCGACGCGCAGCGCAATCTCGACGAGCGAGAGCGCGCGAGGAGGGGAAGCGATGGCGGACACGAGCGGGCAGCACCACGGCATCGACTACGTCGAGCTGTCGGTCACGGACATGGAGGCCGCCAAGCGGTTCTACGGCGCGGCGTTCGGCTGGTCGTTCAACGACTACGGCCCCGGCTACGCGGGCTACGTCGACGGTGCGCGCGGCGCACGCGAGGCGGGCGGCCTCCGGCTCGTCGACGCGGTGGCGCCCGGCGGACCGCTGGTGATCTTGTTCTCGCGCGATCTCGAGGCGAGCCGCGACGCGGCGCGCGCGGCCGGCGCGGCGATCGTGGCCGACATCTTCGAGTTCCCCGGCGGGCGGCGCTTCGAGCTCGAAGATCCGTTCGGCACCCGGCTCGGCGTGTGGTCGCCGTCGTGAAGCGCGCCGCCTGGGCCCTGATCGCGCTCGGCCTGACCGCTGCTCCCGCGTCCGCCGACGTCATCGACGACCGCCCGCGCGAGGTGTGCCCGCCGAGCGACTGCCCCCCGGGGACCTCGCCCGTGGCGCTGAGCCACTCCGGGTGCGCCTCGGCGTGCGCGCCCAACCTCGAGTGCGCGAGCGCGGCCGACTGCGCCGCGCGCTACGGCGAGGCCGCGCGGTGCGAGCCGACGCGCTTCTGCGTCGGGACGGTCTACGCAGGGCGCGGGATGAGCACGGACGTGCTCGACGCGTGCGACCCGGCGGGGCGGTGCGGGCGAGCGCCCCCCGACGACGACGGCGACGCGCCGCGCTGCATCGAGGCCTCGCGCTGCATCGCGCCTTCCCCACCCGCGTCCTCGTCGTCGTCCACCGAGGGAGCGTCCGCGCCGACGTCGGAGCAGCCCGCCCGCGGCGGCTGCGCCGGCTGCGCGGCGAGCCCGCGCGCCGCCAGCCCGCTCGCGCTCGGCGCCCTCCTCGCCCTCGGGTGGCTCAGAAGGTGGGGGTGAGCTCGAGCGCGCCGCCCGCCTCGACGCGGGCGTTCTCGCCGAGCTGCCAGTCGACGTCGTCGACGAGCACCTTGAGCTCGACGGCGCCCGCGAGCTCGGTCGCGATGAACGACCACTCGCCCGCCGCGCGCGCGCGCATCGGCCAGCCGCGCGTCCACGAGAGCGGCGGCGCGCTGCCGCGGACGTAGAGCGCGCGGCCCGGCCCCGGGTCGTGGCGCGCGAGCACGCGCGTGACGAGGACGTCGTCCGGCGCGGCGGCGACGAAGCGCACGAGCACGCCCGGGTGATCGCTGACGCGCGTGGCCGGATCGTCGAGGACGCGGCGCGCCTCGAGCGCGCGCAGGGGCGCGGCGCGGTGCGAGAAGACGTGATCGATGCGCCCACCGCCCGCGGCGTCGCTCGCGTCGAGGTAGCCGAGCTGCCCGAACGCCGCGTGCGCGTCGCTCCCGCGCGGCGCGTTGACGTCCCCACCGACCACCGCCGCGAGGTGCGGATCCGCCTCCGCGAGCGTGATCGCCGCCGCCTCGCGCGCCTGCGCGAGCCGCGCCGCCGCGCTGCGGTGATCGAAGTGGACGCTCGCGACGCGCAGGACGCCGAGCGGGGTGCCGGCGCTCGCAGAGACCATGACGCGACGCAAGCCGTCTTGCGTCCGATGCGCGAGGGTCGCCGGAGCCGAGAGCTCGCGCGAGAAGACGGCCACGCTCTCGCGCGCCTCGCGCGAGGTCCCCTCCCACGCGACGTGCGCGAAGCTCACGTGCCGCGCGAACGTACCCGCGCCGGCCTCCTCGAGCGCGCGGCCCAACGCCTCGGCCGCGTCGAAGGCGCCGTCGTCGCACACCTCTTGGAGCAGGAGCACGTCGACGGCCTCGCGCGCCACGAGCGCCGCGACCGCCGCGAGGCGCGCCTGGTGCGTCGCATACGCGGTGCCGTCGAGCTCGAGGCAGTGCAGGTTCAGCGTGAGCACGGTCGCGATCGCGCGCGGCGCGGCCGCGTCCGGGCCGGCGTCGCCCTCGCCCGCGTCGTCGTCGATCACGTCGGCGTCGAGCGCCCCACCGGCATCCATCGCCGCGCCCGCGTCCGCCGCGAGCCCCCCGTCGCGCGCGCCAGCGTCCTCGGTCGGCGGGGCGTCGCACGCCCCGAGCGCGCACGCGAGCCACAGCGCGCCGAGCGCGATCACACGACGAGCGCCCGACGACGCCATCCCCGCGGCGTCGCCGCGCGAGGCGGCGCGCTTCAACGCCAGTCCGCGTGGAGCGAGAGCGCCTCGGCGCCCGAGAGCGCCGCCGGCTGCACGAACGAGCGCCGGTTCGGGCCGCGCTCCCAGCGCAGCGCGCCGCCGTCGCTCGCGGTGAGCTTCCACTCCGCGCTCACCCCGAGCGGCAGCGCCACGCTCGCCGCGCTCTCCCACCGCGGGTAGCGGTCCGCGTCGGTCGCGAGCGCGTGCCCCGGCGCCATCCACCCGCCGAGCGCCGCGTCGCTCCCGCGCACGAGCACCGTCTCGCCGAAGCGCGTCTCGGCCCGCGCGGTGAAGCGCACGTCCTGGGACGGCCACGCCGGCAGCGCCGAGAGCCGCGCGAAGACCTCCTCGAAGGCGGGCTCTCCGTCTCGCGCGCTCTGTGCCGCGTAGCGCTCGAGCACCCGCACCCACTGCGCGAGGTAGCGCCGCCCGGTGCGCCCTCCGTCGAGGCGCGCCGAGTCGATGAAGAGCTGGCTCTCGTAGTTGCGCGCGACCGCGCGCGCCGAGCCGAGCCCCGAGAACGTCCAGTTCGCCGCGTCGGTCACCACGCGGATCCGCGTCAGCCCGAAGATCCCCGTCTTGTGGTGCATCGCGGTGAAGTCGGTGCGCCGGTTCGTCGCCTCGAAGACGCTCACGCCCGCCGCGCGCAGGCGATCCTCGGTCGGATCGTCCGCGTAGAGCGGCTGCCCGTGCGCGTCGACGCCGTCGGACTGCTTGCGATCGGTGATCACGATCACCGGCACGCCGGCGCGCGCGCGCTCCCCGAGCGCCTCGACGAGCGAGCGCGAGCTCCCCTCGCCGGTGATGTCGCGCAGCGAGAACACCATCAACACGATCAGCTCGCGCTCCTCGGCGATCCACTGCAGCAGCCGGCCGCCCGCGCGCGGCCCGCGCGCCGACGGCTCGAAGAGCACGTTCACCGCCGCCGCCTCGTCCCACTCGTTGGCGATGCGCTGCCCTCGCAGGATCGCCTCGTAGGCCGCCGCGTAGCGCGCGATGAGCCGCGGGTCGCGCACCAGGTGCAGGCTCTCCTCGTTGAGGAGCGCGTTGTCGCCCGGGTTCATGCTCCCCGTGAGCAGCGAGGTGCGCTCCGGCGTCTCGAAGAGCCGCAGCTTGAAGTGCATGAGCCCGGAGTGGACGATCCCGATCAGATCGGCGGTGCGGCGCGTCCGCTCGTCGAGCGTGCGGTGGTCGGCGACGAGCTCGAAGCCCCGCTCGACGAGCCGCTCGTCGGCCACGTTCCAGTCGCGCGCTGGATCGAGCTGCTCGGCGTCGATCAGGATCTGCACGTCGACCCCCGCGTCGTGCGCGTCGGCGAGCGCCTCGACGAGGTCCGGGTTGCGCAGGTTGTAGACGGCGTACCGGATCCGGTACGGGTTGGCGCCCTCTTCGTAGGACGCCGGGTCGGCGGCGCGCGCCTCGCGCACCGCCTGGATCTCGGAGAGCTCGAGGGTCGCCACCGGATCGTCGGGCGCGAACAGTGCGGCGAACGGCGCGTCGAGCGATGCCCCGGCGGGCAGCGGCGCGTACGCCGCGAGCTCCACCCCGTCGAGCTTGCCGTCGGGCGAGAGCGGGAGCGGCTCGCCCTCGAGCGGGACCTCGGGCAGATCGGCGTCCGCGCACGCCACGGTGGCCACCAGAGCAGCCACCCCGAGGAGGAGAAACCGAGAGATCCTGGGCACGACGCGCATCTTGCCCGAGACCCAGCAACTCACGTGCCTTCGCTGCTCAGCGACAGGCCATCCGCGCGCCCGCTTCCGTCGTCGCCGCGGGACAGCGGTAGTAGTGCCACGGGCAGCCGCTGCTCCCCGGCGTGCAATCTGCCGTGCAGGTCGTTCCCGACGGGCAATAACAGGGGTCGCCGGCCCGCAAGAACCGACCCTCGCAGACGAGCGAGTACCCGGCACAAATCCGGTCGCCGAGGAAGCGCGGAAAGCACTCCTGCTTTTCGCCGCACGTGTAGAAGGTGCCGCTCCCCCCGCACGCCGGCGCTGCCGCGCCTGCCCAGCCAGTCCCGCTGCAGCTCCGCGTCCCGAGCAAGAAGTTCGTGGTGAGCGTACAGCTCCCGTCGCGCTCCGCCGCGGTGCTGCGATCGCGCTGGGCGAGCGCGTCGCAGTTGTAGTCGCCGAAGCGCGCGTCGTCGCCCGTCGCCGTCGGACGGTGGGCCGTCGTGAAGAACATGGTCTGACCCGGGAACGCGTTGCGGTTGGCGTCATCGCAGTCGGTCGTCGCGGCGCTGATCGGGCGCCGCGTCGTCCACCGCCCACCGCAGCCCGTCGCCGAGCTCGCCGGCTCCTCGCAGCCCATGCGCGAGGAGTCGGTGGTCGCCGCGAAGCCGTCGCCGTCGCAGTCGATGTACCAGGTGGGTGCGCTCTCGTCCGTCATGCCGTTGCAGTTGTTGTCGATGCCGTCGCAGAGCTCCTCGGCGCCCGGGTACACGTCGTCGCGGCGGTCGTTGCAGTCGGTGCCGCACGCGCCGAGCTCGACGGGAGCGTGCCCGTCCCCGTCGTTGTCGATGAGCGGGTTGGCGCACGCCGCCGCCTCGTCGTCACACAGGTTCTCGGTGCAGGCGTTGTCATCGTCGCAGCTCGGCTCGGTGCCAGCGACGCACCGGTGGGTGGCGAGATCGCACGTCTCCGCGCCGGTGCAGAAACTGCCGTCGTCGCAGTCCGCGTCGGCGCGGCACGTGAACGTGCAGTCCGGCTCGCAGCCATCGCCAGACGCCTCGTTCCCGTCGTCGCACTCCTCGCCTTCCTCGAGCACCCCGTTCTGACAGCCCGCGTTGGCGCAGCGAACTCCCGTCGCCGTCGCGATGCACACGCCGTCCGCGATGTCCGCGGTCGTGCACTCCGTTCCTGGCTCGGCGGGTGTTCCGGGCTCACACACGTGAGCGCTCACGCCACAGCGCTCGGCGCCGTTGCACACGAGTCCGTCGTCGCACTCGGCGTCCGCTCGACACGTGAACGTGCAGTCCGGCTCGCAGCCGTCGAACGCCGTGCGGTTGCCGTCGTCGCACTCCTCACCGTCGTCGATCGCGCCGTCGCCGCACTCCGGACCGCTGGTCTCGCACACGCCCGCGCGGCACGTCCCCGTCCCTCCGGCGCACGGCGTCCCGTCGCTCGCGCTCGCGCACTCGCCGGGCGGCATGCCGCCGTCGAGGCCGGTCGGTCCCGCGTCGTGCTCGACGGCCCCGCCATCACACGCGACGAGCCCGAGGCCCAAGAACATCGCCAAGCCAATACGTACCGTCATCACCACTCCCCGAGGCGCATCGCGTCGCGTCTCGCGTCGATTGTACCGGCGGAGGCACGAAGCGCCACGAAGCGGCCCGCCGCGACCGGCCGCGTCGCTCGGCTACTCGATCCCGAGCAGGGAGCCCGGCACCGCGATCGAGGCGCGCTCACCCGACAACGTCACTTGCGATCGCTCGACCCACGCTTGGGTGATCACCTCGGGGCAGCGGCCGTCGCCGCGCAGGCCCGGGACGTGGACGAGCCGCGCCCAGGCCTCGCCGTGGCGCCACGACACCGTGAGGACGGCGGGCTCGGCGACGGTGCCCCAGACCTCGGCGCCGGGCGCGAAGCGCACCGCGCTGCCCACCGCCACGTGGGCGGGCCCGACGTACTCGTCGCGGTCGGGGCGCCCGCGCCGGCAGAGCCCGGCCGGGCCGGCGCGGACCTCGCGCAGGTAGGGGCGCGAGGGCGGCGGCGCCTCCGACTCGGCGCGCAGGTGGTGCGAGCGCACCCAGCCGCGCAGGAGCGCGCCGCTCTCGAAGCGCCCGACCACGCGCACCCAGCCGCCGCGGCGCTCCACCTCGACCAGCGGCGAGGGCAGCCCGCGCGGCGCCTCGAGCCGCACCGACGGCGCCTCCTCGTCGTCGAGCTCGCTGCGGACCCACGCGTACGTGTTCGCGAGCTGCCAGCGCGGCCCACCCGTCGCACCCCACGCCGGCGCCTGGGCGCCGCCCTCCCCGAGCCCGACCGCGATCGCGTCGCACGCCGCGCGCACGCGCTCGATCCACACCCCCGCGTCGACCTGCACGCGCACGAGGAGCCCCTCGTCCTCGATCCCCTCGCGGACGTCCTCGATCTCGACGTTGGGCTCGAGCCACAACATCCCGCCCGCGAGCGTGCCCGAGCGCGGCACGGTCCACGGGATGCGCGCGTCCGTGCGCGCTTCGAAGGCGACGGGCGCGAGCACGCGCACGTCGCGGTAGCGCGTGCCGCGCCCGGGACGCACGGCGATCGGCACCTCGTTCACGGCGAACGTGCGCAGCCGCGCGCCGCCGACGCGCACGCGCAGGCGCTCGAGCGAGGCGACGCCGCGCACCTCGCAATCCGCGCGCGCGGGCGCCGCGAGCGCGAGGAGCGCGAGCGTGAGCGAGAGTGCGCGCACGCCACCAGCGTAGCGCAGCGCGCTCGCGACCCGGAGACCGTCGACAGACCGAGCGCGCACGCGGCCGATGGCGCCCTTCGAGGCCAGGCCATCGCGCAGCGATGGCCTCCGCCGACTCAGAGCGCGTAGACGAACCCGAGGTTCAGCGCGAGCTCGTTCAGGATCAGCGAGATGTCGGTGGAGGTCCCGAGCACGCTGCGCTCCTGGTAGACCTCGGCGTGGCGCCAGCCGAGCTCGAAGTAGCCGCCGAAGCCGGACTCGTGGAGCACCTGCACGCCGGGGAGCACCGCGGTGTTCCACCCCGGCCAGACCTCGTCCCCCGAGCCGCTCGCGTCGGGCAGGACCGCCATCGTGAAGCCGATCGGCAGGAGCACGTAGGGCTCGATGTAGAGCGTGCGCGCGATGACCTCGAACACCCACCGGAGCCGCACGAACGCGTCGAACGAGAACGTCTCCTCGCGCTCGCTCCCCGACGCCTCGTTCTCGACGCTGAGGAACTGAAACCAGCCGCCGATCACGAGGAAGTCGAGGACGGGGAGCTCGCCGCGCGCGTCGAACCCGATCGACGGCTCGAGGTCGACCTCCGAGCGCAGGGTGCCCAGGCGGCTGCGCGCGTGCGAGTCGAGCTCGCCCGCGAAGCCGAGCGCGAGGTTGCCGGCGAGGCGCGGCGACCGATCGGAGATCGACTGCGCGGCGCCGGCCGACGCGACGAACGTGGACAGCAACACCAGGCACGCGAGGGCGCGAGAGATCATGGGCGGCATCGTAGACCGCCGCCGCGTCGGGGATCGACCTCTTCCCGGCCCGGACGTGGATCGCCCCGGCGGTGCGCGCGACAGCCGCCGCGGGCATACTGCAGCTCGAGTGCATCGCTCCGCTCGCACCGTCCGCCGCGCCTCGGCGTGGGGCCTCGCGCTCGCGGCGGCGCTCGTCGCGTGCGAGAGCGCCGATCCGGGCGACGCGGGCGTGGCGCGAGAGGACGCGGCGCTCGACGCGGCGATCGCGGCCCCCGACGCGGGCGCGCCGCCCGAGGACTTCGACGGCTTCGTCGCGTGGCACATGGCGCGCGGCGGCATCCCGGGCGCCGCGATCGCGATCGTCACGCCGGACGCGGTCGTGCGCGCCGGCGGCTACGGCTTCGCCGACCTCGAGACGGAGCGCCGCGTCGACGCGCACACGCTGTTCGTGATGGCGTCGGTCTCCAAGCCCTTCGCGGCCGTGCGGGCGCTGCAGCTCGTCGAGGAGGGCCGGCTCGAGCTCGACGCGCCCGCCGGCGACGCGCTCGGCTACACGCTCGAGCATCCGTCGTACGCGGGCCGCGCGGTCACGACGCGCATGCTCCTCGCGCACGTCGCCGGCGTCGAGGACGACTTCGCCGCGCTCGGCGAGGTCACGTACACCGAGGACCCTCCGATCTCGCTCGACGAGTTCACCCGCCGCTACGCGCTGCCCGATGGAGCGCTCTACGCGGCGAGCCACTGGGGCGCCGCGCCGGGCAACGCGCGCTCGTACGCGAACGCCGGCTTCGGGATCGTCGGCGCGATCCTCGAGGCGGCGGGCGGCGAGGATCTGCGCGTGCAGTCCGAGCGCGCGATCTTCGCGCCGCTCGCGCTCGACGGGGCGGGCTGGTTCCTCGCCGACGTCGACGCGACCCGCCTCGCGACGCCCTACGGCTTCAACGGCCGGCGCTTCAGCCCGCTGCCGCAGAACGGCTTCGCGTTCTACCCCGCCTCGTCGCTGCGCATCAGCGCGACCGGGCTCGCGCGCTTCGCCCAGATGATCCTGCGCGGCGGCGAGCTCGACGGGGCGCGCGTGCTCGCGAGCGAGCAGGTCGACGAGCTCCTGCGCATCCAGTACCCGCGCGTCGCGAGCGGGCAGGCGCTCGCCTTCTCCCGCAGGCGGCTCGCCGGCCGCGACTTCATCGGGCACAGCGGCGCCACCTTCGGCGGGAGCAACCAGCTCCTGATCGCGACCGAGGGCACGCACGCCCTCTTGATCCTCACCAACGCGGACGCCTACGTGCGCGAGCGGATCATCCCGACGCTCACCGAGGGGAGCGAGGCGATCGACGCCATCCTCGCGCGCATGGACGAGGAAGCGCGCGCTCCGTGAGGCGCGGCCAGCCCTTCAGCGCGTGGCGGCCCAGGCGGCGGCCGGCGACGTCGAGCGAATCGCCGGGCGCGGCCAGCGCCGAACAGCTCATTGGCCGTAGACCTCGTCCACGCCGACCTCCGCGCCGCCGAGCGTCACCGTGTCACCGTGGCCGGCGACGTCGGAGCGCCACCGTCCACGCCCCTCGGGGCGCCGGAACACTTCGATGCGACGCTCCGCCTGAGACACCAGGACGTACTCGCGGAGCGAGGGCAGGCGCATGTAGTGCGCGAACTTCTCGCCCCGGTCGTAGCTCTCCGTCGAGTCGGACAAGACCTCCACGACGAGCGTGGGGTTCGTGAGGGCCTCGCCGATGATCTTCCCGTTGCGGACCACCTGCTGCACGTCCATCGCCCCGCACACCACGCTCCCGTCGGGGTAGGTCGCGAGGTTCGTCGCGCGCACGTAGACCATCACGTCCGACGACAAGACCGTGCAACGTCCAGCGAGCCTCGCCGTCAGGATGGCGGTCATCTTCGTGGCGAGGCGGCCATGCTCGACGCTGCCCCCCGCCATCGCGTAGACGACGCCATCGAGCCACTCGTGCTTCGTCTCGCTGCGCTCCTCCGAGGCGACGTAGTCCTCGAACGCCACGTACGGCTGCGCGGATGCCGGGCTCGTCATCGCCATCCCATTGTAGCGCGAACTCGATCGGCGCCGACCCGGCGCGATCGAGCCCCGTCCACCTCGGTCGCGCAGGCGTGCGAGCGGATCATCCCGACGCTCACCGAGGGGAGCGAGGCGATCGACGCCATCCTCGCGCGCATGGACGAGGAAGCGCGCGCCCCGTGAGGCGCGGCCAGCCCGCCGACCACCGTCCGAAGACTCACCGCGTGGCGGCCCAGGCGGCGATCGCGGCGGCGGCGGCGACGTTGAGCGAGTCGCCGGGCGCGGCCATCGGGATCCGCAACCAGGTTTGCACGTGCTCGGCGCCCTCGGCGACGCCGTCGGACTCGTTGCCGAGCACGAGCACGGCGCGCTCGGCGAGCGGCGCCTCGCCGAGGATCGCGCCGCCCCGATCGGACAGGCCGTAGATCGCGAAGCCCGCCGCGCGGAGCGCGCCGAGCCCCTCGCCGATCGTCGGGCAGCGCAGGATCCGCGCGCGGAACGCGACGCCCGCCGACGCCTTGATCACCAGCGGGCCGATCTCCGGCGCGCCGCGGCGCGGCAGGACGACGCCGCCGAGCCCGAGCACGGTGGCGGTGCGCAGGATCATCCCGACGTTCGCGGGCGTGGTGACACCGTCGAGCGCGAGCAGCACCGCAGGCCGCGTGCCGCGCTCGGCGAGCCAGCCCTCGAGCGCGCCCATCCGCGGCGCCTCCACGTCGGCGGCGAGCCCCTGGTCCTGCTTGGGGCGGCGCGAGATGCGCGAGACCTCGGCGGGGCTCTTGTCGAGCACCTCGACGCCGCGCGCGCGCGCCGCGGCGCGGATCCGATCGACGACGTCGCCCCGCGCGCCGCGCGCGACGAACACGCGCGCGACCGCGAGCTCGTCCGCCTCGAGCACCTCGAGCACGGGCTTGCGCCCGTAGACCGTGACGTAGCGATCGCGCGGGTGCGCGCTCAAGCGTCCGCCGCGTCGTTCTCGGCCTCGTGCGCGCCGGGCTCGCGCACGATCGCGAGGACGGCGCCCTCCGCGACCTGGTCGCCCTCGGCGACGCACACCTCGGCGACGACTCCGTCGTGCGGCGCGCCGATCGAGTGCTCCATCTTCATCGCCTCCATGATCGCGAGCGTCTGCCCGACGCTCACGACGTCACCCGGCGCGACGAGGAGCTTGATGATCTTGCCGGGCATCGGCGCGACCGTCGCGTCGGCCGCGCTCGCCATCCCGAGGTCGGGGAAGCGCGGCGCCTCGTCGAGCGCCACGGTGCGCCCGCCGCAGACGACGTGCGCGCGCGGCCCGTCGCGCACGACCCGCGCGCTCCAGCGGTGGCCCTGCTCCACGACCGTCACCGTCGCGCCGTCGACCCACGCGCGGGCCGGCGCGCCGTCGATCGTGAACGCGTCGCCGCCGTGGTGGACGTAGCGCACGACGTGCTCCCGCTCGTCGGCGAGGAACGCGACCTCCTGATCCGCGAACGGGTTGTTGCGGTACCCGGTCCGCATCGACGGAAGCGTCCGCGGCCGCGCCGCCCAGCCGGCGAGCGCGGCCGCGACCGCGGCGCGCCGCGTGACCTCGGCGTCGCGCGGGGCCGGCGCCGCGAAGTGCTCCTCGATGAAGTGCGTGTGCAGATCGCCGGCCACGAACGCCTCGTGCTCGAGCACGTCGATCAGGAAGTCCCGGTTCGTCGTGATCCCGAGCACGCTCGCGCGCCGGAGCGCCCAGCACATCCGGGCGATCGCGTCGCCGCGCGTGTTGCCCCAGGTGATCACCTTCGCGAGCATCGGGTCGTAGTACGGCGAGACCTCCGAGCCCGGCTCGACGCCGGCGTCGACGCGCAGCCAGTCCGCCGCCGGCATCGTGAAGTCGACCAGCCGCCCGCTCTGCGGGAGGAAGCCCTTGGCCGGGTCCTCGGCGTAGAGGCGGCACTCGATCGCCGCGCCGCTCGCGACCGTGTCGATCATCTCCTGATCGAACGGCAGCGGCTCGCCGCGCGCGACGCGGATCTGCAGCTCGACGAGGTCCACGTCGGTGATCGCCTCGGTCACCGGGTGCTCGACCTGCAGGCGGGTGTTCACCTCGAGGAAGTAGAAGGCGCCGTCCGGGTCGAGGATCATCTCGACCGTCCCCGCGTTCGTGTAGCCGATCGCGCGCGCGAGCTTCAGCGCCGCCTCGCCCATCAGCCGGCGCAGCGCGTCGCCGACCGCGAGCGAGGGCGCCTCCTCGATGATCTTCTGGTGCCGGCGCTGGATCGAGCACTCGCGCTCGAAGAGGTGGACGAGCCCGCCGTGCTGATCGCCGAGGATCTGGATCTCGATGTGCCGCGGGCGCTCGACGTACTTCTCGACGAGGAGCGTCGGATCGCCGAAGGAGCTCGCCGCCTCGCGGCGCGCGCCGTCGATCGCGGCGCGCAGCTCGCGCTCGTCCCGCACGATCCGCATCCCTTTGCCGCCGCCGCCCGCGCTCGCCTTCACGAGCACCGGGAAGCCGATGCGCCTCGCCTCCTCGAAGAGCGCGTCTTGGTCGGCGCCGTCGTACCCCTCGATGACCGGCACGCCCGCGTCGCGGGCGATCTGCTTCGCGCGCTGCTTGCTCCCCATCGCGCGGATCGCGTCGGGCCGCGGGCCGACGAACACGAGCCCGCGATCGATCACCGCCTGCGCGAAGTCCGCGTTCTCGGCGAGGAAGCCGAAGCCCGGGTGCACCGCGTCGGCGCCGGTGCGCGCGGCGGCGTCGAGGATGGCCTCGACGTTCAGGTAGCTCTCGCGGCTCGGCGGCGGCCCGAGGCGCACCGCCTCGTCGGCGCTCCGCACGAACGGCGCGTCGGCGTCGGCGTCGCTGTAGACCGCGACGGTCTCGATCCCCATCGCGCGGCACGTGCGCTGGATCCGGCTCGCGATCTCGCCGCGGTTGGCGATCAGGAGCTTGTGGATCGGGCGGAACTCGAACGGCTCGTCCATGGTCGTCCCTCTCGTCCTCAGTGCCGGAACACGCCCCAGGAGGTCGTGCCCTCGACGGGCACGGTGTACGAGGTCGACAGGCAGATGCCGACCACGTCGCGCGTGTCGCGCGGGTCGATGATCCCGTCGTCCCAGACGCGCGCGGTCGCGAAGAGCGCCTCGGACTCTCCGTCGATCTGCGCCTCGATCATCTTCTTGCCGAGCTCGAGCTGCTCCTCGTTCACCGGCACGCCCTTCTTCGCGGCCGACTCGCGCTTGATGATGTCGAGCACGCCCGCGAGCTGCTTGCCGCCCATCACCGCGATCCGGTGGTTGGGCCAGGTGAAGAGGAAGCGCGGCTCGTACGCGCGGCCGCACATCCCGTAGTTCCCGGCGCCGTAGCTCGCGCCCATCATGATGGTGATCGCAGGCACGGTGCTGTTCGAGACGGCGTTGATGAGCTTGGCGCCCGCCTTGATGATGCCCTCCTGCTCGACCTTGGTGCCCACCATGAAGCCGGTGATGTTCTGCAGGTAGAGCAGCGGCACGTCGCTCTGGTTGCAGAGCTGGATGAACTGCGCGCCCTTGTTGGCGCTGTCGGTGAAGAGGATCCCGTTGTTGGCGAGGATGCCGACGGGGAAGCCGTGCACGTGCGCCCAGCCGCAGACGAGGCTCGAGCCGTACAGCGGCTTGAACTCGCTGAAGCGCGAGCCGTCGGCGATGCGCGCGATCACCTCGCGCGCGTCGAACGGGAAGCGCAGGTCGGCGCTCGCGATGCCGAGCAGGTCCTCCGGGTCGTGGCGCGGCGGCTCGACCTCGCGCGCCGTCGGCGCGGCGGCCTTCTTCCAGTCGAGGTGCGCGACGATCTCGCGGCCGATGCGGATCGCGTCGCGCTCGTCCTCGGCGAGGTAGTCGCTCACGCCGCTGACGCGGCTGTGCATCTCGGCGCCGCCGAGGTCCTCGTGCGTCGTCTCCTCGCCGATCGCCATCTTCACGAGCGGCGGGCCGCCGAGGTAGACGCGCGCCTGGTTCTTCACCATGACGACGTAGTCGCTCATCCCCGGGATGTAGGCGCCCCCCGCCGTCGACGAGCCGAACACGAGGCAGATCGTCGGCGCGCGCTCGCGGCTGCGCCGCGTGAGCTCGCGGAAGCCGCGGCCGCCGCGCACGAAGATCTTCGACTGGTTCGGCAGATCCGCGCCCGCCGACTCGATGAGGTTGATCGACGGCAGGCCGTTCGCCTCCGCGACCTCGCCGAGGCGGCCGCTCTTGGTCACGCCGAGCTCGTTGATCGCGCCCGCGTTCACCGTCGACTCCGACGCGCTGATCATGCACTCGACGCCGCTCACGACGCCGACGCCGCCGACGACCGACGCGCCCGCGGTGTGGCCCTTGATCTTGTGGCCGGCGAGCGGGGCGATCTCGAGGAAGTGCGCGTCGCGATCGAGCAAGAGCTCGATGCGCTCGCGCGGCAGGAGCTTGCCGGCCCCGACGTGCCGGGCGTTGTACTCGGGGCCGCCGCCCGCGCGCGCCTGCGCGAGGGCCGCGTCGAGCTTGCCGAGCGCGGCGAGGTTGGCCTCGCGGTTGTCGCGGAAGGTGGCGCTCTGGCGATCGACCTTGGTGCCGAGGATCGGATAGGGCTGGCCGCTCATGGCGCGGACACTACCGCCGCCGGATGTGAACCGCCATTCAGTTCTGAGCGGACATGAACGAGTAAGGCGGGCTGGCGCGCGGCTACGATGGCGCGGGCGCGATGACCTTCGACACGCAGAGCATCGACGCGGTGATCGGCGCGCTCGGGTGGATCCTGGGGCTCTCGCTCACGCTCAGCGCGGGATCGGGGCTCGCGTTCGCGATGTGGTGGGCGCTCGCGCTCGACGCGCCGGGGCTCGCCAAGCTCGCGCTGCGCGCGGCGCTCGCGTGGGCGTCGCTCCTGGTGACGACGCTCGGGATCGCGAGCCTCGGCGTCGCGATCGAGGTCTCGCTCGGCTACCCGTTCGGCGCGTCGTCCGGCGGGCTGTCGCTGTTCGCCTACCTCGCGGGGCTGCGCATGGCGACGGCGGAGCTCGCGGTGAGCCACGGCCTCTTGCGGCAGCACGCACAGCGCACGGGCTCGGGCGCGAGCGCCGCCGCCGCCGCGGCCACCGCGGGCGCCCTCGCCCTCGCCTGGGGCTGCGCCGCGCTGATGACGTTCGTCTGCGCCGTCGTCGGGCTGAACATGATCCTCGGCGGGTGAGCTATCGTGTGCGCGTGACCACCTCGCGCCTCATCACCCTCTCGCTCGCCGCGCTCGTGGCCCTCGGATGCGACGGCGGCGGCATGCCCGACGCCGGCCCCGGCGAGACGTGCAGCGACGGGATCCGCAACCAGGACGAGACGGACGTCGACTGCGGCGGCACCTGCGGCGCGACGTGCGCGCCCGGGCGGCGCTGCGCGTTCATCTCCGACTGCACCACGAACCTCTGCCGCGACGAGGTCTGCATCGCGGACGGCACCTGCACCGACGGCGAGCGCAACGGCACGGAGACCGACGTGGACTGCGGCGGGATGCGCTGCATGCCCTGCGCGATCGGGCAGGGCTGCTCGCGCGGGCCCGACTGCGTGACGAGCCGGTGCAGCCCGACCGGCGAGTGCCTCGCGGGCTCCTGCGGCGACGGGTTCCTCAACGCCGACGACGAGGCGTGCGACGGCGACGGCATGGGGATGGCGGGCGAGACGGCGACCTGCAACCCGGACTGCACGCTCGCGCGCTGCGGCGACGGCTACGTCAACACGCGCGCCGGCGAGGCCTGCGAGGAGGGCGCGATCGAGACCGCGACGTGCGACCCGGACTGCACGCGCCCGCTCTGCGGCGACGGCTACCACAACGCCACGGCCGGGGAGGAGTGCGACGAGGGCCGCGCGACGGAGACGTGCAACCTCAATTGCACGTTCGCGCGCTGCGGCGACGGGTTCATCAACGCGGCCGGCGGCGAGGAGTGCGACGGCGACGGCGGCGGGCGCGGCGGCGAGACGCCGACCTGCAACGTGGATTGCACGCGGCATCGCTGCGGCGACGGCGTCCTCAACGTGATGGCGGGCGAGGAGTGCGACGACGGCAACACGATGGACGGCGATCGCTGCTCGAGCACGTGCCTGGGCCCGGCGAGCGTCAACGTGGTGGCCACGCAGACGTTCGACACGAGCACCGGCGAGCTCGACGGGACGCGCCTGCCCGGCTGGGACGAGGCGGCGCGCGTGCTGCGCGTCGGCAACCTGCGCATCCCGCGCACGGCGCGGCTGCGCGTCGTCGGCGAGCACCCGCTCCGCGTCGAGGCGGCGAACGACATCATCGTCGAGGGCCAGCTCGACGGCTCCGGGTTCGACGGCGCGGAGGGCCACTGCAATCCGTCGCGCGAGACGGACCCGCCGCGCGCGGGGCCCGGCGGTGCCGGCGGCCCCGGCGGGTTCGCCGGCGGCGCAGGCGGCGCGTTCGACACC
>JAHBWG010000058.1 GCA_019637095.1 Sandaracinaceae bacterium | reverse complement strand
GAAGAAGCGCAGGGGGGCCATGGCGAGATAGAGTTGCCCAGCGGTCGTAACGCCGTGGCCGAGTCCCACGGCCAGTCGGCCTCCCTGGCCGGCCCAACCGACCGCTCGTTCGAACGCCTCAAAGGTCTCCGCGAGCACCGCATCGGCAGTGAGTGGCGATGGTTTGTTGACATAGCTTGCCATGATGGTCTGTGTCTGAATGCGCCCTCGTGCCACGCTGGTGGCGTTGGGTCCCAGTGCTGTTCGCGGTCCCGGGTTCGTGCGCGAGGACGCGACTTCTGGGGTGGCCTGGCGGTCATCCCAATCGACCCTCGCAGCGTAGGCAGCAAGGAACGTGGGCGCTCGGTCGGCGCCCCTCGAGTAGTCGCGGCTGGGGGCGATGATGACGTCACGCATTCGGTCCCGTCCTCGGGAGATCGATACAGAGGGAGATGGGCGCCGGGCCCAATCCGTAGAAGGGGGAGCCAGGGGCCGGCGGTTCGACGCTAGCCAGGTACGTCCTCGGGTCGTCCGGCTGGATCCACGGCGTGGCCATGCACATGACGCGGTGGCACCCACCTTCCGCGCGGCGAGTGGTGAAGCACAGCGTGTCGGCGCCGAACGCGAAGGTCGCAGTAGCGAGCGGGAGGATCGCGGCGACTTCACGCTCGGCCGCCCAGCATTCCAAGGCGCCGGTGGTGCCACGTGCGCAACAGCCGGCCCACGTGCAGTAGAGCGAGAGCGGAGTTAGTTGGAGCGTCCGTGACGGCGGGATGGGGAGTCCGCTCCATCGATAACAGTGCACGGCTCCGTGCGCCTCGACGGCACAGCAGAACTCGAGCGCGTCGTGGGCGGCGACGATGTCCAGGAGGGACACGTGCTGCAGGAAAGCCTTCTCGCGACCGCTACCTGCGGACGGGTGTTGGCGCCTCTGTGGTGGCTCGGGCCCCATGAACGGAGCGAGGCGGCCCATCCGGGCGTGGGCGGTGGCGGGGTACGTGCTCAGCTCCATGGGGGACCAGCAGGTGACCCGGCCGGTGGCATGCACTGCGCAAGTGCGATGCGAAGAAGCGATGAGGGAGCGCGCAGGCCCCGGCAGCGGGATCGCGAGCGGAGCGTGGAAGCTGGAGCGGGCAGCCTCCTCCGCGAGCGCTGGAGGCGCGTAGACCTGGCCGGCGCAGCGTACGGCGCCTGACAGGCCGAGCGCGCAAAGGTGGTAGACGCTGCCGGCGAGGGCGACGATCGGCTCGTCGACCTCGAACCGGGTGGCGATGCCGTCGGGGCTGACGCAGCGCACTGCCCCCTTCTCGAGACCGCAGGCGAGCGGAGGTTCCTCGAGGAGGTGCAGGCTCGAGCCGGTCGGCGGGTGCGCGATTCGAGTCTTACCGGACTCCCCGGGCGGCCGCGCGCAGGCGGCCCCGAGAAGCAGACAGATCGAGACGGGGACGAGTGCATCCGTCGTGGCGCGCGCGCGCGAAATGGTGGCCCCGATCATCTCCCGACCCACGAGGCTCGCAGCCTAGCGGACGGCGCCACGCCGGAGAAGACGACATCGAGGGCTCGAGCGGCCATGCGGACGGACTGTCGTCCGTTCGGGAACGCGGTTTCCTGGCCGCTCCGGAGATCGTCGCGCCGGCGCTCGCGGCGCGCCGCAGCCTACGCCTGGGACGCGGGGTGAGGCAGCGGGGCGCCCCAGGTGCTCCGCTACCGGCGCGCGTCGCTCGAGGTGGGCTGCCAGGCTGTGCGGCTCGTATACTCTAGGAGCGTGGGCACAATCCGCTGGTCGAGGCGCTCGCGCTGCTCGTGGAGGTCGCCAAGCGCAGCGCGGCGTGATGGCCAAGCGCGGCGCCGCGTGATGATCCGCGACGGGTAGCGCGCCCGACCGGCGCGACGTCGCCTGTTCGAGCGCGACCGCGGTCTCGCGCTCGGGCGCGTGCGCTCCGAGCGCCGGGAGCGCGCGGCGGTTCGTGGTAGAACGCGGCGCATGGCACACACGTGGAGCTTCTTCCGGGCGGGCGGCGTCGACCAAGTCCAGCTCACCTCGGCGCGCGACCTCGCCGCGCTCGGTGAGCTCGATCAGAAGCTCTGGGTGGCGCTCACCTGCCCGGTGAAGGGCCTCGAGCTCGACGAGCGCACGCTCGCGCTGATCGACGCCGACCACGACGGCCGCGTCCACGCGAACGAGCTGATCGAGGTCGCGCGCTGGACGACGGAGCTGCTCGTGGATCCGGAGCTGCTCGTCGAGCAGCCGGAGGCGCTGCCGCTCGCGGCCATCTCGACGAAGACCGACGAGGGCAAGCTCGTCCACGACACCGCCGCCGCGCTGCTCGAGAGCCTCGGCAAAGACGAGGACGAGCCGCTCGCGATCGCCGACGTGAAGGAGGCCATCGAGAAGTTCAACCTCGGCGCGTGGAACGGGGACGGCGTCCTGCCGGCCGCCGCGGTCGCCGACGAGGCGGAGAAGCAGGCCGTCCTCGACGTGCTCGCCTGCACGGCGGAGCCCGCGACCGACAAGGGCGGCGAGCCGGGGATCACCGCCGAGCTGCTCGCCAGGTTCTACGAAGAGCTCGCGGCGCACGTCGCGTGGCTCGACGCGGGCGAGAGCGAGGAGCAGCGGCCGCTCGGCGACGACACGCCCGCCGCGTACGCGGCGTACGCCAAGGTCGCGGGCAAGATCGACGACTTCTTCACCCGCTGCCGCGTCGCCGCGTTCGACCCGCGCGCGCTCAACGCGGTCAATCGCGAGGAGAGCGAGTACCTCGCCGCGGCAGCCAAGGACCTGCAGATCACCGCCGACGAGGTCGCGCACTTCCCGCTCGCCCACGTCGAGAGCGGCGCGAAGCTCCCGTTCGGCGAGGGCCTGAACCCCGCGTGGATCGACGCGGTCGAGGCCTTCCGCGCCGCCGTCGTGGTGCCGCTGATCGGCGCGCGCGCGGCGCTCACGTACGAGGACTGGCTCGCGGTGCGCGCGCGGATGGCGGCGCACGTCGCGTGGCAGGGCGCCAAGGCGGGCGCGGTGGTCGAGGCGCTCGGCCCGGCGCGCGCGCGCGAGCTCGCCGGGGGCGAGTGGCGGGCGCGGCTCGAGGCGCTCATCGCGAAGGACGAGGCCGCGCGCCCGCTCGCGGAGGCGCGCGAGAAGGTCGAGAAGCTCGTCTACATGTGCCGCGACCTCATGTCGGTCGCGAACAACTTCGTGTCCTTCCGCGACTTCTACGCGCGCAAGGGCCCGGCGATGTTCCAGGTCGGCACGCTCTACATCGACCAGCGCGCGTGCGAGCTCTGCATCCTCGTCAACGACGCGGCCAAGCACGCCACGATGTCCGTGCACGCCAAGTCCTACCTCCTCTACTGCGACCTGAAGAACGCGAAGAACGAGACGAAGTCGATCGTCGCGGCGGTCACCAACGGCGACACCGACAACCTCATGGTCGGCCGCAACGGCCTCTTCTACGACCGCAAGGGGAGCCCGTGGGATGCGACCGTCACGCGCATCGTCGACAACCCGATCAGCGTGCGGCAGGCGTTCTGGGCGCCGTACAAGAAGCTGCTGCGCCTGATCGAGGAGCAGGTCGCGCGGCGCGCCGCCGCCGCGGAGGCCGACGCGGACGCGAGCATCGAGCGCACCGCCGCGGCGTCGGACGCGGCCGTCGACGGCACGGCGCCGGCGGCGCCGGCGAGCACACCGAGCACCCCGCGCAAGATCGACATCGGCGTCGTCGCCGCCCTCGGCGTCGCGGTCGGCGGGATCACCGCCGCGCTCGGCATGGTGCTCGAGAGCTTCTTCGGCCTCGGCCTCTGGATGCCGCTCGGCGTGCTCGGGATCATCCTGATCATCAGCGGCCCCTCGATGGCGATCGCGTGGCTGAAGCTCCGGCAGCGCAACCTCGGCCCGCTGCTCGACGCGAACGGCTGGGCGGTCAACGCCATGGCGAAGGTGAACGTCCCGTTCGGCGAGGCGCTCACGAAGGTCGCGACGCTGCCGAGCGGCTCCAAGCGCGACCTGTTCGATCCGTTCGCCGAGAAGAAGCGGCCGTGGAAGCTGTACGTCGCGCTGCTCCTCCTGCTCGCGCTCGCGATCGGCTGGTACGTCGGCGCGCTCGACGCCTACCTCCCCTGGGAAGCGGTCCGCTCGACCGAGGTGCTCGGCGACGCCGCGCCGGCGAGCGTCCGCGTGCGCGCCACGCAGGCCGCGACCGCGACGCCGGCGCCCGCCGCGGAGGCGCCCGCCGCCGAGTGAGCGCCGCGGGCTACCGAGCCCAGAGGCGGGCGAGGTCGAGCTCGATCGCCTCGAAGGGCGCAGCCCGCACGCGCTCATCGCCCTCGGCCTCGTGGAGCAGCGTCCACGTCGTCGTCTCCCGGCGGAACACCTCGAGCGTCTCTGCCTCCGGGTCGAGGTGCCACACGTACGCGACGCTGGCGCGGTGATAGATGCGCTGCTTCTTGACCCGGTCGATCGCGCGCGTGCGGTTCGACAGGACCTCGCACACCCAGTCCGGCGCGAGGGAGACCGCCGCGGCCTCGAAGAAGTCCTCCGGGACGTGCTCCCGCCGCCACCCGGCGAGGTCGGGCACGACCGGTCGGTCCACCGGTCCGAGGTGCAGCTCGGGCTCGATGAGGATGATCCAGCCGCCTGGCTCCCCGTCCTCGGGATCGTCGAACGCTCGAAGCCGACTGCGCATCCGCCCCGCGACGCTCGCGTGCCGCGGTCGGGGGCGCGGCATCACGTGAAGCTCACCGCCGAGGATCTCGGCGACGCAGTGCGCCGGTGCGTCGAGGTAGGCCTGCCAGACCTCGGCTCGGATGCCCTCGGGCGTCGGTCGGGCCGGATCGCTCACGCCTGCACTCTATCCTCCACGCGCCGGGGCGGCACGCCGTCGGCTTGCGCGCGTGAGCGCCGCGCCTCGCGGGCCGCCGTTTTGTTGCGCCACCAGGCGGGTCCGTGGTCGGAATCGGCGCATGCGGGGATCGACGACGGAGCGTGGCCGCGAGGCCGAGGCGACGCGGCCCGTGCGGACCGTGTTCTTGCGACGGGGCGAGGCGACGACGCTCCATCACCACAGCGAGCGCGCCGCGTGGACCCACGTGGTCGCGGGCGAGATGATCGACGAGCGCTGGCACCGCGGGCCGGACGGAGAGCTGGTCCACGAGCGCCGCGTGCTGCGCGCGGCGCAGGCGCTCGCGGCGCCGGCCGACTCGCTGCACCGGGTGCGCGCGCTGTCCGACGCGGCGTTCGTGACGACCTGCGCCGAGGACTGCGGGTGCGCCGCGCCGGCCGGCGCGCATGCCGCCCGTGCGGCGCAGCACGCGCGTGCCCAGAGCACCGCGCGCGTCACCGCCGTCGGCGCGCCGAGCCCGCGCGGTTGAGGCTGCCGGCGCGCATGCGGCGCGAGCGCGCGCGCTACTCGACCACGACGCACCGGCCTTCGACGCAGTCGACCACGGGGCAGTCGAGGCCCGCGCACGTCGCGCACGGCGTCGTCGCGTCGCACTCGACCGGGCGCGCCTCGACGCAGCGCCCCTCGACGCAGTCGAGCACCGGGCAGCCGAGCGCCGCGCAGGTCGCGCACGGCGTCGTCGCGTCGCACTCGACCGGGCGCGTCTCGACGCAGCGACCCGCGTCACACACGAGCGTGGGGCAGCCGACCGCGAGGCACGCGACGCACTCGTCGTCGCTCGCGCACGCGTCCTCGCGCCGCTCGACGCAGCGACCGTCGACGCAGTCCATGATCGGGCAGTCGAGGCCGGCGCAGGTCGCGCACGGCGTGACGTCGTCGCACTCGACGGCGGCCAGCTCCTGACAGCGGCCCGCGACGCACTCGAACACCGGGCAGCCGACGGCGAGGCACGACGCGCACGGGCGCGCGGCGTCGCACTCGGTCGGCGCGACCTCCGTGCAGACGCCGTCGACGCACGCGACGTCGGGGCAGTCGAGGCCGGCGCACGTCGCGCACGGGCGCGTGTCGTCGCAGGTGATCGCCTGCGGCTGGCCGGTGGCGCTCTCGCAGCCGGTGAGCGCGGCGAGCGCGGTGAAGAGGAGGAACGTGGCGGAGGGGGCGAGGGGAGCGGTTCGCATGTCGAGGGTCTCCTTCGGTGGGAACGGGTCTGGGACGGAGCGCTCCGGCGCCGCGCGTGGGGCGCGGATGAGGAGCGCTCGGTGCTGGAGGGGCGAGGCCGCCCCGGTGGGGCTAGAGCACGCCCTCGCCGTACACGGTGACGGCGAGCCGGACGCGGTCGGCGCCACCGGCCACGTCGAACAAGATCACGTCCTCGACCTCGCCCGGGGCGGACGGCGTGAAGACGAGCTCGAAGTCGGCGCGCGCGCCGTCGGCGAGCGGCCGCGGCGTGGGCGGCCCCTCGAGCGTGAAGGCGGGCTCGCCGAGCCGCAGCCGCGCGGCCTCGACGGTGACCTCGACGCCGCACTCGTTCGTGACCGCGACCGGCACGCGCAGCGGCTCGCCGACGCGGACGCTGCCGAGGTCCGCGGCCCGCTGCGGCTCGACGGTGACGCACGCGAGCGAGGGCGAGGGCAACGCGACGAGTTGGAGATCGACGGGGAGAGAGCGCAAGGCGCCTTGCTTGGCCTGGACGCGGACGAGGCTCGCGCCGTCTCCCTCGGTGGTCACGCGGAACGAGCCGTCGGCGGCGACGTCGGCGGTGGCGAGCCCGGCCGCGCCGTCGAGGTTGACGAGGTGGACGCGCCCTCCCGCCGGGCGCACCGCGCCCGCGGCGCCGACGACGGTGATGGTGCCGCCCTCCTCGACGAGATCGAGCCGCGAGACGTCGAGCTCGGGGCTCACCGGCGGGTTGCCCGTCTCGGTGCCGAAGCAGCCCGCGCAGCCGAGCAGCAGCGCGACGATGGCGCGCGCGCGCCTCACGCGTCCCCTCCGTCCTCGACGCTCGACGCGTGGCTCAGCGGGAACAGCTGCATGTTGAGCTGCACGACCTGATCGGGCGCCGGGTCCTGCTCGGACAGATCGAGCAGCTCGCGCCGGAACGCCTGCACGCGGCGCTTGAGGTCGGCGAGCCCGCTCGGGCCGAGGCACAGCGTGAGCGAGGAGATGTCGCGCTCGGCGGCGGGGACGCGATCGATCGCCTCCGACGCGCGCTCCATCATCATCCGATGGTAGCGCGTGATGTGCAGGCCCGAGGTCTCCGGGCCGGTCGTCACGTGCGCCTGCGCGCGGCGCACGCTGCCGTCCTCGCGCCGCGTGAGCAGGCCGAGCCGCAAGAGCGTCTCGAGCGCGCGCCGCGCCTCCGCGACGGAGATCCGAGGCCGGAGCGCGCGCGCGATCCACGCGGGGTCGGCGCGGAACCCTTCGCGCGCCGCGAGCTCGCGGATCGCAGGCAGGTACCAGGTGGAGTGGTACTCGGCGTGGTCGAGCTCGAGCTTCTGCACGCTGCGGTAGCGGCGGAAGCCCTTGAGCCGATCGTACGCGGCGGCGCGCTCGGTCGAGGTGCGCGCCTGGCCGAGCTGGACGAGGTCCTCGAAGTAGGCGGCCGCGTCGCCCTCGAGCCCGCACGCCTTCGCGAAGCGCGCCGCCATCGGTCCACTCAAGTTGCGCTCTCCATCCATGACGAGCTTCAGGTAGTTGGGCGAGCCGAGGTTGGCCTTGCGCGCGAACGCGCGGAACGAGAAGCCGCGGCCCTTGCGGGACTCGTAGTGGTCCCGGAGGAAGGCCCGGTAGTCGAGGTACGCGAAGACGTCGGGCGCCGCGTCGAGCTTGCCCATGCCCGAACAGATAGCCCTCGACGGACGCCCGCGCTACGGGGGCGCCTCGTGATTTCGTATACGGCGAGTATACGGAGTCTTCACGAAGCGCCGTGTTTACTGCGTGTTTACTGGGAACTGCGACGCGATCGTGCAGGAAACGGTCGCGCTCAGTCTTCACTCGATCAGAAGAACGTCGGCTGCCGAGGAGGGAGCGGCATCCGGCCCGCGACCATGTGGATGTGGTGACTGGGCGGCCGGTGCTTCGCCTCGGTGAGCGCGCGCTGCTCCGAGGTCGGTCGCGCGTCGCCGGCGTCGGCGAGCTGATCGGCGGGGACCGCGCCGCTCACCGGCTGGGGCTCGGCGACGGCCACCACGGCGGCGGGCATCATCGGCGGGCCGGGATCGGGTGTGATCGGCGCGTGCTTGGCGAGGCACGGCGCCGGCTCCTCGACCGCGCAGCCGGACGCGCTCAGCGCGGAGACGAGGACGAGCCCGGCGGCCCAGTGCGGCGCGCGGCTCGGCGGCGGGCGCTGGAAGACCGCGTCGCCGAAGCGGTCGACGGCGAGGCGCACGCACACCTCGTCCGCGTCGAGCGCGCCGATCTTCGCCTCGGCCTGCGCGCGGCTCAGGACGGACAGGTCGACGACGACCTTGTCGCAGCGCCCGCAGTAGCGGCCGCCGTCGCGCGGCTCCATCGAGTCCCAGGGCTCCTCACACGGGTCGGTGATCTCGAAATGCACGGCCGCTCGACCGCGGCCCGCGCGGCGACCTTTGCTCCGCTCGGGGCGCGCGCTCAAAAGAGCCCCACCGACGCCGCGATCGCGACCAGCCCGAGGGCGACCACGGACGGCCAGAGGAGCCACGGGATCCAGCGGCGGGTGGACACGGCGCGCGCGTAGCTCGCGCTCGAGAGCCAGCGCCCGAGCGCCGCGAACAGGGCGCCGCTGGCGACGCCGAGGCACGCGACGCCCGCGTGCGCGGGGACGCCCCAGCCTTTGATCCGCAGGTCGAGGTCGAAGCCCCAGTTCAGCCCCGCCACGATCCCGAGCAGGAGCGCCACGTAGCCGAAGCACTCGACGCCGATCGCGAGGCCGCCGCGCGGCGCAGGCGCCGCCGCGGGCGCGGGGACGGGCGAGGTCATCGCGCCATCGTACGCGAGATCGTCCGCGCGCCTCCCCGTCCGCGCTACGGCCAGTTCAGCGAGAGGCCGCCGCGCATGTGGTGGATCGTCGGCGTGGGCGTGTACGACGGCGGCGGCGGGGGCGGCGCGTGCTTGGCGGCGGTGAGCGCGCGCTGCGCCGCGGTCGCCTCCGCGGGTGCGGAGACGAGCTCGCTCGCCGGGACGGCGCGCGACGTCGGCGCGGGGACGCTGGCGACGGCGATCTCCGCGGGCCGCATCGGCGCGCCGGGGTCGGGGACGAGCGCGCCGAGGGCGGGCTCGCTCGGCGCGTCCTCGCCGCGACACCCTGCGCTCAGCGCGGAGACCAGCACGAGGCCCGCGGCCCAGTGCGGCGCGCGACGCGGCGGCGGGCGCGAGAACACCGCGTCGCCGAAGCGATCCACCGCGAGCTGCACGCACGCGTCCTTGGCCCCGGCGGCGCGGAGCGCGCGCAGCTTCGCCTCCGCCTGCGCGCGGCTCAGGACGGACAGATCGAGGACGACCTTCTCGCAGCGGCCGCAGTAGCGACCGCCGTCGCGCGGCTCCATCGACTCCCAGGGCTCCTCGCACGGCGTGATGATCTCGATGCGCACGAGAGGCTCTACCCGCGGCGCCGACGAGTCCTTGGGAGCGCGGTCAGCGCGCGTCGATCGCGAACCAGAGGACGAGCACGGGCTCGCCGCGCGTCTTCGCGAGCGCGGGGCCGAGGAACAGGCCCGGGCGCAGCTCGCGCAGCTCGTCGCGGATCTGGCGGATGAGCCAGGGGTTGTCCGCGCGGTCGTAGTCGAGCAGGACGCAGGGCTCGCCGTCGATCACGGAGCGGTCGAAGGAGAGGCCGAAGCGGAAGCGCTCGCCCAGGAGCTGCACGCGGTTGATGCCCTCGCCGCGCTCCGCGTCGAACGCTTCGAAGCTCTTGCCGAGCCACGGGAAGAACGACGCCCGCGCGAGGCGGGCGACGCGCGCGCGCGCCCCCTCGCGGTCGAGCGGGCCGCGCACGGTGAGCATGCGGCCGACGGGCGCGCCGGCGAGCGCGTCGAGCGACGCGGGCGGCGCGGCGCGGCGGTAGAGCGCCTCGAGCTCCGCGCTCGAGAGGCGCGCGAGGTCGTCGAGGTGCGCGGGGCCCACGGGGGCACGGGTCGGCGGGGTCGTCGGGTCGAGTCTCATCGGTCGCTCTCCGGGTCGGGGCCATCGTCGGGGCGCCGCACGGCGTCCCATGCGCAGGCCTCGGCCTGCGCCCACAGCTCGTCGCTCGGCGCGAGGTGGCCGAGCCGGATCGCCTTCCACAGGCTGGCGAAGAGCCCCCACACGATCGCGGTCAGCGCCTCGGGCGGCATCGCGCGCGTGACCCGCGCGCGGCGCGCGCGCTCGAAATACGCGAGCACCGGGGCGAGCGAGCGCGCCTCGAGCGCGAGGTTGTCCGCGTCGAGGTAGGGCTGGTGGTGGTGCAGCTCGAGGAAGTCGAACGCCTCGGGCCGCGCGCGGAAGAACCCCACGAGGCGGAAGAAGAAGACGCGGAACTGCTCGCGCTCGGTCGCGTCGAACGGGAAGTCCGCGAGCAGCGCGCCCATCAGCGCCTCCTTCGTGCGGCGGTAGAGCGCGTTGACGAGCGCCTCCTTGCTCTCGAAGTGGCGGTACGGCGTGCCGGCGCCGACCCCCGCGGCCTCGGCGAGCGCGGGCATCGACGCGCCGTGGAACCCGCGCTCCGCGAACACGCCGAGCGCGGCGTCGAGGATCGCGTCACGGGTCGGAGCGGACATGACCCTGTCCTTGTGAACGATCTCTCACCCATATTCAAGGTGATTCATGGATCATAGTGCGCCTATATGAAAGTCCATTCGCGCGCGGGCGATGGTAGAGTCCGAGGCCGTGGAGCTCGACGGGAAGACGCTGATCGCGCCGCCGCCCTTCGTGGAGGTCGAGCTGGTCTACGAGGCGGCGCGCGCGGGCGTGACGAGCGAGGGGTGGTGCGCGCTCGAGGTCTGGACGCAGAACCACGTCTACGAGGTGGACTGGGGGATGCGCTGCTTCGCGGTGCGCGACGCGCGCACGCGCGCCGAGCAGACGGGTCACCGCCTGGTCGGCGCGCTGCTCACGGGCGGGCAGCACCGCGGCGGCGGGAGCCTCGAGCTCTCGTTCCCGCTGCCGCGGCCGGGCAACTCCGCGGTGTTCGAGGTCGGCGAGCCGCCGCGCGTCGAGTACGTGACGACGACCGAGGTGAGCCGCGTGGTGCTGCGGCTGCGGGTCATGTCGATCCCGGAGGACGAGGACAGCTCGCCCTCGTGGAAGCGGCTGAGCGGCGCGTTCCGCGCGACCCGCCGCGGCCACGGCGCGCCCTGACGCGTTGACAGCTCGGGGCGCGTCCCTATACTGCGCGCCCGCGATTCCAGGCGATGTAGCTCAGTCGGCTAGAGCGGGCGTTTCATACGCGCTAGGTCAGTGGTTCGATTCCACTCATCGCCATCCAGGGGGAAGTGAAGGACGAGGCCCGGAGCACAGCTCCTCCGGGCCTCGTTCGTCCGAACCACCACCATGTCCGCGTTCCGAAAGGCGGCCCTCCGCGTCGCGCTCGCGGCGCTGGTCGCCGGCGCGGCGACCGGCGCCGTCGTGCAGGGCGTCGTGTACCTCGCGCGCGGCGGCGCCTCGCTCGAGCCGTGGTGGTGGCTCGCGTCGATCGCGTCCGGGCTCGGCGGCGGCCTCGCCGCGGGCCTCGTCGTGCGCCGCGCGTTCGGCGCGCGGCTCGCCACCCTCGCCAAGGCGCTCGACGGACGCGCCGCGGATCAGGACTACCTCCGGCGGTTGCCCGAGATGGGCGACGACGAGGTGGGCCGCATCGCCGCGTCGTTCAACCGCGTGCTCGCGCGCGTCACCACGCTGCAAGGCGACGTGATCGACGGACAGCGGCAGCTCGCCGCCAAGGAGCGCGAGCTCGCGCTCGCCGAGGAGCTCGCGATCAGCCAGCGCGAGCTCGAGCTGCGCCTGCGTGAGCGCGCGCTCTTGTTCGAGGTGCTGCGCGAGAGCGCGTCGAGCCACGACCTCGACGCGGTGCTCGACGTGCTCGTCACCCGCATCGGGCCCGCGCTGCGCGCGAACCGGCTCGCGGTGCTGCTGACGACGCCGGGCGACGGGCTCGAGGTGCGCGCGGCGTGGGGCTTCGACGGCTCGCCGGTCGGCCGCACCATCGCGACGCCGAGCCGCGGGCCGTGGGCGCTCGATCACGGCGCGATGGTCGTCCCCGACGTCACGCGCATCCCGCGCGCGGTCGACTTCTGGGACGAGCTCCCGCGCACCGGCTCGTTCGCGGCGATCCCGATCCGGCACGTCGACGAGGAGATCGGGATGCTCGTGCTGACGCGGCCGGAGGAGGACCCGCTCAACGAGATGACCGCGCACTACCTGGAGGCGGTCGCGGACCAAGCCGCGCTCGCGATCCACAACGCGCAGCTCGTGAAGCAGCTCGAGGAGCTCGCGACGCACGACGAGCTGACGGGCCTGCCGAACCGGCGCCTCTTCGAGCGGCGGCTCGACCGCGCGCTCGCGTACTCGGACCGCTACGGGCAGGAGCTGAGCGTGCTCGCGCTCGACATCGATCACTTCAAGCACCTCAACGACACGCACGGCCACGCGGCGGGCGACGCCGCGCTCGTCGCGCTCGCGGCCACGCTCGAGGAGCACACGCGCGAGGTCGACACCGTCGCGCGCGTCGGCGGCGAAGAGCTCTGGGTGCTCTTGCCGCAGACGCCGCTGCGCGCGGCGGCCGACGTCGCGGAGAAGCTGCGCGCGGAGGTCGCGCGCCTCGCGGTGAAGGGCGCCGCGGACCAGCCGCTCGGGCGCTTCTCGGTGAGCGTCGGCGTCGCCGCCCGGCGCGCCGGCGAGGCGCGCGCCGAGCTGCTCGCGCGCGCGGACGCCGCGCTCTACGAGGCCAAGCGCGCCGGTCGCGACCGCGTCGCCGTCGCGCGCGAAGAGCGCGCCGCCGCCGCCGGGGGGTGAGACGGAGCGAGCGCGCGCACGCGCTGCGCTCGTTCGCGCCGACGGGGAGGCGCGCTCGCGCCGCGCGTATGCCACCGCATGAGACGGACGCAGCTCGCCCTGCTCCTGGTGGCCGCGTCCGCGGGCGCGGCGGCGGCGCAGCCTCCCCACTGCGAGCGCCCGGTCGAGCCCTCGACGTGGCCGGCTCCGGGCGATCCGATCGGCGCGGCGCCGACCGCGCCGCCGAGCCCCGAGGAGGCGCGGCGCTTCGTCGACCGCTTCCGGGCCGCCTACCGCGGCATCCGCCACCGCGACGCGGTGCTCCGGGCGTACGCCGAGTGCATGGAGGGCTACGCGCACTTCGTCGTGCGGCGCGTCGAGGTCGGCGAGGCGCGCCGCTCCCTCGCGCTGTCGACGGCGCTCGCCGGGGACGCGTCGCGGCTCCCCGCCACGGGGTGGGTGTGGGAGGTGTACTGGGGCGGCGCGTCGCGGCGCTTCCCTCCATCCGGGCCGGTGAGCGGCTACCTCACCCCGGATGGCCGCAACCTCCTGCTCGCCGTGCAATGGAGGGAGGGCTGAGCCACCTGCGTCATCCGCCTCGACGCGGGCGGCGAATGACGAGATGACGAGGATCGTCCCCACCTGCCTGCGGCGCGGGCGCTGCTATCCTCCGCGCCCCCATGCACGAAGCGCGCGGCGACTACTACGGCGGCACGTTCCACTCGCCCTCGGGTGAGGCCTTCTCCAGCCACGATCCGGCGCACGAGCACCGCGTGGTGCTCGCCACCGCGGGCGATCCGGCGCGCGCGGCGGCGGCCTGCGAGGCGGCGGCGGCGGCGTGGCCGGCGTGGAGCGCGCGCTCGCTCGACGAGCGCGCCGCGGCGCTCGGGCGGCTGCGCGCGGCGATCGAGGCGCGCGCCGACGGGCTGAGCGAGGCGATCACGCTCGAGATGGGCAAGCTGCGCTCCGAGGCGCGCGCGGAGGTCTCGGCGCTGCTCGCGCGCTTCGCGCTCGTCGAAGCGGGCGTGCGCGCGGAGCTCGCGGGCGGGCCGGTGCGCGGGCACGACAACGAGGTCGTGCGCTACCGGCCGCACGGGGTGGTCGCGGTGCTGGGGCCGTTCAACTTCCCGCTGCACCTCTGCCACGCGCACGTGGTGCCGGCGCTCTTGCTCGGCAACGCGGTGGTGGTGAAGCCGAGCGAGCTCACGCCGCTCGCGGGGCAGCGCTACGCCGAGGCGATCGACGCGGCGGGGCTGCCGCCCGGCGTGCTGAACGTGGTGCAGGGCGGCGGCGCGGTCGGGGCGGCGCTCGCGCGCGATCCGCGCGTGCGCGGGCTGGCGTTCACCGGCTCGTGGCCGACCGGGCGCCGCCTGCTCGAGGCGACCCTCGAGAGGCCGGAGCTGCTCCTCGCGCTCGAGATGGGGGGCAAGAACATGTGCGTCGTGCGAGAGGACGCGGACCTGCGCCAGGCGGTGCACGAGGTGGTCACGAGCGGCTACCTGTCCACCGGACAACGCTGCACGTGCGCCGATCGCGTGCTCGTGCACGCGCGGCTCGCCGACCGCTTCGTCGGCGCGCTGCGCGAGGTGCTCGCGGGGCTCGTGTTCGGCGACCCCGAGGACCCGCGCGCGTTCGCCGGGCCGATGGCGAGCGCGCGAGCGCAGGAAGGTTTCCTCGCCGCGATCGAGCGGGCGCGCGCGGGGGGCGCCGAGCCGATCGTCGAGGGCGGCGCGCGCCCGGGCGGCGCGTTCGTCATGCCCTCGCTCCACCGGCTCGCGCGAGGCAAGCACGAGCTCGCCGGCTACACCGACCACGAGCTCTTCGGCCCGGACCTGTGCGTCGAGACGTTCGAGGACGACGCGGAGGCGATCGCGGCGCTCAACGGCACGCCGTACGGGTTCGCGCACGCGGTGTTCACCGAGGACCTCGCGGCGTTCGCGCGCTACGAGCGCGAGGTCGAGACGGGGATCCTCAACCGCAACCGCAGCACGAACAAGGCGAGCCCGCGCCTGCCCTTCGGCGGCATCAAGCGAAGCGGGAACTTCCGGCCGGCGGGCGCGTGGGCGGCGCGCAACTTGTGTTACCCGCTCGCAGAGATCCACAACCCCGCCGGGGTGTACGAGCGGCACGCGCAGATCGAGCGGCTCTTGCCCGACGCAGACCTCGACGCGCTCGAGGCGCGGCACGCGCGCGAGGAGCGCGAGGAGGCGCGTCGTACCTTGCTCGACGCGCCGCGGCCGCTGGGCCTTCGCTTCCCGGCCGGCGGGGCGCTGCCCCAGAGCGCCGCGTGGCTCGAGCGCTTCCACGCGGGCGACCGCTACGTCACCGGCGAGAAGAAGCCGCCGCTCTTCGATCACCTGCGCAGCGTCGGGCCGTGGATGGTCTCGATCGACGAGACGCCGCTCTCGGTGCTCGACGCGATGAGCCAGACCGCGACGCTCCCCGCCGGCTTCTCGCCCGACGAGGTCGTGAAGGCGTACGTCGAGGGTGAGCTCGGCGACGCGCTCACCACGAGCCACGACACCGCGCTCGGCGACGACCCGCACGCGGACGCGTTCACCGCGCTCTTGCGCGCGCGCGCGCCGGGCCTCTCCACCGTCAGCTTCGTCAACGCGGGCGCGGAGGCCAACGAGAAGGCGTACGCGCTCTGCCTCGCGAACGCGGCGCCGGGGGCCAAGAAGCTCCTCGCGTTCGAGGGGTGCTTCCACGGCCGCACGCTGCTCGCGCTCTACGCGACGCACAACCCGTCCAAGCGCGTCCCGTTCCAGATCGCCGGCTACGAGGTGGAGTTCGTCGCCGCGCCGGTCGTCGAGGACGCTCCTGGCGAGCCGGTCGAGCCCGCCGGCTGGGTCGAGGTGTGGGGCGCGGGCGACGTCGCGGCGGCGCGCGCGCGCTTCCGTGGCGACGCGCTGCTCGCCGCCGAGATCGAGGCGCTCGCGCGCGTCGACGAGGCCCTCGGCGCGGGCGGGTACTTCGCGGTGACGATCGAGCCGATGCAGTCGGAGGGCGGCGACCGCTACCTCGGC
Source organism: Sandaracinaceae bacterium (assembly GCA_019637095.1). Taxonomy (GTDB): domain Bacteria; phylum Myxococcota_A; class Polyangia; order Polyangiales; family Sandaracinaceae; genus JACKEC01. The sequence goes on along the minus strand of JAHBWG010000058.1, from coordinate 46,059 downwards.
GCGCGCTTCCACCGGGCGCTGCGCCTCTTGACCCGGCACCACGGCGTCTCGCTCATCGTCGACGAGGTGCAGTGCGGGCTCGGCCTGAGCGGCCCGTTCTTCTGGCACCAGCGCTTCGGCTACGTGGACGCGACGGGCGCGCCCGACGTGCCCGACTGCGTGTGCCTCGCCAAGCGCGCGCAGGTCGGCGTGGTGCTCAGCCGCTTCGCGGACCCCGAGCCGACGAGCGCGTTCCCCGCGTCGCTCGCGCGCGGGCGGCTGCACGCGCTCACCGTCGATCCGTCCGACGCGGCCCGCGTCGAGGCGCTCGTCCTCCCGCGCCTCCGCGCGCTCGCCGCGCGCTGGCCGCACCTCGTCGAGCGGCCGCGCGCGGAGGGCTACGCGATCGCGTTCGAGCTGCCCGACGCGGCCACCCTCAACGCGTTCCTCGACCAGCGCTTCTGGCGCGGCGCCGTGGTGTTCGCCGCAGGCACGCGGACGGCGCGCTACCGCCTGAGCCGCGCGTTCGACGAGGCCGCGATCGACCTCGTGTTCGAGACGATGCAGCGCTCGCTCGCGTGGATCGAGGCGCACCCGGGCAAGAGGCCGCCGGCATGGGAAGACTTCCCCGCGCCCGCGAGCGCGCCGCGCGCGGACGCGCCCGAGGTCGCGCTGCGCGTCGCCGCGCCCGAGGAGGCCGACGCGCTCTTGCCGGCGATCCTCGCGATCGAGGCGCGCACCTACGAGCCCGCGCGTCGCGACGAGCCCGAACACCTCAAGAAGGGCTTCGAGGCCGACGGCGTCGCGATCGTCGCCGAGACGCCCGACGGGCGCGTGATCGGCTCCGCGCTCGGGACGCCGCTCGAGCGCGTCGCGGACGTCGAGGGCCCGGATCGCGACCCGATGCTCGGCCAGGACAACACGCTCTACTCGCTCGCGGTCACCGTCGAGCCCGCGCTCCACGGCCACGGGATCGGCCGCGCGCTCAAGCGCGCGCTGCTCGATCGGGCGCGCGCGATGACGCGGCCGGACGGGACGCCGCGCTACCGCCACGCGAGCGGCCGCAACCGCCTGCCCGACGCCTCGGCGATGGCGAAGCTCAACGACTCGCTCGGCGCCTACACCGTCGCGCGGATCGAGCGCGCGTACGAGGGCGTGGGCGTCGCGCGCTACTACCGCCAGCCGCTCGGCGCGTTCGTCGTCGACCCGGTGCGCGCGCCCGAGGCGAAGGACGCGCCCGCGTGCGACCTCGCCGACGGCCTCGCGCGCCCGCTCGCCGCGCCGCCCGCCTCGCTCGCCGCGCTGCGCGACGCGGGCGCGCTCTTCGGGCCCGCGGTGAACAAGGTCACGCTCCTGAACTACCTCACGCCCGCGGCCGTGCGCGCGACCGAGTGGGTCGCCGCGCTCACGCCCGGCCTGCCGCACGCGTACCTCTGCTCGAGCCGCGACGAGACGGTCGACAAGTCGATCCGCGCGCTGCGCTGGCACCGCAAGGCCGCCGACACCGTCATCTCGTTCGCGGGTACGTACGTCGGGCACACCACCGCCGCGGCGCGCTCCATCAGCGATCCGTCGACGCACCGCGCGGGCGCGCCGTACTTCGACTGGCCGCGCGTGCCGCACCCGGCGGACGACCTCGACGCGAGCGTGCGCGCGCTGCGCGAGGCGATCGGCGCGGCGCCCGAGCGCGTGCTCGGCCTCTACCTCGAGCCGGTCCAGGAGCGCACCGGCCGCGTCGTGCCCGCCGCGTTCTGGCCCGCGCTCGCGGCGCTGCGCGTACAGACCGGCGTGCCGCTCGTCCTCGTCGAGACGGCGAGCGCCTACTACCGCTCCGGCCTCGGCGCCTTCGCGTACCGGGAGCTGGGCGTCGAGCCCGACGTGATGATCTGGTGGACGGGCGGCCAGGCGGGCTTCGTCCACACGAACGAGCGCTACCGCGTCGCCGCGCCCTTCACGCTCGTGAGCACGTGGGACGGCGACGAGCTGAGCCTCGTGCAGATGCACCACCAGCTCCGCGCGGCGCGCCACCTCGACGTCGCTGCCGCGAGCGCCGCGCTCGACGCCGCGCTCGCCGGCGTCACCGCCCGCGGCCTCGGGCTCTACCGCGTCATCACCGCCGGCGCCGACGCAGACGCGCTCCTCGCCCGCGGCGTCCGCGTGCGCGCGTTCGCGAACGGCGCCCTCGCCGTCGCGCCCGCGCTCGACACCGCCCTCGCGGACGCCGAGCTCCTCGCCCGCGCGCTCCGGCCCTGAGCGCGCCGGTCCCACGAACGCTGCGCCGCGACGGATTCGCCGTGAGCGTCGGGCGCCGGGACACCGGCCCCGCGAAGGCGGGACATCGCGCGCGAGCCGATGGGACGTGAGCCTCGCGCCGCCGGAACCGCGGGGCGGCGCGCGTGCTGCGAGGGTCTGGCGTCGACCCGCACGTCGCGGGCATCGAAGCACAGGAGACGAAAGACCCATGCACCGAACCCACCGCTCGCCGCTCCGCATCGCGCTCGCCCAGCTCGCCTCCGCCGCTTGCCTCGCGGCCCTCGTGGCCTGCGGTGGGAGCGACGGCGACGAGGCGCGCAACGACGACCCGTTCGGGCTCGCAGACCTCGCGGCCGCCGTCGCCGAGCCCACTCCGCCGGCCCCGGCCGAGCTCGCGATCCCCGCGCTGAACCTCCGCGTCGACGCGCCCGCCGGCTCGAGCGTCACCGAGCTCTTGGGCTCGCAGATGATCAGCGGCGTCGGCCTCGTCGTCTCGGTCGAGGCGGCCAACGCGGCGAGCCCCGCGACGCTCGCCGCGGCGCGCACCGAGGCCGACCTCTTCACCCCCCAGAACCTCCGCGAAGAGACGCTCGCCGACGGCTGGGTCCTCACGTACGAGAACACCGGCGGCATGGGCACGAACTACTTCGTCACCGCGCGGCGCGAGATCGGCGGCACCGCGTACATGTGCACGACCACCGTCTCGAGCGCCGAGCAACAGAGCGCCGCCGTCGCGGCGTGCCGCAGCCTGCGCCGCTGATCGCGTCGGCGAAGGAGCCGAGAATGACGAGATGACGAGGATCGTCCCTCGATCCTCATCCCGCGCTGAGAATGACGAGATGACGAGGATCGTCCCTCGATCCTCGTCTCGCGCGCTCGACGCGTTGCTCGACGGGTGGCTCGAAGCGAAGGAGTGAGGACGTGAGCGCGCTCGCGGACGAGCTGAGGCGCGCAGCGGACTGTCTGCGCGCGCTCGGACCGGCTTCGTGCTCGTGGGCGGGCTCGGCGTCGCGGCGCGGGCGCGGTTCGCGGTGAGGCGGCGCGCGGCTCGGCGGCTGGGGCTACTCGACGACGTGGACGGTGAACGTCTGCGCGCTCGCGCCGAGCGAGGCCTCGAGGGTCGCGGTGCCGGTGCGCTCCGTGTCGAGCGGGTGGACGTAGACACGCGCGCCGTGGACGACGTCGGCCACGAGCTCGAACGGATGCGAGCGCACGGCGATGAGGGGGTCCTCGTCGGGCTCGCGCACGATCCGCCAGGCGACGATGTCGACCGAGAGCAGCGGCGCGCCGCTCGCGTCGGTCACGCGACAGCCGAGCTCCGGCACACCCTCCGTGTCGGAGGAGCGCAGGGTGACCTCGCGCACCCCCTCGCTCATCGAGACCATCGGGTAGCGGACCTGCGCGCCCGCCGCGAGCACGCCGCACTCGAGGCCCTCGGGAGCGCGGGCCTCGAAGCGCGCGGTGTCGACGCGCTCTCCGTCCGGGCTCACGATCGCGAGCTCGATGATCCCGGGCCCGGTGACGTGGAGCTCGAAGCGGAGCTCGTCCGACTCGGGGGCGCGCGTGACCTCGCCGATCGTGGCGGCGCCGGACAGGACGAGCGGGCTCAGCTCGGCGACGACGCGGTCGGGCACGACGACGACGAGCCGCGTGCTGGCGCCCGTCGCGACGGCCACGTCGAGCGCGCAGAGCCCGAAGCCAGGGCAGAGCCCGTCGCTCAGGCTCCAGCGCGAGCGCCCCCGATCGCCGTCGGTGGAGTCGCCGAACGTTCCGTCGAACGGCTCGAAGCTGCACGCGGGCGCGAAGAGCGCGAGGACGAGGACCAGCAGGATCGGGCGTCGCATCGAGGTCACCTCCAAAGGTAGACCCATCCCTAGCGCACGCATCGTGCCGGGGCGCGCGCCGTGGCGCGTCGGTGCAAGCAACGGTCCGAGCGCCCGCCCGCGTGAGCGAGGCGCACACGTGTGCCACGCGCTCGAAGCCCGTCGATCGATCGAGCGCCCACCGCTGGCGCCCTCAGCAAGATCAGCGCGCTTGGCGGCCGTGGAAGCGCACGGCGATCGTCTGGCCGATGTACTGGCTCGCCACCTCGTCGGGCGGCGGCGGGATGCGCTGGTCGCCCGACTGCAGGCGCGCGAGCTGCTCGGTCACCGACTGGTCGAACAGCGCGTTGCCGCTCCCGGAGCGCAGGCGGAACGAGACGATCTCGAGGTCCTGGCCGATCTCGATGTCGACCGCCGCGGTGAGCGCGTTCGCCTCGTTGCGGTTCAGCGTCGTCGGGATCGTCCAGCCGCGCCGGAAGAAGGAGTACAGCCGGCCGCGGTACACGTCGCCCGGCGTCGCGGTGCGCTCGGTGCCCTCCTCCAGCCCGTCGGGGCTGCCCTCGCGCTCGCGGCGCTCCGCGATCTCGGCGAAGACGTGGGCGCGATCGCCGATGCGCGCGATCAGGTCCTCGACCGGGTCGGGCGGGCGCTCGCGCGGGCGCTCGCGCGGCTCGGCGCGCGCGGTCGGCGTCGCCTCCGTCGGGACCAGCGCGGGCTCGGGCGGCGCGGTCGAGAGCAACGGGACTTGTCGGTTCGGGAGCTCGTGCTCGAAGTCGCGCCCGAGCTGGACGAAGCGCGCCTCGATGATGTCCTCCTCCTCGAGGATCCGCGCGCGCTCGTCGGGCGCGTCGTCGCCGATGGCGGCGCGCGTGACCTCGACCACGACCACCACGAGGAACAGGAGCCCCGTCACCGCCGGGATCGTCACCGTCAACGCGAGGCCGCCGAGCACCGAGCCCACGCTCACCCACTCGAAGGGCGTGAGCCCGGAGTCGGGCCGGCCGTCGGCGGGGTCGTAGTACAGGGCGCGGTTCATTCGATCGGCGCTTCGGTCGGGGTCGCGGGGGTCGGCGGGCCGCCGCCGCGCGGGTCGGTCACCAGACCCAGGTTCTCGACCCCGGCTTGGCGGCAGATCGCGAGGACCTGCGCGACGAACCCGTAGCTGACCGCCTGATCCGCCTGGACGTAGATCTCGTGCGTCGAGCGCAGGATGGCGTTCGTCGAGAGCACCTCGAGCAGGCGCTCGAAGGGGATGAGGTCGCGCGTGTCCTCGGGGCGGTCGGTGCCCACGACGCGCAGCCACACGTTCTGCTCGGCGTCGATGACGAGGAGCAGCTTCTCTTCCTCGAGCGGCATCGGCTCGGCCTCGGCGCGCGGGAGCGCGACCTCGACGCCCGCGGTCATCAGGGGCGCGGTCACCATGAAGATGACGAGCAGCACCAGCATGACGTCGACGAGCGGCGTCACGTTGATCTCGCTCAGCGGGGCGCGCCCGCCGCTCGAACCGCTGCTCATGCCCATCGGACGCTCACAGGAAGTGCCGCTTGACGATGTTGAGGAAGTCGCTGCCGAAGGTCTCCACCTCGGCCTCGATCACGCGCACGCGGCGCAGGAAGTAGTTGTAGGCCATGACGGCGGGGATCGCCGCGAAGAGGCCGATCGCGGTGACGAAGAGCGCCTCCGCGATCTTGGGGCCGACCGCGCCCAGGCTCGCGTCCCCGGTGCTGCCGAGCTGGTGGAACACCTCGAGGATGCCGAGCACCGTGCCGAGCAGGCCGATGAAGGGCGCCGTCGAGCCGGTGGTCGCGAGGAACGGCAGGAGCGACTCGAGCTTGGTCAGCTCGGTGGTGCTCGAGCGGCGCAGCGCGCGCTCGATGTTGTCGGTCGCGCCCTCGCGCGTGACGGCGCCGCTCGTGAGGCGCGCGAGCTCGACGTAGCCCGCGTGGAACACCTTGGCGAGCGGCGAGCCGCTGAGCGACTTGATCTGCGCGTAGACGCTCTCGATGCGCTCCGGCGCCCAGGTGCCGCTCTCTTCCTCGGCCCAGAACAGGCGGAGGAACTTGCGGGTCTGCGCCGTGGCCTGGAACATCCGCACCAGCTTGGCGCCGACGATGAACCAGCTCACGAGCATCATCACCGCGAGCACGAGGATGAGCGCCTTGACGACCAGCGGCGCCCCCATGACGAGGTTCCAGAAGTTGTAGTCGTCGGGCGTGGCTTGCAGATAGACGAACATGGGCGGCTGACTAGTGCCTCGCCCGCGGATCGGTGTCAACGAGCCGGCGCGTCGCGACGAGCGTGCCGCACCCACCGTTGGGCTCGACGCGCGCCTGGCAGCTCATGCGCACGCGCAGGCCCGCGGCGCTCAGCCGCGCGTACGCGGCCTCGTAGCGGGCGCGCGAGACGGGGCGGTGCGCGCTCGTCGGCACCGGGTTGTAGGCGTAGAGGTGCGTCCAGAGCCCGAGCCGCGCCGCGCGCGCGGCGAACGCGTCGAGCTCGGCGTCCGCGTCGTTCAGGCCCTCGACCAAGAGGTACGCGAGCGCGACCTTGCGCTGCCGCGAGCGGCTCAGGCGCGGGACCTCCTCGCCGAGCACGTCGAACAGCGGCGCGAGCGCGGGCCCGTGCGGCACCGCGAGCGCGCGCGCGGGCTCGGTGCCCGCGTGCACCGAGACGGTGAGCCCGTTGTGCGGCGCCCCGATCGCCTCGCGCAGGCGCGCGAGCGGACCGCCGCTCGTCGTGAGGCTCGGCTTGATGCGCGCGGCGCGGCACGCGTCGAGGAAGGGGAGCACCGCGCGGCAGTGGAGCGGCTCGCCGACGCCGCTGACGGTCACGCGCGAGACCGCGTGGCCCTCTGCGCGCACCGCGTCGAGCTGGCCGAGCAGCTCCTCGAGGGTGAGCGAGCGCGAGAGCCCGCGCGCGCCCGAGGCGCAGAACGGGCAGCCGACCGCGCAGCCGACCTGCGAGGAGATGCACAGGCTGTCGCCGCGGTAGAGGACGGCCTCGACGCTCGCTCCGTCCGCGAGGAGCACGCGGAAGCGGCGGTTCTGCCCCTCGTCAGCCACCTCCTCGAGCCGCATTTCGCCTCTCGTAGCACACCACGGCGCTTTCGCGCTCCCCGCCGGGCCGCGGGTTCCTTAGGCTTGCCGCCGTGATCGTCTCCGGTCGGCGGCAGTTCGTCTTCACGCGGGTCGTCCTGTTCTGGCAGTGGCGCAACACCCTCACCTTCACGGTCGCGGGGGTGGGGATCGTCGCGCTGCACGAGCTCTTCGAAGCGCGCCACCTCGCGCTGCCGACGCTGCCGCTCGCGGTCGTCGGCGCGGCGCTGGGCATCTTCGTCAGCTTCCGCACCAACACCGCGTACGACCGCTGGTGGGAGGGCCGCAAGCTCTGGGGCCGGCTGATCAACGAGTCGCGGCACTGGGCCTCGCAGGTCGGCTCGTACGTCGGCGACGAGGCGACGCGGCGCGCGCTCGTGCACCGGCACGCCGCGTACGTCCACACGCTGCGCTGCCTCTTGCGCGGGCAGGATCCGTTCGCCGACGAGGAGGTCGCGCGCCTGATCGAGGACGACCCGGCGCTCCGCAAGGAGTCCAACCTCACGCACGCGCTGCTCGCGCGCCAGCTCGACGCGATCGCCGCGCTCGAGCGCGACGGCGCGCTCAGCGCGTTCCGCCTCGCCTCGATGGACACGACGCTGCGCGAGCTGATCAACATCCAGGGCGGCTGCGAGCGCATCAAGAAGACGCCGATGCCGCCGCTCTACGGGCTGCTCGCGACGCGGCTCGTCCAGTTCTACGCGGTGCTCTTCCCGCTCTCGGTCGTGCGCGACCTCGTGTGGTGGACGGTTCCCGTGAACGTCCTCGTGTGCATCGCGTTCGCGCTGATCGCCGAGGCCGGCCGCGTGCTCGAGGACCCGTTCACGATGTTCTACAACGGCCTGCCGCTCTCGGCGATGAGCCGGATGATCGAGGTGAACGTGCGCCAGCGGCTCGGCGAGACGGGCCTGCCCCCGATGCTCGAGCCGGACGCGCAGGGCGTCCTGATGTGAATCAGGGCGCGCGCAGCGCCTCCAAGAGCTGCGCGTAGACGGCGGGGTGGTTCTGGAGCTGGTGGTGCAGCACGCCGCCGCGGTGCACGGTGTCGATGGGAAAGCTGTGTTGCGCGCGCAGCGCCGGCCCCGACGCGCTCGGGACGCGCACGAGCAGGTCGCCGGCGAGCCGGCCGAGCGGGTGCGCCGCGTCCTCGGTCAGCGTCGCCGACACGAAGTAGTGCCGCGCCCCCGAGAGCAGCGGCGCGTCGCTCGACGCCTCCGGCAGCGGCGCGAGCCAGTCCTCGTCGACGATCGCGCCGTGCCGCAGGTCGCCGATCCCGTGGCTGCGGCCCCGCAGCACCCGCGACGTGATCCGCGTGCCCGGCAGATCGATCGCCTCCAGCACCCCGTCGAGCGCGTGCGCGAGCTTCGCGAGCGGCGCGCCGCGGTGCGGGGAGCCGAGGTAGAAGGCGTGGCGCACGAGACTGGGCCATTGCAAGCCGTCTTGCTCGCCGTAGTGGCACGCGCTGCGCACCACGAGCCCGCCCATGCTGTGCCCGACCAGCGTGAGCTCCTCGACCCCGCCCGGGTAGCCGAGGCGCACTCGCTCGAGCAGCGCGGCGAGCTCGCGCCCGTTCTCCGACACGTGCCGGCCGGTGTTGTAGCGCAGCCACAGCGGCGTCACCCCGAGGTCGCGCGCGAGCAGCGAGCCGAAGCTCGCGCCCGGATCGCCGTGGTACGCCTCCGCCTCGAGGCACCAGGACCACTCCGTCGTCCCGAGCCCGTGGACGAACAGCGCCACCCGCGGCGACGCCTCGGGCAGCGCCTCGCCGAGCGCCTCCGGCGCCACGTAGCGATCGCCCGCGCGCAGCACCATCGACAGGCCCAGGCCGTTGTCCTTCTCGTGCAGGTGGTGGCCGACCGCCGCGTTGACCAGGCCGAGCGCCGCGTCGCCGAGCCAGCTCGCCCCGCCCGGCGCGTCGTCGCGCATCGGCACCGGCGCCGGCGGCGTCGCGTCGGTGAGCAGGGCGCGCTCCGCGACGTCGAGCCCCGCGTCGGTCACCGCCTCGAGAGCGCGGTTCGTCACCTTGATCGCCCCGAGCACCCCGTGCGTCGACACGCGCCGGAGCGCGTCGATCGCGCGCGCCGGCTCGCGGATCGCCGGCGCCGCGTCGGTCACCCGGCGCACCGTGCGCGCCGTCGACTCGTGCCCCTCGCCGACGAGATCCACCGTCGCGTCGACCGCGTCGTGCAGGAGCGCCTTGAGACCACGCCAGCGGCGGACCGTCCTCATCGTGCGAGCGTGACGCGGCCGCGGCGCCCCGGCCAGACGACCACGACGAGCCGGTCGCGCTCTCCTCGAGCAGGCACCCGCGCTCGTCTCGGTGCGACCGTCGAATGACGAAATGACGAGGATCGTCCCCGAGCCCGCGCCCGAGCCCGCGTCTGGTTTCGAATGCGGGCGGCGCTCTAGCATTCGAGCGTGCCCGTCCCGCTCTCCGCCACCCGTGCCGTGATCGCGGGCCGCGACGCGGAGCGACGCGCGCGCGCGAGCGAGCGGGCGGCCGCGCTCCGGGCGCGCCTTCCCGAGGTGGTGAGCCGACTCCGCGCCTACGGGGCCCGCGAGATCTGGCTCTTCGGCTCGCTCGCGCGCGGCGACCTGCACGAGGCGAGCGACGTCGATCTCGCGGTCGACCGCCTCTCGCCCGACGTGTACTTCGCGGCGCTCGCCGCCGCGTCCGCGACGCTCGCGTGCGACGTCGACCTCGTGGTCATCGACGAAGCGAGCCCCGCGCTGCGCGAGGCCATCGCGCGCGACGGAGTGCCCCTGTGAGCCCGCGGTGGTTGTCGGCGCGCGCGCAGGTGCGCGGGTGATCGCGCGGCCATGGACGCGCGACTCGACGACCTCACGCGCGGATCGCTCGACGAGGACGCCTCGCCCGGGGAGCTCGCCCGCGCCGCATGGAACCTCCACCACGCGTACACGGCGCTCGAGGCGATCCTCGAGCGCGTCCTTCGGCTCGTCGACGGCGTGATCTCGGAGGGACCGGCCTCCCTCGTCGAGCTCCTCGAGCTCGCGACCCTCGAGGTCGAGGGGCTCCGGCCCGCGCTCCTCGGCGTGGACGCGAGGGCGCGCCTGCACGAGCTGCGCTCGTTCCGCCACTTCGTTCGGCACGGGTACGCGGTCGAGCTCGACGCCGCGCGCCTGTCCGCGCTCGCAGCGACGGCGGCGGCGCTGCGGCCGCTCCTCGCGCGCGACCTCGATCGGCTCGACGCCTGGCTCGGCGCGCTCGCGGGGGACGAGTAGGCGCCTCGCGAGGCGCCGGGCGTGGCCCACCCCATCAGACGTGGGATCGACGTGCGCGACGTCGCGGTCGAGGGGCGCGCGCGCTACGCCTCGCTCGGTACCGCAGGCCGCGACGCGCCGTGAGGTCGAGCGAACGGCGCGCTCGGCGGCGGCGCCCAACCTTCGAATGACGAGATGACGAGGATCGTCCCCGAGCCCGGGTGATCGTCTCCCGACGGGGCAGTGTCGAGAACGAGCGGGGGCGGGCCAGGAGACCATGGACACCATTGCGCGAGCGGCGCGACGCGAGCGGAGCCCCGATCGGGTCACGCGACCGTCACGGGCGGCTCCGCGGGGCGCGGAGGCTATACTCGGCCAGGCCCCGACCGCGCGATGAGCTTCGACGACCAATCCCGCTCCCCGGCTACGCGCACCGCGATCGACGAAGAGCTCGCGGGGATTCCGCTCGCCTTGGGGGAGCTCGCGCTCGACTCGAACGACTTCGAGCGCATCACCCTGCTCGACGTCCCGAAGATCGCGACCTACGGCAACTACGAGCTGCTCGGCCGCATCGCGTATGGCGGCATGGCGGAGATCTTCCTCGCGCGCGAGCTCGGCGGGGACGGCGCGCGCCGCATGGTGGTGGTCAAGCGCGTGCTCCCGCACGTCGCGGAGGACCCGCACTTCGTCGACATGTTCCGCGACGAGGCGCGCCTCGCGATGCAGCTCAACCACCCGCACATCTGCCACGTCTACTCGTTCGGCGAGGCGGAGGGCACCTACTACCTCGCGATGGAGTGGGTCAACGGCGTCCCGCTCTCGAAGATCATCCGCCGCGCGCGAGATCACGGCGGCATCCCGATCGAGATCGCCGCGCGCATCATCGCGCAGGTCGCCGAGGCGCTCGACTACGCGCACCGCGCGACCGACGCGGGCGGCGAGCCGCTCGGCATCGTGCACCGCGACGTGAGCCCGCAGAACGTGATGGTGAGCTTCGACGGCGTCGTGAAGCTGCTCGACTTCGGCATCGCGAAGGCGACGAGCCACAGCACGCGGACCGAGGCCGGCGTGATCAAGGGCAAGTTCGCGTACATGTCGCCGCAGCAGTGCGTCGGCGAGCCGATCGACGCGCGCGCCGACATCTTCGCGCTCGGCATCTGCTTGTTCGAGGCGGTCGCCGGCAAGAACCCGTTCCGCCGCAAGACCGAGTTCGAGACGATGACGAAGATCGTCGGCGACCCGACGCCCGATCTCTTGATGCGGCGGCACGACGCGCCCGAGGCGCTCGCGGTGGTCACGGAGCGCGCGCTGATGAAGCAGCCCGAGCGGCGCTACCAGACCGCGGGCGAGATGCAGATGGCGCTCGAGCAGGTGATCGCGTCGCGCGGCACGTTCGTGACGTCGGCGCGGCTGAGCGAGTACGTGACGGCGCTCTTCCCGGAGGAGCTGCGCGACGGGCCGATCCTCGACACGCGCGCGGGTCAGGTGCCGTCGCACCCGCCGTCGTCGCAGGAGTCGATCGACCCGGGGCCGCGCTCCGCGCCGCCGGGCGCGACGCCGCGCGACGCCATGGCGCTGCCCGCGCGCTCGGTACCGCCGCCCGCGCCGAAGAAGCGGCGGAGCGGGATGGTGATCGCGCTCGGGCTCGTCGTCGCGGCCGGGCTCGTGTGCCTGCTCGGCGCGGCCGGGCTCGGCGGCGGCGCGTTCTGGATGTTCAGCGCGCGCGAGGGGGGCGAGCCGTTCGCGGTGAGCGACCCGTCGGCGACGTTCCCCGGGACGCCGCGCATCGACTCCTCCGCGACGCCGCCCCTCGACACCGCCCCGCGCTCGACGGGCGACGTGCCCCTGATCGACGTCGAGGGCGCGATCTCGGCGACGACCGGCTCGGTGTACATCGAGAGCGATCCGCCCGGCGCGCTCGTCTCGCTCGACGGCCGCGACGTCGCGGGCCGGACGCCGCTCGACATCGGGCTCGTCGAGGCGGGCGAGCACCGCGTGCGCGTGCGGCTCGAGGGCCACCACGACTACGAAGGGCGCGTGGTGGTGGTCGCCGGGCGGCGCGCCGCGCTCACCGCGGACCTCCGCCGCGTCGCGCAGAGCGGCACGCGCCCGCCGGCCAACGCGCCGGGCGCGCTCTCGCTCAACACGCGCCCGTGGTCGAAGGTGTACGTCGGGCGGCGCCTGCTCGGCACGACGCCGATCGGCCGCGTCGAGGTGCCGAGCGGGAGCGTGCGCCTGCGCCTGGTCGACCGCGACGGGCAGGAACACCACCGCACCGTCCGCGTCGGCCCGGGAGAGCACGTCACCGAGTCGTTCGACCTGCGCGAGTGATCGCGCACCTCACGACGCGGACTTCCACGTCGTCGAGATCGCACGAGGCGAGGCGGACGCCAGCCCCGGAGCGGCGCGACCTCGGCGAGGACGACAGGCGCGCTCCTCATGCGCCTCGGGACGTGTGATCAGAGCTCGACGTCCCGCGCCTGCCCGGTCGCCGCGCGGCGGCAGAAGGCGAGGAACTCGCCCGCGACGCTTCCCGCTCGCAGGCGGTGGGGCGCGCCGAGAGGGTGGTCGCGCCGACACCTCCCGGCGGAGGAGCGGGGAGACGAACCGGCGCGCCGCGCGGCACGATCACGACCCAGTCGGGCTGCACCGCGGGCTCCGCGGGCGGCGCGGAGAGCTCGATCAGCAGCTCGCTGGTCGGCGCGAGCCCCGCCACCGTCGCGGGCTCGCCCGGGCGCCAGGTCGTGAAGAGGTCGGGCGTCGTGACCTCGATCAGGTCGAGGAACGTGACGGCCTGATCGCCGCCCGCCGGGTACCCGTCCAGCGTCGTGGCGACCGAGGTCGTGTCCGCGACGATCGAGTAGGTCGTGATCGGGCGCGTGACCTCCGAAGGGGCCATCCAGCTCGCCTCGTAGCGGAAGCGGGTGTTCGCGTCGTCCGCCTCGACGAAGCCGCTCTCGCCGAGGAACCAGCCGCGCTGCACGAGCGACTGGACCACGAAGAAGCCCGCGCCGCGCTCGTGCATCGCGTGAGGGGCCGTCGGGATCGGGAACGTCCCGGTCGCGGTGTGGATGGGCTGGGCGTCCACCGCTAGATCGATGTCCAGCGTCACCTCGCTCGTGGTCGCCGGGATCGAGAACAGCCGGCCCGTGGTGATCACCGCGTTGCGTCCGGCGCGCGCGCCGATCGGCACGGGTTGACGTCGAACTCGAGCACCGTCGCCACCGACGCTTCGCCGGCAGACACCATGATCTCGTAGTCCGCGGGGCCCGCGAACGCCGAACCGACGAACGGAGTCGGGCTCACGATGCGCCAGTCGGCGGCCGCGTCCCCGTTGGAGAACGCGCCGCGCACGGTGACGCGCGAGAGGTCGCTGACCCGCCGGAAGACGCGGAGCGACAACGTGCCTTCGCCGTCGAAGTACGCGGCCTCGTCACGGTTGGGGATCCGGGTGAACGTGAACGGGAGGCGGCCGTCCGCCGTCGTGTGCAGGACGTCGTCCTCGAGCACCCCCGCGAGCGTGGCGCGTCCGTCCGCGCCCGTCGTCGCGGACACCGCCCCGCCCGCCGCGTGCACGGCGGTGACGGTCGCGCCGTCCACGGGACCGAGGAGGTCGAGGACCCGGACCCGGAGCTCCGTGCCCATCGCCCCCGCGTCTCGGTCCATCGACGCGTCCGCGCCGCCACCAGCATCTGGCGCCGCGGGATCTCCCCGCAGGCCGTCACGAGAACCAACACCGCGCACCACCCGAGCACCCCAACGGACCCGCGCATCAGCCTTCTCTTCTGCTGCGGCCGAGGTCCACCGAAGACGCCGTGCGACGCAAGGCCGAACGACAGAACGCTCGACGAAGTCGGCGATCACGAGCGCGAGGACCCGCGCGCGGCCCGCCCCTTCCGCGCGGCCGAGGTCGTCGCGGCGCGCGCGGTCGGCCTCGGCCATCAGCCCGCGGAGGGGACTCGCGCTCGGTGGGCGGCGCATCGTGATCGGGCGACGCGCCCTCGCGCTCGACGTCCTGGGCGCCCTCGGCGCGCGGATCCGATCCCCGGCGGAGGAGCCTCGAGCGAGAGGTACGTGGCGCAGAACGGTGGCTTCTACGCAGACGGCTACGCGCACGCGCTGATCGGAGCGCCGAGCACCTACATCCCCTACGGCGGGCAGATCGTCCGGCTCGTGTACGGCGGTCCCGGCGCCGAGTGATCCCACGCCCACGCCGCGATCGCGGGCGGCGCCGCGGGACGGACGGTTGCGTCCGTCCCGACCGATCGCGGTGCCGTATGATGCCGGCGGTGAGGCCGTCGCAGGAGGAGACGTCGCTGCGCGCGCGGGTGGAGCGGGCGATCGAGCACCCGCTCACCGAGACGGTCGTGGCGTTGCTCATCGCGCTCAGCGTCGGCCTGCTCTTGTTCGAGGCGTCCCTCGAGGCAGGCTCGCCGCAGCGGGACGTCGTCGCGATCGCGAACGACGTGGTGACCTGGATCTTCGTCGTCGAGCTCGCGCTGCGGTTCTGGGTCGAGAAGCGCAAGCGGCGCTTCTTCCGGCGCTATTGGATCGACATCCTCGCGGTGCTGCCGCTCTTGCGCGCCTTCCGCATGCTGCGGGTGCTGCGGCTCCTACGGCTGTTCCGGCTGGGCGCGACGCTGACGCAGCACGCGCGGCAGTACTCGAGCGCCCTCGCGTACGTGAAGCAGGAGTACTTCTTCGGCGCGCTGATCGTCGTCGTCGTGGTGCTGATGGGGGCGTTCTCGATCCGCTTCGCGGAGAGCCGCGACACGGAGGGCTTCGAGGACTTCGAGCACTCGTTCTGGTACGCGGTGATGACCGTCGCGGCCAACGAGCCTACGCTCGCGACGCCGCAGACGCGGCTGGGCCGCATGGTGACGCTCGCGCTGATGCTGGGCGGCATGACGCTCTTCGCGTTCTTCACCGGCACGGTCTCCGCCGTGATGATCGACTCGCTCAGAAAGTTGAGGTACCGGCGCATGGAGCTCGAGGAGCTGGAGGGGCACGTCGTCGTCTGCGGCTGGAACAACGCGGGCAAGGAGTTCATCGCGGAGCTCCTGCTCCACAGCAGCCACAAGCGACAGGTCGTGATCATCACGGAGAGCGAGGAGCTCGACGAGACGCTGCTCGGCGACCACACGCACCAGGCGCACGTGCTGCGGGGCGACTTCACCAAGTCGACGGTGCTGCGCAAGGCGGGCATCGAGCGCGCGGCGTTCGCGGTGATCCTCGCGGACACGAGCCGCACCGAGCGCACGACGCAGGACCGCGACGCGCGCACGGTGCTCGCGGCGATGCTCGTCGAGAAGCTCAACGCGAACATCCACACGACGGTGCAGCTCCTCGACGCCGAGAACGAGGGGAGCCTGCGCGACGCGGGCGTCGAGGACATCATCGTCGCCGACGCCTACGTCGGCGGGATGATGGCGAACGTGGTGAAGAACCGCGGGATGGTGCCGGTGATCTCCGAGATCCTCACCGCGCGCCACGGGCAGCAGCTGTTCAAGGTGCCGGCGCCGGCCGCGATCGTCGGGATGACGGTCGCCGACGCGATGGCGTACCTGAAGGAGCAAGACGACGCGACGCTCCTCGCGGTCGCGGAGAAGAAGCCGAAGCGGCGCGAGGGGGCGCGCCACGAGGAGAGCTTCGTGGTGAACCCGCCGGCGGACCTCGTGATCCGCGACGACCACGAGGTCGTGGTGACCGCGCAGAAGAAGCCGGCGCCGTAGCGCCCTCAGCCCTTCACGCAGCCGAGCGGGCGGATGCGCGCGACCCGCGAGGCGAGCCCGCCGGCGGCGACGACCTCGACCACGTCGGCGACGTCCTTGTACGCGAAGGGCATCTCCTCGACGACGGTGGCCTTCGACGCGCCCATCACGAACACCCCCATCTCGCGCAGCTCGCGCGCGTGCTCGCCGCTGCCGCGGCGCTTGGCCTCGGAGCGGCTGAGCAGGCGGCCGGCGCCGTGGCACGCGGAGCCGAACGTGTCGCGCGAGCCCGCCGCGCCGGCGAGCACGAACGAGTAGCGGCCCATGTCGCCGGGGATGATCACCGGCTGGCCGACGTCGGCGTAGGCGGGCGGCACGCTCGGGTGCCCGGCCGGCAGCGCGCGCGTCGCGCCCTTGCGGTGGACGAGCAGGCGCCGCTCGCGCCCGTCGACCTCGTGTCGCTCGAACTTCGCGATGTTGTGGCAGACGTCGTAGACCGTCGTGAGGCTCGCGCCGAGCAGCTCGTCGAAGACCACGCGCGCCCAGTGCGCCATCACCTGCCGGTTCACGAACGCGTAGTTCGCGGCGGCGGCCATCGCGCCGAGGTAGCGCTGCGCCGGCTCGCTCCGGATCGGCGCGCACGCGAGCTGCCGATCGACGAGCGCGATCTCGTGGTCGGCCGCGGCGCGCAGCATCACGCCGAGCGAGTCGGTGCACACCTGGTGCCCGAGCCCGCGCGAGCCGCTGTGGATCATCAAGGTGACTTGCCCCTCGCGGAGGCCGAACACCTCGGCCACCCGAGGCGCGAACACCTCGTCGACCACGCCGATCTCGGCGAAGTGGTTGCCCGAGCCGAGCGTGCCGAGCTGCGGCAGGCCGCGCTCGCGCGCGCGAGCGCTCACGTACGCGGGCGCCGCGTCGTCGATCACGCCGCGCTCCTCGACGTGCGCCGCGTCGTGCGGCGTCGCGAAGCCCTCGCGCACCGCCCAGCCGAGGCCCTCGCGCATCACGTCGTCGAGGTCGCGATCCGAGAGGCGCAGCTCCGCGCGCTTGCCGCCGACGCCCGCGGGCACCGCCTCGAAGAGCGCGCGCGTGAGCTCCTCGATCCGCGGACGCACCGCGCCGAGGCCCACGTCCGCCGCGAGCAAGCGCACCCCGCAGTTGATGTCGTAGCCGACGCCGCCGGGGCTCACCACGCCGCCCCGCTGCTCGTCGAACGCAGCCACGCCGCCGATCGGGAAGCCGTAGCCCCAGTGGATGTCCGGCATCGCGAGCGAGTGACCGACGATCCCCGGCAGCGTCGCCACGTTCGCGACCTGCTCGAGCGCGCGGTCCTCCGCGATCGAGGGGAGCAGGCGCTCGTCGGCGTACACGATCCCGTCGACGCGCATCGCACCCACCTTGGGCACGCGCCAGCGCGCGGCGTCGAGGCGCTCGAGCGGCACCGGCCGCCCGGCGTACGGCGGCGCCGCCGCGAGCACGCGCGCCCGCGAGCCCCGCGACCTCTCCGGCGTCTCCGCCGTCTCCGCCGCGCGCTTGCGCTTCTTCCGCTCGTCGCGCCGTCCCATGCGAGCGCGGAGTATGCGCGGCGTCGCGACGAGGTGCCCGCGCGATCACACCGCGGGGCTGCGCACCTGCGCGACGAAGGCGGTCCCGGCGTGACGGCGGCGAGGGCGCGAGAGCCATGAGCGCGACGGCGCAGACGTCGCGCACACACGGGCGTGCGCGGCTCCATCCGCACGATGTGCTATACTCCGGACCGACCGCCCGCATGGGGTGATCGACGAACGGAGGGGGCATGCATGCAGCGCAGTGACGATGCACGCGGGAGGCTGGACATCTCGCTCTATCTCATCGGGGTGACCCCGGAACGTTGTCCTTCGCCGCGTACGCTGCACGCGCCGCGACGCGAATCGTTGTTTGGGGTGCGAACGGCCGCGCTCTTGGCGAACGTCCGGCGACGGCCGACGGCGCCCTCGTGGCGCTGTACGACGTGAGTCGCCGCGATCTCCCCGTCCGCCTGGAGCTCTTCTACGAGGACGGGTCGTCGCACACGTCCGCCCCGATCTTCCCTTCTCCCTTCGACACGGATCAGCCTGCGCTCGACGCCTACCCACTTCCTGTCGCGGCGATCGACTTCGAGTACGACCCAGCGGCGCTCGCACTTCGGCGCGCAGCGGAGCGCGAGCACGCCCAATCCCTCCGGGCCGGAGGGGAGTTCGATCATGTCCAGCGACAGCGTGGACGGCTCGCTAGCGCGGCCGCGCTAGCCGCACTGATCACGGCACCCCTCCTTGCGGCCGACATCGTCCTGCTGACGCTGACTCCGTCGAGCGCCGCGGCGCAAGTCCTCGGCGCCGGAGTGTTGGCGACAGCGATCATTCTCCTGTTGGCGCTGTGGCGGTCTAGACGACTTGCGCATCGACTCGATGCGCTGACGGGCCAGCTGGCGCAAGGGCTCGGGCCCGACGTTCGACGGTTGGTCGAGCTCGGAGGCCGCGCCCATCTAGCGGGCCATGCTCATGTGGCCACCACCGCTGCCTGTGAGTGCTCCGGCGCAAAGAGGCGACCGTGATCGAGACCCGCTCCGTTGGCCACCCGGACGGCGATGCCTTCCGTGTCCTCTTCGCATTCCGAGATCTTGGCGGCGTCGGCATTCGCCGCGTCTCGATCGTCGATCGCAGCGGTGGATCGGTGGCGGAGCTGCGATTCGAGGACTGCCCGCTCCATGAGGAGGCAAGCCTTCTCGTCGCGCGCGAGCGGCTGCCGCTCTTCGCGAGGGCAGAAGACTGCGCGAGCCAGGCGCTCTCGAGCGGCCCCCACGTCCTCGACTTGCCGCCACCGGACCCAACGTCCGGCGTAGCGGCTCGAGAATGCGACCCGTTGATGTGCCCCGTGCTCCCTCGGTGCGACCACGGCGTCATCGCACTCGATCGGACGTACTTCGAGCTCGAGGCTGCTTGCGCGCAGTGCGCGCGGATCGCTGGCCGCCTGGAGGCCCTCATCGCAGAAGTCGCGACAGCGTGGCTTGGTGTCGTCGTTCTGCTCGTGGCGCTCATCGTGTTCTTCATCGCCGCGCTGAGCGCTGGACCTGCGTCCTTCATACTCTGGACCATCGTCATTGGGTTGGCTAGCGCCCTGGCCGCGTTGCTCGCCCTCGCGGCGGAGCTCACGCGCGAGCTGACTCGCGTCGAGGCCCAGAAGGCGGCGTGTGATGCCGAACTCGCCCTCCTACGCGACGCCTACGAAGAGCATGGCGAAACTGTGCAAGGCGAGTGTTGCCGCGGGAGTAGATGCGGCGGGAGGGTTGTGGTGCCTGCACCATGTTGAGCAGCCATGCTGAGCAGCCCTAGCCCGCGGCCCGCCCCGGGGCGCCTTCGATTCTGAAGGGTACCATGTCACGTTGCGGCGCGGTGCGGGATCGAACGGTCGAGCTGCTCGCCGTACTCCTGGGGTGCGGCACCGCGGGGTGCTACCTCGCCCACTCGCGGGCGTCGGTGGCCGACCCGCCGGCCTGCGGGTCGACGCCCCCGATGCCCGCGGCGCCCGTCGACTCGGTACTCGTCGTGTCGGACGACGCGTTGCTCGAGTTGGCGCCTGGCGGGAGCGTCCGGCGCGTCGCCGCCGCCATCGGGGCTGACGACGTCCTCGGGTCGCCGGACGGGCGAACGGTCGTTCTCTCTCGCGGAAGTTCGATCACGCTCGTCGACGTGGCTACCGGCCGATCGATCGCGCGGTTCCCTCCCGCGGGCGGGCTCGAGGGCTGTGAAGCGTCGGGCGCGACGCCCCCACCGGGTGTGGTCGGCTTCGATGCCGAGTACCGGGGCGACGGCCGCGTACTCGGCGTCACCTGCTTCGTCGATGAGCCGGGCACGGTCACGCGACGCCGGATGGAAACGCACCTCGTCGACCTGACCCACGGCGCGATCTTCGCGCGCAGCGGCGAGTGCTCGGCGGGATTCTTTTGCCTGGGCAGCTGCCTCGAGTTCCGACTCAATGAGACCTGTCCGACGAACTGGCATGAGACCCCACGCGCTCGAGGCGCGGAGTGGTCGATCCACGACACGGTGACCGGCGAGGAGATCGACCGTAGCTTTCTTCTGCCGGAAGAACTTCCACTCGCGGTCCACCGAGACGGCGCGATCCTCGTCCGCGCACGCATTGATGAAGGCGGATATGTGGGTTTGCTAGACATCGCGCGGAGGCAGCGTCGAGAGCTCAGCTCGTGGTGGGGCGCTCGATGGGTCGACGTCTCGCCGGCCGGCGACGACGGGTACGTCCTCGCTCGACAGAGCGAGAGCGATCTCCTTGTCCTCAGTGCGGGCCGACGAAGCGCCGAGCCACCTCGAGAGGCGGCGCTCCCTTGCTCCCCCGCGCGGGACAGCTTCTGGGGACCGTGGCGGTCGTCGCCCGATGGCAGCCGATTCCTCGCGCCGTGCGACGGCCCGGCGGGCATCATCCTGGTTCTCTACGACATGAGCGACATGACGCCGCTGGCCGAGATCCTGACGGAACCCGGCATCGCCCGCGGATCAGTTCGGTGGCGCTCGGACTCGCGCGAGGCGCTCGTCATCTACGGTGCCGCCGGGGAGTACCACGTGCGCACCATCGATCGTAACGGCCACGAGACGACGTCAGGGGCCCTCGCCGCGACGGCTCCTCGCGGGCTGTATTCGGTCGCTTGGCGCGTCGACGATCGCCTTCGGGTCAGCCATTGAGGAACCGCGGTCGGGTTGCGACGGAGACCGCTCGCGCTCGTGGCCCGAGCGGCGCAGCGCCTCGAAGATCGGCGCTCGCTCGGTGTGCGCGCCGTTCGTCACCTGGGAGCCGCCGGCGCTCGCCTGCTGGGATCCGTTCAGGGAGGTCGCTCGCCGCGTGGGCGAGGGACGTGGAGCTGCTCGAACACCAAGGCGGCTGGACCATCGCGTGGCGCCCCGACCACGCCATCGATCAGGACCGCTCCGTGGCCGAGTTGGGCAGCTCGCCATCCCGCGCGAGCCGCCGAAGCCCCCCTTCCGTCGACGCGCGATCACACCGCGCGCTCACACCGCGGGGTTGCGCACCTGCGCGACGAAGGCGCGGATCGTCGCGTAGATCCAGTAGAGCCCGAACAGCGTCATCAGGCCGCCGACGAGGAGCGCCCACCACGGGCCGTCGATGCCGTAGAGCACGACGAGCAGGCCGACGAACGGGCTGATCGTGGCGAAGAAGAGGTCGCGCACGAGCCGGAACGGCGAGAGCGTCTCGAACTCGGCGCCACACCCGGCGCACGCGTGCACGTACGTGCGCCCGGACGGGATGAGGCCGCCGTAGAGGTGCTGGGTGACCTCGCGGCAGTGGACGGAAGGTTGCCCGCACGACGCGCACCGGCGGACGCGGGTGGCGCGCGGGTCGTTGGCGGTCTCGAGCTGCGACATGCCCCGAGCTTACGACGCCGTCGCGCGAAACCTCCCGTCCTCGGCGCGGGATCAGAGGTCGTAGATCAGCCGCCCGGACCAGCCGCCCTCGCGCGGCTCGGCGCGCGCGCCGTGGTGCGTCACCGCCTTGATCGGCCGCGCGATCGCGTGGCGCGATGGATCGTACGGCTCACCATGCGCGGTCGCGCGGAGCCGGTCGTCGCCGAGCTCGTCGATCGTCACCCGGCGCGCGAGCCACCCGGTCTCGAAGCGATACAGGAGCTCGTTGCCGAGCGCGACGAGCTGCTCGGCGGCGTCGAGCCCGCTCACCTCGAGCGCGCGCGTCTCGCGCTCCGCAATCGCGCTCGGGTCCTCGACGAGCAGCGCGACGAGCGCGTCCGCCGACGCCTCGAACAGCTCCGCCTCCGAGCTCGCCTCGAGGTCGGCGCCGAAGTCCCCGGTGTGATCGAAGAAGCGGTGCGCGCGCATTCGCGCCCGAGCATGCCGGCTCGGCGCGCGAGAGTCGAAACCCTCGGCGCGCTCGTCTACGCTCCCGGCTCCCCATGGCCGACCGCGAGAGCCTCGAGACACCGGCGCGCGCCCCCGCGCGCAGCGCGGGCACGGACACGATCGTCTACGGCGTCGCGCTCGTCGTCGCGCTGATCGCGCTCGGGCTCGCGATCGCGAACGGGATGTCGAGCGAAGAGGAGGGCCCCGAGCCCGCGCCCGCCGACCCGGTCGCCGCGGCGCGCGCGCGCGCGGAGCGCGAGACGCGCGGGAGCGAGATCGCCCTCGAGGTGCCCGACGAGCCGCCCGCGCGGCCCGACTTCGTGCCGAGCCTGCCGGCGGTGCCGGACCTCGCGACGCAGCCCCCGCCGCCACGGCCCGACACGCCCGAGGACCCGCGCATGGCGACGCTCGCCGCCGAGATGCGCATCCTGTCGCGCGCGCGCACGCTGCTCGGCGAGCACCCGGCCGAGGCGTTCGGCGTCGTCGAGGAGCACCGCCGCCGCTTCGCGCAAGGCGTGTTGCGCGAGGAGCGGGAGGTCTTCGCGATCGAGGCGCTCCTCGCGCTCGAGCGCAGCGCCGAGGCCGAGCGCCGCTACTACGACTTCGTGCGCGACTTCCCGCGCTCCGACCATCGCGACAGCCTCGAGCGCGCCATGCTGCGCCCGCCGCACCGCGTCGGCGCGGGCGGTCGCTGATCCGCACGGGCCTGCTATCCTCGCGGCCTTCGATCGGAGGATGCGATGGGCAGCGTGCGCGAGTTCATGGACCGTCATTACCTTCACTTCAACAGCCGCGAGGTCGTCGCCGCCGCGCGCGCGTGGGAGGAGCACCTCGCCAAGGGTGGCAAGATGATGGTCACCCTGGCGGGCGCGATGAGCACCGCCCGCATCGGCCGCATCCTGGGCCGCCTCATCCGCGCGGGGAAGGTCCACGCGATCTCCTGCACCGGCGCGAACCTCGAGGAGGACCTCTTCAACCTGCTCGCCGCGAACGAGTACGAGATCATCCACGACTGGCGCGCGCTGAGCGTCGAGGACGAGGTCGCGCTGTACGAGCGCGGGTTCAACCGCGTCACCGACACGTGCATCCCCGAGACGATCATGAAGCACCTCGCCAAGCGCCTGCACCGGAGCTGGAGCGACTGCTGCGAGCGCGGGACGAGCAAGACGCCCGCCGAGCACCTCTTCACCGTGCTCGACGACCCGACGCTCGCCGAGCACTTCCAGATCCCGCGCGACGACAGCTGGATGCTCGCCGCGAAGGAGGTCGGGATCCCGGTGTTCGCGCCCGGCTGGGAGGACTCGACGACGGGCAACATGTTCGCCGCGCGCGTGATCAAGGGCGAGCTGCCGCATCACCACTGCGTCAAGACGGGCACCGCGCAGATGCAGGCGCTCGTCGAGTGGTACACCGCGAACCACGGCGCGAAGGAGGGCCACCCGAGCGTCGGCTTCTTCCAGATCGGCGGCGGCATCGCGGGCGACTTCGCGATCTGCGCGGTGCCCCTGATGATCCAGGACCTCGAGTGGGAGGACACGCCGTTCTGGGGCTACTTCTGCCAGATCAGCGACGCCGCCACGAGCTACGGCGGCTACTCCGGCGCGGTCCCGAACGAGAAGATCACGTGGGGCAAGCTGGACGCGGACACGCCGAAGTTCATGATCCAGTCGGACGCGTCGATCGTGGCGCCGCTGATCTTCGCGTACCTCTTGGGCGACTGAGGCGACTGAGGCGAATGACGAGATGACGAGGATCGTCCCCCCGCGCGACGCGGTGATCCGGCTCGCGGCGGCGTGCGACGCGGGCTGCGCGCTCTGCCCGGGGACGGGGCCGGCGGCGACGAGGGATCCGGCGCGGGCGCTCGCGCGCGGCGGGGGGCGGCTGACGCTGCGCGGCGAGGCGAGCGAGACGCGCGCGCTGATCGGCGCGGCGAGCGGGTGGCGCGAGGTGGTGTGGCACACGCACGGCGCGCCGCTCGAGGGGGCGCGGCCGGCCGCGGTGCGGGTGCCGATCGTGTCGCACGCGGACGCGGTGCACGACCGCGTGGTCGGGCCGGGCTCGCTCGCGCGCGCGCTCGAGGCGATGCGGCGCTACGCGGGCGCGGGTGTGCGCGTCGAGGTGGAGATCCCGCTCCTGGCGCGCAAGCTGTCGCACCCACGCTCGATCCTCGCGCGGGTGCGCGCGGCCGGGGTGACGCTGGCGCGCGCGCGGTTCGTGATCGCGCGCGGGGAGGTGCCGTCGTCGCTCGCGCCGCCGCCCTGGCCCGAGGGCGCCGCGCTGCTCGCCGAGGCGCTCGCGTGGTGCCGCGAGGCCGGCGTCGCGGCGGACCTGCGGCGCGACGACGCGATCCCGCTCTGCGCGCTCGGTCACGACGAGGCGCTCGCGGGCGCGTATCGGTTCGATCCGCAGAAGACGCGACCGCCCGCGCGCGGCTGCGCGCGCACGGGGCCCTGCGCGCGCTGCGCGTGCGCGGGCCAGTGCCCCGGCGTCGCGGAGAGCTACGCGCGCGCGCACGGCACCCGCGGGATCACGCCCTTCGACGCGAAGCCCGAGCGCCTCTACCACCAGCGCACGAGCCCGCCGCGCGCGTGGACGGATCGCGCGCGCAAGGCCGCCAAGCGCACCGGGCTGCTCGTGCTGCGGCCGACGGTCGACTGCAACCAAGATTGCCTCTTCTGCAGCGCCAACGAGACGTCCGACAACGTCTGGACGAGCGAGGGGGCGATGCTCGCGGAGATCGCGCGCGCGGCGCGGCGCGGCGTCGAGCGGCTCGCGTTCGGCGGCGGCGAGCCGACGCTCGCCAGGGACCTCCCGCGGTACGTGCGCGCGGCGCGCGAGCTCGGGCTCGAGGAGGTCGAGCTCGTCACCAACGGCGTCCTGCTCGACCGCGCCGGACGCGTCGAGGCGCTCGCGGACGCCGGCCTCACGCACGCGTTCGTGTCGCTGCACGCGCACGACGAGCTGCTCTCGCGGCACCTCACGCAGAAGATCGGCGACTTCGAGCGCACGGTGCGCGCGATCGAGCGGCTCGACGCGGCGGGGGTGAAGACCGCCGTCAACCACGTGATCGTACGGCGCAACGTACGTTACCTCCCGGACTTCGTGCGCTTCGTGCGCGCGCGCTTCGGCGGGCGCGTGGCGATCTCGCTCGCGTTCGTCACGCCGCAGTACAAGGCGCTCGAGCACCTCGAGCTGATGCCGCGCATGAGCGAGGCGCGGCCGTACGTGCACGCGGCGCTCGCGGAGGCGCTCGCGATCGGCCAGCCGATCTGGGTCGGGGCGCGACAGGGCCTGCCGCCCTGCCAGCTCGGGCCGTTCCGCGCGTGGTCGGACGTGTTCGAGCACGCGGACGCCGGGATCGCCGAGGACGCGCCGCAGAAGGTCCGCGCGCCCGGCTGCGATCGCTGCCGCTACACGGAGGTGTGCACGGGCCTCTGGCGCCCGTACGCGGACCGCTACGGGACGGACGAGCTCACGCCGATCGAGGGCCCGCCGTTCAGCGGCCGCGAGCGCGTCGCGCTCCGCGCGCTCGGCGAGCCGCGCTGGGGCCTGCCGCCGCCGTCGTTCGACGCGCTCCCGGAGGCGCTGCGCGACCGCGCCGGCGAGGCCGCGATCGGCGCGCCGCCCGCGCCCGCGCCGCTGCCCGAGGAGCCCTTCGCGCCGGCGCCTTCGCGCCCGCTCCGCGTCGCGCTCCTCGGCAGCGCCGCGCGCGCCCGCGCGATCGCGGCGGCGCTCCCCGGCGGCCTCGCGCTCGGCGCGGTCGCCTCGCCGCACGCGCCCGACGACGCGCTGTCCGACGACTTCGGCGGCCGTCCCTCGTACCGCGACGCCGAGGAGGCGCTCGACGCGCAGCGGCCCGACGCCGTGATCGTCGCCGCCGCGCCCGCGGCGCAGCGCGCGCTCGCGGCGCTCGCGCGCGCCCGCGGGCTCCCGGTGCTCGTCTCGCGCCCGCTCGCCTCCGTCACGCTCGAGGACACCATCGTGCCGGGCTACGAGCTGCTCCACGTCCCTGGCGCGGCGGGCGCGCTCGGCTGGACGTTCACGGTCGGCCCCGCCGCGCCGCGCACGTGGTCGCGCCGGACGCTCGGCCCGCTCCTCGAGGACCTCCTCGCGCTCGCGGTGCGCGAGGACGGAGGCGCCGCGCTCGACGCCGTCACCGCGCTCGGCGAGGTCCAGCCCCGCGAGGTGCGCCTCGCGCTCGGCGCGCGCGAGCTCGTGCTCGACCTCGAGGGGCGCGCGCCGCGGCTCCTCTCGCGCCGCGCGGGCGAGTCCGTCACCGCGTCGCCGGCCGCGACGGGCGCGCTCCTCGCGCACTTCCGCGAGGTGCTCGCGGGCCGCGAGGCGCCCGCGCTCTCGCCGGCCGCGACCGCGCGCGTCGTCGCGCTCGCGGGCGAGGCGCTCGATCGCCTCGAGGCCGCGGGCGTCGTCTTCGAGCGGCCCGAGGAGCCGCGCCACGCCGCCTCCCGCGCGCTCCGCTGAGTTTGCCGAGGTGCACGTTCCAACGTTCCAACGCCTCCTCGTCTCCTCCTCTCTCTTCGTCTCCCGTGAAGAAGCGGGAGGCGACGAGACCCGGAGGCGAGGAGAGGGCGCCTACGGCGCGGGCTCGAGTGATCGAGAGCCCTCGTGAGTCGGCGCGCCCGCGCGGGATCAAGCGCCGAGGATCGGCGGCTCCGAGACACTCGCGAAGTCGCGGTCGTGGGTCACGAGCGCGAAGCAATCCTCGTGGAGCGCCACCGCGAGCTGGATCGCATCCGGCAGCTTCAGCCGATATCGGATCCGGAGCCGCGCCGCGAGCACCGCGATCTCCGCGTCGATCTCCCGCAGGGACCAGCCCGCGCTCGCGGTGAGCGCGCGGAGGTAGCGCGCGGCGAGCGCCTCGTCGCCCGCCGCGATCGGACCGGCCAACACCTCGGCGACCGTGATCGGCGTGACGACGGCGTGGATCCGACCGGCGTCGATGTGCTCGAAGATCGGCTCGAACACGTCGCCGAGCGGATTCGCCTCGAGCAGGTAGACGATCGGGTTGGTGTCGATCACGACGGCCGCGCCGTCCGGGATGCGATCGGCGAGGCTCATCCCCACTCGTCGCGCATCGCGGCGACCGTCTCGGAGGCGCTCGATCCCCAGAGCCCTGCGCCCGAGCCCTTGAGCGCGAGGATCGAGACGCGCGCCCTGACGCGCGCCTCCGGCACCGGCGCGAGCACGGCGTACGGTCGGCCCCGCTTCGTGATGAGCGTCGACTTGCCGTGGTGGGCGCGCTCGAGGAGATCGGGCAGGCGCGCCCGCGCCTCTTCCGCCCCGACGCTCTGCCTCTTGCCCGACACGAGCAAAGTGTACGGACCGTACGGCGCCGGAGCAAGCCGCGCGGGCGCCTCGGGCGATCGCGCACGAGGCGAGCCCGCGTGGCGCGACGCGACTACGCTGCGCCGGATGAGACGCTTCGCCTTCGCGCTCGCGGCGCTCGTCGGGGCCGGCTGCGACGGACCCGCCGAGCGCGACGGTGGCCTCCACGACGCGGGCGTGCTCGACGACGCGGGCGTGCTCGACGACGCGAGCGCCCCGGGCGACGCGAGCGCCCCCGGCGCGTGCGTCGAGTTCGAGCGGCCGCGCGTCGTCGGCGCGATCGCCGACGCGGCGCTCGACGAGCTCTCGGGCCTCGCGGCGAGCCGCGCTGCGCCGGGCGCGCTCTACGTCCACAACGACAGCGGCGACGGGCCCCGCGTGTTCGTGATCGACGCGGCGGACGCAACCGTGCGCGGCGTGATCACCCTCGAGGGCGCGAGCGCGCGCGACTGGGAGGACATCGCGGTGGGGCCGGGCGCGGACGGGACGCCGTGGGTGTTCGTCGGCGACATCGGCGACAACGCCGCGCGCACGGGGAGCGGGACGCCGCGCGCGAACGTCGCCGTGCATCGCTTCCCCGAGGCGGCCGTGAGCATCGGCGGCTCCTTCGGCGCCGCGAGCGTCGTCCCCGAGACGATCACGCTCACCTACC
Source organism: Sandaracinaceae bacterium (assembly GCA_019637095.1). Classification (GTDB taxonomy): domain Bacteria; phylum Myxococcota_A; class Polyangia; order Polyangiales; family Sandaracinaceae; genus JACKEC01. Next base: position 18,075 of record JAHBWG010000058.1, on the reverse strand, counting down.
CCGACGGACCGCACGACTGCGAGTCGCTCGCGATCGCGGAGAACGGCGACCTCTACCTCCTCTCGAAGGTCGACGCGGGGCTCTCGACGCTCTACGTCGCGCGCGCGCCGTTCGCCGGCGCGGTGACGCTCGAGGCGGTCACCACGCTCGACGTCGGCGGCCCGACGATCACGGGCGGGCGGCAGACGACGGCGATGGACCTGTCACCGAGCGGGCGCGCGCTGCTGCTGCGCACGTACAACCGCGTGCACCTCTTCACGCGCGAGCCGGGCGAGCCGTGGGCGAGCGCGCTCGAGCGCGCGCCGGCGCGCCTGCCGGCCGCGTCCGAGCCCCAAGGCGAGGCGATCGGCTGGCGCGCGGACGGCCGCGCCTACTTCACGGTGAGCGAGGCGTCGATGCCGCCGCTCTCCGAGTACCTGCCGGTCACGCCCGACTGCACGCCCTGGTAGACGGGCTCGCGACGCGCTGCCATCTCGCGCGAAGACGCAGAGGAGGAGCGACGACTCCTCTGCCCTTCGCTCCTTCACCCTTCGCCTCCGCACCCCTTCGCGCCTTCGCGCGAGATCATCGACCGCGCCCCTTCACCCCGTCGGGCGCGAGATCGCCCCACGGCGCGAGGTCCGTGGCGATGCGCGCAGAGATCAGAGCCGGCCGTCGAGCCAGAGCATCCCGCCGCCGGGCGCGGGCGCGAAGGCGAGGCGCGCGGGAGGCGGATCCGCGGCGGCGCCGAGGGTCGTCGCGCCGAGCACGACGTGGACGAGCCCGAACAGGCCCGCGACGATCGACGTGCCCAGCAGCGGGTCGCGCCACGCGTCCCCTTGGCCGAGCCGCGCCGCGTACGCGAGCGTCGCCACGGCGCCGGCGAGCTCGAGCCCGCCGAACACCACCTGCGTGACGGGGAGCGCGCCCGGCGCGCGCCCGCGCGCGCGCAGACTCACGTCGGCGACGAAGAGCGCGACGTCCGCGGCCAGGACGATCCCTGCGCCGAGGGCGGCCAGCCACGCGTCGCCGTCGCCCGCGTCGACGCGCAGGGACGGGCCCGTGTAGCCCGTGGGCTGGATCGAGGCGAGCTCGCGCGCGGTGAAGCCGCTCTTCGCGATCCACGCGTCGAGCGCGGGGTCCTCGATCTCGAGGAGGTAGTCGTACTCGTGGCGTTCGTTGATCGCCTCGACGAGCGCGCGCGAGGCGCTCACCTCGATCAGGTAGCCGACGGCGCAGATCCGCCCCTCCCGATCGAGGAAGCGCGGGAGCCGCTCGCGGCGCTCGTTCACCGGGTGCACGCCGCGCGCGCGGTACTCGGCGAGCGCGTCGAGCAGGCGCGCGCGCCGCGCGCGCACCTTGGGCGCGAGGTGGTCGACCGGCGCGGCGCGCAGGTGCCGCTCGATCCACGCGAGGTGCACCTCGTGGCGCAGCTCGTCTCGCTCGCGCGCGTCGGCCTCGGTCGGGAGGCGCCCGTAGCGCGCGAGCCAGCTCGCGTCCCCGACGACCGCGTTGATCGGCGCGACGGGCGCGGCGCGCGCGGGCGCGGCGAGCGTGGCGAGCAGGGCGGCGCAGAGCGGGAAGAGGCGTCGCATGGGCGCACGCCCTGGCATCTCTGGTGCCAACCGCGCGCGCGGCGCCGCGCGCCAGCGCGCGCCGGCGGCGTGCCCGAGCTTCACGGGCGCGCGTGAAGACGCGGCACGCGGGGCCGAGCCGCCACGCCCTTCGGCCCGACGGTCAACGAGTGCCGAGGGCGCGCAGCGCCTCGGGCTCGGCGGGGTCGAGCTCGAGCGCGCGGTCGAACGCGGCGCGCGCGGCGGGCGCGTCGCCCGCGAGCCGGTGCGCGCGGCCGAGCAGCACCTGGTAGTCGGCGCGGCGGCGCCGCAGGCTCGCGGCGCGGCGCGCGTGGACGAGCGCGCCGGCGCCGTCCTCCGCGTGGAGGCGCTCGCGCGCGAGGCCCGCGTGCGCGTGAGGGTTCGCGGGGTACGCGGCGAGCGCCGCCTCGTACGACGCGCGCGCGCTCGCCCAGTCGCCGCCGCGCTCCGCGGTCTGGCCGTCGGTGACGAGCGCGTCCGAGCGCGCGCGGCGCGCGGCCACGTCCCCGCTCGGGTCGGCGGCGCCGTCCGGCGCTTCGTCCGTCTCTTCCTCCGCCGGTTCGTCGGCCGCTTCCTCGGCCGCGTCTTCGGCGCGCGCCTCGTCCGGCACGCGCGGCGCGCGCGGCGACGGCCCGGCGGCGCCCGACGGGCCCGAGGACGAGGCGCGCCCTTCCGCCGCGCGGACGCCGGCGAGCGCCGCCGTCGCGTCGCCTCCGAAGAGCGCGAAGCCCACGAGCGCCGCGGCGACGACGAGCAACGGGAAGACCGCGAGCGCGGCGACCCACGGCCACACCCGGCGCGGCGAAGGCGCGGGCCGAGCCCCCGCCGCGGCCGCGGGCGCGGCCTCCCCCGGCGCGGACGAAGCGCGCGCGAGCTCCGACGGCGGCGCGCCCGACCCGGACGAGTCGGGCGCAGACGACTCGGGCGCGGACGACTCGGGCGCGGACGACTCGGAGGCGAACGGCTCAGGCGCGAACGGCTCAGGCGCGAACGGCTCAGGCGCGAGCGATCCAGGCTCGCGCCACCCAGCCGCGGACGACCCAGCCGCGGACGACGCAGCCGCGAGCGACGCAGGCGCGGACGCGAGCGACGCAGGCGACTCCGCGCCGCGTCCGGGCGACGACGGCAGCGAGCCCGACGACGACGACGGATCCGACGCGCGCCCCGGCGACGACGGGCGCTCCGACGAGGACGCGCGCTTCGGCGACGCGAGCGACGAAGGCGAGGCGGACGAAGGCGAGCCCGGCGCGGTCGAGGCCGACGAAGGCGGCGGCGCCGGCGGGAACGCGCGCCCCGACGGCGCGCTCGACGCGAGCAGGCCCGACGACCCGAGCGGCGAGGGCGCGTCCGACGCGCGCCGCCCTGGCGACGACGCGCGACGCTCCGACGCCGAGCCCACCGCGCGTGGCGTCGGCGTCGCGTCGGCGCGCGCCACCGCGGGCAGCGCGGGCGAAGACGCGCGCTCGCGGACCGCAGGCCGCGAAGGCGACGAGGCCAGGCGCGTGCCCGGGGCGGGCGGCGGCGCGGCCGTGCGGCTCACCAGCGCGGCGCCCCGCGGCGGCCGCTCGAGCACCGTCGCGCGCGCCTCGCCGTCGGACGCGCGCAGCGCGTCGAGCGCGTCGAGCTCGGTCGTCGCGAGCTCGCCCGAGTCCGGCGTGGCCGCGGGCCGCGGCGCCGTCTCGTCGATGTCCGGATCGCTCGCCCAGCCGAGCCCGATCGCCGTCCCGCGCGGCGCGAGCCCGGGCAGCGGCGCCGGGCTCGGCAGGCGCGGACCCGCGCGCCGCGCCGCGACCACGTCGCTGCGACGCTCGCCCTGGTCCCCCTCGAGCCCGTCGACCATCGCGCCGCCCGCGCCGCGCGCGGACAAGCGCCGCCAGCGCGCCATCTCCTCGTCCTCGAGCCGCTGCGTCTGCGGATCGTCGTCCCAGCTCAGGTCCGCGATGGCCACCGTCGGGCCGAGCGCGTCAGGCCGGCGCGTGTCTTCGCACAGCGCCGCGAGCTCGCGCGCGAACCCGTCGATGCGCGCCGCGACCTCACCCGCGTCGCCGAGCTGGAGCAACAGACCGCGGCTGCGCTCCGCCCCGAGCACCAGCGCCACGCGCTCCGCCGTCGCGTCGAGGAGCGAGCCGAGATCGGTCCAGCCCAGGGCGCGCGCGGGCGGCGCGTCCAGGCTCTCGATCACCGCGCGCGCCAGCTGCGCCGGCTCCGCGGGCTCGACCACGCGCGCGCCGATCGCGCACGCGGCCATCCGCGCCGCCGCCGCCGCGCGCGGCAGCACCACCGTCGCCTCGACGCCCTCGGGCGCCTGCGCGAACGCGTGCTTGCCTCCGTCGACCGCCGCCTTGCCGACGATGACGAGGTGGCTCCCGGCCTGGCGCCCGAGCTCGTGGAGCGCCGCGCTCGACGCGCGCGCGCCCTCGCGCCCGAGGGCCGCCACGAGCGAGCCGTCCGCGTCTCCGACGACGACGAGCGGGCGAGCGGGCAGCGGTCGTGCAGAGCTCTCCACGTTGATCTCCGGGCTTTACACGTCGCCCGGATCCACGCAAGAGCGCGAACGCTCAGCAGAGGTAGCGCTCTCCACCATCGCAAAGGATCGTGACGACCCGCGCGCCCGGCTCGAGCCGCTTGGCGACCTCGACCGCCGCGTGCACGTTCGCGCCCGACGACGGACCGAGCAACATCCCTTCCTCGCGCGCGAGCCGCCGCGTCATGCGATCGGCCGCGAGGTCCGTCACGGTGATCACCTCGTCGATCAGCGACCGATCGAGGACCGCCGGCACGAACCCCGCGCCGAGGCCCTGGATCCCGTGCAGCCCCGGCCGCCCGCCGCTGAGCACCGCGCTCGCGCGCGGCTCGACCGCGACGAGCTTGATCGACGGGCGCCGCTCGCGCAGGAATCGCCCGACCCCCGTCAGCGTGCCGCCCGTCCCGACGCCCGCGACGAAGGCGTCGAGCGCGCCCTGCGTCGCCTGCCAGATCTCTCGCGCCGTCGTCTCGTAGTGCGCGCGCGGGTTGGCCTCGTTCTCGAACTGGCTCGGCATGTACGCGCCGTCGGTCTCCTCGAGGATCCGGGTCGCCCGCTCGACCGCGCCGGCCATCCCCTCCTGGGCCGGCGTCAGGATGACCTCGGCGCCGTAGCTGCGCAGGATCTGCCGGCGGCTCACGCTCATGTCCTCGGGCATGACGAGCACGCAGCGGTAACCCTTGATCGCCGCCATCGCGGCCAAGCTGATGCCCGTGTTGCCGCTCGTCGCCTCGACGATCGTGGCGCCGCGCTGCAGCCGGTTCGCGGCCTCGGCGGCCTCGATCATGTAGAGCGCGGGGCGGTCCTTCACGGAGCCGGCGGCGTTGTTGCGCTCGAGCTTGGCGCACACCTCCGCGCCGCGGCGCGGCGAGAGGTGCGCGAGGCGAACGAGCGGCGTGCGCCCGACGAGCTCGCGCATCCCGTCGTAGATTCGGTCGTCCACGGGCGGAGGATGTCAGCCTTCGCCGGCGCGCGCACCTACGCGGCGCGCCCGCTCGTCCGCGCGAGCGCCGCGAGCGTGTCGAGGCGCGCGCCGAGGAAGTCCTCGCGCTCGATCGTGTCGAGCGACCACGGCATGCGCCACGACCAGTTCTGCGGGCCGACGGTGTTCGGCACGTTGATGCGCGAGCGCAGGCCGAACACGTCCTGGATCGGCAGGATCATCAGGTCGCTCGGGCTGCCGTAGAGCGCGGCGAGGAGCGCCCCCTCGACGTGATGGTTCCAGCTCTTCACCAGGTCCTCGGGGACGGCGCCGAGCTCGGGGATCGCGCGGATCGCCGCGCGCTCCCACGCGGGCAACGACTCCCACCACGCCGCGGTCGTCTCGGTGTCGTGCGTGCCGTTGGTCGCGACGCTGAGCTCGGGCCAGCTCGACGGAACGCGGAAGCGCCCGTCGCGCTGCTCCCAGCGCAGCACGCGGAAGCCCGGGATGCGCAGGCGATCGAGCGACTCGCGCACGAAGTCGGGGATGACGCCGAGGTCCTCCGCGATGAGCGCGGCGCCGCCCTCGCGGAACGCGGCGAGCACCGCCTCGCCCTGCGCGCGCTGCTCGGCCTCGTGCGCGGGGACGAAGTAGCAGTCCGAGCCGTCGAGCGGCCGCACGTACGTGCGGTAGAGGCCGACCACGTGGTCGATGCGCACGAAGTCGAACAGCGCCGCGGCGTGCCGGCCGCGCGCGCGGAAGAGCGCGTAGCCGCCTTCGGCGAGGCGGTCCCACCGGTACGGCGGCAGGCCCCAGTCCTGCCCGGTCGCGCTGAACGGATCGGGCGGCGCGCCGACCGTCGCGTCGAAGCGATAGAGGCGCTGGTTGCCCCACACGTCCGCGCTGTCCTCGGCGACGAGGAAGGGCTCGTCGCCGCCGAGCAGGATCCCGCGCGCGCCGAGCGCCCGGTGCGCGTCCTCGAGCTGACGGAACGCGAGCCACTGGACGTACTTGCGCGTCTCGATCTCGCCCGCGTGCGCGGCGCGCGCGGCGGCGAGCGCGGCGGCGTCGTGGTGCCGCAGGGGCTCCGGCCACGCCCGCCAGCTCTGAGGGTGGTGATCCTTCAGCGTGCGGAAGAGCGCGTAGTCGTCGAGCCAGTGCGCGTGCTCGTCACAGAAGCGCGCGTAGTCGCGCGCGCGCTCCGAGGCCGGGTCGACGTGCTCGACGAAGCGCGCGTGGCAGCGCGAGAGCCAGCGCTGCTTGAGCCCGCGCACGACGTCGTGGCGCACGTGATATGCGCCGCGCGCGACGCGCAGCGCGGCGCGGTCGTCGTCGGAGAGCGCCTCGCGCCCCCCGAGCGCGACCATCTCCTCGACCTCGTCGAGCGAGACGTAGAGCGGATCGAGCGCGAACGCGCTCACCGGTGAGTACGGGCTCTCCTGGCCCGGCGACGGCTCGAGGAGCGGCAGCGTCATGAGCGCGCGCAGGCCGGCGCGCTCGAGCATCGGCGCCGTGCGCGCGAGGTCGGGCAGCTCGCCGACCCCCCAGTCGGAGGCGGAGCGGATCGAGAAGAGCGGGAGCACGACGCCGGCCAGCCGGCGCTCGAGGATCGACATCGGTACCTCAGCGGTGAGGCGCGGACCTTACGCGATCCCGCCACGGCGCGCACGCCACCGCGGGCGGGGATTGCGGTCCGGCGCTGGACGCCCGAGGCTCGCACCATGGCGTCCCTCTTCGAGCTGCCCCTCGACAACTCGTTCGTCCGCGAGCTCCCTGGCGATCCGATCGAGGAGAACCGCCGCCGCCAGGTCCGCGGCGCGTGCTGGTCGAAGGTCGCGCCGACCCCCGTCGCGGCCCCGGCGCTCGTCGCCCACTCGCGCGAGGTCGCGGCGCTGCTCGGCCTCGCGCCCGACGCGCTCGAGGACCCCGACGTCGTCGCCGCGCTCGCGGGCAACCGCGTCGGCGACGGCATGGCCCCCTACGCCGCGTGCTACGGCGGCCACCAGTTCGGCAACTGGGCCGGCCAGCTCGGCGACGGCCGCGCGATCACGCTCGCCGAGGCCGTCCCGCGCGCCGGGGAGCGCTACGAGCTCCAGCTCAAGGGCGCCGGGCCCACGCCCTACTCGCGCACCGCGGACGGCCGCGCCGTCCTGCGCTCGAGCGTGCGCGAGTTCCTCTGCTCCGAGGCGATGCACCACCTCGGCGTGCCGACCACGCGCGCGCTCAGCCTCGTCACCACCGGCGAGCGCGTCGTGCGCGACATGTTCTACGACGGCCACCCCGCCCCCGAGCCGGGCGCGATCGTGTGCCGCGTCGCGCCGACCTTCGTGCGCTTCGGCAACTTCGAGATCTTCGCCGCGCGTGGCGAGCACGACGTATTGACGCGGCTCGCCGACTGGACGATCCGCACCCACTTCCCCGAGCTCGGCGAGCCCGGGCCCGAGGTCTACGCGCGCTGGCTCGAGGAGATCGCGCGGCGCACCGCGCGGATGGTCGTCGGCTGGATGCGCGTCGGGTTCGTCCACGGCGTGATGAACACGGACAACATGTCGATCCTCGGGCTCACGATCGACTACGGCCCCTACGGCTGGCTCGAGGACTACGACCCCGACTGGACGCCGAACACCACCGACGCGCAGGGCCGGCGCTACCGTTATGGGCACCAGCCGCGCGTCGCGTTCTGGAACCTCGTGCGGCTCGCGAACGCGCTCGTGCCGCTCGTCGGCGAGCCGGGCCCGCTCGAGGCTGCGCTCGACGCCTACCCCGACGCGCTCGCGCGCGGGCAGCGCGAGATGTTCGCGCAGAAGCTCGGCCTCACCGAGTGGCGGCCCGACGAGGACGACGCGCTCGCCGAGGGCCTGTTCGAGACCCTGCGCGTGGTCGAGACGGACATGACGATCTTCTACCGCAAGCTCGCGACGCTGCCGGTCGCGCTCGCCGACACGACGGCCGACACGACCGACACGACCGACGAGCGGCTCGTCGCGCCGCTCGCCGACGCCTTCTACGCGCCCGACGCCGTCGGCGCGGGCGAGCGCGCGCGCATCGCCGGCTGGCTGCGCCGCTACCTCGCGCGCGCCCGCCAGGACGGGCTCACCGACGCGGCGCGACGTGCGCGCATGGACGCCGCCAACCCGAAGTACGTCCTGCGCAACTACCTCGCGCAGCTCGCGATCGACGCCGCGGCCGAGGGTGACCCATCGGTCGTGCGCGAGCTGCTCGACGTGCTGCGCGACCCGTACGGCGAGCAGCCCGGCAAGGAGCGCTACGCGGAGAAGCGCCCCGAGTGGGCGCGGCACCGCGCCGGCTGCTCCATGCTCTCGTGCAGCTCGTGAGCGCGGCTCTGGTGAACGAACCCGCCTCTCGCACGTCGACGCGGGGGCTCGCACCGAGCATCCTGCGGCCCGCGGCGCGCTGCCGCGTCCGAGCCCCCTACTCGAAAGGAGCTTCCTTCATGAACCGTCACGTCACCGTGCTCGTCGTCCTCGTCCTCGCGCTGAGCGCCCTCGCCTGCTCGACCCGCCGCGAGGCGAGCGCCCGCCCCGTCGTCGCCCAGGCGGCCGGCCAGGAGGAGCCGCCGCCGCCCGAGGATCCCAGCGACGTCCACCTCGAAGGCGACCACGTCACCATCGACGAGCGGATCCGCTTCGCGCTCAACAGCGACGAGATCCTCGGAGAGTCGAGCACCATCCTCGACCACCTCGCGCAGTTCCTGAACAACCACGTCGCCGAGGTGCCCGCGCTCCAGGTCATCGGCCACACCGACACGCAGGGCAACGCGCGCAGCAACCAAGATCTCTCCGAGCGGCGCGCCGCCGCCGTCGTCCGCGCGCTCCAGGAGCGCGGGGTGCAGCAGCGGCTCGAGCCGCTCGGCCGCGGACAGACGCAGCTCCTCTGCCAGGAGACCACCGAGGACTGCCACCGGCAGAACCGCCGCGTCGAGTTCCTCGTCGTGCAGTGACCGCATCGGGGCCTCGCTCGCGCCGGCGTCCCGCCGGGCGGTCGAGGCGCGCGCGAGACGGAGACCGCAGAGGGGGTGTCGAACGACGCTCGCCTTCGCGGCTTCGCGTCTTCGAGCGAGCAGGTGACCGAGAGGACCGTGCGCGCGCTCCAGCGCCTCCGAGGCCCGCGTCAGGCGCCTTCCGCGCCGTGCTCCAGGGTCTGGGCCTCTCCGTCCACCGTCGCGGCGAGGCTGTCAGCCCTCCGGTGCCCCTCGCGCGGCTTGCTCCCGGGGGTCTCCGCGGCGAGCCGAGCGTCCCACCTCCCGAAGCAGTCGCACCGCGCGAGGGCCTCGGCCAGCTGGCCCGCATCCGAGAACCGACGGTCTGGTTCCTTCTCGAGGCATCGCATCACCACTGCGTCGACGTCAGCCGGAATCCGATCCCCACACCACTGCGATAAGGGCGGCGGAGCCGTGTGCATGTGCGCGAACAGGAGGCGGGCCGCGTTGTCGCCTTCGAAGGGTGCGCGACCCGCGAGAAGCTCGTAGAGGACCACCCCGAGGGCGTAGACGTCTCCTCGTGCATCGCATGGTCGCCCCGATGCAGCCTCAGGTGACATGTACGCCGGGGTTCCGCCGATCCAACCCGCTTGCGTGACGGTGACGTCGCGCTCGGCTCGCTTCGCGATCCCGAAGTCGAGCACCTTGAGGAAGTCGCGCTCTATCCCGGCGGTGGTCACGAACAGATTCTCCGGCTTCAAGTCCCGATGCACCGTACCGCGGACGTGCGCCTCGGCGAGCGCGCGAGCCGCTTGCCAGATCAGGTGCACGGCGCGCTCGACGGGCTGCGCACCAGAGCGCGAAAGCACCTTGCCGAGGTCCTCGCCCTCGAGGAGCTCCATCGCGTAGTACCAGATTCCGTCTTCGGTCACTCCGTAGTCGAACACGCGAACGGTGTTTGGATGGGTGAGCTCGCTCATGGCCGCGACCTCGCGCTCGAAACGCGCGATCGCGCTGGGACGAGCATCGGACGCCCGGAGGAGCTTGAGCGCGACGTTGCGGCGAAGGCCGTTGTGCCACGCGGCCCAGACCTCCCCCATACCACCCTTGCCGAGGCGTGTCTCGAGCCGGTACCGACCGATGCTCCGCGACTCGAAGACCTCGCGACGGAGCGACCATTGGAGATGCGTCCCCAGCGTCGCGAAACCGGCGACCGTGACCGCGAACGTCACGTGTTGACCGAACACCGCGAGCGCAGCCGGATCCCGGAGCTGATCCGCCAGCTCGGGGACGAACGCAGCCGCGACGATCAGAGTGACCGGACCGATCGCCGCGGTCCCCCCTAGAAGCAGCCCGCCCCGGCGCCACTGCTCGGCGAACGCCGCGCCTTGCAAGGCCGCGATGGCGGAAACGCCGTTCAGGTACGGGCTCGGGAGACCGCCATACCAGATGCACATCAGGCTGACCGTGAGGGCCGCCCCACCGAAGTTGAGGACCTGCAGCCCGCGCAGCAGCGCGGGCGTCGGCGGCGGCGCCCGATGCAGCCTCCAGACGGTCAAGCCGATCACCGGCCAGAACAGACCACGAAGCACGGCAAAGGGGAGCAAGACCCCCGGCCGGACGGAGATGTCGACGATCGCGTCGAGCACGATGAAGGTCGGCCAAACAGCGAGGGCCAGGGTGAGCGTCGAGCGAAGACGCTGGACGTTCGCGACGTGCTCCTGCCGCTCGAGGAGGTCGTGCGCTTCTCTGTGCGGGCTCGACCCGCCGGACGAGCCGGGAGTCGACGCGCCGCCTCCATCCGAGGCGATGGTTCGCCCGGCATCCGACTCCGTCTCGCTCGGTGATCTCACGTCGGCAATCGGGGGTGGCGCTGGCGCATCGGAGTGCGGTCTGCTGAGAAAGTTACCCCGCAGCGGCGCAGGCCACAACCGACCTTGCGGCGCGAGGGCCGCGCGGCACTGCTCGGCAGCCGGGTGATGCGGCGTCGGGTGAGCGCGGCTGCTATGCCCGGCCGATGCTCGCTCGCCTCGCCGCGCTCTCGCTCGCCGCGCTCACCGCCTCGTGCGGCCCCTCGGTCCCGGAGCCGGTGCACGCGCCCGCCGCGCGGGCGCCGGAGCCCGTCGACGCGCCGCCGACGGAGGCGCCGTTTCGCTTGCCCGACGGCGTGCGGCCGCTGCGCTACGCGCTGCGCCTCGAGATCGATCCGTCCGCGGAGCGCTTCTCGGGCGTGGCCGAGATCGACATCGCGCTCGACGCGGCGAGCCGGCACGTGTGGATCCATGGGCACGGGCTCGACGTCTCGGAGGTCTTTGCGACCGGCGCCGACGGCGCGCGCGTCGAGGGCACCTGGCACCTCGTCGACGCGGAGGAGGGGATGGCGCGGGTGACGCTGTCCCGCCCGCTCGGGCCCGGCGAGGCGCGGCTGACGATCCGCTACGCGCGCCCGTTCGATCCCAACCTCGAGGGCCTCTACCGCGTGGCGGTGGGCGACGATCACTACGCGTTCACGCAGTTCGAAGCGCTCTCCGCCCGCAAGGCGTTCCCGTGCTTCGACGAGCCGCGCTTCAAGGTGCCCTTCGAGGTGACGCTCGTCGTGCCCGAGGGCCTGCGCGCGTTCGCCAACGCGCGCGACGCGGGCGCCGAGCGCGAAGGGAACCTCGTGCGCCACCGCTTCACGCCGACCGCGCCGCTGCCGACCTACCTCGTCGCGTTCGCGGTCGGGCCCCTCGACGTCGTCGAGGCCACGATCCCACCCAACGCCGTGCGCTCGACGCCGCTCGCGCTGCGCGGCCTCGCCCCGCGCGGGCGCGGCGGCGACCTCGCCTTCGCGATGGAGCACACGCCGCGGCTCGTCGAGGCGCTCGAGCGTTGGTTCGAGATGCCGTACCCGTACGACAAGCTCGACTTCGTCGCGGTGCCCGACTTCGCCGCCGGCGCGATGGAGAACGCGGGCCTCATCACGTTCCGCGATCAGTTCCTCTTGCTGTCGGGCGAGCCCAGCGTCGCGCAGCAGCGCGCGTTCGCGTTCATCATGGCGCACGAGCTCGCGCACCAGTGGTTCGGCAACCTCGTCACGATGGTGTGGTGGGACGACCTCTGGCTCAACGAGGCGTTCGCCACCTGGATCGAGACGCCGATCGTCGAGGCCACGTTCCCCGCGCTCGGCGCGCGCACGCTCGAGCTCTCGACGCAGCTCGAGGCGTTCGACGCGGACGGCCTCGCGAGCGCGCGCGTGGTGCGCCAGCCGATCGAGAGCAGCCACGACATCGCCAACGCGTTCGACGGAATCACGTACTCGAAGGGCGCGAGCGTGCTCGCCATGCTCTCCGCGTTCGTCGGCGCCGAGCGCTTCCAAGCCGGCATCCGCCGCTACCTCACGAGGCACGCCGGCGGCAACGCGACGACGGCCGACCTCGTCGCCGCGCTCGCCGAGGACGGGCACAACGCCCACGCCGCCGAGATCCTCGAGCGCTTCACCACGCAGCCCGGGATCCCGCTCGTCGAGGTCGGCGAGGCACGCTGCGCACTGGACGCGGGGCACCCCGACGTGAGCATCCCGGTGCGCCAGACGCGCTACCGCCCGCTCGGCTCGAGCGCGCCCGCGGACGCGCGCTGGGTCCTGCCCGTCTGCGTGCGCCACGCCGATCGCGGCGGCGTGCTGCAGACGAGCTGCACGTTGCTCGACGAGGCCGAGGGCGTGATCACGCTGCCGACGTGCCCCGCGTGGGTGTGGCCCAACCCCGAGGGCAGCGCGTACTACCGCTACGCGCTCACGCCCGCGGCGACGCGCGCGCTCGTGCCGCACGTCCGCGCCGCGCTCGCGCCCGGCCGCGCGCGGCGTCCGTGGGTCGACGGCGCGCGCGGCGGCGTCGCGTCGGGCCGCGATCTGATGGCGCTCGCCGACAGCGTCGAGGCGTCCGTGCGCTCGGGCGCGATGACCTTCTCGGCCGCGATGGAGCTGCTCGCGCCGCTCGCCGCGAGCGAGGAGCGCGCCGTGGCGAGCGCGCCGATCGGCCTCTTGACGCTCGCGTCGGAGCACCTGCTCGAGGAGGCGCAGCGCGAGCGCGTCGAGCGCTACGGGCGCAGGCTCTACCAGCCGGCGCTGCGCCGCCTCGGCTGGGACGCGCGGCCATCCGACACGCCCGAGACGCGCGCGCTGCGCGCCGCGGTGATCGCGTTCCTCGCGCTCGAGGCGCGCGACCCGGCCGTCCGGCGCGAGGCGGCGCGCCGCGGCCGCGCGTTCCTCGGCGAGGAGCCCGGCGGCGATCACCACGTCCACGCGGACGCCGTCGCGGCCGACCTCGCCGAGACGTGCGTCGCGGTCGCCGCCGAGGAGGACCCCGCGCTGTTCGAGCCGCTGCTCGCCGCGCTCGGCGCGACGAGCGATGGCGTCGTGCGCCAGCGCCTGCTCGTCGGGCTCGCGCGCCTCGCCGTGCACGAGCCGCTGCGCGAGCGCGTGCTCGACCTCACGCTCGACGAGCGCCTGCGCCAGAACGAGCGCTTCCGCACGCTGGGCGGCCCGATGCGCGACGCGCGCGCCCGCCCGGCGGCGTGGGCGTGGCTCGAGGCCCACTACGACGCGGTGCGCGCGCGCTTCGGCCCCGACTACGCCGGCTACCTGCCGTACGTCGCCGGCGGCTACTGCACGAGCGAGGACGCCGCCCGCGTCGAGGCGTTCTTCGCGCCCCGCATCGGCGACACGCACGGCGGCCCCCGCAACCTCGCGGCGACGGTCGAGACGATCCGGCTCTGCGCCGCGCGCGCCGAGCACCACCGCGCCGACGCGCGCGCGTTCTTCGCCCGCTAGCCGCGCGTGCGCGCACGCGAGCGTGGTAGCCTGCGGGGCGTGAACCACCCTGGGGCGCCCGGGCCGGACCCCCTCGTCGGCCGCGTGCTGGACGGGCGGTACCGCGTCGAGCGCCTCCTCGGCGGCGGCGGGATGGGGCGCGTCTACGACGCGGTGCAGGTCGAGCTCGGACGGCGCGTCGCGCTCAAGGTGCTCATCCCCGAGCTCGCGAAGGTGCCGAGCATCCTCGAGCGCTTCCGCCGCGAGGCCCTGGCGTCGGCGGTGCTCGGCCACCCGCACATCGTGGACGTGACGGACTTCGTGCTGCCGAGCGACGGGCCGCCGTTCCTCGTGATGGAGCGCCTCGTGGGCGAGCCGCTCGTCGACGTGCTCACCCGCGAGGGCATGCTGTCCGTACCGCGCGCGCTCCGCATCACCGTGCAGCTCCTCGACGCGCTGCAGGCGGCGCACGAGGCGGACATCGTGCACCGCGACCTCAAGCCCGCGAATGTGTTCCTCGTCTCGCTCGCGGGGGGCGACGAGATGGTGAAGCTCCTCGACTTCGGCATCGCGAAGCTCCGCGAGAGCCCGGGCAACCGCAAGCTCACCGCCGTCGGCGAGATGGTCGGCACGCCGCGCTTCGCCGCGCCCGAGCAGCTCAAGGGCGGCGTGGTCGACGCGCGCACCGACGTCTACGGCGCGGGCGGGCTGCTGTACGGCATGCTGACGGGGCGGCCGCCGTTCGCGGGGCCCGACGCGGAGCTGATCCGCGCCGTGCTCGAGCAGGAGCCGCCCGACCCGCGCATCATCAACCCGCTCGTGACGCCCGCGGTCGCGGAGATCATCACGCGCGCGATGGCGAAGGATCCGGCGCAGCGCTTCCAGAGCGCGCGCGCGATGATGGACGCGCTCGGCGGACAGCGCGCGAAGGGCGCGGACGCCAACGACGCGGCGCGGCCGTCCGTCGCGATCGTCGCGGCGCAGGCGGGCGGTGCGCCCAAGCCCTCGGCGGCGCCCGACGCGCCGCGGCGCGGGCCGCTCGCGCTGATCGTGGTCGCGATGCTCGGCGTCTCGCTGCTGCTCGCCGGTGCGGCGGCGTTCGCCGGCTACTCGCTCGGCGCGCGCGCCGAGGACGGTGGGGCGCTGCCCCCGCCGCCCCCGATGGATCGGAGCGCCGAGGTCGTCGCGCGCGCCGCGACCTGCGAGGAGTACCTCGAGCGCTCATGCACCTGCCCGGGAGAGCACCGCCAGGCGATTTGCGATCGTGCACGCAGTATGGTCGCCTCGCTCCGCCGGTCGGTGCAGGTCGGCCAGACCATCGACACCGTCGCCGCGTGGTGCGCGAGCCAGCTCACGAGCGGCACCGTCTGCGCGTACGACCCGACGCCGCCGATGCTCCCGATCGCGGGCACGCTCACCGAGGGCGTGAGCGCGGGCGCGCTCGAGGCGAGCGACGCGAGCGACGGCGGCGCGCCCCTCGACCGCTACGCGCTGCGGCTCACCGCGGGAGAGCGGGTCGAGGTCTGGGCGATGAGCGACGCGTTCGACACCTACCTCGTCCTGCGCGATCCGAGCGGGCGCGTCGTCGCGGCCAACGACGACGCGAGCGCGATGGCGGACGGAACCAACGCGCAGCTCGTCTACGTCCCGCGCGCCGGCGGGGACTACCACCTCGAGGTGAGCGGAGCGCGCCACGACCAGCTCGGCGCGTACGAGCTGATCCTCGCGCTCGGCGAGCCCGCGTCCGTGCCTCGGCGCAGCGCGACCCCACCGCGCCGCCCGCCCCAACCGCAGCAGCAGCCGCCGCTCCCGCCAGCGTGGCGCGACGACGGACGCGACCCGCGCGGTGGCCCCGGCTGGCGCTGATCGGCGAGCCTCAGCGGCGCGTGCCGACGACCTCGCGGACGCCATAGCAGTCGGCGGACTGCTCCCCGATCCGGCCCCACGTCCGCGAGCGCACCGTCGCCTCGATGCGCCCGGACGCGTCGATCGTGCCGAGGCTCCGCGCGGTGATCTCCAGACCGCCGCCGAACTGCGTCGCGTACCCGCCGACGTCGAACGAGCCGTCGGTGAACGCGCCGCCCTCGAAGCGCGACGGCAGATCGTCGGTGTCGATCGCGAGGCGCCCGCCGTCGTGCGCGACGAGCAGCGACACCTCGTCGACATCGCCGACGTCGCACACCGTGCTGCTGAAGATCCCGACGGAGAACGGGCCGCACGCGCCCGCGCACTCGACGACGCGCACGCGCACGCGGTACTCGCCAGCGAGGGCCGCGCCGCTCGCGTCGCCCGGTGGGATCGAGCGCACGCCGTCGGGCGAGAGGTCCTGGCCGCCACCGCAGCCGAGCACGGCGAATGAGAGGAGAATCGTGAGGAGATTTCGCATGGCGAGCCCGCCTCAGCGGGTCCCGTGCCATCCGACACGATAGAGCTATCATATCCGTTTCGGGCCACTTCGTGACCGTCGATTCACGCGCCCGGCGAGAACCGCGGGTGGCGAGCCGCTAGAGCGCGCGTACCTCGAGCGCATGCATGCCTCCTCCGCGATGACCCGCCGCGTGATCGTGATCGCGCCGTCCACGACGCTGCGCACCGCATGGGAGCTCATGGTCACCTGCCGCATCCGCCACCTCCCCGTCGTGCGCGGCGGCCTGCTGCTCGGGATCGTGTCCGACCGCGACGCGCTCGTGCACGGGCGCATCGTGGGCGACGCGATCGACGTCCCCGAGGTCCAGGTCGCCGAGGTCATGTCGCCCTTCCCCTTCGTCTGCGACCCGACGACGGACGTCGCCGACGTCGTGCGCACCATGGTCGAGGAGAAGATCGACGCGATGCCCGTCCTCGACGAGGGCGAGCGGCTCGTCGGGCTCGTCACCTCGACGGACCTCCTGCTCCTGCTCGCCGAGTCCTCGCTCGCGCGCCCGCTCCCGTTCGCGTTCGAGCTCGCGCCGCACGAGCCGCCGCACGAGCCGTGACGCCGCGCGTCCCTGTCGCGAGCTGAGCTACGCTCCGCGGCGATGCCCCACCTGCGCCTCTGCCTGATGCGGCACGCCAAGAGCTCCTGGTCCTCGGGCGCCCCCTCGGATCACGAGCGCCCCCTCAACGGTCGCGGCCGCCGCGACGCGCCGAAGCTCGGCGCCGAGCTCGCCCGGCGCGGCTGGACCCCCGACCACGTCCTCTCGAGCGACTCCGCCCGCACCACCGAGACGCTCGCCCGCATGCGCGAGGCGCTCGGCTTCGCCGGCAGCCCCGAGCTGCGCGCGGACCTCTACCACGGCGGCATCGACGAGCTGCGCGCCGCGATCGCCGCGCTCCCCGACGGCGCCCTCACCGTGCTCGCGCTCGGCCACAACCCCGGCTGGGAGGAAGCGCTCGACTGGCTGGCTGGGCACGACGGACCCATGAAGACCGGCTCGTGCGCGCTCCTCGTCGTCGACGCGCCGAGCTGGCGCGACGCCGCCGACCGCGAAGGCGGCTGGCGCGTCGAAGCGCTCATCCACCCTCGCTCGCTCTGACGTCACTCGACCCAGAGCCGCGCGCTGACCCCCTCGGGCGGAGGCGCGCCGTAACGAGGGGCGGCTCCCGCCAGGACGATCGCCACCTCGACTTCGGCGCGCTCGCCGGGAGCCCCGGCGAGCTCCAGGCTGAACGACGAAACACAGGGTTCGTCGGCGCACTCCTCGACCGAGATCGCGCCCGCAGCGTGGCGCCCCACGGTGAACAGCCGTTCCCGCTCGCTCGCCGCCTCGTCCGGGATTCGCCAGATCGCCCTGCTGCCGGCATGCCCGAAGAGCTCGAGCTGCCACAACGCCGTGCACTGCGGCGAGCACCCCCCGGTCGAGAGCCAGAGCGTCACGTGTCGGATGTCTTCCGTCTCCCCCGGAGCGATCTCCAGCTCGACGAGGGCAACCTCCTCCAGAAACCAACGCGGTGGCGAGCAGCTCGTCTGCGCGAAGAGCGCGGGCATGAGCGCGAGGACCGGAAGCCAGCGGTACACGACCCCGCGATCCTACTTGAGGCGATACTTGTGAACGACCCCGTGGTCAACGACCCAACGACCCCGTGGTCAACGACCCAGGGTCGTGGTCAACGAAGATTGTGCCGGGGTCGTGGTCAACGAAGATTGTGATTGCTACAGGCGGCCCAGCTCGACCCCGGCGCCAACCGGCCTCGCCCCCTCTCGGGGCCCCGTTCGGCGTGCGCCGCGCGCTCCCAGCGGCCGCCCTCACCGTCCGATTGCACCCGCTGCCACGCGACGGACGCACCGAGGCCCGGGAGCCTCGCGGTCCCAGGCATCGTTCACGCGCTCGAGCCCCGCGCTACGAG
>JAHBWG010000057.1 GCA_019637095.1 Sandaracinaceae bacterium | reverse complement strand
GGCCGGCGCGATCCGCGTTGCGGCCGCCGTCGCTGTCGGTGATCCCGGTGCGGCCGCGGCCGGCGGCGTCGGCGTTCGGCCCGCCGTCGCTGTCCGTCTGCGCCTGCGCCTCCTCGGCCGGCGCCGCGATCGCGAGCGCGAGCCCGCCGAGCAGCGTGCCGCCGATGGCGGCGACCGCGGAGCGTCGCCCGACGCGCTCGGTCACGATGCTCTCTTCGTCGAGGGTCTTCGTCTCGTTCCGTCCCTGCTCGTCGCTCTCGGCCATCGCTCCTCCAACGCAGTCTGACGCCCGAGCCGCACCCGAGCGGCGTCGATGCTACCGGCCGAAGACGCGCGCGCGCAACGATGCCGAGTTTCGCCGCGCTTTCACGGGGCGAGCGCGCGCTCGATCCGGGCCATCAGCGCCGCGTCGGCGGCGCCGCGCGCGCGGCCGAGCTCTTCGAGGGCCTCGGCGCGCGTGAGGTAGCCCGCGCTCACCTCGAGCGAGAGGTACTCGCGCCCCCAGTCCGTCGGTTGCCCGTCGCGCGCGCGGACGTGATCTTGGAAGTCGCTCAAGACGCAGTTCGACGTGTAGCCGGTGAACCTCGCGTCGTGGAACCCGATCTCGTCGAGGATCTCGCGCGTGCGGGCGCGCGTGATGCGGCTCGCGAACGGGAGGTTCAGGTGCCAGAGCGTCGCGCCGTCCGCGAGCTCGCGCGACCAGCTCGCGGTCATCCACGGCGGCGCGGCGCCGCCGGAGGTGTGCGGGCTGTGCGCCCAGAAGTTGTTGCCGAGCACGATCGTGTCCGCGCCGCGCTCGCGCGCGATGCGGTGGAAGCGCCGCAGGAACGTCTTGCTGCACACGGCGCAGACGTCGTTGCGGGGGCCGCGGAACGCCACCCTCAGCCGCCGCGCGAAGCCGGCGCGCAGGCGCTCGCGGCCGGGGGCCTCGCGGTCGATCACGAGCTCCGCGCCGAGCTCGGCGGTGATGCGCGCCGCGTACTCGAGGACCGCGGGCGGGATGAAGCCGTTGTCGAAGAGCACCGCCAGCGTCTCGACGCCGAGATCGCGGCGCAGGTGATGGAGCGCCGCCGTGCTGTCCTTGCCGCCCGAGTACGCGAGCAGCACTGGCCGCCGCGCGTGCGCGAGCACCTCGTCGCGCTCGGCGGCGAGGCGCGCCGGGTCGAGCCAGCGCGCGCTGGCCTCGCAGAACGAGCACGGGCCGTCGGGGCGCAGCACCGCGCGCACGTCGTGATCGGGCCAGAAGAATCGCAAGACATCTTGCGTCGACTCGCTCGTCAACAGACAGCACGGGCACTCGAGCACGGCCTCGCTCCGCAGCAAGAAAGTGCGACGCGGCGGAGGATGCATCCCCCACCGCGCCGCAGCGCTGTCGTCGAACCGTCTCGGCCCGACCGCACCGATCCTCCCCCAGTAGTCCTGCGCCAGGATACGCCCGCGGGCCCGGACGCGACAAGCCCCCGCTCAGAGGTCGGGGTGGTGCGCGGCCCAGTAGGAGATCAGCTCGTCGTCGTCGACGATGCGCGAGTGGTAGTGCCCCCACGTGTCGCTGATCGCCACCGACGCGCCGTTCTGGAGCCGCGGCGTGAGGTAGAGGGCGTAGTACTTCGCGCCGCTGCCGTCCTCGACGTCGCCGAGCACGGGGAGCGGCTCGCCGGAGACCGGGCAGAAGACCTCGAGGCGCGTCCCGACCTCGATGTCCGTGAAGCCGGCCTTGCGCTTGTCGCCGTGGATGGGGCTCAGGTGCACGAGCCCTTCGCGGTCGCCGTGCCTGATCTTGAGCGTGACCGCGGGGTGACCGTCGAACTCCACGTCGGAGAGGCCGACGAGGTTGTCGCCCTTGGGCCCGAAGGCCTGGGTCACGACGATCACCACGTCGTCGTCGCTCACTGCGACGCCGGGCGGCTGGCTGTGCCGATGGCGCCCGGTGACGTGGAGGTGCTCTTCGTCGACGTGATCGCGCTCGCTCATGCTCTGCGACGTAGCACGAGCGGGCCCCGGGAGAGCAACACAATCCGCAATCAGCCGGTGGCGCCGCGGAAGGGCATCGACATCGCGAGCGGCGCCTCGCCCTCGGGCGGCGCGGGCAGTCGCCACGAGCCGACCTGCGTCGCGAGGCACGCGCCGATCGAGTCGATGCCCGTCTCGTTCGCGCTCACGCGCGCCTCGCGCGTCGCGCCGTCGGCGAGGATGGTGAACGCGATGACGACGCGGCCGCGCACGTTGGGGTTGTTCCGCGAGGCCATCTCGAAGCACGTCGCCGCGCGGCGCATGTAGTAGGTCTGGATGAACTGGCGCACGCGGCCCGTGTAGAGGTTCATCTCGAAGTCGCGGTCGTCCTGCTGCTGCTGCTGCATCGAGTCCCAGTCCGGCGCCGAGCCCGATCCGCCGCTGCCGCCGGTGCTGCCGCCGCTGCCGCCGCCGGTGCCGCCGGTGCTCGCGCTGCCGCCGGTGCCGCCGCTGCCGCTGCCGCTGCCGCCGGTGCTGCCGCTGCCGCCGGTGCTGCCGGTGCTGCCGGTGCTGCCGCTGCCGCCGCTGCCGGTGCTCGCGCTGCCGCCGGCGCTGCCGCTGCCGCCGCTCGTGCCGGTCGAGCGCCCCCCGCCGGTGCTCGCGCTCGCGCCGCCGCTCGTCGTGCCGGACGAGCGCCCGCTCGTGGCGCCGCGGCCGGTCGGCGTCGTCGCGCCGCCCTCGCCAGCCGCGACCTCTGCGCCCTCGACGTCCGCGCCCTCGGGGACCTCGGGGACGTCCACCTCGGTCGGCACGGTCGGCGACGGCTCCTCGGCGCTCGCCGCGGGCTCCTCGTCGTTCATCGTCAGCGCCAGCCACATCCCGACCGCGCCGAGGCCGACGAACGCGAGCGCGACCCCGATGAGCACCGCCCACGCGCTCCCGCGCGAGCGCACGCCGATCGCCGAGAGGCTGACCGTCGAGACGTCGAGCGACATCGGCGGGGGCGTCGGCCCGCTCAGCGCGGCGCGATCCGACGCGCCCTCGCGGGCAGGCGGCGCTGGCGCCGAGGGGCGGTCCGACGGAGAGTCGTGCCCGCGCATCGTCGCCGCGGGCGGCGCGTCCTCGCCGATCGGACCGCCCGGCTCGCCGGCCTGCGCGATGGCCGCGCCGCACATGTTGCAGAACCGCGCGTCAGCGGTGTTGGAGGCCCCGCACTCCTGGCAGTACACCATCGCGCCGCAGGATACCGCCGAAGCGGCCGCGTCACATGCAGAGCGCGCCGAGGCGGGCGAGCACCCGCGACAGGATCGCCGTGACCGTCCCGTCGTAGCTCTCCTGGCAGATCGAGCCGACGACCGTGGAGGCCCCGCGGCGCTCGAGCGCCTCCGCCGCGCGCACGATGCGCCGCGGCGGGAACGCCGTGCCGCGACCGGGCACGTCGCAGCTCGCCGCGAGCCGATGCGGGAAGCTCGGATCGACCCGCTCCGTCATCCGCGGATCGGCGAGCATCGCCGCGTAGCTCGCGCCCTCGAGGTCGACGGGGATCCCGACGATCGGCGCGTACACGAGATCGCGCGGCTCGCGCCGCACCGCGAGCAGTCCGTCGACGTACCGTGACAGCGGGTGCATCGTCTCCGGGTAGGTGAAGCAGCGCAGGTTGAGGTCGGCGGTGTAGGTCGTGCTCGCGGGATCGAACACCGCGGGCATCGCGGAGGAGCAGTCCTCCTCGTCGGTCAACAGGACGTTGACGAAGATCGAGCCCGCGCGCAGGAACCCCGCGTTCGCGCCGTCGCCGTGGCCCGTCGTGTCGCGGAAGAAGCGCGTCGCCGACGTGCTCGGCGTCACCGCCTTGAGCGAGGCCTCGAGCTGCTGCTCGAACCCGCACCCGCCGGTGCCCACCGTCGCGACGCACGCGAAGTCCCTCGCGAAGTCCGCGGGCGACACGGTCCCGGCCGGGTCGAAGCGCAGGATCGCCGGGTACGTCGCGCGGCACCCGGGCAAGTCCGTGCGGCCCTGCGTGCGCAGGATCCCGTCGTCGCCGAACGCCGGGTCGTTGCACGTCGGGACGATGAAGCCGCCGACGCCCATGTCGCTCGTGATCACGCCGAGCTGGAGGTCGCGCGCCGGCGTCGCGTCGGGCCGGCCGTCTCCGTCGAGGTCGCCGGTGGTCAGCACCCGCACGAAGCGGGGCAGCGAGGCCGCGAGCGACGCCTGCTCCTCGGCCATGGAATTCGAGTTGTCGACCATGAAGAGGATGTCGACCGGCGCGCCCGCCGACGCGCAGCACGCGCCGGCGGCGCAGACCTCGCCCGCGCCGCAGCGCGTGCCGCACGCGCCGCAGTTCGCGGGATCGCGATCGAGGTCGGCGCACACCGCCCCGCACTGGCGCTCCGCCGGGCACGAGCAGCTCCCCCCGACGCAGAAGCCGCCCGACGCCGCGCACTCGGCGGCGGTGTCCTCGTCGACCGCGCCGTCGCAGTCGTCGTCGCGCCCGTTGCAGCGCTCGGCGCTCGGCGTGCAGCACACCCCGCCCGTGCAGAGCCCGCGCGTGCCGCAGTCGTTGTCGCAGCGCCCGCAGTTGCGCGGGTCGCGATCGATGTCCACGCACGAGACCACGCCCATCGCGTCGGGGCACATGCGCTCGGCCGGGCAGCTGCACGCGCCGCCGGTGCAGAGCTGGCCGGTGGCGCATCCGATCAGCGAGGGGTCGTCCTCGTCGATCGCGCCGTCGCAGTCGTCGTCGAGGCCGTCGCACCGCTCGGCGCTCGTCGCGCACGTGCAGGCCATCGCGCCGCGGAAGGGCCCGCAGTCCCAGCCCGCGACGCAGTCGCCCGGGGTGGTGCACGCCTCGGTGCAGCGCGCCTCGCCGAACGCGGTCGGGAAGCAGAGCCCGCTCTCGCAGTCCGCGCTCTCGGTGCACGGATCGCCCAACCGGCCGGGCGCCGCGCCCGCGTCGCCCGGGGCCGCCGCGTCCTGGGCCGGCCCGGCGTCGCGCTCGCCCGCGTCGGCCTCGCCGCCGTCGCGCGCGCCCGCGTCCTCGCCCGGGGTCGCGGCGTCGAGCCCCGCCCCCGCGTCGGTCCCGCCTCCGCCATCGCAGGCCACCAGCAACACCACCATGCAAGCCAAGCTCGTCGTCGTCCGCATCGCGACGCTCTATCAGCGAGAGCCGTGCCTGTCCAAACACGCGGCGCGCGCGCGGATCGGCGCGTGCCACCTCGTGCCGCTCGAGTCACGGCACCTCGTAGCGGCGCGGCTCCCAGGCGGGCAGCCCCGTGCGCGTCGCGCCGCGCAGGACGAGCGCCGCGCCCACGACCCAGTCGTGCGCCCCTGCGTCGGGCCCGAACCGATCCTGCGCGAGCGCCGCGACGTGCCGCCCGAAGAGCCGCAGCGCGAGCCCCTCGACGCCGTCGCCGAAGAACACCAGCGGCACGTCGAGCCCGAAGCCGACCATGAGCGCGGCGCCCACGCGCTCGTCGAGCGGGGTGAGCGCGACGCCGAGATCGAGCCCGATCGAGTCGAACAGCAGATCCCAGAACCGATCGCCCAGGCTCGCGCCGAGCACGAAGCGCGCGAGCCAGACCGGCCGCAGGTCCACGCCGATCGCGACGCGGCTCGCGCCCTCGGGGCGCACCTCCACGCTCGCGAGGATCCCCGCCATGTCGAGGTAGCGCGCGCGCAGATCGAGCACCGCGGCGCCGATCGGATCGGCGCCCTCGAACGCGACCCCGCCGCCGAGGCCTGCCTCGAGCGCGAGGTCGCCGGCGAGGCGGCCGTACACGCCGTCCCCCTGCGCGTGGCCCGGCGCGGGCAGCGCGATCAGCGCGAGGGTGAGCGAGAGCGCGCGCACGGCGCGCAGCGTAGCGCACCGCGGCGTGCCGAGAGCGGGCGCACGCGACGCGCCGCGCGCGCGCCCGACCCGCACGCGCCCTCTGCTATCGTCGCGCGCCGTCATGACCACCCCCCTCTTCGAGCTGCTCGAGCATCACGACTACGGCGAGGTCCACCTCGCCCGCGACGCCGCCACCGGCCTCAAGGCGATCGTCGCGATCCACGACACGCGCCTGGGGCCGGCGCTCGGCGGGTGCCGCTTCATCCCCTACGAGACGGAGCGCGACGCGATCGTGGATGCGCTGCGGCTCGCGCGCGGGATGACCTACAAGGCGGCGCTCGCCGGCATCGCGCACGGCGGCGGCAAGTCCGTCCTGATCAAGCCGACCGGGCAGTTCGACCGCGCCGCGCTCTTCCGCGCGTTCGGCCGGTTCGTGGAGCACCTCGGGGGCCACTACATCACGGCGGAGGACAGCGGCACGAGCATCGAGGACATGGAGGTCCTGCGCGGCGTGACCAAGCACGTCACCGGGGTCAAGCCCGAGCACGGCGGCTCGGGCGACCCGTCGCCGTTCACCGCGCTCGGCGTGCGCCGCGGGATCGAGGCGTGCGTCAAGCGCGTGCTCGGCAAGGACGACCTCGAGGGCGTCAGCGTGGCCGTGCAGGGCGTCGGCCACGTCGGCTACCACCTCTGCCGCGAGCTCCACGCGCTCGGCGCGCAGCTCACGGTGGCGGACATCGATCCGCTCAAGGCCGAGCGCGCGCAGCGCGAGCTCTCCGCGCGCGTCGTCTCGCTCGACGCCATCTTCGAGGCCGACTGCGACGTCTTCGCGCCGTGCGCGCTCGGCAGCGCGCTCAACGACGCGACGATCCCGCGCCTGCGCTGCAAGATCGTCGCGGGCGCCGCGAACAACCAGCTCGCGGAGCCGCGCCACGGCGACGACCTCATGCAGCGCGGCATCCTCTACGCGCCCGACTACGCGATCAACGCGGGCGGCCTCATCAACGTCGCGCAGGAGGTCGTCGGCTACGACGAGGCGGTCTCCCGCGCGCGCACGATGAAGATCTACGACACGATCTACGAGATCGCCGAGCGCGCCGAGCGCGCGATGACGCCGACCTACCGCGTCGCCGACACGATGGTCGAAGAGCGCCTCGCCCGCGTCGCCGTGTGATCTCACTCCGGGTCGCGCGCGCGCGCGAGCTCGACGAAGAACATGAACGGGATCACGAAGAGGAGCTCGACGTCGAGCTCGAGCCCGATCGTGAGCTCCCACGCGCGGCCGTTCTCGAGCTGGACGCGGCCCGCCGCGTAGACGCCCGCCGTCCACGCGTACGCGGAGAAGTAGTTGTACGGGCGCCAGCCGAACGCGAGCTGGCCGAGGGCGAACGCGCCGTCGCGATCCTCGGGGCGCGCACCCCAGCCCGCGCCGAAGGTCGTGGTGATGCCGAAGCCGGCGCCCGTGGGCCAGAGGATCGCGAGCGCCCCCGCCACCTCGAGCGTGCGGAAGCCTTCCGTCCGCACGTCGAGCGCGGGCCCGAAGCGCACGACCTCGTCGCGGCTCTCGCCGAGCAAGAGATCGGCGCGCAGGCCGAGCTCGAAGAGCGGCCACGGCGCGGGGTCGGCCTCGAGCACGTAGGCGCCGCCGCCGACCGAGACGCGCGAGGAGAGCTGCGCGTCCCAGTCGGCCCGCGCCGTCGCGGGCGCGAAGAGCGCGAGCGCGAGCGCGAGCGCGCGGCTCACATCGCGAGCCACACGTAGGTGCCCTCGAGCGTGACCGTCCGCTCGCGGTCGTTCGCGCCCCGGACGATGAGCGGCTGCGCGCGGCTGAGCGCCATCGAGAGCGCGCTCGCCGCCGCCGCGTCGGTCATCCCCGAGACGCGGACGTCGCCGATGGCGACGACGCGATCGCCCGCCTCGATGCCCGCGCGCGACGCGGGCGAGTACGGCAGGACCCGCAGCACGAGCAGCTCGTCGGGCCGGACCTCGAACTCCTCGATGCCGACGCCGCGGTGCGGGCGCGGCGGGTCGACGCGGATCGCCAGGTACGAGCCGCCCTCCAGCATGACGCGCGCCTCCGCGCCCGGCAGCGCGTTCTCCGGCAGCCCGCGCGTGCGGTAGATGCCGATCGGGTCGGCGCCCACGCCGTCGATGTCCCACAGCTCGAAGCGCAGCGCGTTCGTCGGGCTGATGCGGAAGTTGCGTGGGAGCGTCGCGTCCCAGCGCGGCGTGAGCGTGTCGTCGAGGCGCGGAGACTCCCACACGAGCTGCTCGTCTCGGTAGATGCGGGCGACGACGTCGGGGAGGCCGCCCCCGTCGTCCCAGTCGCGGTCGCCGCGCGCGCGCGGCCGCACCTGCGCGTCGACGACGGTGAGCTGCACGAGGTCGGCGGGCGCCGACGCCGAGCCCGGCGGGACGTTGCCCACCGCCGAGAGCGGCGTCCCGCGCCGCGGGTACACGCAGCCCGCGGCGAGCGCGACCGCGAGGACGAAGGCGAAGCTCGTGCGCATGGGCCCGACGGTGCCACGGGCGCGCACCGGCTCGCCACTTCGGCGCGCGCCCGCCGCTCGCGCCTACTCGGCCGCCGGCGCGCGCTTCACCGACGCGAGGAACGCGCGGAGCACCTCGAGCACCTGCGCGTCGAGCTCCGGCGGCTGCCCGGGGCCGAGCACGTTCGTCAGCGCGTGCGAGACGCCGTGGATCCGGTGGAGCTCCGCGTCGCGTCCCCGCAAGATCTCTTGCATACGCGGGATCTCCTCCGGGTCGATGTTGATGTCCGCGTTGCCCTGCAGCGCGAGGATCGGGCACCCGAGGCTCCGCATCACCTCGCCGGTGCGGTCGGAGTAGCGGTGGTACTCCTCGAGCGCGCGCAGGGTCACGCCGCCGCCGACGCAGCCGTCGTCCGGGTCGTAGCCGGGGCGATCGAGCTGCGCGATGCACGTGCGCAGCGAGGAGTACTGGAGCTCCACCGCCCACGCCGTGAAGTAGTCGAAGCGAGAGCGGCGGTGATCGACGAAGCGATCGAGCTGGCCGAAGAGCCCGTCCGCGAACCGCTGCGTCGTGCCGGCGAGCATCACCACCGCGGCGACGCGCGGGTCCCCCTCGGCCGCGAACGGCGCGAGCTGCCCACCCTCGCTGTGGCCGATGACGATCAGGCGGTCCGCGTCGACCTCGGGCCGGGTCGAGAGGTACTCGAGCGCGTCGCGCGCGTCGTCGGTGAACCAGCTCCAGACGAGCCGCGACGGATCGAGCCGCGCCGCGAAGTCGGGCCCGTAGTCGTGACAAGCGCGCTTGTCGTAGCGCAGCACGACGATCCCCTGCCGCGCGAGCTCCTCGGCGAGCAGGCGGAAGGTCGGCATCGGCGGGTCGTACCGGGTCAACAGATCGCCGGCGAGCGGCTGGTCTCGGCAGTTCGGGCCGCTCCCGTGGATGAGCACCGCGGCGGGCCGGCGCGCGCCGACCTCGCGCGGGAGGCTGAGCGTCCCGCGCAGCTCCGCGAGCCCGCGGTCCGGGTGGCGCGACGGGAACGCCACATCCTCCTCCTCGAAGCGCGCGTCGGTGATCGCGACGCAGCCGCTCGCGCTCGCGCGCTCGTTGAGCCCGCAGCCGCTCGCGGCGATCACGCGACCGCTCCGATCCTCGATCGCGGGGTGGCTCGCGCAGATCGCCTCGAAGTCGTGGGGGATGATCGCCCCGATCCCCGCCACCGCGCTGGCCAGGCCCGGCAGCACGCCGCACACGAGCCCCACCGCCAGCGCCAGCCCGAGCAGGACGAGCATCCGGCGCTTGTCGCGCCGCTTCCCCTGCGCTTCGGCGGCTGCGCTCGGGCTCGTCGTCTGCGCCTCGGCGCCGGGCTCCTCGTCCATCGTCCCCACTCGCGATCCCGAGAAACGTACACCGAAGACGACGCCGCGCGCCCGCCGCGTCGAGGCGAAGCGTACCTCTACCATGCGTCTCGACGTGGGGGGCCCGCCCGGTTACAACCCGCGGCATGCGAAGGGCCAAGATCGTCTGCACGCTGGGGCCGGCCTCGAACGACGCCGAGAGCATCGAGGCCCTCGTCGCCGCGGGCATGGACTGCGCGCGGCTCAACTTCTCGCACGGCGAGCACGAGTCGCACCAGCGCGCGGCGACGCTCGTGCGCGAGGCGGCCGCGCGCCAGAAGCGTCCGGTGGCCATCCTCGCGGACCTCTGCGGCCCGAAGATGCGGTGCGGCAAGTTCGCGAACGGCCCGATCGAGCTGGTCGAGGGCGCCCGCTTCACGCTGACCACGCGCGACGTGCCCGGGGACGCGGACATCGTCTCGCAGACCTACGAGCCGCTCCCGCGCGACGTGGTGCCCGGCGACGTGATCCTGCTCGACGACGGCCTGCGCGCGCTGCGCGTCGTCGACACGACGGACACGGACGTGATCACCGAGGTCGTCGTCGGCGGGACGCTGAGCGATCGCAAGGGCCTCAACGTGCCGGGCGCCAACCTGTCGACGCCGGCGCTCACCGACAAGGACCGGGCGGA
This sequence comes from Sandaracinaceae bacterium, assembly GCA_019637095.1. GTDB lineage: Bacteria > Myxococcota_A > Polyangia > Polyangiales > Sandaracinaceae > JACKEC01. Next base: position 51,886 of record JAHBWG010000057.1, on the reverse strand, counting down.
CCTCGAGTTCGCGGTCAACACGCTGCACGTCGACTACCTCGCGCTCAGCTTCGTGCGCACCGCGGACGACGTCCGGCAGGCGCAGTCGATCGCGCGCGGCACCCCCATCATCGCCAAGCTCGAGAAGCCCGAGGGCATCGCCAACCTCGAGGAGATCTGCGACGTCGCGGAGGGCGCGATGGTCGCGCGCGGCGACCTCGGCGTCGAGGTCGGCTCCGAGAAGGTCCCGCTCATCCAGAAGCGGATCATCAAGGAGGTGAACAAGCGCGGGAAGCTCGTGATCACCGCGACGCAGATGCTCGACTCGATGATCCGCAACCCGCGCCCGACGCGCGCGGAGGCCGCCGACGTCGCCAACGCGGTCCTCGACGGCACGGACGCCCTCATGCTGAGCGGCGAGACCGCGGCGGGCCGCTACCCCACCGAGGCCGTCCGGATGATGGACGCCATCGTGCGCGAGGTGGAGGGCTCCATGCTCGCCGAGGACATCCGCACCACGCGCCCCGAGATCGCGCTCGGTGAGAACGAGCGCTGGGGCTTCGCGGACGCGGCCGCGCGCGCGGCGGCGATGCTGAGCTACGCGCTCCCGATCGAGGCGATCGTGACGTTCACCCGCGACGGCCGCTCGGCGCGGCTGCTGTCGGAGTACCGGCCGCGCACCAACATCATCGCGATCACGTCGCGCGCCGAGGTCGCGAGCCGGCTCGCGCTCGAGTGGGGCGTCATCCCGCGCATCGAGATCCCGCCCGACACGCTCGAGGAGGCGCTGCGCCTGTGCACCGCGCTGCTCGTGCGCGAGGGGCTCTGCAAGCACGGCGACGCGATCGCGATCGTGATGGGCTGGCCGACGTCCGTGGGAACCAACACGGTGAAGCTCCACCAGCTCTGAGCAGGTGCCTTGGCCGACATCCCCAAGCAGATCGGGCGCTACCTGGTCGAGCGCATGCTCGGCCAGGGCGCCATGGGCTCGGTCTACCTCGGCCGGGACCCCGAGCTCGATCGCGCGGTCGCGATCAAGACGGTGCGGCACCTCGACCTCGAGGAGAGCCGGCTGCGCACGTTCATCGAGCGCTTCCGCAACGAAGCGCGCGCCGCGGCGCGCCTGAGCCACCCGTCGATCGTCGCGGTCTACGACGTCGGCGAGGAGGAGTCGGTCGGGCCGTACCTCGTGTTCGAGTACGTCGCCGGCTCGAGCCTCAAGCAGATCCTGCGCGGCCGCGGGCCGCTCTCGCCGCACGACGCGGTGCGCCTCGCGCGGCAGATCGCGAACGCGCTCGACACCGCGCACCAGGCGGGCGTGATCCACCGCGACGTGAAGCCCGACAACATCCTCGTGAGCGCGGCGGGTGACGCGAAGCTCGCGGACTTCGGCGTCGCGCGCGTACCGGACGCGGCGCTCACGAAGGAGGGCCAGTTCCTCGGGACGCCCTGCTACGCCGCCCCCGAGACGCTCGGCGAGGGCGTGTACGGGCCACAGACCGATCACTTCTCGTTCGCCGCGGTGGTCTACGAGGTCGTGAGCGGCGTGCGCGCCTTCCCGGGCGACGACGCGATCAGCGTCGCGCACCACGTCGTGCACGACACGCCCGTGCCGCCGAGCGAGGTGGCGGGCGACGCGAAGATCCCGAAGGCCGTCGACCGCGTGATCCAGCGCGGGCTCGAGAAGGACGCGTCGCTGCGTTACGCGACGGCGAACGAGCTCGTCGACGCGCTCGCGAGCGCGTACATCGACGCCGGGCTGCTCGAGCGCGACCCCACGGGCGTGCAGGTGCTGCCGCCCCCCGACGCGCGCGCGGCCCGAGGCGCGAGCTGGGGCTGGGCGCTCGCCGCCGCCGGCGTGCTCGCGCTCGGCGTGGTGCTCGTGCTCGCGTTCGTCGACGTCGGCGGCCCGCTCGGCCTCGCGGGCGCGCGCGACGCAGGCGCGGACGCGGCGAGCGAGGACGCCGCGCTCGACGAGGACGCGGGGCCGGACGACGCCGCGACCGAGCTCGGCGACGCCGGCGCGGACGCCGAGGCGCTCGAGCCGGTGCCCGACGCGGCGCCCGAGGCGGCGCTCGATCCAGATCTGCCCGACGTCTCCGCGATGAGCGCCTTCGATCGCGACGAGGCGGCCAAGGACGAGGTCGCGCGCGCGCGGCGCGCCCTCGACGAGGGCGACCTGGAGGCGGCCGCGCGCGCCCTCGCGCGCGCGCGCGTGTTCGACTCGGGCAACGCCGACATCCCGCCCCTCGAGGAGCGGCTGCGCGAGCGCGCCCCCGCGCCGTGACCGTCGACACGACGCCGCGGGCGGGTGCATCCTCGACGCCATGCTGATCGTGTTCGAGCTCCACGTCCGCCCCGACTTCGACGAGGCGCAGCTCCTCGACGCGGAGGCGCGCGAGGAGCTCTCTGCGCGCGTGCTCACGCGGCGAGAGGCGCTCGCCGCCGGGCTGCCGTTGCCCGCGCCCGGACGCGAGGGCGAGGTGCGCTACCTCCCCGTGAACGCGCGGCACCGCGCGTGGGTGGAGCGCGCCATCGACGGGTGCCCGAGCGTCGCGGCGTTCGACGTCCACGACGTCGGTGGTTGAGTCGACGCGCGTCCTGCCCGCGCTCGCGCCGCTCGTCTCGCGGTTCGAGACCCTCGACGTTTGCGAGGCGACGGTGTTCGGCCTCCTCCCCGACCTCACGCTCGGCTACTTCAACGCCGGCTGGCTCGCGTTCGCGGCGGCGAACGGCTTGCCATCGATCGCCGAGCGGTGGGGCCTGGGCTGCTCGATCGCGGACGCGATCCGAGGCCCGGTGCGCGACTACTACGTCGAGCAGTACCGCTCGAGCTACGAGCGCGGGCAGGCCTGGGAGCATCGGTACGAGTGCTCGAGCGCCGAGCGCCGGCGCGAGATGATCCTGCGCACCTACCCCGGACGCGAGGGGCTGCTCGTCGTGACCTCGGCCGTGATCGACGTGCCGCACGAGCGCGCAGCCTCGTCGCCGGCGGACACTTACCGCGACCCCGCGACGGCGCTCCTGCGCCAGTGCGGCCACTGCCGCCGGTTCCACCACTCCGAGAGCCGCTGGGACTGGGTGCCGGCGTGGGTCGCGGCGCCGCCCGAAGGGATCACGCACGGGCTCTGCGATCTCTGCTTCGAGCACTACTACCCGGCGTAGCTTGCCAACCGGCGCGCGCGAGACCAGATCCGCCCCTGGAAGGAGCACGAGATGAGCGAGCACGTCGCGAAGGTCCGCTGGGAGCGAGGCGGCGCCGACTTCAGCTACGAGACCTACCCGCGCGACCACGAGCTCGAGTGGGGCGGCGGCGCGCGCACCGCCGCGTCCGCCGCGCTCGAGTACCGCGGGTCCGCGAGCCTACCCAACCCGGAGGAGCTCCTCGTCGGCGCGCTGTCGAGCTGCCACATGCTCACGTTCCTCGCGGTCTGCGCGCGCAAGGGCGTCGTCGTCGAGCGCTACGAGGACGACGCGCGCGGCGTGCTCGAGAAGAACGAGAGCGGCCGCCTCGCGGTCACGCGCGTCACGCTGCGCCCGCGCGTCACGTTCGCGGGCGAGGCGCCCGCGCCCGACGTGCTCGCGCGCCTGCACCAGCAAGCCCACAACGGCTGCTTCATCGCCGCCTCGGTCAAGACCGAGGTCGCGATCGAGTGAAGGGCTGTCGATAGATCTCCCGTCGACTCCTCGCGTCGCCTCGAGGCTCGACCCACCTCGACCCCGTTGCTCGGTCCGATTCGTCCCGTTACACCTCGAGCGTCGGTCTACCGAGAGCTTCCTCACGCCGATCTGCGCCGCGCGCTCGTGGGTCGGGTACGGATATCCGATCGCTCCGCGGGATCGCCCCGCGGCGAAGGGGTTGGGTTCCATGCGCGCACATCAGTGGGGTCTCGGCGTGCTCGCCGGGCTGCTCGTGGCTTGTACGACCGGTCAACGCGCCGAGCCCGGCGACGCGGCGTCGCCGGCCGATGCGTCGCTCGACGCGGGCGCGCCCCGGCTCGACGCGGGGGGACCGCGCGACGCGGGCGGGCCTCGCGACGCCGGCGAGGGATGCCTGACCGAGGAGATCTGCGGCAACGGCCTCGACGACGACTGCGACGGCGTCGTCGAGGGGGGCTGCGTCTGCCTGCCGGGTGAGACGGCGGCGTGCTTCCGCGGCCGCGCCCACCAGCGCGGGGTCGGCGCGTGCCGCGACGGCGTCATGGTCTGCACCGACGGGCTCGAGTTCGGCACGTGGGGCGACTGCGAGGGAGACGTGGCCCCCGCCGACGAAGTCTGCGACGTCGCGGAGGTCGACGAGAGCTGCGATGGCTCGTCGAACGAAGGGTGCGAGTGCACCGGCGCGGAGCCGCTCCCCTGTGGAGTCAGCATCGGCGCCTGCGCGCCGGGCCTGCAAGAGTGCGTGGACGGGCGGCGTGGCGCGTGCGTCGGCGCGACGGAGCCGCGCGCGGAGGTCTGCAACGGGCTGGACGACGACTGCGACGGGCGCGTCGACGAGGGCATCACGCGCGTGTGCGGCACCGCCGTCGGCGAATGTCGTGCGGGGACCCAGACCTGCATCGATGGAGCGTTCGAGGAGCTCTGCAGCGGCGGGCGCGGCCCGAGCGGCGAGGTCTGCAACGGGCTCGACGACGACTGCGACGGGCGCGTCGACGAGGAGCTGGTCCGCTCGTGCGGCTCCGCGGTCGGCGCGTGCCGCGCCGGCTCGCAGACGTGCACGGCCGGAGACTGGAGCACCTGCAGCGGCGAGACGCTCCCGACGATCGAGGCCTGCAACGACGTGGACGACGACTGCGACGGGCGCGTCGACGAGGGCATCGCACGCGCATGCGGGAGCAGCACCGGCATCTGTCGGCCGGGCACCGAGACCTGCACCGCCGGCGTCTTCGGTGCGTGCATGGGCGGCGTCCGCCCGATTACCGAGGTCTGCGACGGGCTCGACAACGACTGTGACGGTGCCGTCGACGAGGGCTGCGTGTGCACGCCGCCGGAGACGCGGCCCTGCGGCACGAACACGGGCGAGTGCGTCGCGGGGACGCAGACGTGCGTGATGCTCGCGGGCGGCAGCAGCTGGGCCGAGTGCACCGGGGCCGTCGGCCCGCGCCCCGAGGAATGCAACGGGCGCGACGACGACTGCGACGGGATGACCGACGAAGGCGGCGTGTGCCCGAGCGTCCCGCCGGTCGTGAGCTGCCCGTCGCCGATCACGGCCGGGGTCCTCTCGACGGTGAGCCTGACCGGCAGCGGCTCCGATCCCGCGGGCGGGCCGGTGACCTACGAGTGGACGGTCACCGGGCGTCCCGTCGGCTCGACCTCCAACCCGAGCACCCCCAATCGCGCGGCGACCAACTTCTACCTCGACGCTTCGGGCACCTACACGCTCCAGCTCTGCGTGACGAACGGCGCGGGGGAGCGGGCGTGCTGCACGACCACCGTGACCTCGACGGCGCCGGGCGCCCTCCACGTCCAGCTCAACTGGAGCACCGAGTACGGCGACGCGGATCTGCATCTGCTCAACGTCACCCGCAGCCACCCGACGGGCTGGTGGACGAGCGACGACTGCCACTTCCTCAGCCGCACGCCGGACTGGGGCCCGGCAGGCGCCGCCGCGAACCCGACGCTCGACATCGACGACACCAACGGCTTCGGTCCGGAGAACATCACCATCACGACCATGCCCGCGGCGGGAACCTACACGGTCGGCGTGCACTACTTCTGCTCGCGCTCGATCGGCACCGGCGCCGCGCCGGGCGACGGACCGACGACCGGGACGGTCCGCGTCTACTGCAACGGCACGCTCATCGCGACCTACCCGGACCTGCGCCTCGATCGCACGGACGACTGGATCAGCGTCGCCGAGATCGACTACCCGAGCTGCGTGGGCCGCTCGCGACACGTGCGCACCCACGGCAGCTCACTCTACCCCGCGAGCTTCACCACCACGCGCCACTGCGAGATCTCGTGCACCGACGACGCGGGCTGCCCGCCTCGCGAGCGCTGCGCGACCGTGGCGGGCGGGGGCCCGCCGCGCCGCGCCTGCGTCCTGCGGTGAGTATCGACTGATCAGCGGTCTTCGCGCGTCCGGCCCCGCGTGCTGGCGAGCCGTCAGTTCGTGCGCGCGCCCTTGACCGGGATCTTCGACATCGCGCGCTCGGCGAGCGCGGTGATCGTGAGCGACGGGTTCACGCCCGGGTTCGCGCTCACCGCCGAGCCGTCGATCACGTAGAGCCCGTCGTAGCCGAACACGCGGTGGTCCTTGTCGATCACGCCGTCGCCGGCGTCGGCGCCCATGCAGCAGCCCCCCAGGATGTGCGCGGTCGACGGCACCCCGAGGAGCGTCTCGGTGAACATCGTCGCGGCGACGCCCTTCACCTTCTCCGCCCAGCGGCGCGCGAGATCGGTCGCCTCGTCGATGAACGCGCTCGGCGCCTGGCTCGGGTCGTCGAGCTGCGTCACGAGCCCGCGCGCGAACCCCGTCCTCGGGCCGCGCCCGAGGCGCATGCTCATCGTGCCCTCGAGCGTGCGCATGTAGAGCAAGATCTGGCTCGAGCGCGAGTACTCGCGCACGGTCAGCGCCTTGGCCCACTTCACCGGGTGACGCACGAAGCCGCGGAGCGCGCCGGCCATGCGGCTGACCACCGTCTCGCCGGGCGAGTGCGGCAAGGTCAGCAGGCGGAAGAAGTCGCTCCCCGCGCCGTAGCGCACCGGCTCGATGTGGCTGTGCTCGTCGGTGTGGAGGATCGACGTGATGGCGACGCCCTTCGAGTAGTCCGCGTCGGGCTCGGGCGAGATCACGCCGAAGAGCGCCTCGCTGTTCGTGCGCACCGCCTTGCCGAGGCGGTCCGAGATGCGCGGCAGCGCGCTCGGGTCCTCCTTCATCGCGAGCAGGAGCGGCAGCGTCCCCATGACGCCGCCCGCGAAGACCACCTTGTCCGCGGTGAACGTCCGCGCGTCCTTGCTGAAGCTCCCGCGGGTCTCGACGACGTAGCCGCCTTCGCGCCGCGGCCGCACCTTCTCCACCTCGGTCTCCGCCTCGACGCGGCAGCCGAGCTTCTCGGCGAGGTAGAGGTAGTTGTGATCGAGCGTGTTCTTCGCGCCGACGCGGCAGCCGGTCATGCACGCGCCGCAGTAGTTGCAGCCGACGCGCTCCGGCCCCTCTCCGTCGAAGTACGGATCGGGCACGCGCTCGTTCGGCCGCCCGAAGTAGACCGCGACCTCCGTCGGGTGGAACTGATCCTCGCGGCCCATGTCGCGCGCGATCTCGCGCAAGATCTCGTCGGCGCGCGTCGTCACGGGCACCGTCGCGGCGCCGAGCATGTGGCGCGCGGTCGCGTAGTGCGGCTCGAGCTCCCTCTTCCAGTCCGCGAGGTGCGCCCACGAGCGCGCCTGGAAGAACCCGAGCTTCGGAGTCGGCAGGGTGTTGGCGTAGGTGAGCGAGCCGCCGCCGACGCCGACGCCGTGGAAGATCGTGACGTGCTCCATGAACGACATCTGGAAGAACCCGCGCAGGCCGGCGCCGGGCATCCAGAGCCAGTTCCGCAGATCCCAGTTCGTCTTCGGGAAGTCCTGGGGCGCGAAGCGGCGGCCCTTCTCGAGCACGCACACCCTGTAGCCCTTCTCCGAGAGGCGCAGCGCGCTGACGCTGCCGCCGAAGCCCGAGCCGATCACGATCCAATCGTAGTGGTCCGCCATCGCGGCGAACCGTACGACGAGGCGGCCCGCGGCACCAACCGGGCGCGACGGCACCACCTGGAGTCGCGGCTCGCGCGTCGCTACCGTATCGGCGATGTCGATGATCTGCGTCCGCCTCCCCGGCCTGACCGGCACGCTGCGGCGGAGCACCGCGGACTGGTCGAGCCCCGACGCCGTGCACGCCGCGCTCGAGGCGAGCTTCGACGGACACACGTTCCCGTTCGAGCGCTGATGCACCTCGACACGCACGCGCTCGACGAGGACGCCGACGATCACCTCGACGGGGGGCGCATCGTCGCGTGGTACCGGGTCGATCCGAGCGCTCGGCTCGTCGGCGCGCTCGCGCTCGGCGCGACGATCATGACGCTCGGCTCGGTGGCGATGGCGCTCTCGTTCGCGCGGCTCGGTCACGCGTCGCTCGACTTCGCAGACCCGCGCGCGCTCGGGCCGGCGTTCGCCGCCGGCGGCCTCGGGCTCGCGACGATCGTCGGCGGCGCGCTCGCGTGCATCCTCGGGCTGCGGCGCGTGCTCGCCGAGGAGCGCTACCTCGCGCTCCGCACCGACGGCATCTACTTCCGCGACGGCGCGCGACGCGAGGTGGTGCGCTGGGAGGACGTCCGCGAGGTGCGCGCCGAAGGCGAGGTGCTGGTCCTCGAGCGTCACGACGGAACGCGCTGGTCACGCGCGGAGCGCTTCGCGGGTGCGAGCACCGAGGACCTCGCGCGCCGCGCCCGCGACACGCGCGGAAAAGCCCTCTTCGGCCTCTTGGAGTTGCGCCGCGCGCGATGAGCCGGACGAAGCGTTGAGCGACTCGTGCGGTCGTGCGAGGGTCTGACCCTGTGAAAGGAAGGAGATCTCCGATGAAGGCATGGATCGATGAAGGCGGATGACGGTCCCGCTCGCGCTCGTCGCCGGCGCGCTCGGCGCGGCGCTCGGGGGCGCGCTCTTCGCGGGCGCGCCGGCGGAAGCCCAGGCGCGTTTCACGACGTGCTTCGGCGGCATCCAGGAGGTCGTCGACATCAACGACAGCGGTGAGGTGCAGATGCCGCAGCGCAATCGGATGATCCAGGTCCCGGCCGGCTGGACCGTCGTGGGCTCTGGCGGGGGCTCCAACGAGAACCATCGCGACATCTTCGTCCTGTTCTGCCGCTGAGCGCGCACGCCACCGCAGCGGCGCTCCCACCCAAGCCGGGCGCGCGCCTGGTGGCGTGAGGCGCCGCCGTCTCGCGGTCACTCGCCCGTCGATCGCGGTGGCGCGTCGCTCGCGAGGATCGAGGCGACGGTCGCGATCGCCTCGGGGGCGGTGATCATGAAGCGGTGCAGCGGGACGAGCAGCCGGTGCTCGGACGCGCAGCCCGGGAGCCGGCACGAGCTCGACGGAACGATCATCAGGTCGAACGGCGTGAACACGCAGTGCACCTCGACCTCGCCCCACGGGTCCTCGTCGGCGGCGAGCTCGCGCAGGAGCGAGCTCCCGGGCCGCATCTGACGCACGCCGTCCTTCGGGAGCGCCCACGCCGTCGCGGTGCCGGCGTGCGGCCCCGCGATCGACACGAACCTACGCGCGCGCTGCTTGCCGCCGAGGCGCTGGAGCCAGTAGCGAGAGACGAGCGCGCCCATGCTGAAGCCGACGACGTCGAGCCGCGGCGCGGCCGCGCGCGCGAGCAGCGCGCTCGCCGCCTCGTCCACCTGCTCGGCGAGCCGCTCGATGCGCGCGCTGCCGTCGTTGGGCGACAGATCGAGCGCCTCGACGGGCCCGAGCCCCGCGCGCTCGAGGCCCGCGCGCATCGAGGCGAAGCACGCGCCCTCGTCCCAGATCCCGTGGACGAGCAGCGTGGGTCTCTCGGGCACCCGCGGAGCATGACGCACGCGCGCCGAGCGCGCCGCTGGATGGGGTAGAGTCGCGCTCGTGAGCGAGCCGTTCGACGCGGTGGTGGTGGGCGCGGGGCTGAGCGGCCTGTGCGCGGCGCGGCGCCTGCGCGAGGCCGGGCTGCGCGTCACGGTCGTGGAGGCGCGCGACCGCGTCGGCGGGCGCACGCTGAGCCGGCGCCTCGGCGAGGACGTGATCGACCTCGGCGGCCAGTGGATCGGGCCCACGCAGGACCGCGTCGCGCGGCTGGCCGAGGAGCTCGGCGTCGCGACGTTCCCGCAGCACCACGAGGGCGACAAGGTCCTCTGCATCGGGGGGCGCAAGACGACGTACGCGGGAGAGATCCCGTCGATCGGCGCGCTCGGGCTCGTCGAGCTGCAGGCGACGATCTGGCGGCTCGACCGGCTCGCCCGGCGCGTGCCCAAGGCGCGGCCGTGGGACACGCCGGACGCGGCCGCGCTCGACGCGATCTCGGTCGCGGGGTGGCTCGCGCGCAACGTCGTGTCGCGGCGCGCGCGCGCGGTCGTCGAGATCGCCGTGCGCTCGATCCTCGCGTGCGAGCCGAGCGAGGTCTCGTTCCTCTACTTCCTCTTCTACCTGCGCGCGGGCGGCGGGGTGATGCAGCTCGCGCGCGTCGCGGGCGGCGCGCAGGAGCGGCGGTTCGTCGGCGGCGCGCAGCAGCTCTCGGAGCGGCTCGCGGCGCGCCTCGACGTCACGCTCGACGCGCCCGTCCGCGCGATCGAGCAGGACGAGGACGAGGCGCGCGTCGTCAGCGCCCGCGGGACGCTGCGCGCGCGGCGCGTGATCCTGGCGTTGCCGCCCGCGCTCGTCGATCGCATGGAGCTCGCGCCCCACCCCCCGCCGCTGCGCGACCAGCTCCTCGCGCGCATGCCGATGGGCGCGGTGATCAAGTGCCTCGCCGTCTACGACCGGCCGTTCTGGCGCGAGCGCGGGCTCAGCGGCGAGGGCCTCTCGACCGACGGCCCCGTGCGGCTCGCGTTCGACGACTCGGCGCACGACGGCTCGCAGCACGCGCTCGTCGGGTTCCTGCTCGGCGCCACCGCGACCGCGCTGCCCGAGCCGCGCGCGCGCCGCGAGGCGGTCCTCGCCTCGCTCGCGCAGATGTTCGGGCACGAGGCGCAAGACCCCTTGCACTACGTCGATCAGGACTGGACGCGCGAGCGCGAGAGCCTGGGCGGCTACGTCGGGGTCATGGCGCCCGGGGTGATGACCACGTGCGGCCGCGCGCTGCGCGAGCCATGGGGCCGCGTGCACTGGGCCGGCACCGAGACCGCGACCGAGCACGCCGGCTACATGGACGGCGCGATCCAGGCGGGTGAGCGCGCCGCCGCCGAGGTCCTCGCCGCGCGCTGAGCGAGCGTGTGCGCGTCGCGACGCGCGCGCGGGGCCTTGCTATCGTCGCCGTGTGGCCGAGAAGGGAATCGCGTTCGCCGACCTGCCGATCCACGCCTTCGCGACGGCGGAGGCGTTCGAGGCGTGGCTCGCGGACCATCACACGGAGGTGCCGGCGATCGCGATCCGGCTGGGCAAGAAGGGCTCGGGCATCGCGTCGATCACCTACCCCGAGGCCCTCGACGTCGCGCTCTGCCACGGGTGGATCGACGGCCAGTCGAAGTCCGAGGGCGAGCGCACGTACCTCCAGCGCTTCGGCAAGCGCAAGGGCAAGAGCCTCTGGTCGAAGATCAACCGCGAGCACGTGCACCGGCTGATCGAGGCGGGCCGCATGCGCCCGGCCGGCCTCGCGGAGGTCGAGCGCGCGAAGGCCGACGGCCGCTGGGACGCGGCGTACTCGTCGCCCGGCAACGCGCGCGTGCCGCCCGATCTCGCGGCGGCGCTGAAGAAGCGGCGCGGCGCCAGGGCGCGCTTCGAGGCGCTCGACGCGCAGAACCGCTACGCGATCCTCCACCGGCTCGAGACGGCGAAGAAGCCGGAGACGCGCGCCCGCCGGATCGCGCAGTTCGTCGAGCTGCTCGCCAACGGCGGCAAACCGCTGCGGTAGACGCGAGGTGGACGAACGTGGTCGTCGCGGACATCGCCGCGGATGCGGCACGCGACACCAACGACGCGGTGTGATGAGCGCGCGCGGCCTACCCCGAACACGCGCGCCGATGCGGAGAGGGGGAGCGCCGCTCGTGAGCGCGCCGCGGCCGCGCCAGAGCGCGGGGGAGAGGGGATGAGCGGCTCAGCGCGTGCGGCAGGCGTCGCTGTCGGGCCCGTGGGGACACTCGAGCGAGTGCGGGTTCTGCGATCGTAGCCACGGGTCGCCGGCGCAAGCGATCGACTCCGGGTCGATCACGTGCTCCTCGCCGTCGCACGCGACGATCCAGCTCCCGCCGCCGTAGGGCCTGGTCACGATCGCGATCTCGCGGCCGTCGCGGTCTCGCCAACGGTCCACGGCGACCGTGGCGGCGCCGAGGCTCTCGTAAGACGCGCAGACCTCAGCGCCCTGCCGATAACGGTGCGCTCCCGAGGGCTGGGCCTCGATCACGAGCCCGTTGTCGAAGCAGAGACGCCAGTTGTCCGGGGCCGCGGTGAGGTAGGCGTCGCACTCGCCCACCGGAGGCGCGCAGCCCGCGAAGAGACGCGCCATGCACGGCGGCACGCAGCCTGCGGAGTCGTCGGAGACGTGACTCACCGCGCAGCCGGCGAGGAGTCCGGCGATGGCCCACGCGGCCTTCATCACACGCGAGCATAGCATCGCGCCGCAGCGCGGTTCGGACGCGGACGCGCGCGCGTCGTCAGCGCGCCCGCTCGAAGAGGTCTTCGACCTCTCCCTCTCGCCCACACGCGTCGCCGCTACCCCAGCGCATCGAGCGCCGCGGCCAGGTCGCGGAGCTCGCGCACGACGAAGAAGTCACCGAGGTCGCGGGAGAGCTCCACGCTGGCCCCGTCCAGCGTGCGAGCGAGCTGCGCGATCCCCTCTCGCGCAGCTTCGCGGGCGCCCTCGACGTCCCCCGTCGCGAGGCACCCCTGCGCCAGCGTCGTGAACAGCGTCTCGCGCACGTACACCCCGCTGCCCGCGAGGACCTCGGCGCGCAGAGCCCGGGCCCGGACGAGGGCACCGGCCGCGTCGCCCGCGCGGAGCCGTGCGTACGCGTCGACCACCGCGAGCCTCGAGGAGAGCCGCCCGGAGGTCGACGGCGCCGACGTGAAGCGCCGAGCCTGCGCGGGGAGCCCGCGCGCGCAGGCGTCGATCGCGGCCAGGGCGCGCGCGTGCTCGCGGATCAAGAGCGTGCCTGTGGAGGCCAGCTCGTGCAGCCGCGTCGGGTCGCCGTCCCGGCGCGCAGCGGCGGCCGCGAGCGCGACCTCGTAGAACTGGCCCAGGAAGCCCGCCCCGGCACGGCCGCTCACTCTCGCCTCCATCACGCCGAGGTCACACAGCCCGGCGCGCAGGGAGACGAGCAGGAGCTCGGCGGTGTGGACGCAGTGCTCGTCGCCGCTCTGGACAGCGAGCGCGCACGCCTCCTCGGCCAGTCGCTCGCAGGCGCCGGCGGCGCCATCCCGCGCGAGCGCGTTGGCCTCCGAGAGCCCCAGCCACGCGCGCTCGACCGGCGCGTCGAACCGGGCGCGCGCGCCGGCGACGAGCCGCTGCGCGAGCTCGTTCGCTCCCGCCTGCGCCAGGACGATCGACGCGGAGTAGACACCCGCGGCGCCGTGGCGGCCGCGCGCATTGCCCGCGTTCGCAACCACGCGTGGCACGAGGACGGCGTTGGCGGCGAGGTCGGCCGCATCGAACGTCGCCATGAGCGCCGTCGACGCTGCGACGAACCACAGCTCGTCCTCGGGCGCGAGCGTCTCGAGCGCTCGCGACGCCTCCGTGATCGCCTCGTCGTGGCGCAGCGCGAGCGCGAGCCCGACGCTCGCGATCGCGTGGAGGCGTCCGGCGTCCGGCCCATGGGCGCCGAGCGCGAGCCCCCGACGCGCGAGCGAGACGATCTCGTTCGCCGAGCCGGCGTAGTACGCCTCGAGCGCGGCGCGCAGCAGCCACGGAACGCACGCCGCCGGATCACCCGCACGCTCGAGGTGGTAGAGGACGACTCGGGCGCTCGCGCTCGTCTGCTGTCGAAGCCACGCCGCGGCGCGCGCGTGCGCCGCCTGCACCTCGTCGTCGGGGAGCGTCGTGTAGACGGCGTCGCGCACCAAGGCGTGCGAGAACCGGTACGCGTCGGGGGCGTCGTCGCGGCGCAGGATGCCGTCGCGCAGCGCGGCCGTGAGGGGCGCGCGCAGCTCGGCCTCGGCGACGACGGCGACGGCCGCGATCTCACCGACGAGCGCGCGCTCACCGAGCACGCTCGCCGCGCGCAAGACGCGCCGCGTCTCGGGGTCGAGCCGCGCGAGCCGAGCCTCCAGCACCGAGAGCACGGACGCGGGGAGCGTCTCGCCGCGTCGCTCGCGCGCGTGCCGCGCGAGCTCCTCCAAGAAGAGCGGGTTTCCCTGTGCGCGCGCGATGACGGACGCGACGAGCTCGTCGCTCGCGTCCCCGCGAAGCGCCGCGGCCACGAGGGACGCGGCGGCGGGTGTCGGCAGACCGCCGAGGCGGAGCTCCTCGACCGCGGGCCACGCGGGGGGAGGGCCGCGCGCCGGCTCGGGCCGCTCCGTCGTCACCAGGACGAGCGGGTGTGCTCCCTCGAGCGACTCCCCGAGGATCTCGAGCGAGGGCTCGTCGCCCCACTGCAGGTCCTCCACGATCAACACCAACGGCCCGCGCCGCGTCTCGGCGCGCAGCCACTCGATCGCGGTCCGGCGAAGCCAGTACGCGCGGAGCTCTCCGTCGGAGCGCGCCGCCTCGAGCGCGGCGCCGCCCGGCCCTCGAAGGGGCCGCTGCGCGAGCTCACCGAGCAGATCGGCGAGGCGCTCCGCGTCCTCGGCGGGAGCCCGCGCCCTCGCGTACTCGCGCAGCGCGTCGTGGTCCCCGGCGCCGATCGCGGCACGGACGAGGTCGCGGACGATCTGCAGCGGAGTCCCCGCGCTCACCATCGACGCGCGCGCCCTGAGGGTGCGCGCCCGAGACTGCGCCGCCCACCGCTCGACCAGACGCGACTTCCCCATCCCAGGATCGGCGACGATTCGGACGCCGCGTGGCGCTCCGTCGGCGAGCGCCTCCGCGAACACGGCGTCGAGCCGCGCGAGCTCGCGCTCGCGCCCGACGAAGGGAGACTCGCCGCGCGCGCCGAGGAGCTCGCGCGTCGTCGCGTCGAGCACGATCGCGTCGCCGCCTGGCGTGGCCACGAGCGCGGCGGCGCGCCGGAGCATGCCTCCCCGCGCAGCGTCGTTCGCGATCTCGAGCCCGCTGGCGACGCCCACGCGCACCGTCGGGTGCGCCGCGACGATGGCGTCCGCCAACGTCAGCGCTGCTTCGGCCTGATCCGCGGGCGTGCCGCGCGCGTCCACGGCGACCGCGAGGGCGTCCAAGCCCAGTGGTGCCACCTGCGCCGCGTGCGCGCGCGCGAGCTCGATCACGTCCGCCAGCTCGCGCGAGGCGACGTCCTCGGCCACGGTCGCGTCGCCCTCTGCCGCGAGGCGAAGCGCGACGACCATCACCACGGACAGCCGCCGCTCGGAGTACGTCATCCGCGGCACGGGCGCGGGCGCCTCGAGCAAGTCCGCCTCGATCTCTCCGAGGCGCTCGAGCGCGACGAGCACGGCCGCGCCGTCCGAAGGCCGCGCGCGGACGTCGCGTTCGAGGAGCGACGCCACGAGCTCGTCGAGCGACGCGGGCACCTCGGGTCGCGAGCTGCGGACGCGACGCGGCGTCTCGCTCAGGAGGCGCGACAAGATCTCGATCGCGTGCTCACCGGCGAAGAGCGGCTCCCCGGTGACGCACTCGAACAGCAAGCAGCCCAACGCGAACACGTCCGCCGGCGGGCCGACGTCACGCCCGGAGCGCGCCTGTTCGGGCGCCATGTACCCGACCGTGCCGAGGAGCGCGTTCGTCCTCGTCAACGCGACGTGCGAGCCTCGGAGGCTCCGCGCGATGCCGAGGTCGAGGAGCACTGCGTCGCCCGGATCGCCGCCGCGCAGCATGACGTTGGCCGGCTTCACGTCGCGATGCACGACGCCCCCGGCGTGAAGGGCCGCGAGCGCGCTCGCGAGCCGACGCGCGATCGTGATCGACTCCCCCAGCGTCAACCCACGCCCGGCGAGCCGGTCGCCGAGCGTCTCGCCATCGATCCACTCCATCGCGAGGTACGGCACCCCCGCGTCCACGCCGTGCGCGACGTACTCCACGAGCGCCGGATGTCGCACGCGAGCGAGGAGCGCCGCCTCGCGCGCGAAGCGCGCCGCGCCGGCCTCGTCGGCGCGCATCCGCTTGAGCGCCACGACGCGCCCCGTGTCGAGCTCCGTCGCGCGGAACACGTCCCCCATTCCGCCCTGCCCGATCCAGGCGCCGACCTCGAACCGCACGCGCCGAGACTACCCCCCGGCCTCGCGCGCCATCAACGACGGCCCGACGAGCGCCGCGAGCCCGCGATGTCGCAACCGCCATGCGCGCCGCGCCTCGGCTCAAAGAACGCGCGGCGCGGCCGTTGAGGAGGAGGTGCGGTGGCGCGCGATCGCGATCTTGGTGCTGGCGGTGTCGGGCCACGCGCTCGACGCACGCGCCGAGGACGAGCCGGAGCCGCCCAACCCGCGCCGGCGCCTCGCGCTCGCCGTGAGCGGCGGCGCGGCGTGGATGAGCGATGCGCCCGGGCAGCTCGACGTCGCGATGGGTGGACAGCTCGGCGCGCGGGTGATGGTCGACCTCGACCTCGCCCGCGCGGAGGCCTCGTTCGTCATCCCCGACGCGAGCCGGCCCGAGCGCTTCCAGCTGCGCGCGGACGGCCGGCTGTTGTTCGTGTCCATCCACGAGCTGACGCTCCGCCGCACGGGCGCGGGCGAGCTCCTGCGGCTCTTCGCGGGGATCGGCGGCGACGTCGATCTGCCCGACGGCGCGGGCGCGCTCGGGCTCGGGCTCGGCTTCGCGATGAACCGGCTCGGCGCGTTCGACGACGTCGAGCGCCCGATGTCGGAGGCGTACGGCGGCTACGTCGGGCTCACCCTGCGGTTGCGCGTCGGCGAGGTGCAAAACGACTTGCGAGTCGCGGTCCACGCGATGATGCCTCCGCCCTCGCTGGCGCTCTCGCTGGACTTCGGTCCCGAGCAGCTCTTCGCCGGGCTCGAGCCAGGGGTCACCGCTTCGAACCGCCTGTACGTCCAGGCCTTGCGCGAAGGCAGCTTCAGCGCCGGTCCGCAGCTCGACGCGCAGCTCGAGACCATGTTCGGGGGCGTCGTGCTCCTGTGGACGCTCGGGATCGCGGGCACGCTCGGGATCTGACCTCGTCGCCGCGCGACTCATCGCGGCGCCCGCGCCGTGGGGATGGGCCCGGCACCGTGGGGTCCGACCCCACGGTGTCGTGCGCGGCCCGGCAGCGCGCGACCGCGGCGCAGCGAAGTCCTCCGTTTCCGGCGAGGCGGACCGTCGCGTGCAGGCGCGGGGCCCGGAGGTGCGAGCGATGGTGACGACGACGAGGTCTTCGAGACCGAGCCGATCCGCGTCTTGGGGCCTCGCGGGAGCGGCGCTGCTCCTCGGCGTGCTCCACGCGGGCTGCGAGACCGACGAGCCGACGGACGTCCAGTCCTACACCGACAGCGCGGGGCGCTCGTGCAGCGTCGATCTCGCGGACATCACGCTCGTGGCCAGCTGCGACGCCGATCCGGGGGCGCTCGTCTCGTGCGAGGTCGGACAGGAGCCGGCCTTCGTGCTCCACGATGACTACGACTTCGACACCATGATCACGACCCGCCGGAGCTGCCCGGCGTGCATCGATCGCGCGGCGCGGATGACCTACGTGGCGAGCTCGTGCGCGACGGTCCAGTGCACCGCGGACGCCGACTGCTTGAACCGCGACGGCGACGTGCGCCCGTTCCCGTGCGCCGCCGGCATCTGCACGCGATAGTCCGTTCGTGCGAGCGCGCTGGGGTGAGGAGCGACCTCGCGCGCCGATCAGGGGAGCTCGATCGTGCCCACGTCGAAGGGCTGGCCCGGCGCGGGGCAACGGCGACCGACCTCGTCCACGTACCAGCGCTCGCTCCCGCGCCGAGCGGCGATGTCGTACTCACCCGGGCGCGTACTCGCCGTGGTGTGACCGGTCGATCTCGGCGATGCTCGTTCGACCTCGAGGGCAGGAGGGATTTCGATGGGCGAGTTCAAGGGATTCGGGACCGACACGCTGGGGTTCTTGCGGGACCTCGCCGAGAACAACGACAAGCGCTGGTTCGAAGCGAACAAGGCGCGCTACGAGGCCGCCGTGCGCGAGCCGGCGCGGGCGTTGATCCGCGACGTGGGCGACAAGCTCGGCAAGATCAGCCCCGAGCTGCGCGCCGACGACCGCAAGGTCGGCGGCTCGTTGATGCGCGTCCACCGCGACGTCCGCTTCGGAAAGGACAAGACCCCCTACAAGACGAACCTCGGGATCCAGTTCCGGCACCGCGCGGGCAAGGACGTCCATGCCCCCGGCGCGTACCTGCACCTCGGCCTCGACGGCTGCTTCCTCGCGGCCGGGATGTGGCACCCCGAGCCCGCGGCGCTCCAGAAGGTGCGCGAGGCGATCGTCGCCGATCCGAAGCGGTGGAAGCAGGTGACGACGGCCAAGAAGCTCACCGAGGTGTTCCACATGGCGGGCGAGTCGCTGGCGCGCCCGCCTCGGGGGATCGACAAGGACCATCCGCTCATCGAGGACCTCAAGCGCAAGGACCACATGCTGGTCAGCGAGCTCACGCTCGCCGAGGCCCAGGGGCCGGGTCTCGTCGCGCTCTGCCTGTCGCGCCTCGCGGTGGCCAAGCCCCACACGGCGTTCCTCTGCGCCGCCCTGGGGCTCCCCTTCTGAGCACCCACGATCGAGACGAGGGTTGCGATCGAGCCCTGATGGCCACGGACGGCGGTGCCATACCGAGGGAGCCCGCGGCGCCGATCAGCCTCGCTTCGGCTTCTTGGCCGCGGCGTAGACGGGCTGCCCGGTCCGTGGGTTGTAGCCGAGGATCTCGCCGACGGGGGGCGCGGACGGCGTCGCCTGGAGACGCTCGATGAGCTCGGTCGACAGCTCCTCGAGGGCCGCGGCGTGGTGTCTCAGCTTCGTCTTGCGGACCTCGCCCTCGGAGAGCGACAGGTGCACCCCATCCTCACCGTCGTAGGTGCCGTCATTGACCAGGCGCAGCGCACCGGTCGCGGGCTCCCTCTTGGCCGCGTGGAGGAGCGTGGCGAGCGGCTGACAGAGCTCGAGCTGTGACTTCTCGAGGACGAGGCACACGCGCACCGTGGCCGTCGGACCGTCGAGCGCCACCTCGTGCACGGACTCCCGGTGATAGGCCGGCCACTCCAGGAGCTCGGCGAACGTCTCGTCTCTCCCGGTGGGACGCCCGAACGCCTCCTCCAGCGCGCGATCGCGTAGACCCGACCATCCCGCCCGGAGCGTCACCTCGCTCGGGCGCAGGCGAGAGAGCCGAGTCCAGGCGGCGGAGTCGACGGTGAGGCGGAAATCGGCGATGTATCCCCAGCTCATGCGCCCAGGATAGCCCGCCGCGCCTCGCGGCCGAGCCCCCCAAGGCGCTCCTCTGCGCCGCCTCGGGGCTCCGGTTCCGAGCACCAACGATCGAGACGAGGCTTGCGATCGAGCCCCGAGGCTCAACCTTCGCCAAGCCACGGGGCGATCCACTCCTTGCCCGCATTCACGCAATCCGTCCGCGCGCGCTCGAAGCCCGCGGCGTCGAGCTCGGTCCACGCCTCGAGCGCGATCCCGCCGCGCGCCCGCTGGGCGCGGTCGAGGCACGCACCGGCGGCGGCTGGACAGCTCCCCTCACGCAGCGCGCCCGAGCACATGTCGTAGACCCACGTGCGAAGAGGTCCGTAGGCCGTGTAGCAGTAGGTGACGGAGCCGTACTGAAACGGATTCGGCATGGCGCTGGTGAAGGAGCAGTGCGCGGCCTCGCGTGCGCCGAGCTCGAGCGTGACGCGCTCACCCTCGCCGACCAAGACGTCGTCGACCACGACGCGCGAGACCTCGCTGCCGGTCACGATCACTTGGAGCGTGTCCGCCGGCACCACCACCGGCGCTCCCGTGTCGGTGCGGCTCGCCCCGATGCGACACTCCTGCGCCATCGCGTCGCCGGCGCATGCGGAGGAGCCGACGAGGACGTCCAGATCCGAGTACGTGTCCCTCGCGCTGACGAGGACGTTGCCCACGCGCGTGGTCGAAGCGATCCGGTCCAAGGGGTTCGGGACCACCTTCTCGACGAGCGCCTCCGCCGCCTCGATGCCGATCTCGCTCATCGCGCGATGCGCGGCGCGATAGGCCTCGCCATCTTCGCGTTCGGCGGCGGCGTCGCGGAGCGCGCGCTGCTCGTTCATCCGTCGGTTGAGCGCGCGCATCGTCACCGCGAGCGCGGCCGCGCCCAAGACGAACAGGACCGGGCCCAGGAGCGCCTCGCGGTGCACCACCGGCGCGTCGCCATAGTGCGCGTAGTCCAGAGGGCTCTCGGCATCGACGAGCGCGGCGACGGCGGCCTCGAGGCCGGCGACGGCGGCCTCGTGGGCGGCCAACCGCTCGTCGACGACGGCGTCGCTCGAGCCGTCCTCGAGCGCAGCGAGCATCGAGTCCGTGCTCGACGCCAGCGCGTCGACGCTCGCGACGGCCATCCTCGCCGCGGCCACATGGCGCTCGAGGGCCGCGCGCTCTTCGGCGGTCACGACACGCGGGCCGCTCTCCGAGCCGCACGCGGTCGCCGCCGCGAGCGCCAAGGCAAGAGGCCCCCACCCTCGCCAGATCGCCATCACCTCAGGCTACGCGTGGCCTCCGGTGTCGTGCAACCACGCGCTCCGTCGTACGATGCGGCGCGCGAGCTCACCGCGCCGTGACGGTGTTGCGGTTGCCGAGGTTCGAGACCGTCGGCGGCGCGCCCTGCGCGGGGCGCGACCACAGAATCGACGGGATCATCGCGCCGCGGACCATGTGTCGGAGTCGCATTCGGCGGATGTACTCCGGCGACACGCACGCATCCACGGGCGAGGGGCCGGCCTCGCGGCCTGCGTCAATGAATCTTGCAATGTCGACGCGGCGCTCGCGCGCCACAGTCTCGCTCGTCGGCGCGCATCGGCGTACCGGGATGAAGGTGCCGCTCGATCTCGCCGAGGCTCGAGGCGATCACGCCGAGGGTCAGCAGGCTCACGCTCGCCGAGGCGCAGGGACCGGGGCTCGTCGCGCCCCGTCTGTCGCGCCTCGCGGTGGCCGAGCCCCACACGGCGTTCCTCTGCGCCGCCTCGGGGCTCCCGTTCTGAGCACGAGCGATCGAGAAGAGGCTTGCGATCGAGCCGCGAGGGCCACAGACGGAGGCGCCATGGGCGATCTCGACGGACGGGTCTTCTTCATCACGGGCGCCAACACGGGCATCGGGCGAGCGACGGCGCTCGCGCTCGGGGCGCGGGGCGCGACGCTCTATCTCGCGTGCCGCAGCGAGGACAAGGCGCGGCCCGTGATCGACGCGATCGCCGCGCAGGGCAACGAGGACGTGCACTTCGTGCCGCTCGATCTCGCCGATCTCGCGTCGGTCGACGCCGCGGCCGACGCGTTCCTCGCCGAGGACCGGCCGCTGCACGTCCTGATCAACAACGCGGGGCTCGCGGGGCAGCGCGGCACGACGTCCGACGGGTTCGAGCGGACGTTCGGCGTCAACCACCTCGGGCACTTCCGGCTGACGGAGCGCCTGCTCGATCGGCTCGTCGCGTCCGCGCCGGCGCGGATCGTCAACGTCGCGAGCAAGGCGCACGAGCGCGCGCGCGGGATCGAGTGGGCCAAGCTCACCGAGCCGGTCGCGTCGACGACGGGCCTGCCGGAGTACCAGGTGAGCAAGCTCGCCAACGTGCTCCACGCGAAGGAGCTCGCGCGCCGCCTCGCGGGCACCGGCGTGACGACCTATTCGCTCCACCCCGGCGTCATCGCGTCCGACGTGTGGCGCGAGGTGCCCTGGCCGATCCGGTCGATCATGACGCTCTTCATGAAGTCGAACGAGGACGGCGCGCGCACCACGCTCCACTGCGCGGCGTCCCCCGACGCGGCGAGCGAGACCGGGCTCTACTATGTCGACGAGCGCGCGAAGCGCGCCAACCCCATCGCCGACGACGTCGCGCTCCAAGACGAGCTGCGCCGGCGCAGCGAGGCCTGGGTCGCCGAGGCGCTCGCGCGCCCCGCGCGCCGCGCGAGCGGCGACGCGCACCCCTGAGCGACACGAGGGGCTCGGGAAGGCTGGAGCTCGCGCCGACGACCCCGAGCGCGCGGCGACGAAGCACGGGAGACCGCGCCCGCGACGCGGCGACCTCGGTCGTCTGCGCCACCGCATCTCCGCTCGCGCTGCCGCCGAGCCCAGGCGCGTCGTCGTAGTCGCACCACTCTCACGGTCGTCACGACAACTCCGGTTGTGTCCCGCACCGTGCAGAGGTACGGTTCCGATCGACTCGAGTGTTCTGCTCGTTGCTGCCAGATCTGCAACGACAGCTCGACTACGAGAATGGCGAGGTCACCCGTGAAGTATTGGCGCACGCTCGTTCTGCTCCTGCCGACGATTCTCGTCACTCAAGCGTGCTTCCATGACCTCACGGTGAGCACCACGAGGAGAGTGCACGCAGCCAACTTCGGCTGCGCGCCGAGCTCGATCGAAGTCCGCTCGGTCCAGTACGACGGATACCACAATCGCGGCACCTTCGTGGCGAACGGCTGCGGCGTTCGTCAGACCTACCTGTGCGCTTCGAACGAGTGTGCGGCCAGTGGCTCGGCCGTGAGGACCTCGGGCGACCAACGCTTCGTCGAAACGGGTCCTGGGTGCGACCCGCCGTGCTCGCCCGGCTACGCGTGCAACGCCGGCGTGTGCCGCGGGGTCTGCAACCCACTATGCCGTGAGGGGTTCATCTGCGGCGACGATCGCGTTTGCCACCCTCGATGAACCGAGACGTGATGCCGATAGCAGCGCGCTCCGCCGTTGGGCATCGCGCGGTCAGCTTCAAGGGGAGCGGAGCGTGTCGGCGGCGTCGCGGATGGCGGTCTCGATCGTCTCGAGCTGGCGGCCGAGGTGGGAGAGGGTGCCGGTGACGCGGACGACGGGGTCGTCGTCGCCGCCGCCCATGGTCTTGAGGCGGCGGTACTCGCGCTTGATCTCGTCCCAGCGCGCGGCCTGCTCGGGCGTGAGGCGGCCGCGCATCTCGGCGAGCTTGAGGAGGTTCTGCTCCGCGCCCGTGGTGAGCGTCTGGCTCTCGCCCTGGTAGTGGTCGTCGATGAGCCGCTCGAGCTCGGCGTCGTTCATCGCGGCGACGACCTTCTCGGCGAGCTTGTTCATGTTGCGGTAGCTGCCCTGGAGCTTGAACGGCGGCTCGGTGCGGTAGGCGTCCTCCATCGAGGCGGAGCGGATGTACTCGGCGTTGACCTCGGCGAGCACGCCCTGGACGTAGAGCAGCCGCGTCAGGACGCCGACGATCTCCTGCACCTCGACGGCGGAGTAGGCGTGGTCGAGCTCGGCCGAGGGGACCTCCTCGCCGCGCGCCATGCGCACGAAGCGGTGGACGTCGTCGAGCGAGCGGGTCGCGACGGGGCCGAGGATCGGGTTGCTGGTGAGCGCGTTCTCGACGTAGCTGAGCTCGAACTGCGCGCCCTTGCCCTCGAGCACGTCGCCGAGGTTGTAGGTGTCGGCGCGGTTCGCGAGCATGTCGGGGATCTGGAACTTGTCGCCGGACTCCGTGTACGGGTTGCCGGCCATCACGACGCAGAACCGCTTGCCGCGCAGGTCGTAGGTGCGCGTCGTGCCGTTCCAGACGCCCTCGATGCGGCGCTGCGCGTCGCAGAGGCTGATGAACTTCTGCAAGAGCTCCGCGCTCGTGTGCTGGATGTCGTCGAGGTAGAGCATGACGTTGTTGCCCATCTCGAGCGCGAAATTGACCTTGTCGACCTCCTGGCGCGCGGTGGCGTTCGGCGCCTCGGCCGGGTCGATCGAGGTGACGCGGTGCCCGAGGCTCGGGCCGTTGACCTTGACGAACACGAGCCCGAGCTGGCTCGCGACATACTCCATCAGCGTGGTCTTGCCGTAGCCAGGCGGGCTGATGAGCAAGAGCAGGCCCATGCGGTCGGTGCGCGCGTCGGCGCCTGCGGTGCCGAGCTGCTTGGCGAGGTTGTCGCCGATGAGCGGCAGGTACACCTCGTCGATCAGCCGGTTGCGCACGAAGCTGGTGAGGACGCGCGGGACGAGCTCGTCGAGCCGCAGGCGCGCGCGCTCGGCCTCGGCGAGGCGGTGGCGCAGCGCGCGGTAGGCGCGGTAGCGCGGCACCTCGACGCGCTCGAACCGCGCGAGCCGCGCGAGGAAGGTGTCGAGCCGCAGCTCGAGCTTGCCGCCCTCGACGCGCGGGTGCTGCCCGAGGATCGGGCCGACGGTCGCGCTCGAGAGCGCGGCGCTCGTCTGGCGGTCGAGCTCGCCGCCCGTCGCGAGCGAGACCGCCGCCTCGGGCACGGACGGCAGCAGCGCGCGCCGGCGCGCGGCGTCGGGGCCGCCGAGCGAGTCGCCCTCGCGCGCGAGGTACGCCTCGAGCCACGCGCTCGCGAGCGCGACG
This sequence comes from Sandaracinaceae bacterium, assembly GCA_019637095.1. Classification (GTDB taxonomy): domain Bacteria; phylum Myxococcota_A; class Polyangia; order Polyangiales; family Sandaracinaceae; genus JACKEC01. The sequence goes on along the minus strand of JAHBWG010000057.1, from coordinate 27,704 downwards.
CGGGCGGCGCGCGACGGCTCCGCGCGCAGCTCCGCCTCGAGCGCCGCGCGCGCGTTCTTCTTGTCGAGCTCGTGGAGCAGCGCCGCCTCGAGCTCGACCGCGTCCGCGCTCGTGGTGAAGCGCAGCTCGGGCTGCGCGAGCTCCTCCGCGAGATAGCGAGCGGCGAGCGCCGCGTCCTCGGTGTCCGCGAGCGCGACCTCGAGCTCGGCGACGAGGGCGGCGAACGCGGCGGACGCCTCGGACGCGGCGGCGCGGCCGAAGGTGCGCGCGAGCCGCCCGAGGCTCGCCCCGACGCGGCGCAGGCGCTCGCGCGTCGGCTCGTCCGCGCTCGCCCAGAAGGCGCACGCGGCGGCCCGCGGCCCCGGCGGGTAGCGCAAGAGCCCCGCGGTCGCCTCCATCGCGAGCAGCTTCTCGAGGATCGCCGCCGCGTCCGCGTCGTGGACGCCGCGGTCGTAGCCTTCGTCGTAGCGCCGCTGCGCCTCCTCGCGCACGACGTCCAGCAGCTCGCCGTCGCGCAGCGCCGCGTGGAGCGCCGCGAGCGAGGTGCCCTCGCCGCGCTCGGCGCGGAACAGCACGCACGCCGCGAGGTGCTCCGCGCGGTAGACGTCCGGCGACTCGCTGATCAGCGGCCGGTCCCAGAGGTCGCGGCTCGTCGCGAGCGCGTCGTCGGCGATGGGCTGGTGGAAGTCCGTCCCCGTCACGTGGAACGCGAGGCCCTCGCCGCGCGGGACGATCGTGAGCTCGACGGCCTGCGTGTTGACGCCGAAGCGCTGGCGGCCGAGCCGGATGATGCGCGCGCCGTCCTCGAAGAGGTCGAGCTTGTCGCGCAAGAGACGCTGCGCGTCCTGGCGCGCGGTCTTGAGCTTGCCGGCGATCTCCTCGGCGTGGACGTTGTCGCCGAGCTCGGCGAGCCGCTCGACGAGGTCGCGCAGCTTCTGGACCATCGGGTCCGAGGCGAACCACGCGTTGAGGGTGTCGGCGTCCTCGAACGTGCGCGCGCGCCGGCCGACGCCCTCGAGGATGCGCTCGGCGGCGCCGAGCAGGCTCGCCGCGCGGCGCTGCCGCTCGTCGAGGAGCTGCTGCTTCTTGCCGGAGAACGCGTCGTAGACCTCCTCGCGCTTCTCGGTGAGCGCGCCGACGAGCTCGTCGAGCTCGCCGAAGCGCGCCTCGAGCTCCTCGAGCTGCACCATCAGCCGCGCGAGCTGCGCGTCGCACGCCTCGGGGCTGCTCGCCTGGGCGAGCGCGCTCGTGACCGACTGCGAGAACAGCGCGAACTGCGCGGCGAACTCCGCCCGCCCCTCGCGCGTGAGGACCTCCGTGCGCCGGTTGCTCAGCGTGGCGCGCACGCGGTTGAGGCGGCCGTAGACCTCGCCGATGCGCTCGAGGATCGCCGTGCGCGCGGTCGCGTCGCCGACCGCGAGGCCCGCGACGACCTCGCTCAGGACGTCGAGCCCCTCGCCGACGGTGCCGACCTCGGCGCCGAGCGCCTCGAGCTCGCTGCCCCTCTGCGCCGCCTCGATCTTCGCGTGCAGGCGCTCGAGGTCGCGCACGAGCGGCTCGAGCGCGGCCGCGTCGAGGAGGAACTCCACCGTCGCGCGGCTGACGCGATCGAGCTCGGAGACGGCCTCCGCCTCGAGCGCGTCGATCGCCGCGAGGTCCACGTAGCGCAGCTCCCGCAGCGTGATGAGCTGCCCGCGCAGCGTGCGCAGCGAGGTGAGCGCGGTCATGAAGCGCGAGGCCTCGCGCCACTCGCCCGGGCGCAGGCCGCGCACGAGCTCCGCCTGCCGCTCCCGCGCCTCCCGCAGCGCGTCGGCGGCGCGCGCGCGGATCGCGCGGACCTTTTCGAACTCGTCGATGATGAGCTCGGCGGTCTCGCGCACCGCGCGGAGCGGCGTCGCGAGGTCGTCGACGTCGTCGCGGCCGAGCCAGAGGAACCCGTCGATCATGCGCGTCGCCGCGGCGACGAGATCCTCGTAGCCGCCGCGCGAGGGCGTCCGGGGCGTCGCGAGCCGCGCGACGGTGAGCGCCTCGCTGATCGCGCGCACCAGCTCCGCGTTGCCGACCTTGCCGAGGAAGCCCGCGTCCGCGGCCGGCGCCGCGCGCGCGTACGCCTTGGACGTGAAGGGCGTCTGGTAGATCTGCATCTCGTGGCGGCCCGACGGCGCGTCGCCCTCGTAACGCAGGATGGCCATCTTCCCGTCGTCGAAGAGGCAGTAGCCGTGGCACGGGATCGGCTGCGCGATCTCCTTCTTGATGAGGTTGTACGGCAAGAGCGTGTAGCGCCCGTCCTCGCGCCGGTAGAACGCGTAGAGCACGTCCTCGCCGTTGGGGGCGCGCAGCGCGCGCTTGAGCTCGAGGTCCGAGTAGTCGCCGTCGAAGCGCTTGGTCTCGCCGCTCTGGAGGTAGTAGCCGCCCGGGAAGAGGATCCCTTGGTCCTCGGGCAGCCGCAGGCACGCCTGCCCGATCGCGTCGATCCGCGTGACCGCGTGCGTGCGCGTGTCGAACACGAGGTAGCGGTGCCGCTCGCGGAACGGCCGGATGCGCAAGAGGTACAGGCCGCCGACCTTGGCCCACTGGATCTCGGCGTCGTCGAGCGTCTGGTCGGGGTGCTCGACCGGCTCGGCGTAGACGCCCTCGCCCGAGGCGGTGTTGTTCTCGACCTTGATCGTGAGGTCGCCCCCGGTGCACTCGACGAAGAGCGCGTCGTCGACGCTCGCGTGCGGGAAGCGGCCAGCGACGTGGTGGTCGCGCGTGACGCTCGTCCACGTGAAGTCGTGGCTCGGCGGGTAGACGTGGAAGCGCTCACCGCGGTTGCCGAGGTAGGTGACGCTCCCGTCGAGCCCGAGCTGCCAGTGGAACACGCGCACGTCGCGGACGGTCGCGCCGATCTGGAAGATCGCGAGGAGGTGGCCCGACTCGGTGACGCGGAGCTGGAGCAGCCGCGCGTCCTGGTAGTAGCGGTAGAGCTCCGCGAAGTGCCGGACGAAGTCGGGCTCGTCGAGGAACGTGCCCTCGAGCGAGGCGTCGTGGAGCGCGAGGCTGTCGCCGTCGTCCTCGAGGGTGTGCAGGCTGAAGACGTCGGAGACGACCGTCTCGCGCAAGTGGACCTGCACGTTGAAGCCGAACAGGAGCTTGCCGCCGACGTGGACGATGTCGCGCGGGACGCAGAGGTTCTCGGTGCGGATCCACGCCTGGCCCGCGATCTCGAGGGCGCTCTTGCCGAACGTCTCCTGCCGGCGCGCGTTGAGCCGCGCGGCCTTCTCGCCGAGGGTCGAGGCCTGCGCGGCCAGGCGGTCGCGCAGGACCTCGTAGCTCCCCGTCTCGAGCGCCTCGTCGGCCTCGCCCTGGGGTGAGCGCGCGCTCATCGAGCCGGGCTCACTTCTCGCCGAGCGGCGCGTCGAGGCCGAGCGCGCGCACCTCGTCGATCAGCCGCGCGAGCTTGTCCTCGTCGACCCCGCGCCCGCGCGCGAGCTTCCCGAGCACGGCGCTGAGCGTGAGGCTCTGCAGGTGCTCCGGCGTGACGCGCGGCCGCATCAGGATGTCCTTCAGGTCCTGCGGCAGGCTGCTCTCGCCCTTGAGGTACTCCGCGAGCACCTTCTGCGCGGTGTCCGACTGCTCGACGAAGCCGTCGACGGTCTGGCCCACGCCGACCGCGCGCACGAACCGATCGAAGAACTCTCCGTCTCCGCCGACGATGTTCATCTTCGTGTTCTTGAGCGCCTCGCCCAGCGTCTGCGCCTTGGCCTCGGCGACGTGGCGCGTCGCCTCGATCCGCGCGAGCTCGACCTCCTTGTCCTTCTCGAGGCGGATGCGGAACTCCTCGTGCTCCTTCGCCGCGCCCTGGAGCTTCTTCATCGCCTCGGCCTTCTCCGCGAGGCCCGCCGCCTCGGCGAGGAGCTTCTCGCGCGTCGCCGTCGCCTCGGCGAGGCCCTGCTTCTCGTACGCTGCCGCCTTCTCGGTCTCGACGAGCGCCTCCGAGAGGCCCTTCTCCTTCACGCCCGTGGCCTCGGCGAGGAGCTTCTCCTTGGTCCCGGCGGCGTCGGCGAGGAGCTTCTCCCTGGTGCCGACCGCCTCCGCGAGGAGCTTCTCCTTGGTGCCCGCCGCCTCCGCGAGGAGCTTGTCGCGCGTGGCCCTCGCCTCCGCCTCGCCCTGTTTCGCGATCGCCTCGGCGTCCGCCTCGCGCACGCGCACGACGGCCAGGCCCTTCTTCTCCTCGCCGGCCGCCTCCGCGCTGAGCTGCTCGACGGTGACGCGCGCCTTGACCATGCCCTCCTTCTCGATCGCGGCGGCCATCGCCTCCTTCACCTGCACCTCCGCGAGCCCGCTCGCGGCCTCGCTGGCCTTCGTGCCGTCGGCGCGCCGGATCTCCGCCTTGGCCTCCTTGTCGGCGGCCTCGAGGTCGGCGTCGGCCTGGACGATCTTCTTGCGCGCCTCGAACTTCGCGACCTCCTCGGCCGCCTCGGCGCCCTTGATGTCCTTGACGAGCTTCTCCTGCGCGGCGGCCTCCGCCGCGATCAAGAGCACGTCCTTGCCGCGGCCCGCCTCGGCGAGCGCGCGCAGCGTGAGGATGCCCTCCTCCTCCTCGGCGACCTTCTTCTCGACCGCGATGCGGCTCGAGATCAGGTCCGCGATCTCCTTGCGCTCGCCCTCGAGCGACTTCTCCTTGCCGATCCGCGCGAGCTCGACCTCGCGCTCGCGCGAGACGATCTCCATCCCGCGGTCCTTCTCGACGCGCTCGGTCTCGATCGCGATGGTGCGCTGCTTGTTCCACTCCGCGACGGCGACCTGGCGCTGCTTGTTCTCCTCGGCGATCGCGAGCTCCTCGTCGGCCGCGAGCTTCGCCATCTCCGCGCGCTTGCGCTCCTCGGCCCGGGCCTTCTCCGTCTCGGCCGTCTCGCGCGCCTCCATCACCGCGATCTCGCGGTGCTTGCGGGCCTCCGCCTCGGCGCGCTGCTTCTCGAGCTCGAACACCGCCTGATCGGCCTCGACGTTCTGCTTGGTGATCTCCATCCGCTCGGTCTGGCGGTACTTGTTGGTCAACACGGCTTGCTGCGTCGTGAGCATCGTGATCTTGTGGATGCCCTGCGCGTCGAGGACGTCGGTCGCCGAGAGGTGCTCTACGGGCGTCTGCTCGAGGTAGTCGATCGCGGCGTCGTCGAGCACGAACCCGTTCAGGTCGTCGCCGATGACGGAGAGGATGTCGTCGCGGAACTTCGCGCGCTCCTTGTAGAGGTCTTCGAACTCCATGCGCTTGCCGACGGTCTTGAGCGCCTCGGAGAACTTCGCGCTGAACAGCTCGACGACCTCCTCGTGCGAGCTCGCGCGGCGCACGCCGACGTTCTGCGCGACCTGCAAGACGTCTTCCTGGGTCTTGTTGACGCGAACGAAGAAGGTGACCTTGATGTCGGCGCGGATGTTGTCCTTGCAGATCAACCCCTCGCTGCCGTGCCGGTCGATCATGATCGTCTTGACGGAGATGTCCATCTCCTCGGCGCGGTAGATGATCGGGAGCACGACGCCGCCCGAGAAGGTCACCGTCGGGTCGCCTTTGAGCCGGCTGATCACGAGCGCCTTGCCCTGGTCGACCTTCTTGTAGAAGCGCGCGAACATGGCCAGGAGGCCGAAGACGACGACGATGGACGCGCCAGCGCCGACGAGGACTGCGATGTGATCCGGATTCATGGAGCTCCCCTCTTCTACTTGCGCTCGCCGCGCGAGACGGACGGCTCCGCCCCCCCACCGGCGCGCGCGGCGTGATCTACACGAAACCGTCGAGCCATGTCAGCCCTGGATGGTGGGTCGGCGGTCGGCATCGTCGGTTCGGGGGCGGCAACGCGGACGGTCCGCGCCTGCTTCCGAAGATCGGTCGGCGGCGCGTCGATCGCGCGCCCGGCTCACGCGCGGGGCGCGCGGCTCTTCTTCGCGGCGCGCTCGCCGGTCAGCGCCTCCATCGGCTCGACCTCGAACGCGCCGCTCTCCTCGTCCCAGTCGACGATGAGCGCCCGGTCGCCGCGCGCGAGCGCGTCCGGGTCCTCGCAGCGGATCTTGAGGAGCAAGCCGGCTTGCCCGTCGTCGAGGCTCGCCTGTCCGAAGCGCGCGTCGACGTGCCCGGTCTTGACGGTGACCACCTGGCCGATGAGGTCGCGGTTCGAGCGCGCGGGCTCGGTCTTGAACAGCTTGGCGAGCGGCCGCGTCGCGAGCGAGGTGAGCGGCAGCGCCACGACGAGCGCCGCGAGGAGCACGAGCGCGCCCGTGAGCGCGTCGCCGAGCGGCACGAGCGGCGCGAGGTAGCGGCTGCCGAAGTACGAGGCGATCCAGCCGAAGACGGCGATGAAGCTGACGACGACGGTGAGCGGCGCGTGGCGCAGTCGCAGCGCGTGCAGGACCGCCGCGAAGCCGGTGGGGCCGCCGGCCTCGGCGCTCCCGTCGGCGCCTTCCGCCGCGCCTTCCCCGGCGCCTTCCGCCGCGCCGTCGAGCTCGCCGCCGACGCCCTCGGCGCCGTCGAGCGCGCCGCCGGGGTCGAACGCGTCGAGGTCGACCGCGCCGAACATCACCGACAGCCAGTAGACGAGCACGAGGCCCAGCAGCCCCGTGAACGCCACGGTCGGGAAGCTCAGGGCGATGTCGAGGAACTCGCTCACGGGGGCTCGGTGCGCAGCGTACTACGGTGACGAACCGCCGAGCGCGCCCGCGATTCCGCGGGTCGGCGGGCGCCTGGCGAGCGCACCATCGAGACCAGGCCATCGCGCAGCGCGCAACGACCCTCCGCCAACTCAGGGATCGTCGTCGCAGGGCGTGTAGGTCGGCGGCCCGGTCATCGGATCGCCACCGGATCGCGCGACGCAGCCCTCGCCCTCGACGAGCGCCCACGGCGTCGGCGTCCCGGCCGCGGGTCGCGGCGCGACGTCGGCGCAGCGCCATCCGCGCGCGGCGCCGTCGCGCGTACAGCGCAGCGTGCGCCCCGCCTGCCCGTCGCACGGCGTGGGCGTGCCGGAGGCGCCGTCGACGCGCAGCTCGCGCGCGCAGCTCGACGTCGAGACGCGGAGCCGCACGGCGAGCGTGTCGCCCGCGCGCGTGATGCGGCCGGTCCAGACGTGCCGCCACCGCACCACCGTCTCCTCGTGCCGGCCCGACGCGGAGAGGTCGTACTCGCGCGACTCGCCCTCGTCGGTAACCGTCACGCGCCCGCGGGCGTCCCCGCGCAGCTCGACCCTCCCCTCGTGACCCGCGCCCTGCGCCCCGAGCGGTGCACGGTGCAAGTTGTAGTGCGCCTGGGACGTGAACGTGCTGCGGGTCGGCAGCGCGGGCGCTTGCGCGAGCGCGCTCGCCGCGACCAGGGCGAGCGAGGCGCAGAGCGAGCCGAGCGCGCGGCGAGACATCGCCCCAGCGTACCAAGGACCGGCGCGCGCGCCTGCCGTGAGGTGCGGTCAGAACACGTAGCGCATGTACGCCGCGCCGTGGACGCCGAGCGCGGGCGACGGCCCGTCGGGCCGCTCGAACGACGGGAAGTGGCGCACGCCGCCGGCGAGGCCGATCGAGTGGTGCCGCGCGCGGAAGTGCCAGTCGATGCCCAGCTCGCCGCCGTACGCGATCCCGACGGTCGTCGAGTCCTGGTAGCCGTAGAGCGTGAGGATGTCGGTCGTCGCGATCAGCACCGCGAACTGGCCGGCGAGCCACATCGCGAACGCTTCGGTGAAGTTGGCTTGCAGGCGCAGCGCCGCCGAGCCGCCGAGAACCTCGAACGCGGTCGAGGGCGGCGGCGACGGGCCGCTCGTGACGTGCATCGAGCCCTCGGCCGACACGAGCACGTGGAGCCAGTCGAAGATCTCGAAGCCGACACCGATCGTCGCCCACGGGCCCACGTCGGAGAGCTCCCCGATGCCGTTGACGAACCCGCGCGCGCCGATCGAGGCCTCGATGAAGAAGCCGTGCGCGTAGAGGTCGCGCGTGATCGGGATCGCCTCCGGCGGCAGGCGCTCGACGTCGAGGCGCGTCGGATCGGGCTCCTCGGTGCCGACCGGCGGCCCGTCGTCGGCGGCCGCGTTCTGCGCCGCCGCGGGCGACGCCGCGAGCGCGACGGCGAGAGCGGCCAGGAGCGCGTGACGCGTCACGGTGCGGAGCCTACCAAACTCGGACGGGCCAGATGAATAGTCGCGCGCACCGCCGGTCGAACCGGACATGCGCACCACGACCCAGCCCACGAGACACCACGCCCCCCGCAACCCGCCCGCCTCGCGGCCCCGCGGCGCCGAGCGGCGCAGCCACCGCGTCCCCGCCCGCGCCCGCCTCTTCGGCGGCGCCGCCGCGCTGCTCGCCCTCGCGCTCGGCGCCCCGGCGGCGGCGCAGACCGCGACGCCGAGCCCGTCGGCCACCCAGATCGCCGCGGAGATCCAGCGCTTCTACGACCAAACGACGACCGTGCGGACCGCGTTCACACAGTCGCACTACGACCGGGTGTACCAGCGCACGACCCAGTCGCGCGGGGTCCTCACGATCGCGCGGCCGGGCAAGATGCGGTTCGACTACCTCGCGGGCAACGGCAAGGTCGTCGTGACCGACGGCGCGACGCTCACCGTCTACGAGCCGGGTGACGGCGGCGGCGCGGGCCAGTACGTCCGCAGCCCGCTCGCGGAGGGGCTCCCCTCGGCGCTCGGGTTGATCGCGGGGACGGCGCGGCTCGACCGCGACTTCGCGTTCCGGCTGCGCGACCCCGCGTCGTTCCGCTGGGACGGCTACGTGCTCGAGCTGCGCCCGCGGCGCCCGGAGCCCGCGTACCAGCGCATCCTGCTCTACGTCGACGCCGACCCCGCGACGCGCGGCGTCGTGCGGCGGGTGCTCGTGCAGGACCACGACGGCAACCTCAACCGCTTCGACTTCCAGCGGACCCGCTTCGGCCAGGCGATCGCGCCGAGCACCTTCGCGTTCACGCCCCCCGCCGGCGCCCGCCGGATCTGAGCGCCGATGTGACGGACACGAGCCGATCTGCACCCCTCAACTGATCGTGACCTCGCGCAGGAGATCGAGGTGATCGAGCGTCTTGCCGCTGCCGAGCACGACCGCGCTGACCGGGTCGTCGCTGACCATCACGGGCAGGCCCGTCTCCTCGCGCAGGAGCACGTCGAGGTTGCGCAGCTGCGCGCCGCCGCCGGTCAACACGATGCCCTTGTCCACGATGTCCGCGCTCAGCTCCGGCGGCGTGCGCTCGAGCGCGCTCATCACCGCCTCGACGATCGTGTTGATCGGCTCGCTCAGCGCGTCGCGGATCTCGTCGCTGTTGACGAGCACCGTCTTGGGCACGCCGGCGACGAGGTCGCGGCCCTTGACCTCCATCGTGTCGATCTGATCGCCGGTGTACGCGTTGCCGATCTGGCACTTCACGCGCTCCGCCGTCTGCTCGCCGATGAGCAAGTTGTACTTGCGCTTCATGTACGCGATGATCGCGTCGTCCATCTTGTCGCCGCCGACGCGCACCGACTGCGAGTAGACGATCCCGGCGAGCGAGATGACGGCGACCTCCGTCGTGCCGCCGCCGATGTCGACGACCATGTTCCCGCTCGGCTCCGTGATCGGCAGCCCCGCGCCGATCGCCGCGGCCATCGGCTCCTCGATCAGGAAGACCTCGCGCGCGCCCGCGCTCTCGGCGGACTCCTTCACCGCGCGCTTCTCGACCTCGGTGATGCCGAAGGGCACGCAGATGATGATGCGCGGCTTCACCAGCGTGCTGCGGTTGTGCGCGCGCTTGATGAAGTAGCGGAGCATCGCCTCGGTGATCTCGAAGTCCGCGATGACGCCGTCGCGCAGCGGGCGCACCGCCTGGATGTTCCCAGGCGTGCGGCCGAGCATCTCCTTGGCCTCCTTGCCGACCGCGAGCACCTTCTTGGCGCCGCGTGCGTCCTGCTGTACGGCGACGACGCTGGGCTCACACGACACGATCCCGCGGCCCTTCACGTAGATGAGGGTCGTCGCGGTCCCGAGGTCGATGGCCAGGTCGTTCGAGAAGAGGCCGTAGAGCCAGTCGAACAGCATACGGAGTCGTTGGAGAGGGTGTCGACGAACATCTAAGCGATTGAAATCACGGCGAAGATGAAGTCTGCCTCGAAGGGATCGAGTCTGTATCAGAACGCCGAGCGCGGAGCAAGGCGAGGCCCCGAGTTCGCGCGGCGGGGGGATCTGCGATAGATCGAACGAGAGGAGGCCGGCCGTTTTTTTTCCCAAGGAACCCGAGGGCTCCGCGTCGAAAGCCCGCATGTCCTCGACCGAGTCGTCCGAGATGCTCACCGACGCCGAGCTGCGTGGGCTCGAGGCCTCGGCGCTCGTCGACGCGGCCAAGGGCGGCGACCAGGCCGCGTTCGACGCGCTCGTCCGGCGCTACCGGCCGCGCATCTTCGCGCTCGCCCTGCACCTGACCGGCAGCCGCACCGAGGCGGACGACATCACGCAGGACGCCTTCCTGCGCGCCTACCGGAACATCGATCGCTTCGAGGGCCGCAGCGAGTTCTTCACGTGGCTCTACCGGATCGCCCTCAACCGGGCGCTGAACGCGCGGCGAGATCAGCGCCGCCGCATCACGCTCAGCCTCGACGATCCGCGCCTCACGTTCGCGCTCGCGGTCGACGGCGGCGGAGACCCGCGGCGCGAGCTCGAGCTGCGCGAGACGTACACGATCCTCCTGCGCAGCTTCGACGCGCTCAGCCCGATCCTGCGCACGACCGTCGCGCTGACGCTCCTGCAGGGGCTCTCCTACAAGGAGGCGGCGGTGGTCCTCGAGAGCACCGAGGGCACCATCGCGTGGCGCGTCCACGAGGCGCGCCGGAAGATGCGCGAGACGATGGCGAAGATGCTCAAGGACCCGACGCCCGTCGAGCGCGCCGAGGCCGCGCGCCGCACGGAGGAGCGCCGCGCCGCGATGGCCGAGGCGCCGCGCTCGCTCGAGCACGCGCTCGCCGCCCTCGTCGCGCCCCCGCGGCGCCTCGCCGACGCCTGACGCCGCGCGATCCATTCGTGGGCGCGCGCGGTCATCCGTGCTTCAATCCTCGTGCGGGGTGTTCGACGACCTGCGAGACGACTCGGGCGTCTGCTTGATCGCGCCCGACGGAACGGTGCTCCATCGCGACGAGGCGTTCGGCCGCGTGCTCGGGGTGGACGTGCGCGTCGGCGTCCCGCTCGCGCGGTCCGTCCCGTGGCTCGCGGGCCTCGACGTGAGCGCGCCCCAGCGCGTGGACGCGCGGGGCGTGCGGGTCGAGCTCGAGCCGACCCCCGCGCTGCGCGAGGTCGCCGCGGTCGTGCGCGCGCAGCGCCCTTCGCGCGAGGCCGAGCTGGCCCGCGAGCTCCGGATCGCGCGCGGCACGCTCTCGTCGCTGCTCGACGCGGCGCCGGTGAGCGTGCTCGTGCTCGACCTCGACCAGCGCGTCACCGTGTGGAACGCCGCGGCCACCCGCACGTTCGGCTGGCGCGCGGACGAGGTGGTCGGCGGCCCGTACCGGATCGTCCCCGACGACGCCGCCGCCGCGTTCGGCGAGCTGTTCGCGCGCGTGGTCGGCGGCGAGGGCTTCACCGGCGTCGAGGCCCCGCGCGTGCGCAAGGACGGAAGCCTCGTCCACACCCGCATCCACACCGCGCCGATGCGCGACGCGGACGGCCGCGTCGTCGGCGCGATGGCGATCCTCGAGGACCTCACCGAGCAGCGTCGCCTCGAAGGCCAGCTGCGCCAGGGCGAGCGGCTCGAAGCGGTCGGCCGGCTCGCCGGCGGCATCGCGCACGACTTCAACAACCTCCTCACCGTCATCCTCGGGATCTGCGAGGTCCTCGAGCGCGCGCCCGTCGCCCCCGAGCGCCTCGCGGAGGGGCTGACGCAGATCCGCGAGTGCGGCGTGCGCGCGCAGAGCCTCACCGCGCAGCTCCTCGCGTTCAGCCGCCGGCAGATCATGCACCTCGAGATCGCCGACATGAGCGCGCTCGTGCGCGGCACCGCAGGGATGCTGCAGCGCCTCATCGACGAGCGCGTGGAGATGGCGCTCGAGCTCGACGACGAACCGCTCCCCATCCACGTCGATCCGAGCCAGTTCGACCAGGTGCTCGTGAACCTCGTGGTGAACGCGCGCGACGCGATGCGCGACGGCGGCCGCGTCGTCGTGCGCACCTCGCGCGTGGACACGCCCGACCGCGGGCCCGAGGCGCGCCTCGAGGTCGCGGACGACGGCCCCGGGATCGCGCCGGACGTGCTGCCGCACATCTTCGATCCGTTCTTCACGACGAAGGGGCCGGGCCAGGGCACCGGGCTCGGCCTCGCGACGGTGCACGGCATCGTCGAGCAGAGCGGCGGCTGGATCCGCGTCGAGAGCGCCGAGGGGCACGGCGCGACGTTCGAGGTCGGTCTGCCGCTCGCCCACGAGGCGCCGAGCGCGCGGCCGGCGCCGTCGGCCACCGACCACCCCCGAGGCCAGGAGCGCGTGCTGCTCGTCGAGGACGACCCGCAGGTGCGCCTGATCACGACGCGCCCGCTCGACACGCTGGGCTACGACGTGCTCGCGGTCGCCGACGGGCGCGAGGCGCTCGATCGGCTCGACGGAGGGCTCGAGGTCGACGTGGTCATGACCGACCTCGCGATGCCGCGCATGGGTGGACGCGAGCTCGCGCGGCGGCTGCGCGCGCGCGGGCACGCCTCCCCGATCCTCTACGTGTCCGCGAACCTCGACGACGATGCCGTGCGCGCGGAGCTCGACGCGGGGCACGCGCACTTCCTGCAGAAGCCGTTCACGCTCTCCGCGCTCGCGCTCGCGCTGCGCGGCTGCCTCGATTGAGCGCGTCGCGCGTCGTGGTACGCTCGCGGTCGCGGATGGGGGACACCGCACCGATTCGGCGGCCCGATGGGTCGTCCTTGCACGTACGCGAGCTCGGACGGGGCGGGCGGCGGCTCGCGCTCGTGCACGGCTGGATGACCTCCGGCGGCGTCTTCGACGAGCTCGCTCGCGCGCTCGACCTCGACGCGTGGACGCTCGTGATCCCGGACCTCGTGGGCGCGGGCGGCTCGAGCCGCCCGGCGAGCGGCTACACGCTCGCGCGCTACGCCGCCGACGTGGGCGCGGTGCTCGACGCGCGCGGCGGCGAGCGCCCCGCGCTGCTCGGCCACAGCATGGGCGGCGCGATCGCGGCGCTGGTCGCCGCGGAGCGCGGGCCGCGGCTCGCCGGGCTCGCGCTCGTCAACCCCGTGCCGCTCGGCGGGCTCGCGCTGCCGGCCGAGGCGCGCGCGCTCTTCGCCACGGCGGCGGGCGACGCGCAGAAGCTCGGCACGATCCTCGATCTCGCCACGCGCGCGCTCCCTGGGGCCGCGCGCGAGCGGCTCGTCGCGCTCGCGCTCGACGTCAGCGAGGCGTGCTTGGTCGAGTCGCTCGACGCGTGGTCGCGCGGCGGCTCGACCGCGCCCTTCGCCGCGATCGACGCGCCCACGCTGGTCGTCGCGACCGACGACCCGTTCCTGCCGCCCGACCTGCTCGCCCGCGAGGTGACCGCGCGCATCGCGGGCGCGACGCAGGTGCACCTGCCGGGCGCCGGGCACTACCCGCAGGTCGAGATCCCCGCCGCGCTCGCGCGCGCCCTCGCAGACTTCCTCGGGTGAGCCGAGGGGACGATCCTCGTCATTTCGTCATTCGAAGCGAGAATGACGAAATGAAGAGGATCGTCCCCGCTCGCTCACGCCTTGGCGCGCGAGAGCATCGCGTCGAGGAGCACCTGCGCGCCCGCGGCGACGTGGGCGGGGCTCGCGCTCTCGATCTCGTTGTGGCTGATCCCGCCCTCGCACGGGATGAACACCATCGCGGTCGGCGCGACGCGCGCGACGTAGCAGGCGTCGTGGCCCGCGCCCGAGACGATGTCGCGGTGCGAGAAGCCGTTCGCCTCGGCCGCCGCGCGCACCGCGGCGACGCACGCCGGATCGAAGGGCACCGGGGGCGAGTACCAGATCTCCTCGAGCGCGGTCTCGAGCCGCAGCTCCTCGGCGGCGCGCGCGATCGCGGCGCGCACGTCGCGGTCCATGCGCGAGAGCGTCGCGTCGTCCGGGTGGCGCAGGTCCACCGTGAAGAAGACCTCGCCGGGGATCGTGTTGCGCGAGTTCGGCCGCACCTGGAGGAGGCCGACGGTCGCGCACGCGAGCGGCGCGTGTTCGAGCCCGATGCGGTGGACGGCGTCGATCACGCGCGCGGCGCCGACGAGCGCGTCGCGCCGCGTCCGCATCGGCGTCGGCCCGGCGTGCGCCTCCTGGCCGGTGAACGTGCACTCGTACCAGCGCTGCCCCTGCGCGTGCGTGACCACGCCGATCGTCTCGCCCTCGGCCTCGAGGATCGGCCCCTGCTCGATGTGCGCCTCGAAGAACGCGCGCACCGGCTTGCCGACCTCCGCCTGGCCCGCGTAGCCGATCCGGGCGAGCTCCTCGCCGATCGTCTTTCCGTCGAGGTCGCGCCGGCTCAGCCCGTACTCGAGGTCGAACACGCCCGCGAACACCCCCGAGCTCACCATCGCCGGCGCGAAGCGCGAGCCCTCCTCGTTGGTCCACGCGCTGACCTCGATCGGCGCGTCCGTCACGACGCCTGCGTCGTTCAGCGCGCGGATCACCTCGAGGCCCGCGAGCACGCCGTAGATGCCGTCGAACTTGCCGCCGGTCGGCTGGCTGTCGATGTGGCTGCCCGTCATCACGGGCGCGAGGTCGGAGCGGCGACCCTCGCGGCGGCCGAAGATGTTCCCCATCTTGTCGACCGTCACGGTGCAGCCCGCCTCCTCGCACCAGCGCACGAAGAGATCGCGCGCCGCCTTGTCGACGTCGGTGAGCGCGAGGCGGCACACGCCGCCCTTGGGCGTCGCGCCGATCTTCGCCATCTCCATCAGGCTGTCCCACAGCCGCGCGCCGTCGATCCGGACCTCGCTCGTCATCGCCGCCTCCCTCACGCCCTGCTTACCACTTCGCGCGAGCGCGAGTAAGAGCGCAAGCGGCCGACGGCGCCATCGAGACCAGCCGCGCAGCAACCTCAGCAAGCTGGAAGACTGTCGACTGATCGAGAGCGCATGCGGTCGACGGCGCCATCGAGACCAGCCCGTCGCGCAGCGACGGGCGTCGGTCGAGGGGGCCCCATCGCCCCGCGATGGGGTCGAACGCGGCTCCGCCGCGTTCGTCTTGGGTGGGGGGCCCCATGCGGCTTCGCCGCATGGGGGGAGGGGCTGGAACGCCCCTCCGCAAACTCAGAGCTGGGTCGCCGCGGGGAAGTCCCACTCGACGCCGGCGTTGACGCCGACGTAGCGGTCGATCGCGCCGCGCGCCGCGCTGCGCGCGCTGCTGGTCGGCTCGAGCTGCAGGACGAACACGCGCGCCTCGGCCTCGGCGAGGAAGGAGAAGCCCAGACCCAGCGGGATCGCGACCACGAAGCCCGCCTCGACGCCGTGCCCGAGCCCGCCGCCGAGCTCGGTGCCGAGCGGGCCGAGGTCGAAGCTCGGCAGGTACGCGACGCGACCGCCGAGCGCGTAGTCGCCCGCGTGGATCCGGAAGCTCACGCCCGCGCGCAGGAACGAGTAGTCGGTGAACGGGACGCCGACCGGCGCCTCCTGGTCGAGCCCGCCGCGCTCGACGCGGAAGGTCTCCTGGCCGCCCGCGAGCTCGAGGCCGAGCTCCGTGCCGCCGCCGAACGGCAAGCGCAGGCGCAGGCCCGCGAGCCACGCGCGCGCCGTCGTCGGGTACGCGATGTCGTTGGGCCCCTGCGACTCGACGGCGAACGAGTGGCGGAAGTCGACGTGCACGCCGAGGTGCGCGAGCGCGGAGTTGGTGACGTGCGCGCCCGGGTAGTACTCGACGCCGAAGCCGGCCGCGGGGCCGACGGGCAGGATGTAGTCGGTGATCGGGCCGCGCTCGACGCCCGAGAACGTGAGGCCGCGATGGAACGCGCGCAGCAGGGCGCGCACGCGCAGCGGGCTGTGCTCGCCGACCTCCGCGGGCCCGGACGACGCGAAGCCCGGCGGGCGCTCGTCGTCTCGGCTCGCGCCGCCGTAGAGCTCGGGGTCGAGGTTGCGCCGCCGCGCCGCGTCGCGCCGCGCCTCGACCTCGGCGAGATCGTTCACCGGCGGCGGCGGGCGCTCGTGCTCGATCGCCTCCATCGCGAAGTCCATGTCGACGCCGTCGGCGCGCGGCGTCGCCTGGCGTGCGCGCTCCCGAGCGAGGCGGGCGCGGCGCTGCGCGGCGCGCGCGCGCGAGGCCCGCGCGAGCCGCGCCCGCTGCGGGCGCCGCCCCGCCCGCTGCGCCTGCGCCGGCAGCTCGACGGCCACGAAGGGCAGGAGCAGCGCGCCGAACAACAGCGCGAGACGCAGCGGGCGGCGGAGGTGGGCGAGCACGACCCGAGACATCACAAGGGCCGTGCCAGCCGCCCCCGCCGCGCCGATCCGCGTCCAGGACGATGCGATGGAGCGCGCGACGCTCCGCGGTGTCCCCCGCCCGTTCTCGCCGAGCGCGCGATCGAGGCCCACGGGGGGAGGGGTGCGACGCACCCCTCGGCGGGCTCACCGCACGATGCGGAGCTGACCGCCGCGGGGCGCCGCGACGATGCGGAACTGCATGAGCTGCTCGTCCGCGTCGGGCGGCGTCTGGATCAGCGGCACGCCGGGGTCGCGCTCGAGGCTCCACATGCGACCGCCCGCGAGCGGCCGCAGCACGACGTCGTCGCGCTCGAAGTCCACGATCGGCTGCGCCGGCAGCAGCTCCGTCTCCAGCCCGGTGCGGATCTCCTGCTGGAAGAAGTCCACCGGCTCCTCGTACGCGCGCGACCACACCTCGCACTTGGGCGCGATCTCCGCGAGGAAGCCGTCCACGTCGCCGCGCGCGAACAGGTCGCGGACGTGGATCGCGTAGTCGAGCAGCGCCTCGTGGTCGTCGTAGGGCTCGGCCTCGACCAGCTCGCTCGCGAACGACACGCCGTCGTTGTCGAACCGGTGCAAGAAAACTTGCGGAATGTCCAGCTCGACCTCGTCCTCGCGCGCTTGCCGGATCCGCTCGGCGAGCAGGGGCGCCAGGTCGAGCTCGGTGATCGCGGGCCCGCCGCCGCCGGGCACGAGGATGCCGCCCTTGTCGAGCGCGCGCACGGTCACCTCGACGCGCGCGTCGCTCCAGTCGGTCGCCTCGTCCTCGCCGAGCGGCGCGGGCGCGATCGCGACCTCGAGGACGTTGCCCCGCCCGACGAGGTAGGGGTTGATCGGCGGCGCGAAGTGGTCGGTGTGCGCGTCGACCGAGCGCGCGCTCGCGATGGGCACCCCGTTGAGGCGGACCTCGACCTCGCACTTGTGGGTGAAGAGCTCGAGGTGGTGGATCGAGACCGGCACGCTCAGCCTCCGACCGGTTGGTTGAGCAACGGATCTTGCTGCCCGCGCGCGAGGTGCGCTTTGAGCGAGCAGCCGCGCACCGTGCGGCCGGCGGCGTAGTCCATCGCGTCCCAGTAGTCGACGTAGTTGCGGCCGAGCGTCTGCGTGCGGGCCATCTTCGCGGGCTCGCGGAAGTCCTCGCGCACCGAGTTCGCGAGCGCCTCGATGTCCTTCGGCGTCTGCGTGAAGCCCTTGTCGGCGAGCACCGCCTCGGCGAGCACGTCGGCGACCGGCTCGAGGTCCATCCAGCGGTCCCAGTGGCTCGCGCTCCAGCTGCGACAGTAGTGGGTCCGATCGCCGTGGCCCGGACACGCCGGGTTCGAGCAGCGGTTCTGCGCGTCGCGCCGCTCCCCCGCGCGATAGAAGAGCACGTTCGTCCCCGAGTAGAACGTGCTCACGAACACCCGGGCGATGTCGCGCTTGGCCATCGTCGGCGGCTCGTAGGGCGTGTCGCTCGGGATGTTCACGAGCGCGAGCTTCTTCTTGCCGACCAGCTCGTACTTGCCCGTCTTCTCGTAGCTGATGCCGAACGCGCCGGCGCTGAACGTGCCGGTGAACGAGATGCCGAGCCACGCGGGCGAGATCTGCACCTTGAACGGCGGCTCGCGCCCGCCGATGCCGACGGTGGCCTTGAACTCGAGCTCGAAGCCCGTCTCGCCCTTGCCCTCGAGCTTGGCGAGCGAGCCCGCCTCGACGCGCGCGCCGAGCGCGCCGGTGATCGTCGCGGTGAACGTGAAGGGGAGCTGCGCGTCGCCGTCGGGGCTGATGCGCGAGTAGCCGAGCGAGAGCTCCGTCGTGCCCTCGACCTGCGCGAACACCTGCAGCTTTCCGCCGCACGCCTTGACGCCGACGCCGAGCTCGAGCGCGACCTTGAACAGCGTGAGCTTCGCGTTGACGTCGACCGCGGCGTACGCGCGGTGGTCCTCGTACTCCTTCCACATCCACTCGACCGCGAGCGCGCCGGTCATCAGCTCGAGCGTGAAGTCGACGTAGAAGCCGGCCTGGGGCGCGTAGTCCTTGATCGTGTCGATGATCCCGAACACCAGGCGGTAGAGCCGCAGGATCGACGCGATCGTCGTGAGCAGCCCGCCGGGATCGAGCGCGACCTCGTCGCGGCTGAACTTGATCGGGACGAGCTTGGCCGCGTCGCTCGCGGCGCTGCCCGCCTTGCCGTACTCGGCCTTGGACTCGGAGTCGTCCTTGGGGACGAAGCTGCCGCCCGGGTCGTTCAGGAGGCCCTTGTCCGACTCGCGCGTGCCGCTCTTGGGGATCGCGTCGCCGACGAGCGGGAGCTTGGAGGGCCCCCAGCCGGAGAACTCCTCCTCCATCTTGCGCTTCAGCTCGTCGGGCTTGGCGAGCTTGCGCGGATCGGCGTTCCCGTCGCCGAGCTTCACGCCCCGCTGGTAGCCGCGCAGCGGCGGCATCTTGAGCTCGAACTTGTACTTGCGCGGGTGGTAGACGTCGACGCGCAGCGGCTGCGGCCCGCCGCTCAGCCGGTACTGCGTCGTCGCCATGAACTCGCGCCAGAAGCTCGGCGTGAAGAACAGGATGCCGTCCTGCCCGCCGCGGTACGGCGTCTCGAAGCTGTACTTCGTGTAGCCCGCCTCGCCGCCGGAGGGCGCGACCTTCTCCTCGGGCGCGCCGCTCGTCGTGAGGAACAGCTCGGGCTTGGGCGGGCTGCCGAGCTCGTCGTCCTTCCAGAAGAAGTGGACCTGGTCCTTGCCCGGCGTGCTCGGCGAGCGCGGCCCCGGCGGGCCGACGAAGTCCGGCACGACGTCGATCACGTTCACGGCGCGGCCGTCGCGATCGACGGTCACGCGGCCGAACGCGTTGCGGTTCTCCTGCCCGCGCTTGCCGTACGGCGCGGTGTGGTGGTGGCAGTAGAAGTACCAGTCGCGGACGATCTCCTTCGGGTCGGGCGGCGGCGCGCTCGACGGGGACGAGGAGGGCGCGCTCGGGTCGCTCGCGGCCGGTCCGCCGGGCGCGATCCCGCGCACCTCCCAGATCGCCTCGTGGCCTTCGCGCCCGAGGAGCAACATCCCTTGCTCGATGCGACACGCGAGGTGCTCGACGAGCGCCCGCCGCTCGTGCGGGAACCCCGGCGCGAGCGGGTCGTCCTCGATCAGCCGGTAGAGCGCCTCGCGGTTGCCCGGCCGATCGAAGAGGTCCTCGAGGAGCCGGCGCAAGAGGAGCGCGTCGTGCGGGACGTGCGCCTCGTCCACGAGCTGATCGAGCGCGCTCCGCAGCACGAGGACGTCACCATGGGGGGCGAGGATGTCGTCGCTCATCGCGCGTTCGAGGATGCCAGAGGCCCGCGTACGCGTCGATGGCGGCGCGGTGTCCGTCGAGCGCGCGGATCATGGCGCCTCGGCGGGCTCCGGGCACGACCGCGGCGCCGGCGCGGGCCCGCAGGTCGCGGGCGCGAAGCGGCCCGCCGCGATCGCGAAGCGGTCCGCGCAGCGCGGCGGCGCGCGAGCGCGCTCCCGGATCCACCGGCGCTGCGCGCGGACGTGATCGGCGGTCCAGCGCGCGAGCGGGCGGCGCTCGACGCACGAGGGCTCGACGCGCGTCACGCGGTGCGCCGTCGCGCCGACGGAGACGACGTAGCTGTCGAGCGCGTCGTCGTACTCGCCGTCGCCGCCGAGCGATCCGAGCGAGAGCGCGTCGAAGGTCAGGAGCGGCCCCGTCGAGGCGGCGACGAGCAGGCGCTCGTCGTCGCGCTCGTTGCCGTAGGAGGAGCTCGCGACGAACAGCGGCGTGCCGTCGGCCGCGGGCGGGAGCGCCGCCTCGACGCGCTCGAGGTCCGAGCGCGCGCAGCGCAGCGGTGCGCCCGTGCGCACGATGCAGGCGAGCAGGCCCATCTCGGAGTCCGCGTCGGTGACGACGAGGAGCGAGCTCTCGCCGCTCGGGGGCGAGAGCGCGAGGTCGAGCGGCGGGATGCCGGGCGACGGCGCGCGCGCCGCGAGCGTCAGGGCGGGAGCTCTCGTCGGCGCGCTGCGCGGCTCGGCGGGCCGGCGGCTCGGCGGCAAGAGCCACCGCGGAGGCGCGAGCGGGTCGGCCTCCGAGGTCGGCGCGGTGCGCGGCGTCAGCGTCAGCGTCTGCGCGGTGCGCGCGAGCCCGAACGACCACGACCGCTCGCCGAGGACGGCGAGGAGCGCTCCGGGCCCGCTCGGGTGGAGCGAGGCGTGCCGCAGCGGGCCCTCGGGGATCTCGGCGCAGAGCCGCTCGCGCGCGTCGCCGCCGGTCTCGTGCTCGAAGCACCGGACGAGCCCGCCGCCCGCGAGGTGCGCGACGAGCCGCGCGGCGAGCTGCGCGAGCGGCGCGAGCCCGGCGAGGTCGTGGTCGTGCGCGTACGAGAGCGTCAGCTCGACCTCGCCGCGCCGCACCGCGAGGCGCTGCGCGTCGCGGTCGACCGCGACGACGGTCGCGTCCGGCGCGTGGCGCGCGACGAGCGCGCGGAGCTCCGGATCCACGACGTCCGCGTCGCGCGCGTCGGCCGGTGCGTCGGTGTCGCGCGCGTCGCCGTCCGCCGCGTCTGTGGCGTCCGCGACGTCTGTGGCGTCCGCGTCGTCCGAGCCGAGGCCGTCGAGCCCATCGTCGGCGTAGAGCGAGCCGAGCGCGTCGTCCTCGCCGAGCGCGGCGCGGGTCTCCGCCGGTGCGCGCGCGGCCGCGGGCGGCGCGGCGCGCGGGGCGCCGCACGCGAGCGCGAGCGCGGCGAGCGAGAGGGCGGCGCGGACCCGGCGCGGGTCGGTCATGGGCCGCTCGCAACGCGCCGCCCGCGCGCGCCATTCCCGAGCGACCGCCGGCTGGAGGCACGGTGCTATCCTCCGCGCCGCGATGCACACCGTGAGGAGCCGGGCCGAGCTCGAGGCGCTGAAGCAGGCGCGGCAGGGCGCCTTCTCGGAGGTGCGGATCGAGGACGTGGACCTCTCGGAGCTCGATCTGTCCTCGACGCACTGGACGAAGGTCGAGCTCTCGCACGTCGTCCTCGCCGGCGCGAACCTCGAGGGCAGCCGGTGGAGCGAGGCCACGCTCGAGGACGTCGACCTCGCTCGCGCGAACCTCGCGGGCGCGTCGTGGCGCGCGGTCACCGGCACGTCGGTGCGGATGGGCGAGGCGGCGCTCGGCGACTCGATGCTCGACGACGTGCGGCTCGAGGCCTCCACGCTCGCCGGCGCGGCGCTCCGCGACGCGACCATCCAGGGCGGCGTGTGGACCGACGTCGATCTCTGCGGCGCCGACCTGAGCGGCGCGAGCTTCGACGGCACGCGCCTGGTCGACGCGCGCCTGAGCGGCGCGACGCTCGCCGGCGCCCGCCTCGTGGGCGTCGCGTTCGGGAGCGCGCACGGGCGCCCGCTCGATCTCTCGGGCGCGAACCTCGCGGGCCTCGACGCGGCGGGCGTCGCGTGGGACGAGGCGCGCCTCGGCGGCGCGGACCTCGTCGAGGCCCGGCTCGCGGGCGCGCAGCTCGCGCTCGCGGACCTGCGGCAGGCCAAGCTCGCCGGCGCCGACCTCAGCGGCGCGATCCTCGTGCAGGCGAACCTCGGCGGGGCCGACCTCTCGGGCGCCTCGCTCCGGGAGGCGAACCTCGCCGGCGCGAGCCTGACCGGCGCCAACCTCGAGGGGGCCGACCTCGCGGGCGCGATCGTCAACCACACGCACGTCGGCGGCGCGCGCCTGATCGGGGCGAACCTCGAGGGCGTCCCCGCGGGCGGGCTCGTCTCGATCGCCACCTCGCTCGCGGGCGCGGCGCTCCCCGGCGCGGAGCTGCCCGGCCTGAACGCGCGCGGGCTCGACCTCTCGGGCGCCGATCTGCGCGGCGCGAACCTCGCCGGCGCGGACCTCGAGGGCGCCGATCTGACGCTCACCAACCTCCTCGGCGCCAACCTCACCGGGGCCAAGCTCGCGCACGCCAACTTGACGCAGACGCTGCTCGCCGCGGCGGACCTGCGCGACGCGGATCTGCGCGGTGCGAAGCTCGTGGGGACCGACCTCACCGACGCGAACCTGCGCGGCCTGGACCTCACCGAGAGCCACCTCGTCGAGCCGGACCTCTCGGGCGCGCAGCTCCAGGTGTCGCGGCTCGACGGGCTCGACCTGCGCGACGCGCGGCTCGCCGGCGCCGCCTTCACGCAGGCCTCGCTCGCGCGCGTGAACCTCGAGGGCGCCGACCTCGCCGAGTGCGACCTCTACCACGTCGAGCTCTCGGGCTCGAACCTCCGCGAGGCGAGCTTCTATCGGGCGAACCTCGAGGCGGCCAAGCTGCGCGAGTGCGTGCTCGTCGAGGCGGACCTGCGCGAGTGCCGGCTCGCCAAGGCGGATCTCTCGCGCGCAGACCTCACGAGCGCCGATCTGCGCGGCGCGTTCGCGTTCGAGCTGCGCCTCGCGGGCGCGATCCTCGCGCGAGCCGACCTCGACGGGGTCGACCTGAGCGGCGTCGTGCTCGAGGGCGCGAACCTCGAGCGCGCCTCGATGGAGGGCGTGAAGCTCCCCGGCGCGCGCCTGGTCGGGCTCGTCATGGTCGACGCGGACCTCACCGGCGCGGTCCTCACCGGCGCGCTCTTCGACGAGGCGGACCTCACCCGCGTCTGCTTCGAGCGGGCGGACCTCACCCGCGCGTCGCTGCGCAAGGCGCGCGCGACGAGCGCCGACCTCTCGCGGGCCAACCTCTCGCAGGCCGACCTGCGCGGCGCCGACCTACGGGCCGCGCAGCTCGAGGAGACGCTCGCCTTCGAGGCCCGCTTCGACCTCGCCAACCTCGACCGCGCGCAGCTCCCGAAGTGCAACGCCCAGAAGGCCCGCTTCAACCACGCGAGCTGCCGCTACGCCGACTTCTCCCACGCCAAGCTCGACTTCGCGGACCTCGGCGACGCGAACCTCGAGGGCGCGCTGATGCACCAGACGAGCCTCGAAGGCGCGCGCCTCGGCGGCGCGAACCTCAAAGACGTCGCCCCCACCGACCCCGCCCTCGCCAAAGGCGAGGCTTTCCGCCCGGGGTGACCGTGGCGAGTGCCTCGTCGAGCACGACGCTGTCGGGCGTCATTCGAGGCACCAGTGAATGGGTCATCGCCGACGTTCGCCTCGTCGCCGCCGGGGCGGATGCCGTTGCACGGCGGGTCCAGGTCGCATTCGACATCGAAACCGAGAGCGGACACGTCGTACGAATCGATCCAGCGAACGACGTCGCGCTCGCTGGCGTTTCGGAGCAGCGGAGCCGCGCTCGTTGGGACCACACTCCAGCCGCGCTGAAGTCGCTGCTCGAGGGGTTTCACGCGGGCCCTCACGTTCCCGTCGAGCTGACCGTGCGTGGCTTTCGGGTGGGGGACTGCGTGCAGATCGAGGGGAACGTCGTCGAGTGGTCTCGGGACGTCCCCGAGAACTACCGGCAGAGCCCGTCAACACCTCCGCAGCC
Source organism: Sandaracinaceae bacterium (assembly GCA_019637095.1). Lineage (GTDB taxonomy): Bacteria > Myxococcota_A > Polyangia > Polyangiales > Sandaracinaceae > JACKEC01. The sequence continues at coordinate 3,904 of JAHBWG010000057.1, read as the reverse complement.
CCTCTCGGTTCGCGCATGCCGCATCGTAGGGAGTCGCTCCGAGACGGCGCCGGGCTCGCGATCAGAGCCGAGTGCGGGCGAGAGGTCGACGCCGGTCCTGCCCTCTCTGTTCCCGCTCCTCGGCCTTCTCTGCTGTGGCCTGGTCGCATGCCTGAGCCTCCTTCCCAGGGCGACGGACCCTCTCCAGATCGCGACGTGCGGATCCTGGCTCTCGTTCGCCTTCGTAGGGTTCTGGTATGTCGGGGCGACATGGTTGGGTTATCCGCACGTGGAGGCCGGTGGCTGGGTGATGCGGTACGTCCCCTACTTCGTGACACTTCGCTACGGCCCCGAGCAGCGGCGCGTCGTTCGCGGGGCGTACCGACTCCTTCCGGCAGCCATCCTGCTTTTCGGCCTCTTCTCCTTCCTCCCTGGCGTACCCGTCCTCTTCCCTGGACTCTTGAGTGGATATCGACCTTCCCCCGCAGAGGCGGGCATCCCCTCGGTCGCCGCACTGGCGCTGTCCATGTTCGTCCTCGGCGAGGCACATATACGAACTCGCTCAGCTCGAGCGCTTCTGACATCTCTGATGCGTGCGCCGCGTCGCGTTGCGAGCGAGGAGGGATGGTGCGCGATCGAGGGTGTTCTCCAGCCCACCCCTCTGCGTCATCGGCTCGAGACACGATCGGAGAGCCGCGGTGCGGGAAAGATGCGGGTCACGACCATCCACGTTCGCGAGCGGACGGAGGGAGTAGCCATCCTCGAGGTGCGGGATACCGTCCGTGTGCACCTGGCGGGCGCCCGATGGGCGTCGACGAGACATCGCGCGTCGAGGCCATCGAATGACCGCCTCGCCATCGATCTCGTCCTCGACGAGCACGCGTCTCTACGAGCGGCGGGCGTCTTCACGCCAGGCTCGCCCGACCTGGTTCCGTCGGGCCCCGACTCGCTCGTGATCTTCACCACGCAGCGCGGTCGTAGTCCCCTGTTTCTGTTGCGCCGAGCCCGGCGGCTTCATCTCGCTGGGTGGGGCATGCCATTGCTGGCCGCCGCTCTCGTACTAGGACGTCACTTCTTGATCGTGACGTTGCCCGACATGCATGTCTTGCCTCCATCGATCTTGAATTTGTTCCCTTGAACGACGATCTCGATGTTGCCGTTCTTGAGCTCGATGGAGCAGTTCTTGGAGTCTAGCTCCGCGCACTTCTCGAGCCATGCTTCCAGCTTCGCTGCGTGACTCTCTTCAGCGTCGGTCTTCAGGGCGCGCATGTTCGCCATCGGTCGATCCGTGGCCATTGCTTCCAGGATCTCATCCATCGAGGGCGGCTCATAGGCGGGAGCGTCGGGCAGCGGCTTCTTGATGTTGCCGAGCTTCAGGTTCGACTTCCCGACGTTCACGAAGAAGCCTTTGGTTCCTACGCAAACATTGTTGTCGCCCCAGACCCCGACTTTCTTCGCCTGGATGCTCGCCGCCGTGTTGCCGCTGACGGTCACCTTATCGCCGCCGAGGGAGAGTTGCTTGGCGCGGAAGCTCCCCTTGTTCTTGGCCGTGAGCGCGAGGCTCTTTCGGCCGCCGATCGCGATCTTGTTGGCGACGATACCGACGCCGTCGGTGGAGACTTGGCCACCGGCCCCGGCTGCGCTGCCGATGACGATGGTCTTGCCCTTGACCGCGGTGCCCCCACCACCGCGAGAAGCGATCTCGACTTTGTCTCCGCCCAAGATCGACACAGCCTTCCGAGCCGTGACCCCGATCTCGCGACCGCTCGCCATTCCGATGTCGCGGGTCGCGATGATGCCGGCGTCCACGAGTGCCATCATGGCCGGGAACGCCGAGCCAATGGTGAGGCCGAGTGCCGCATAGGCGCCGCCGTAGAGAGGTGTCCCGAGCACCCATCCCTGTGTCCCATGGATGGTGACGCCCCCTCCCGCGAGGGCCTTCGCGGCGCCGAGGTTGTTGTTGGCGATGCACGCCGCGGCGGAGAGATTCCCGAAGCCGAAGAGAGCCCCAAGCCAGCTGGAGCCTGGGTTGGCGAACCGACTCTGGAGCACGCTTGCGGCGATCGCGGCGCCAGCCATCGCGCTGTCGACGTTGCCCCAGAAGGACGAGATCGAGTCGAGGTGCCCGGGGAGGGAGGTGAGAGCTTCGGGTGCCCCCGGCCCCGTTCCTCCATCGCAGCTAGGGTTCGCGACATTGGAGCCCCACCCCGCGGCGATGTTGACTCCGCCGCCGGCGGCGATGTTGGTGACAGCGGTCGAGGCGAGAACGGCAGGTGCAGCAGAAACCAGGTACAGGCTGTCCTGATCGCTTTGCATCAGGATCTGCCCGTTGGCCTGTATGTTCATCTTGCTGTCGTCCTTCCCGCCGCGGGCGTTGACGAACACGTGCCCGACGGTGTCGACACCGAAGCCATCGAAGTTCGGCGCCCCCGTGTCGTTGTCGCGTATTCCCCCTCCGGGGGCCCTCGCGCCCATCGTCAGCGTGGACTTGATGTTGGGGACGTGAATGCGGAGCCGTTGCTTGTCGCCCGGGCTGCATGCGTCGGGGACCTCGGGGAAGTCCTGAACCTTGGTGAGGTCTTCGATGCTCATGGTTCCGTTACCCCTTTGCGTCGTCCTCGAAGTCGATCAGGATGCCGGAGCGTGTGCGGAGGGCGCTCCGGGTGGCGTTCGTGTCGTTGAGTGGCGTTCCCATCGATGGATTCGGCACACTCCCGACGATGATGGGGCGATCTGGATCGCCGCCGACGTGGGCGAGGAGGACCTCCGCGCCCACGTGAAGGGTCATGTGCATCCCGTACGTGCCACCCGCGTACGGCTCCGCCTTGCGCACCCAGCGCGAGGCTTTGCCGCCGTACTCGCCATAGAGATCGAAGGGGACGACGACACGATAGCGGCCTTCGTTGTCGATGGGTGCCGCGCTCGAGATCGCCTCCGCGTCGATCTTCGCGGGGAGCACGCCGTCGATGCGCGGCCACGGGGTCACCCGAGGCGGGCGATACTGGGTGGCGAAGGGGATCGCTTCGATCTCGTTGGTGTACTGGCCGCCGGTGGACGTCGAGCTCTGCGGGGCGGGGCGGTGGACGACCTTGGTGACGAGGTACTCGATGTCCAGCTCACCGACGGGCGCGCCGGTGAGCGCGAACCGGGTCCCGGGTGCGAGGTCCGCGAGCGCGGTGCGGCCCGTGTAGATCTCCTTGCCCGCCTTCCACAGCTCGGCGCGGAGCGTGGCGTATTTCTCCCCCTCCGCGTCGTCCTTGATGTGGTCGCCGTAATGGGCGTGCAAGCCGAATCCGTGCTCGGGGTCGACGTCCGCGTTACCCACGACAGGCTTCTTGGGGCTCCGCCAGTTGTAGTCGCGGACGTGCACCTTGGCCGGGCGCAGCCGGTTTACCCGGCGCCAGCGGTGGACGCCCTCCGCGTGCTCCATGTGGTCGTGGTAGTTGTAGGAGAGCGACCCGAGGTCGCCGGCGTTTCCTTCGAAGTGGGAGCTGTTCGCGTCGGAGATGACGAGGCAGTCCTTGTCGTCGATGGACTCGAAGAAGTAGTAGATCCCGAGCCGCTCCATCCAGCGCGAGAGGAACGCGAAGTCGGTCTCCTCGTACTGGACGACGTACTCCCGTGGTGTGTACGTCCCGTCGAGGCGAATGGCGAAGTCGGTTCCGTCCGCGAAGCCCATCTCCTCGAGCACGGCCTTGAAGACGTCGGGGATCGACTTCTCGTTGAAGGCTCGCGACCGCCGCGTCAGCGTCGCGCGCCAGAAACGAGGGACCAGCACGGCCCGATAGAGCGAGCTGGTCGCGTCGGGGGTCATCTCGAGCTGCTCGATCTCCCGCAGGACGCCCGCCAGGAATCGTTCGCCGCGCGGGCCGAACCGTACCAGCGACGTGGAGGAGAGCAGCGCGTCGGCGCCCTCGGGGCTCAC
>JAHBWG010000056.1 GCA_019637095.1 Sandaracinaceae bacterium | reverse complement strand
AGCTACTTACGAGACCCGATCGGCGAGATGGCGCCGATCGGCGCGGCGATCGCCGCTCTTCTGGAGCAGCAGCTCCGCCATCGCGGAATGGCACGGGCCGCAGGCGCCGGCGTCCCCCGAGGTCGCGGCGAGGTCTCGCGCCGCCGCGCGCGCGTTCACTCGGGCGCGAGCACGCGCTCGAGGAAGGCGGCGACGCGACGGTAGAGGTGCACGCGGTTGGCGAGGTGGCGCACGCCGTGGCCTTCGTCGGGGAAGCGGACGTAGTCGACCTCGACGCCGCGGGCGCGCGCGGCGACGACGAAGCGATCCGACTCGCTCACCGGGTCGCGCGGGTCGTTGGCGCCGTGCGAGACGAGCAGCGGCCGGGCGAGGCGCTCGACGTGCGTGATGGGCGAGATCGACTCGAAGAACGCGCGGTCGGCGGGGTCGTCGATGTCGCCGTACTCGAGCCGATCGGACGCGCGCAGCTCGGGGCTCGCGCCCTCGAGCGCGGTGACCCAGTTGCTCACGCCGACGAACGAGGCGCCGCCGCGGAAGGACTCGGGGAAGGTGGTGAGCGCGGCGAACACGAGGTAGCCGCCGTAGCTCCCGCCCATGACCGCGGCGCGGGTGGCGTCGACGCGGCCGTCCCGCGCGAGCCAGCGGCGCGCGTCCTCGACGTCGCGCACCGCGTCGGCGCGCCGGCGCCCGTTGTCGAGCCGCGCGTAGCGCTTGCCGTAACCGGTCGAGCCGCGGAAGTTCAGGTCGAGCACCGCGACGCCGCGCGCGAGCAAGTATTGTTGCGTGGCCGCGAACGTGGGTCGCGCCTGCGCCGTCGGGCCGCCGTGGAGATCGATGACGACCGGCGGATGAAGTGTGCCGGGCGGGAGGTAGAGGAGGCCGTGGATCGTCTCGCCGTCGCTCGCGGGGAACGAGATGGCGGTCGGCTCGACGAGGCGCTCGGGGTCGAGGCCCGCGAGCGTGGAGCGGGTGAGGCGGCGGACCGATCCGTCGCGCAGGTCCCAGCGCCACACGTCGCCGGGGATCCGCGGGCTGCGGATCGCGATCGCGACGACGGGCGCGCGCTCGGCGAAGCCGACGGAGTAGACGCCGGGCGGCAGTTCGGGGAGGGCGAGCTCGCCGCCGGCGCGCAGCGGCTGCGCGCAGAGGCGCGAGAAGCCGCCGTCGTTCTCGGTCCAGACGAGGACGTCGCCGTCGGGCGAGAGCGCGAGGCCTTCGACGTCGCGCTCGGGCGTGTGCACGAAGCGCAGCTCGCCGCCCGATGCGAACGCGACGCCGGCGAAGTCGCGGCCGCGATCGGTCACGAGGTAGAAGCCGCTCGAGTCGGGGAGCCACGCGATCGAGTGGTACTGGCTCGGCTCCTCGCCGGGGCCGAACAGCGTGGTGAGCGCGCGCGTCTCGAGGTCGAGCAGGTGGAGGTCGTTCGCGTCCTCGCCGCGCGTCTCGCCGAGCACGAGCGCGCGCCCGTCCGGGCGCCAGGCGGCGACGTAGAGCCCGAGCCGGCCCTCGAGCACGCGGCGGTCCTCGCCCGTCTCGAGGTCGAGCACGTGGACGTCGTAGCGCGGGCTGCCCTCGGGCGTCGTGGCGTAGGCCACGCGGCGCCCGTCGCGCGAGAAGCCACCGAAGCTGCGGAACGCCTCGGTCGCGGGCAAGAGCACGCGCTCGCGCGTCCCGTCGGGGCTCATGAGGGTGAAGCCTTCGCGCTCGTCGCCGCCGCGGTCCGAGCCGTAGACGAGGTGAGCGCCGGTCGGCGACCACGCATGGAACGTGATCGGCTCGCCGAACGTGCGCTGCTCGGGGACGCCGTCCGCGCCGACCATCCAGAGCTGCGGCGCGCCGGTGGTCGACGTGCGGTAGGCGAGGGCGGCGCCGTCCGGCGAGAGGCGCGGCGCGTACGCCGAGCGCACGACGAGGTAGCGCACGACGTCGGGCTCGGCGGCGCCCGCGAGGCCGAGCCGCACGGGCTCGATCGCGGGGACGTCCTCGGGGCGCGGCGCGGCGCTCGCCTCCTCGCTCGTCTCCGTGCTCGTTTCGGCGCCGCTCGTCACGGTCATGGCGGTCTGTGGCGCGCCACACCCCGCGAGCGCGAGGGCGAGCGCGAGGCGGCTCAGGGCGCGGGACATCCGGCGGCGTCACGCAGGCGCTGGATCTCCGCGAGCAGCTCGGGATCCATCACGAGCATCTCGAGTTCGCGATCGGAGATGCCGAGGTGGCTCATCCCGCGCGTGGCCTCGAGGTAGAGCCACGCGCGGCCCCACACCGTGAGGATGGCGTCGCGCCAGCAGCCTCCGTCGCCGCTCACGAGGTGCGCGTACGCGGGCTCGAAGCTCAGGCGCGCCATGCGCAGGTAGCGGGTGAGGTACCAGAGGAAGGTGAGGATCCCGTCGCGCTGCGAGCTCGCCCCGCCGCGGTTCAGCTCGTTCGTGAACGCGTAGCTCGTCGCGAGCGAGTTGACGTACTGCAGCGTCTCCTCGAGGACCGAGTTGAAGCCCTGATCGCCGCCCTGGAAGGTGCCGTCGTCCGGGTCTCCGTCGAGGTAGACCTCCGCGTAGAAGTCGCCGCCGCGGCCGGGCGGGCGCAGCGGCTGGAACTCGTCGGCGCGGATGCGGCTCCGCGCGAAGGTCTGGCCGCCGCGCGAGGTCGTGTCGCCGCCGGAGCAGGTGAGGCGCAGCGGCGCGTCGTTGACCACGTAGACGCTGCGCGAGCCCGACCCCTCGGCCAGATCGTAGAAGTGACCGCACTCGTGCACGATCGTCGAGAGCTCGCCGTAGATCGCGGTCGGGGAGCTGGAGTCACGCAAGAAGACTTGCACGCAATCTCCGATGCCCGGGTGCAAGCCGTTCTCGACGAGGAGCCGGCCCGTGGTGTAGCGGCGCCCGAGGACCGCCTCGATGAAGGCGCGCGGCGCCGTGCCGCCGAACGCGGCCTCGAGGTCGGCGAGGCTCGCGCCCGGGTCGGGGAGCGGCTCGGAGAAGCGCCCGTCGAGGCAGTTGGGGTCGACGAGCGGGCTCGTCGGCGGAGGCGGGCCCGCGTCGCGGTCGGTGCCGGCGTCGCTGCCCGGCGGGAGCGCGCCGTCGAGGGTGGCTGGCCGCGAGTCGTCGCAGCCGGCGAGCGCCACCAGCGTGAACGCCCAACATCGTGTCCAGCGGCACATCGCTGTCGGGTATAGCGAGGAAGCCGCCCCGCGGGAAGCGCGGAGGCCGCTGCTCCGGTGAGCACGCCGATCCAGGCGGGTCGACGGAAACACGAAAGCCCGCACGAAGTGCGGGCTCTCGGGTGTCGACGCCCCTCGGAGACCCTGGGGTTGGGTTGGGTGCGGTAGGCCCCCGTGTTCGCCGACAGGAGAACTGTGGATCAGGTGCCCCCGGCGTGCCGTAGGGGAAGCCCCTACATCCGCTCGGGGGCGTCGATTCCGAGCAGACCGAGGCCGCGCGCGAGCTGCCGGCGGCTGAGATCCGCGAGCGCGAGGCGGCTCGCGCGCAGCGGCGGCTCCGCGTCGAGGACGGGGCAGTGCTCCCAGAAGACGGCCACGCGGCTCGCGAGATCGTAGAGGTGGGCCGCGACGTAGTGCGGGTTCGACGAGGCGGCGGCGGCGTGCACGACGTCGGGGAGCTTGGCGAGCTGGCGCGCGAGCGCCCGCTCCGCTTCGTGGGCGAGCGCGATCGGCCCGGCGATCGCGGCCAGCGCCTCGCCGCTCTTGCGCAGCACCGAGCAGCAGCGCGCGTGCATGTACTGGACGTATGGTCCCGCGTTGCCCTTGAACGCGATGAGCTTGTCCCAGTCGAAGGTGTAGTCGCTCGTCCGGTTCTGCATGAGGTCGGCGTACTTCACCGCGCCGATGCCCACCGCCGCGCGCAGCTCGCGCGCGAGCGCCGGCTCGAGCCCGAGCTCCTCGACCATCTTCACCTCGGCGCGCTCCTCGGCCTCGTCGAGGAGGCTCGCGAGCGTCAGGGCGGTGCCGTCGCGGGTCTTGATCGGCGAGCCGTCGGGGCCGAGCACCATGCCGAAGCCGACGTGCTCGAGCGTCATCGACACGCCGAGCAGGCGCACCACCTCGAAGAGCTGGGCGAAGTGCCCGCTCTGCCGCTTGTCGACGACGTAGAGCGCGCGGTCCGCGCGCCACCGCTCGGCGCGGTAGAGCACGGTCGCGATGTCCGTCGTCGAGTAGAGGTACGCGCCGTCCTTCTTGCGGACGATGAACGGGACCTTCTGCTTGGCGAGCTTGGGGTCGGCGCCCTCGAGCTCACCGAAGAAGACGCAGACCGCGCCCTCGTCCTCGCGCGCGATGCCGCGCTCGAGCAGCGTCGCGACGACGCCGGGGAGCGCCTCGTCGTACGCGCTCTCGCCGAGCCACTCGTCGAAGCGCACGCCGAGCCGATCGTAGATGACGTCGAGCGCGCTCTTGGTGACGTCGACGAAGCGCTGCCAGAGCGCGCGGTTCTGCGGATCGCCCGCTTGGAGCTTCGCGAGCTCCGCCCGGGCCGCGTCGGCGAACGCGGGATCGGTCTTGGCGCGCTCGCTCGCGAGCCGGTACACGCGCTCGAGCTCGACGATCGGCGCGGCCTCGAGCGCGGCCTCCGAGCCGTGCTCGCGCATCCCGACGATGAGCAAGCCGAATTGCGTGCCCCAGTCCCCGAGGTGGTTGTCGCCGACGACCGTGTGGCCGGCGAAGCGCAGCGTCCGCACGATCGCGTCGCCGAGGATCGTCGAGCGCAGGTGGCCGACGTGCATCTGCTTGGCGATGTTCGGGCTCGAGAAGTCGACGACGACGGTCTCGGGCGCCTCGACCGGCGGGACGCCGTCGCGCGCGCGGTCGGCGAGCGCCGCGTCGAGCACGCGCGCGATCCACGCGTCGGACAGGCGCAGGTTCACGAACCCCGGGCCCGCGATCTCACAGGCCGCGAACGCCTCTTCGCCAGCGAGGCGGGCCGCGACCTTCTCGGCGAGCGCGCGCGGGTTCTCCTTCAGGCGCTTGGCCAGGCCGAGCACGCCGTTGATCTGGTAGTCGCCATGGGCCGCGTCCTGCGTCGGGCGCAGGATCGCGGGCGCCTCGACGCCGAGCGCGTCGTGGATCGCGCGCGCGGCGAGGGCTTCGAGGTGGGGCTCGATCCGCATGGCGCGGGCTCTACTACGAAAGCGGGCGAGGGTCCCGCCGCATCGTCCAGATCGGCGGGCTCGAGTCGATGGAGGCGGTCCGGAACGTCTCGAAGCCGGAGCGGCGGTAGAGGCGCGCGTTGGCCTCCTTGCTGGTCTCGAGGATGGCGGGGCGCCCAGCGGCGTCAGCCTCGCCACAGAGCCAGCGGAGCATCGCCGAGCCGACGCCTCGGCCTTGCCGCTCGGGCGAGACGCCCAGCACCTGGAGGTAGAAGGTCGGCTCCGGCGGATGCGCCTCCTCGACCAGGGTCGCGGCGCGGAGCGCGCGCACGATCGCTCGCGGGCGCAGCAGGCCCCTCGCCAGCACGCCCGCGTACGCCGGCAGCCCCACGCGCACCTGTCCGCCGATCGACGCCTCGGCGTACCGGCCGGGCGCGAACGCGAGACACACCCCCTCGAGCGCGCCGTCCTCGCCGAGCGCCGCGTGCGCCGCCCCCGCGCGCACGGCGAGCGCGACGTTCGTCCCCATCACCGCGCGCAGGAACGCCTCGCGCGCGCGCGGCTCCGGCGCGAGGAAGCCGAAGAAGGGATCCTCGTCGAAGGCGCGCACGAGCAGCTCCCGCGCCGGGCCTCGTTGCGCGCTCGTGAGCGGCGTCATCGCGCAGCACCTGGCCCCGACGCCGCCACCTGGCAAGCCGACGCTCGCGAACCGCGCCGCGCGCACGAGGCTCGGGACGTTCACGAGCAGCTCGCCCTCGCGCAACCACGGGCGAGAGCGCGTGGCCCATGGCGCGATCATCTCGCACCATGGGGCGTCGCGGATGACCGGGAACCTCGCGCGCGTCGCGCTGTCAGCCCGGCACCGATGCAACGCCTCGTCGTCGTGATCGCGTGGCTCGTGTCGATGCCCGCGCTGGCGCAGCCGCTCTCCGTCGAGATCGAGGCGCCGAGCGCGGGCATCGTGCACGGGCCCATCGTCCAGCTCTCCGCGCGCGTGAGCGATCCGCGGGTCACCCGCGCGACGCTCGTCGTGAACGGCGCGAGCTACCACGTGCCGGTCGAGCAGGGGCGCGTCGAGCAGGGGATCGTCGCGGTCCCCGGCAACAACCGCGTCGCGGTGCTCGCCGGCCACGGGACGGAGCTCGCGCGCGACACGCTGACGTTCCACTACGACGGGCCCCCGATGGAGCTCGTCGTGCTCCTGACCTGGCCGTCGGAGGGCGAGGTGATCGACCTCTGGGTCCGCGAGCCGAGCGGCGAGACGTGCAAGTGGGACCATCGCCAGACCGAGTCGGGCGGCAGCCTGCTCGACTTCTCCGCGAGCGCGATCGGGTTCGGCTCGCAGGGCTACACGCTCCCCGAGGTCCGCGCCGGTCGCTACCGCCTCAAGGTCCACTACTGGGGCGCGTGGGGCGAGGACGACGCGCGCAGCGCCTACACGTACGAGCAGCTCCTGAGCGAGCTCGATCAGGTCGAGCTGCGGCTGCGCGCGGCGATCGGCGCGGCGCGCGCGCCGATCGAAGAGGAGGCGCGCGTCCTGCGCGAGCGGCTCGACGTGTGGGCGCGTCCCGCGGCCGTCCAGACGCTCGTCCACGCCGAGGCGATCCTCTTCCCCGGCACGCCGCACGAGCGGCGGTGGCGCTTCGACCGCGTGGTCCAGCGCACCGGCCAGCTCCTCACGCTGGGCGAGATCGAGATCACGGCGCCGATGATCCGCGACGCGCGAGGAGGGGCGCGATGAACCGTCGCGTGGTGATCGCGCTGCTCCTCGTGACGTCGCCCGCCGCCGCGCAGGTCGGGACCCGCGCCGAGGTGCCGGTGCCGCTCCCCGAGCGGCCTTTCGTGCTGCTCGACGCGCCGCGGCGGTTCCTGCCGTCCGAGCCGGCGCAAGTCCGCTTGCAGGTGCGCGGTGGCGGCGAGGTCGACGTCGCGCTCTTCGCCGTGCACGAGCCCGACGCGATCCTCGGCCAGGCCGGCGCGCGCCAGGGCCTGTCCGTCGCGGCGACGAACCTCGGCGAGGAGGCCGAGGCGCTCCTCGCGAGCCCCGCCTCCCCGAGCGGCCGCCGGCTGTCGATCGCGAGCCGCCGCCACGTCGTCATGCCCACGGCCGACGCGCTCGAGCGCGTCTCGAACGAGACCGTCGTCTACGACTCGAACGAGGACGTCCAGGATGGCGTGGCGACGTACTGGGTGCGCGACGGCGACTGGGCCGTCGATCGCGTGAGCTTCGGCCGGCTGCGCCCGGGGCTCTACCTCGTGCAGGTGCGCGCGGCCGCGTGGGTCGCGAGCGCGCTGTTGTCGGTCGGCGAGCTCGTGCTCGTCGCGCGGCGCGGTGATCGCGCGGACCTCGCGCGCGTGACGGACGCCGACGGCGCGCCGGTGGCCGGCCTGGCGGTGCAGACGTTCGCCGGCGCGCGCGCGCTCGCGTCCGCGACGACCGGCCCGGACGGCGTCGCGCGGTTCGCGGCGTCGGACGAGGAGACGGTGCGCTTCCGCGTCGCGCGCGGCGACGACCTCGCGTGGGCCGACGCCGCGCACGCGCGCCTCGCGCCGTGCGATCCGCGGGTCTACGTCGCGACGGGCCGGCCGCTCTTCCGGCTGGTGGAGCAGATGCACCTGCGCGGCCACGTGCGCGGGTGCCCGGGCGGAGCGCCGGGGCCGCTCGCGGGCGCGCGCGTGACCGTCACGGCGGGCGGCGAGCCGATCGAGGTCGTGACGGACGCGAACGGGGACTTCGTCGCGCAGGTCCAGGCGTCGGGGACGGTGACCGCCACGCTCGGTGGGCGCGCGCACGTGCGCGAGGTGCGCATCGATCACCGCGTGCTCCCGCGGCGCGATCTGATCGTGGAGGCGGCGCGGCCGTGGGCGGCGGCGGGCGAGGTCGTGCGCGTGCGCGTCGCCGACGCCGACGGGGGCTGGCCGACCGCGCGCGACGTCGTGCTCGACACGCCGTTCGGACGGCTCGTCGCGCCGATCGGCCCGCGTCGCCCCGCGTTCTTCGAGCTGCGCGTGCCGAGCGCGGTCTCGGCCCTCGACCGCGTCGCGCTCCACGCGAGCGTCGCGAGCGGCGACACCGTCGTGATGGCGAGCACCGAGCTCCTGGTCGGACGGAGCCGCACGCTGCTCGAGCTCGACGCCGAGGTCGAGCGCGGCGCGCCGGGGGAGCTCGTCGCGCTCGAGGCGCGCCTCACGGATCTCGGCGGCGCGCCGCTCGACGGCCCCGTGCGCCTGACGGTGCGCGGGAGCGACGGCAACCGCGCGCTCGGGCCAGCGCGGCACCGGATGGACGCGCGGGCGGCGGGCGGGCGCGTCGCGGTGCGCTTGCCGCTCGCGGGCGCGGGCCCGTGGATGATCGAGGGCGAGCACGAGCACGCGTCGGCGAGCCTGGTGATCTGGGAGCGGGCGCGCCCGCCGGTGCTCGCGCGGCGCGGTGAGCTCGCGGTCTCGCCGGCCGCGCGGGCGAGCCGGCCGGGTGAGGCGCTCGCGGTGGACGTGCGGCTGCCCGCGGGGAGCGGGCGCGCGTGGCTCACGCTCGAGCAAGGCGGCGTGCTCGAGCACGCGCCGATCGACGCCGCGGGGCGCGTCACGCGCGTGAGCCTCACGGTGCCGGAGACGGCGCGCGGGCTCGCGTCGGTCGTGATCACGCACGTCGCGCGGGGGATCGTCGCGACGGCGAGCGCGACCGTCGAGGTCGAGACGTCCGCGCCGATGTCGCTCTCGGTCGCGAGCGATCGCGCGGTCTACTCGCGCGGCGAGACGGCGCGCGTGGTGCTCGAGGCGCGCACGCTCCGCGATGGCCGCCCGCGCGACGCGGTGGTGAGCCTGTGGCTCGCGGACGCGGGCTACTGGGGCCTGGGCGAGGACACGTATCCGCTGCCCGACGAGTACCTGCGGCTGCCCGGCCGCCCGGCGAGCGGGGCCGACTCGACGGTGCCGATCGGGTTCGGCGCCGAGGAGGGGCGGCGGCTCGAGACGGAGCTCCTCGTCGATGGCCGCGCGCTCGATCGCGCGACGCACCGGCACGGCTGGGGCCACGGCGGCGCGGTGGTCGACGTGCGCGCGCGCGGACCGATCGCCGCGATCGCGCGCGCGCTCGCCCGCGCGGCCGGGCTCGCGCGCGGCGCCTCCGACTGCGACGGCGACGAGGGCACGGCACCGCACACCGTCGTCGCGCGCAACCTCCCATGGGATCTCGTCGCGCTGCGCGTGGCGGAGGCGACGGACACGACCGTGTCGGTCGACGGCCGCACGCTGCGGTTCGACTGTGCGGCCATCGGCAGCTTCGGCGCGGGCGGCTCTGGCAGAGGCGGCGGCGGCATGGGGCTCGGATCGATCGGCGCGGTCGGACACGCCGGCCCGGCGCGCGAGGCGCGCCTCGAGGGCACGCTCCACTTCGTCGGGCTCGCGCCGCTCGGCCCGGACGGCCGGCTCGAGCTCGACGTGCCGCTCCCGGATCACCCGGGTCGCTGGCGCGTCGAGGCGATCGCGATCGCGAGCGACGGCGCGGGCGCGCGCGCCCACCGCGTGGTGCACACGCGCCAGGCGATCGAGGGCTGGCTCGAGGTGCCCGCCACGCTGCGGCCGGGGGATCGCGCGGTCGGCACGGTGCACGTGCGCGCCGGTCGCGGCGTCGCGCGCGCCGAGATCGCGCTCTCGCCGAGCGAGGGGCTGCGCGTCCTCGAGGCGCCCGCGGCAGCGATCGCGCTCGAGGGCGGCCGGGGCAGCGCCGCCTTCGTGATCGAGGCGAGCGCGCCGGGCGCGGCGCGCCTGCGGCTCGACGTGCGCGCGGGCGGCGCGCCTAGCGCGCCCGGCGCGGCGATCACCGACGCGGCGAGCACGTCGATCGACGTGCGCCCGCCGTGGACGCGGCATTCGCTCTACTACGGCGTGGCGATCGGACCGGGGGCGACCGACGTCGAGGTCCCGCTCCCCGCGCTCGCGTCGCGGGCCACCTTCGACGTCGCCCTCGACCCGAGCCCGCGCGCGGAGGTCGAGCGCCTGCTCGAGCTCGTCCGACGGCCGCGGTGGAGCTTCGCGCCGCTGCGCGCCGACCGCCTCGCCTCGCTCGCCGCGCTGCGCCGCGTCGCGCGCGCGTCCGCCGATCCGAGCCTCTCGCGCGAGCTCGATCAGGCCGTCGAGGGTGAGCTCGCGGCGCTGCGGCAGTACGTCACGTCGAGCGGCGAGCTCGGGTGGCGCGACCACGCCGACCCCGCGCTCACGCTCGCGGTGCTCGAGCACGCCGGCGCCGACGCGGCGGAGTGGGCGCCGGCCCGGGCGCGCCTGCGCGCGCGGTACGCGCGCGGCGAGCTCGGCCCCGAGGCGCACGCCCGCGCCGCGCGCCTGCTCGACGCGCCGGACGCGACGGACGACCCGGAGCCGGGCCTCGAGCGCGCGCTCGCCGCGAGCGCCGGTGACCCCGAGGCGATCGCGCAAGTCGTCTTGGCGGCACACCACTTCGGCCGGCACGCGCTCCGCCGGCGCGCGGCCGACGTGCTCCTGCGCGCGATCGACGCGCGGCTCGCGCAGGCCACGCCGCTCGCCGTCTGCCGCGGCGCGGTCTGGTTCCTCTGCTACGGGCGCCAGAGCGATCGCGGGGTGCTCGCGCGCGCCGCGCTCGCGCTCGCGCGCACGCCGGACCCGCGCGCCGCCGAGGTCGCCGCGCGCGTCGGCGCGTGGATCGCGCGCCAGCCGGCGCGCCCGGACCCGCTGATCTGGGGCACCGACGAGGCCGACGTCCTCGAGCTGTTCGCGACGCTCCCGCGCGGCGCCGACTCCGTCGAGGCGCTGCTCGACGATCGCCCGGTGCCGATCCGCGGCGGCGTGGTCGCCGTCCCCGAAGGCGCGCACCGGCTCGTGCTGCGCTTCGCCGCGCGCGCCGACCGCCTGCGTCGCGTGGTCGTCGCCGGCGCCGCCGACGTCGCCGATCCGAGCGCGAGCCTGGGCGAGGTGCGCGTCTCGCGCGAGCTCGAGCGCGAGGACGGCGCGTGGCGGGCGCGGGTGCGCTTCGAGCTCGCGCGCGAGGCGGCGAGCGCCACGCTCACGCTGCCGCTCCCCGCCGGGCTCACGCTCGACCCGCGCGGGCTCGACCGGGCGCTCGCCGCGTCGATCTCGTTCGTCGACGGCGCGGTGGTGCTGCGCCTCGGCGCGACGCGCGCGGGCCGCCACGAGCTCGTCTTGCCGCTGCTCGCCGCCGGCACCGGGACCTACGCCGCCGGCCCCGCGCGGCTCGTCCTCGACGACGCGCGCTTCGGCCTCACGCCCGCGGCGATCGTCGACGTGCGTTGACGTGGGCCGTCGGCGGCACCGCGAGCGGGTCGCGACGCGAGGTCTCGCGCGAAGACGCGAAGGGAAGTCGAAGTGGGGCGTCGGCGGCACCGCGAGCGGCTCGCGACGCGAGGTCTCGCGCGAAGACGCGAAGGCGCGAAGGGGAAGCCGATCCAATGGGTATCATGGGCGGGAGGATCCCAGCCGTGCGGATCGAGGACGCCACGAAGTGCCGCGAGTGTCTCCTGCCCGCACCGGATCGCGGCCCGTGCGTGCGGTGTCGTGTGCTCAGCTCGCGGCGTGCCTGGCCGTTGTTGTGGACCGAGGCGGTGGGCACGACGACGGCCTTCTCGGGGATGGCCTTGGCGGCGGCCCCCGCCTACCTCGTCGGCGACGCGACGAACGGGAGCATCGGGTTCCTCGTGTGGCTCCCGACGACGTTCCTCGTGGCGATCCCGATGGTCCTGGGGGTGCTATTCGTGGAGAACGCGCTCGCGTCCGTGGTGCGCCGGCGTCGGTGCGCCGCCGCGCGCGCCCGCGCCCGGCGCGTCCCGCTCGTGCGCGCCGCGGACGCGAGGGAGCCCATCGTCCGCGTCGCGGGTCGCGTGGTCCGACCCGGTGCCCCGGGCGAGGTCGTGCTCGAGACGTCGGCGCTCCGTCTCCATCCCGCTCGAGCGACGTTCGAGATCGACGACGGCTCCGGGTGCGTGGCCGTGGTCGACGACGATCTGCTCGAGCTCTGGGACGAGGCGAGCGGGAGGATGGAGGTGACCGTGCGCGCCGGTGACCACGTCGAGGTGAGCGGGCCGGCGCGTCGGAGCACGACCGAGGTGGGCTACCGAGGGACCGGCCAGGTGCTCCTCTTCGAGGGGACCGAGGCGTGCCCGGTCCACGTCACCCGCGTGCCTCGTGCTCGGGGCGTACGCGCCGCTGGGAATGTGTCGTCGAGTGAGCGCGTATGAGGGCTGCCGTGGGGGAAGAACCGCTCGAGCGACCGAGGACGTGGGGAACGACGTTGTCGCTGATCGCGGTCGGCCTCTCGTTCGTGACCCCGCTCGTCGGGCTCGTGCTGCTCTTCAGTCGCGTCCCCTGGCTCGGCGCGATCGTCGCGCTGACCGCTCCGGTGCTGGGCATCGGCGCCATCGTCCTCGCGAGTCGGTCGCGGCGGGCGGCCAAGCGCGCGGGGCGGCGCCAGTGGCCGGCGGTGCTCGCGATCGCGCTCGCGGCGCTGATGGTCGTCCCCTCGTCGGCGCTCGGCAGCGCGGTCGCCCTCGTCGATGGCGTCGCGGCGGTCCTTCCGCGGAGCGAGTACGTGGGATACGCGTCCCGCGAGCCTGAGTGGGGCTGGTCGGACGGCGGCTCCGCATGCGGCAGCTGGACCTGCGCGCGCGTGCCGAGCGGTCGTGAGCTCGTGGGCGTCGCCGTCGTGATCGGCGCCCTCGCGGGCCTCTCCGCGCTCGGCGAGTAGCGCGCTCTCACCGGCCGCGGATCCGGTCGAACGCAGGCGGCCTGCGCTCGGGTCCTGCGTCGCGGGCGCCTGCCGTGACCCCGACGGCGCCCGGCTCGCGTCGTGCCCGAGTCGTGCGCCGGCTCGCGCGCCGGGCGCGGCGTGGCACGCTCCGGGCGCCATGGCCGGGAGCAGCTTCGGGACCCTCTTCCGCGTGACGACCGCGGGCGAGTCGCACGGGCCCGCGAACGTCGTCATCGTCGACGGCTGCCCGCCGGGCCTCGCGCTCGACGTCGCGGACCTCGAGCGCGAGCTCGCGCGGCGCAAGCCGGGCCAGAGCAAGCTCGTCACGCAGCGCAAGGAGAGCGACGCGCCCGAGATCCTCAGCGGCGTGTTCGAGGGCCGCACCACGGGGACGCCGATCGCGATCCTGGTGCGCAACGAGGACGCGCGCTCGCGCGACTACGCGAAGATCGCGGACCTCTACCGGCCTGGCCACGCCGATCACGCGTACGACGCGAAGTACGGCGTGCGCGACTACCGTGGCGGCGGGCGCGCGAGCGCGCGCGAGACGGTGGCGCGCGTCGCGGCCGGCGCGATCGCCAAGAAGCTGCTGGAGGAGGAGGTCGGCGCTCGGGTGCTCGCGTGGGTCGCGCAGGTCGGCGAGATCGTCGCCGAGGTCCCCGACCCCGAGGCGGTCACGCTCGAGGCGGTCGAGGCGACACCGGTCCGCTGCCCCGATCCGGTCGCCGCGCAGGCGATGATCGCGCGCATCGACGAGGCGCGGCGCGACCAGGACTCCATCGGCGGCGTCTCGACGATCGTCGCCACGGGCGTGCCCGCCGGGCTCGGCGAGCCGGTGTTCGACAAGCTCAAGGCGGACCTCGCCAAGGCGTTGTTCAGCCTGCCCGCCGTCCTGGGCGTCGAGTACGGCATCGGGTTCGGGTGCGCGACGATGCGCGGCAGCGACAACAACGACATCTACGTGCCGGGCGATCCGGCGGCGCTGCGCACGATGACGAACCGGCACGGCGGGATGCTCGGGGGCATCTCGACCGGGATGCCGATCGTGATGCGCGCGGCCGTGAAGCCGACGAGCTCGCTGTCGAAGAAGCAGCCGACGGTCGATCGGCTCGGGCAGCCGGCGACGATCGCGACCGAGGGCCGCCACGACCCTTGCTTGCTCCCTCGCTTCGTGCCGATGGCCGAGGCGATGGTCGCGCTGGTGCTCGCCGATCACTGGCTGCGGTGGCGCGCGATGGGCTTCGCGCGGTAGAAGTCGCGGCGTGCCGCTTCCCACCCTGAGCGAGCTCAGCGATGTGGCCAGCCAGAACGGTTGCCGCGCCCGCTTGGTTGCGCCCGACATCCCGCTTCGCTACGGTCGATCCGTGGACTACCGCGCGAGGATCACGCTCGATCCCGACAAGCGGGGCGGCAAGCCCTGCATCCGAGGTCTCCGTATCACCGTCTACGATATCCTCGAGTATCTCGCCTCGGGAATGTCGGAAGAGGACATCGTTCAGGACTTCCCGGACCTCGAAGCGGCGGACATTCGCGCGGCGCTCGCGTTCGCGGCGGACCGCGAACGCCGCCTCTTCTTGGCGCCCGCTGCGTGAAGCTACTGTTCGATCAGAACCTCTCGCATCGCCTCGCGGAGCTGCTGGCCGACGTGTTCCCCGGCTCGATCCACGTCAGGGACGTGGGCCTCGCCGCGGCGGACGACGAAGCCGTCTGGGAGCACGCCAAGCGAAACGGGCTCGCGATCGTCTCGAAGGACGCCGACTTTCGGCAGCGCAGCTTCCTGCACGGTCACCCGCCCAAGGTTGTCTGGCTCCACGTCGGGAACCGATCGACCTCCGACATCCACGCGATCGTCCGCGCGCACGTGGCGGACTTCGCCGCGTTCGACGCAGACCCGGTCGCGTCGCTGCTGGTCATCACGACCTGAGCCACGGGGGCCGCCACGACCCTTGCTTGCTCCCGCGCTTCGTGCCGATGGCCGAGGCGATGGTCGCGCTGGTGCTCGCCGATCACTGGCTGCGCTGGCGCGCGATGGGCTTCGCACGGTAGAAGTCGCGGCGTGCCGCTTCCCACCCTGAGCGAGCTGCGCGCGCGCTACGTCGCCGGCGAGCTGCCGCTGCCGGCCGAGCTCGAGGCCGAGCTCGCCGCCGATCCCCGCGCCGGCGCGCGCGCGATCCTCGAGGCCGTCGAGCGCCGCCGCCGGAGGAACCGCGCGGAGGGCCAGCGCCTGCGCAAGATGCTGCGCGTCGAGCGCGGGCTGCGGCGCGGCGGCGTGGTCCACCTCGCGGGCGTCGACGAGGTCGGGATGAGCCCGCTCGCGGGGCCGGTGGTGTCGGCGGCGGTGATCCTGCCGGAGGGCTTCCGCCTCGCGGGCGTCGACGACAGCAAGAAGCTCGACGCGGAGACGCGCGAGCGGCTCGCGGCGGTGATCCGGCGCGAGTGCGTCTGCTACGCGATCGGGTCGGTCGATCCGGAGGAGATCGATCGCATCAACATCTACCGCGCGGGCCTCCTGAGCATGCGCCGCGCGATCGAGGGGCTGCGCGTCACGCCCGATCACGTGCTCGTCGACGCGCGCCGGCTCGACGAGGTGCCGATCCCGCAGACGCCGATCATCCACGGCGACGCGGAGTGCTTCTCGATCGCCGCCGCGTCGATCGTGGCCAAGGTCCACCGCGACGCGCTGATGGTCGAGCTCGACGAGCGCTACCCCGGCTACGGGCTCGCGCGGCACAAGGGCTACCCGGTGCGCGAGCACCAGGACGCGCTGATGAAGCTCGGGGTGACGCCGATCCATCGCCGCTCGTTCACGCCGGTGCGGCGCGCGCTCGGCCTCGAGCCGGAGCAGATGGACCTGTTCTGAGCCGCGCGACCGCGCTTGCCGCCCGCGCGCGTTTGGGCCATGCCCGCCCGCGTGACCACGCTCGACCACCCCGCTCCCCACCCGGCCAAGGGCCGGTACGCCCACGGGTTCGGCCCGCTCGCGCGGCAGTTCGCGAGCCACTTCGAGCACGGCAAGGAGGTCGGCGCGGGCCTGACCGTGTACCACCGCGGCGAGCTCGTCGCGGACCTCTGGGGCGGCGTGTCGGACACGCGCACCAAGGCGCGGTGGGAGCGCGACACGCGCGTGCTCCTGTTCTCGGTGACCAAGGGCTTCATGGCGATGGCCCTCCACCTGCTCGCCGATCGCGGCCGGCTCGAGTGGGACGCGCCCGTCGCGACGTACTGGCCGGGGTTCGCGCGGCAGGACAAGGGCGGGATCACCGTCCGCACGCTGCTCAACCACCAGGCGGGTCTGCTCTACCTCGACGCGCCGCTGACGCTCGCGCAGTGCGTGGACCCGGCGCAGGCGGAGGTCGTCGTCGCGGCGCTCGAGGCGCAGCGGCCGGCGTGGCCGCCCGGCGCGCGGCAGGGCTACCACGCGGTCACGTTCGGGCTCTACGCGCGCGAGCTGTTCGAGCGGATCGCGGGCGAGCCGCTCGGCCCGTTCCTGCGGCGCGAGCTGTTCGAGCCGGTCGGCTCGGACGTGTACGTCGGCGCGCCGGCCGCGCTCGACGCGAAGACCGCGACGCTCTACCCGCCGCCGACGCCGGGGCGCGTCGCGCGCATGGTGGTCTCGAGCGTGTGGTTCCCCGGCTCGGCCGAGGCGCGCATCGCCCGCGCGGTGATCGGCAAGTCCTCGCTCCAGCGGCGCGCGTTTCTGAATCCCGCGACGGGGCCGGCGGGCGTGCTCGCGTACGACGCGCCGGAGGTGCGGCACGCGACGCTCGCGTGGGCGTCCGCGACGGGGAGCGCAGGCGGCGTGGCGCGCGCGTACCTGCCGTTCGCGGGGAACGGGGCGTTCGGCGGCAGGCGCTACCTGCGGCCCGAGACGCTCGCGCCGGTGCACCGGCGGCAGGGCTGGTCCGAGCGCGATCTCGTGCTCGAGAAGCCGCTCGGGTGGTCGCAGGGGTTCCTCAAGGAGGAGCGGCACGTGTTCAGCCCGACGCCCGAGTCGTTCGGTCACGCGGGGATGGGCGGCGCGCTCGGCTGGTGCGATCCGGTCGAGGAGATCGCGTTCGGTTACGCGATGAACCGCATGGACTGGCGGGTCCGCTCGCTGCGGGCGACGAATCTCTGCCACGCGCTCTACGAGTGCGATCCGATCCGCGAGCGCGGTTGAGCCCGGTTTTCGACGGATCGGGCCCGATCCGAGCCCGACCCACCGCTCCGCGCGGGGCGCCGCGCGACGCCAGCGCCGTGAGGCGGCGCGTGGCGCGCGCGCACGGCGGTCTGCTACATGAGGCGCAGGGAGAGCTCGCTCGGTGAGGACCGCCGCCGCCTTGGCGCTCTTGTGCGCCGCCTGCAACCCGCACGCGTCGGCGCGCGCGGTGGAGGAGCCGCGGCGCGCCGAGCACGATCGCGAGCTCGAGGCGCTGCTCGCGTCGCTCGAGGCGGAGCCCGGCGAGCTCGGGCGCGACGACGTGCCGATCGAGGATCCGTCGGGCCGCGCGCTCGCGTCGTTCCACGAGGCGCTCGCGCAGGCGGAGGCGGGGGAGCGCGCGGCGCGGGTCGTCGTCTACGGGGGCTCGCACGCCGCGAGCGATCTCTACACCGGCCGCATGCGCGAGGTGCTCCAGGCGCGCTTCGGCGACGCGGGGCACGGGTTCGTGCCGCTGGTGCCGATGGTGCACCGGCAGTGGGCGTGGGGCGTGCGCATCGACGAGGCCGAGGGCTTCGAGCCGCTGCAGGTGTCGCTCAAGCGGCGCGAGCCGTATCGCTACGGGCTCGCGGGCGCGGCGTTCCTCGCGGAAGAGCCGGGGGCGTTCGCCGCGATCGAGAGCGATCACTGGGGCAACGGCCGGTGGGCCTCGCGCCTGGAGCTGCTCTACGATCGCGCGCCCGGCGGCGGCGCGCTCGAGGTCTGGCTCGACGGGCGCCGCGTCGACACGCTGTCGACCGACGCGCCGAGCCCGCAAAACGGCTTGCAATCGTACGAGGTGAGCGACGCGCCGCACCGCCTCGAGGTGCGCGCCGCCGGCGACGGGCCGGTCACCGTGTACGGCGTGACGATGGAGCGCGAGCGGCCCGGCGTGGTGCTGCACAACCTCGGGCTCGTCGGCGGCAAGGCGCGCCACCACCTGCTCTGGGACGAGGCGCAGTGGGCCGCGTACTTCGAGCGGCTCGCGCCCGATCTGGTCGTCCTGAGCTACGGCAACAACGAGGCGACCGACGCGCACCTCGGGCTCGCCGATCACGAGGCGCACCTGCGCGCGGTGCTCGCGCGCGTGCGGCGCGAGGCGCCGCGCGCGTCGTGCTTGCTCGTGGGCCCGACCGATCGACCCGAGGCGCGGCCCGACGGCGCGCTCGAGCCGCGCGAGGTCGTCGCCGAGCTCACCGCGATGCAGCGGCAGGTCGCCCTCGACGCCGGCTGCGGCTTCTTCGACACCCTCGCGTTCCAGGGCGGGCTCGGCGCGAGCGCCGACTGGCTCGCCCACGATCCGCCGTACCTGCGCGACGACCTGCTCCACCTCACGCGCGACGGGTACCGCCGCTGGGGCGAGGCGCTCGTGCGCGCCTTGTTGATGGATTACCGTCCGCCTGCTTGACGCACCGCGTCGCCGCGCACATATCCCAGGTACCGACTGAAGCGTCATTCAGTCGCCGGGGGGCGGAGGACGGTTCGAGTGTCGCAAGCCCAGAATTGGTACAAGGCAGATCTCCGGGAGCTCCGCTTCCTCCTGTTCGAGCAGTTCCGGCTCGACGAGCTGCTCGGCGCGGCGCCGTTCGCGGACTGGGGCTCGGACGAGGTCAAGATGGTGCTCGAGGAGTGCTATCGGTACGCGACCGAGGTCGTCGGTCCGCTCAACCGCCTCGGCGACGCGCACGGCTGCCGCCTCGAGGACGGCCAGGTGAAGACGCTCGAGGAGTTCAAGCACGCCTGGGACGCGATCTACGAGCAGGGCTGGCGCGTGCTGAGCGTCCCGGTCGAGCTCGGCGGGCAGGGCGCGCCGACGACGCTCCAGGCCGTCGCCGAGGAGCTGATGAGCGGCGCGAACCCCGCGTTCGCGATGTACCCCGGCCTCACGAACGGCGCGGCGGAGCTCATCGCGCATCACGGCACGCCGGAGCAGGTCGCGCAGTGGGCCAAGCCGATGTTCGCCGGCGAGATCGCGGGCACGATGTGCTTGAGCGAGCCGCACGCGGGCAGCGACGTGGGCGCCGCCAAGACGACCGCGTCGCCGCTCGGCGACGGCGCCTACGCGATCCGCGGCACCAAGTGCTGGATCAGCGCGGGCGATCACGAGCTCGCCTCGAACATCGCGCACCTCGTGCTCGCGCGCATCGACGGCGCCGAGGCGGGCACCAAGGGCCTGAGCCTGTTCATCGTCCCGAAGAAGCGGCCCGACGGAACCCCCAACGACGTCACCGTCGCGGGCATCGAGCACAAGATGGGCTTGAACGCGTCGGCGACGTGCACGCTGGTGTTCGGCGACAACGGCGCTTGTCACGGCTACCTCGTCGGCGGCGCGGAGCACCAGGGCATGCGCCAGATGTTCACGATGATGAACTACGCGCGCATCGGCGTGGGCATCCAGGGCCTCGCGGTCGCGGGCGCGGCGTACCTGAACGCGCTCGACTACGCGAAGGAGCGCAAGCAGGGCTCGAGCGTCGAGAACTGGAAGGACCCGAACGCGCCGCGCGTGTCGATCATCGAGCACCCGGACGTGCGCCGCATGCTCCTCGACATGAAGGCGCGCGTCGAAGGCATCCGCGCGCTCATCGTGAAGCTCACGATGCACCAGGACCGGGCGACCGCGCTCGCGGGCAAGGACGACGACGGCGCCGCCTACCACAAGGGGCAGGTCGAGCTGTTGACCCCGCTCGTGAAGGCGTACGCGTCGGACCAGGCGTACCGCGTGACCGAGACGGCGATCCAGGTGCACGGCGGCGCGGGCTACGTGCGCGACTTCCCCGTCGAGCAGGCGGCGCGCGACTCGAAGGTCTTCAGCATCTACGAGGGCACCAACCACATCCAGGCGCTCGATCTCGTCGGGCGCAAGCTCGGTCAGGCGGGCGGCAAGCACGCGCAGGAGTTCTTCGGGGACATCGCGAAGCTCGTCGCCAAGCACGCGGACCACCCGGTGCTCGGCAAGTCGATGGGCAGCCTCGCGAAGGCGCAGGAGTCCGTCGGCGGCGCGGCGTTCCAGCTCCTGGGCTGGTTCAAGGGCGGCGAGCTCCACAAGGTGCCGCTGAACGCGAACCTCTTCCTGCAGATGATGAGCGAGCTCGCGGTCGGCTGGTTGCTGCTCGAGGGCGCGGTCATCGCGCACGAGCGGCAGGCGACGCTCGCGGTCGATCACCCCGATCACGCGTTCTACGAGGGCAAGACGGCGGCGGCGCGCTACTACGCGAACAACGTCCTGCCGAACGTCGTGGCGAGCGCCAAGGTGCTCGCGCTCGGCGACGACAGCCCGATCACGCTGCCGATCGAGAGCTTCGCGACGGTCTGAGGTACCCTCCACCGTCCGTGCGGCGCTTCGGGACGGTCGTGGCGTGGCTCTCGATCCTCGGGGGCGGGCTCGTGCTCGCCCTCTGCGCGCTCGGGATCCACGCCGACCAGCCGCGGCCCACCGGCGCGTCGGGGCAGGACGCGGAGGCGCTCGCCACGCGGATCGAGGACGCGATCGATCTCGCCGCGTGGGCCCGCACCGGCGCCGTGCGCTGGACGTTCGCGGGGCGCAACCAGCACCTCTGGGATCGGCGCCGCGGGCTCGTGCGCGTGCGCTGGGACGACGTCGAGGTGCTCCTGCGCGAGGGCGGCAGCGCGGGGCGCGCGTACCGCGGCGGCGCCGAGGTGACGGGCCGCGAGGGCCAGGCGCTGCGCGAGCGCGCCCACGCCGCGTGGATCAACGACTCGTTCTGGCTCAACGCGGCCGCCAAGCTGCACGACGAGGGCACCACGCGCCGCCTCGTCGCCGACGACCAGCTCCTCGTGGAGTACGCCTCGGGCGGGCTCACGCCCGGCGACGCGTACCTCTGGCACGTCGGCGAGGACGGGCTGCCGGTCGCGTGGCAGATGTGGGTGAGCGTGCTCCCCGTCGGCGGGGTCCGCGCGAGCTTCGAGGACTGGGTCACGCTCTCCACCGGGGCGCGCGTCAGCACGCGGCGCGCGGGCGCGTTCGGCTTCGCGCTCACGATGACGGACGTCGCGGGCGCCGCGACGCTCGCCGAGCTCGTCGGCCCCGAGGATCCGTTCGCGCCGATCCTCGGCGATTGATCTTCGCGCCCCGTGGGGCGACGCTGCGCGCGGCGACATGCATCCGCTCCTGCTCGAGTCGGGCACCTCGCTCGCGGCCAAGATCAAGCGCGGCGACACCACGAGCGAGGCGGTCGTGCGCGCGCACATCGATCGGCTGCGCGAGGTGAACCCCGTGATCAACGCGGTGGTGCGCGCGCGCGTGCGCGAGGCGATCGCCGAGGCGCGCGCGGCGGACGCGCGGCTCGCCGCGGAGGGCCCCGACGCGCTGCCGCCGTTCCACGGCGTGCCGTGCACGATCAAGGAGAGCTTCCAGCTCACCGGCATGCCGCAGACCTCGGGGCTCGTCTCGCGCCGGCACAACCGGGCGACGAGCGACGCGGTGACGGTGCGCCGGCTGCGCGAGGCGGGCGCGATCCCCATCGGCGTCACGAACGTGAGCGAGCTGTTGATGTGGGTCGAGAGCTCGAACCGCGTCTACGGGCGCTCCAACAACCCGTACGATCCGAGCCGCATCGTGGGCGGCAGCTCGGGCGGGGAGGGCGCCTCCATCGGCGCGGCGATCGCGCCCTTCGGGCTCGGGGCCGACGTCGGCGGCTCGATCCGGGGGCCCGCGTTCTTCAACGGCGTGTTCGGGCACAAGGCGTCGTCGGGGCTCGTGCCGAACACCGGGCAGTACCCGATCGCCGAGGGCGACGCGCTCGGCTACCTCTCGACCGGGCCGATCACGCGGCGCGCCGAGGACCTCTGGCCGCTCTTGACGATCCTCGCCGGTCCCGACGGAGAGGACGCCGTGTGCCGGCCGATCGCGCTCGGCGACCCGGCGAGCGTGGACATCGGCGCGCTGCGCGTGCTGAACGTCCCGGACAACGGCTGGATCGAGGTGCAGCGAGACTTGCGTGATGCACAGACGCGGGTCGCGCGCGCGCTCTCCGAGCGAGGGGCGCGCGTCGAGGAGCGGCGCTACGCCGCGCTCGCGCGCTCGCTCCACTACTGGGGCGCGGGGCTCTCGGCGGCGGGCGGCACGCCGTTCGGCGTGCTGATGGGCGAGGGCCGGCGCGTGCCCGTCCTGCCCGAGCTCGCGAAGTGGCTCGTGCGGCGCTCGGTCCACACGCTGCCGGCGCTCGGCCTCGCCGCGCTCGAGCGCGTGCCCGAGCTCTTGCCCGATCGCACGCGCGAGCTCCTCCTCGAGCTCGACGCCCTGCGCGCGCACCTCACCGAGGAGCTCGCCGGCGACGCGGTGATGCTCTACCCGACCTACTCGCGGCCGGCGCCGCGTCACTACGCGCCGCTCTTGCGCCCGTTCGACTTCGTCTACACCGGGATCGTCAACGTGCTCGGGTTCCCGAGCACGCAGGTCCCGCTCGGGCTGAACGCGAAGGGCGTCCCGCTCGGCTGCCAGGTGATCGCCGCGCACGGCAAGGACCACCTCACGATCGCGGTCGCGATGGAGCTCGAGCGCGCGTTCGGTGGGTGGGTCCCGCCGCGCCCGCGGCGCGGGCGCTTCGGGATCCGTCGCACGCGGATCCCCGGCGCGCCTTGAGTCCCCGAGCGCGGACGATCCAGCGGAGCAGTTCGCGCTCCGGAGCGCGAGGCGCGGTGGGTCGCGATGCCCCAGCTCCCGAAGCCCAGCGCGCGCCGCGATGGCAAGGCGCTTGCCCAACGAATGTCAGGAGGTCCCTGACATGCCGCGCTCCGTCTCCCTGATCCTCTGCGCCTCGTGGGGCGCGTTCGCGTGCACCGGCACCGGGCTCGACCAAGGCTCGGGCGCGGGCGGGCCGGACCCGCGGGCGGCGGACTTCGCGCCGTCGACGACCGCGTGCCCGATCGATCCCGACGCCTACCTCGGCGGCGACCCGTCGCTCTACGAGTGCCCGGACTACTGGCTCTGCGAGGACCGCGCGGACGGCAAGCGCTGCTACACGCCCGGCCCCGACTACCCCGACGGCGGGGAGTGGGAGTGCTGGGACGAGGGCGGCGTCACCATCTGCCGAGGCCGCGACTACCCCGACGACGGCGGCGGCGGCGACTGGGACTGCACGCGCGAGGGCGAGTTCGTGATCTGCCGCGACGACACGCCGGACTACCCCGACGACGGCGGCGGCGGCCCCTGGGACTGCTACTACGCGGACGAGCTCCGGGTGTGCGAGTCGGGCGGCGACTACCCCGACGGCGGCGGCGACGGGGGACGCCACGGCCCTTGCGTGGACTACTACGCGGCGAAGTTCGACCTCTCCGCCGGCGGCGCGCTCGTGTGCGAGGACATCGCCGACGGCTCGGGCGTGTTCTGTCTCGACGGCGTCGCGCGAGACACCCGCGACGGCTGCGGGATGGTGTCGGTCAGCGAGCTCGGCGGCCGCGTCACGCTGCGGCTGCCCGACCACTGCACGCTGATCGAGGCCGCGTCGAAGTGCGCGACGACGTGCGAGGACGCGACCGTCGACGCGAGCGGCGGCGTCGTCACGTTCGTGCCGTGCTCGAACGGCCGCGGCGGCGCGTTCGGCATCTCGCACGTCGAGGCCACCTGGTGCTGCCGATGAGCGGTGCTGCCGAGGAGCCGGTAGGTCAGCGGAACCGGGCGAGCCAGCGCCCCGCGACGTCGTCGAGCCGCGCCGCGTCGAGCCGGTAGACGCGCTCGCGGCCGCGCGGCTCGACGTGCACGAGGCCGGCCTCTTCGAGCACGCCGAGGTGGCGCGTCGTGGTCGGCCAGCTGCACTCGAACCGGCTCGCGATCTCGCCCGCGCTCATCTCGCCGCCGCGGTAGTGGAGCACGAGCAGGATCTGGCGGCGCTGCGCGTGAGCGAGCGCCTTGAACACGGCCTCGAGCGCGGCGAGCTCGCGCGCCGCGGACGCCCGGCCGCTCACGCGCCCGACAGGTCGAGCCGCT
Source organism: Sandaracinaceae bacterium (assembly GCA_019637095.1). GTDB lineage: Bacteria > Myxococcota_A > Polyangia > Polyangiales > Sandaracinaceae > JACKEC01. The sequence goes on along the minus strand of JAHBWG010000056.1, from coordinate 38,647 downwards.
CGAAGTGCGGGAAGTCCATCGCCTCGCACGCGGCGCCCATCGGCTCCCACACCGCCATCACGTCCGGGAGCTCGTGCGCGAGGCCCGGCGCCGCCGCGTCGCGCCAGCTGAACACCTCGACGTACGTGCCCGGCGCCGCGTGCCGGTCACCCTCGCTCGCGATGGCGCGGTAGACGACGGCCGGCTCGTCGGTGACGAGCCCCGCGGCGTGGAGCGTTGGCCAGTGGCGCGCGAGCAGCGCCTCGAGCTCGCGCTCGCGGCCCGGCTTCACGCGGTAGCGACAGATCACGGTCTGGGGTCGGTGCATGGAGTGACGTTTAGCGCATGTGCTAAACGTCGTCGAGGGGAGATCGCGCGCCGCGCGCGCCGTCGCCCGCGTGACTCGACTTGGATTCAGTCGCAGCCGGTCGCGTCGCTCGCGGGGACGCGCGGCGCGCCGCCGGCGCGCAGGCCCTCGAGGAAGCAGCGGTACTGCAGCGGCGGCTCGGCGCGCTGGAACGCGACCTCGTGGCCGTCCTCGATTCCGTCCTCGAGGTGCTGCACGACGACGCGCGTGGCGCCGCCGCGGTTCTCGGCCGCGGGCAGCGGGATGCGGCGGCCGCCGCTGAACGAGAGCAGCTCGCCGAGCGGCGTGAAGCGCGCGCCGAGCGTCTCGTCGAGCGGGCTGCCCGCGTGGTCGAGCCCGAGCGCGAGGCTCAGCGGGTTCGCGACGGGCGGCGGGATGTACGTGTCGAGGATGCCTTGGAACATCAAGACGTGTTGCGCCCCGTCGTGCAGCGGATAGACCTGCGGATCGGCCGGCTCGCCCGCCCACTGCAAGAGGGCGAGCGCGGGATCGTGCTCGACCACGTCGATCCCGCGCGCCCCGTAGCGGAGCAGCGTCTCGGCCGCGGGCCGCACGTGGACCGGGCGCTCCTTGTAGACGACGTTGCGGATCCACGAGCCGCCCGCGCCGCTCAGGATGAGCGCGCGGTACGCCGGCTCGAGCGCGACCGCGAGCGGCGCGATCGTCGCGCCCATCGAGTGGCCCATGATCGCGAGGTGCTCGCCGTCGAGCTCGACGACGCCGTCGCCGCCTGGCGTGACGAGCCCGGGGCAGCTCGACGCGTCGATCGCGATCGCCGGCACGAGGCGCGTGAAGTGGATCAGCTCGAGCGCGGACTGCCGCACGTTGTCGCGCAGGCCCGCGGGGTTGTTGATGTTGAAGATCGCGAACTGCTCGTCCCAGCCGTCGACGTTGCGCAGCCCGCCGAGCGGGCCATCGACGCTGATCCCGGCGAAGCCCGCGCGCGCGAACCCGCGCGCGGGGCCGGTGCCGGGCACGGTCGCGCCGCCGGCCGTCGCGCGCGGCCCGCGGTCGACCATCGGGCGATCGCCGCCGCCGCCGGTGCGCACGAACACCGCGGTCGGGAAGCCGCCGGCGGGCATCGGGGCGCGCGGCACCGTGACCCACACGTTCGCGAGCGCCCTCTCCCGGATCGCGAAGCCCTCGCCGTCGCGCACCCAGGTGCCGCCCACGCTCGAGTAAGGCGCGTCGCCGCTCTGGAGGTCCGGCATGCGGACCGTCGTGTGGAAGACGCAGAGCTCGTCGTAGACCTCGGCGGCGGTGAAGTCCGCCTCGAGCTCGGGCGGCGCGCCCGCGAGGAGCTGCGCGCGCGCGGCGCGGAGCTCGGCGGTCGGATCCCACGTGCGGAACACCGCGGTCGAGGCGACTCGTGCGAGATCGACGCCGGCGGCGGCGAGCGCGGCGAGCGCGACGCGGTGCGCCGCGTGCGCGGCCTCCGAGAGGCCCGGCGGGCGCTCTCCACGCACGAGCGCGGCCGTCGCCGGCGCCACGGCGAGCGGCGCGCCGTCGCGGCCGCGCACGCCGGTCGTGAGCACCGCGGCGTAGAGGCGGTTCGGCGCGAGCGGCCGGCCCTGGAGCGGGAGCAGCGCGACGACGTTCTCGGCGTACGGGCCCGCGGCGGCGAGGAACGCGACGTCGGCGGGCGCGCGCGTGCCGGCGGCGCCGCCGTCCGGGTCGACGTCCATCACGAAGGCGGTCGCGTCCTCGCCCGCGCTCGCGCCGAGGCTCGGGAGCGTCGCCGGATCGATCGGGCCGTCGAGCGGGAGGTAGATCGTCGAGGAGACGCCGAAGCCCGCCGCGCCGCAGACGATGCCCTTCAGCTGGTCGACGATCCCGGCGCGCAGCGGGTTCGGGAAGCCGTCGACGCACACGGTGCCGTCCTCGCCGCGCAGCCGCTCGTCGGGCCACGGCGCGTCGAAGAGCGCGTCGGACGCGTAGCTCACGCGCGCGGCGGCCGGCGCGGCGACCGCGGCGTCGTCGGGCGACCCCGCGTCGGAGGACGGATCTTCGCCCCCGCACATGATCAGGGCGCACGCGAGCAGCGGCTCGAGCCGGAGCGGGCTCATCGCACGGAGCGTAGCGCTCCCGCGGCCGCGCCGCAGCGCCCAGGTGCGAGGTGCGCTGCACCGTGACGCGCGAGACGATCCGCTTCCTGTCGCGGCGCGTCCGAGTCCATACTCGCTCGCGGAGGGATCCATGCGGGTTGGGGGGGTGCTCGGGGTGCTGCTCGGCGCGGGGCTCGCGGCGTGCGATGGCGGAGGCCCGATGCCGGAGCGAACCGGTGGGATCGAGGCGCTCGACTACGGCGGCGAGCGCGGCGCGCTCGGGGCGGTGACGGTGCCCGTGACGGCGAGCGAGGTGCGCCTGCTCAACGTGGTCGTCGACCTCGACGGGAGCGGCACCATCGCGCCCTACGCGGTCCCCGACGGGACCCAAGAGGAGTGGGTCGTTCGGAACCTCCCGGTCGCGCCGGGGGCGACGAGCGTGACCGCGCACTTCGAGCTGCTCGACCCGGCGCGCGACCGAGAGGTGGAGCTCCACGCGACGTACGACACGGCGCCGCGCGATGCGGCGCCCGGCCTCACCTCGGACGGCGGCACGGCGCTCCACCGGCGGCTCGTGATGACCACGGTGATGCGCCCGGCGCTCGCCGACCCGGCCGACGGATACGTGGGCCAGGGCGCTGGCGGCGACCCGAACGAGGCGTGGACGCGCGAGACGCCCGGCGACGTCGACGTCCCCGGCGGGCTCTATCGGGCCGGCTTGCCGCACGTGCCCCAAGCCGTCAACTCGTGCGTGCTCCACTCGATCGCCGCGAACCTCGCGTGGCTCGCGCGCATCCACGACTTCCCCGAGTGTCTGACGAACGCGGACCAGGGGTTCGGCGTGGACTCCAGCGAGACCATCCACGAGCTCGGCTACCGCATCGGCGACCTCGGCGGCTTCGCTTACGAAGGGGACCGGGGCGTGCTGCCCTCCGAGATCTTCCCCGCGAAGAACCGGCTCGTCGCGGCGCTCGACCTCCCCATCACCTCGGAGGAGTTGATGGATCCGTCGTTCGAGGCGATCGCGGCGGCGATGCGCCAGGGCTGCGTCGTCGAGATCGTGCTCACGTTCGAGGGGCTCATGGGGCGCCACATGACGGCGCTGTCGGGGTTCGCCGACGTCACCCCGGCTCCTGGCATGCGCTTCTCGGCGTTGGGCATGCGCGACGGAGCCACGAGCTCCTTCAACGACGTGTATTCCGTCCGGCACGACGGGGGTGGCGCCACGCTGCAGGGCTTCCCCTTCCGTGGTCGAGCGCGGGCCGGGCGGATCGAGAGCGCCATCGTGCAGTGCCCGATGAGGGTGGACGCAGTGACGCTCGACTACGCGCACGGCGCGTACGAGGCCGGGACGGTGGTTCGGATGACGTGCGTGTTCGACGGCGTCGTCTCGGACGTCGAGCCCGGGTGCGACGGTCGCCACCTCCACGGCGCAGCCGTCGTGATCAAGGACGCGCCCGCGACGCCGGATCGGGCGCCGATGAACTGCGGGCACGGGCGCGTCGCCGAGCGCCCCGTGCGGGAGGTCGGCGTGGTGTGCTGTCCTCGATGACGTCCGACGCGCGCGCCCGGGCGCGACCACACCCACGTGCCCTCGGCGATGCGGGGCGCGGCGCCGCCTTTACTCGTTCTTAGCGGCCGATCCCGCGATCTTCGCGCGCTCTTGATCGGCGCCGCGACATGCTGTGCCCGTCGAGGTGGCGCCCATGGCGCCGTGAGGAGGCTTGGTCGTGACACGGGCAATGGTCATCGTCGTGAGCGCGATCGTGCTGCTGCCGCCCCGCGCGGCCCGGGCCGACGATGCGCTCGCGGAAGGCGGCGAGCCGCCGCCCGCCGAGGTCGAGACGACGGAGCCGTCGCGCGGGCCGCCCTCCGGGGACCCGCCCGCGCTCGAGGCGCGGCTCGCCGAGCTCGAGGCGCGCTTGGCTCGGTTCGAGGTGGCGGCGGCGCAGGAGGAGCGCCGAGCTGCGGACGACGCGCAAGGCGCCGGCGACGGAGGCGAGCCGCCGGCGCGGTTCACGCTCGGGGGGTGGGTCGAGGCGTACTGGGGATGGAACTTCAACGAGCCGAGGAACCGCGTCACGGATCTGCGCGGCTTCGACAACCAGCACGACTCTTTCAACCTCTCGAACCTCGCGCTCGACGCGCGCTGGGACGTCGAGGGGGTCAACGGGCACGTCACCCTGCAGTGGGGCTCGACCCCGGCGACGTACTACCTCGGCGAGACCGCCGGGCCCACCCTCGGTACCGGGATCGGCGCGCAGAGCGCCTCGATGTGGCAGTTCGTGCAGCAGGCCAACGTCGGCTACCGCGTCCCGATCGGGAACGGGTTGAACGTCCTCGCCGGTTTGTTCCTTTCGCCGGTGGGCGTAGAGGGCATGAACGTGAAAGACAACTGGCTCTACTCACGATCCAACCTCTTCTTCGGGTTTCCCTTCTACCACACCGGGCTACGGGTCTCGTACCCGATCATCGACGAGCTCACCGTGGTCGCATGGGTGATCAATGGATGGAACACCGTCCTCGACAACAACGACGAGAAGACCGTGTGTCTGCAAGCGAGCTGGTCGACGGACCTCGTGTCGGGGAGTCTCCTCTACATGACGGGGGTCGAGCGTCCCGACGGCGCGCCGGAGGGCCGAGCGTGGCGACATACGATCGACCTCAACTCGACCTTCACGCTGACTCCGTGGCTCGCGCTCCAAGGTCAGGTCACGACGATGATCGAACCAAACGCGTTCGGCACCAGTGGCGCCGTGGCGGGCGCCCTGGCCGCGCGCGTCACGCCCATCTCCTGGCTCGCCTTCTCGGCGCGTGGCGACTTCTTCTGGGAAAGTGTGGCCTCGAGCGCCGCCGGCTCCGCGTCGGCGATCTTCTGGCCCGTCGAATGGGTGAGCTCGTTCACCTTGGGCGCCGACCTCCGCCCCATCGACCACGTGTCGTTTCGCGTCGAGTACCGACACGACCAGGCGTCTGGTCCGGCCTACTTCGCGGGGACGGTGGTGGGTAACGGCGTGGAGTTCCCCTTCGTCCGGAACGCGACATCGCAGGACACGCTCACCGTCGGTGTGACGGGTTGGTTCTGAAGGAGCTCTCATGAATCCGCTCTACTGGATCGGTCTCGTTCTCTCTATCGCCCTCGCCGGGTACCTCTTCTTCGCGATGCTGAAGCCGGAGTCGATGCAATGACCACGCTGCTCTACCTCCTGCTGGGGCTCGCCTGCTTCGCCGCCCTGGCCGGCCTGACCGAGATCGTGTCGCGTACGGAGTCGAAGGGATGACCGCCCTCACCTTCATCGCGCTCATCGTCGGTGGATCGGCCGCGCTCTCCTGGCCGCTCGGCCGTTACATGGCGTGGGCGATGCGCCCCGGCGCCGACGCGGGTCCGTTCCGCCAGCGGCTCGACGGATGGCTCGGTCTCCTCGTCGGTGGCGCTCGCCGCACCGGCCGTGGGCCGCAGGGTTGGAAGCACTACGTGATCGCGATGTTGGTGTTCAACGTCGTGATGTTCGTCGCGAGCTTCTCGTTCATGGCCCTCCAACCGCACTTGCCGCTCAACCCCGACGGGCGGGGTCCCGTGGAGCCGAGCCTGATCTTCAACACGGTGGCCTCCTTCACGTCGAACACGAACCTGCAGCACTACTCCGGCGAAGCGTCCATGAGCTACCTGACGCAGCTCTGTTCGCTGATGTGGCTCCAGTTCGTATCGGCGGCGACCGGCATCGCGGCCCTCACGGCGATGGCCCGCGGCCTCGCGGGGAGCTCCGACATGGGCGACTTCTTCCTCGACGTCTCTCGCGCGACCTTCCTCGTGCTGTTGCCGCTGGCCCTCGTCGTCGCGCTCGTCTTCGTGGCCTTCGGGATGCCGATGACGCTCGAGGGCGCGGCCCACGCGACTACCCTCGAGGGGGTCGCGCAGACGATCGCGCGCGGGCCCGTCGCCGCGTTCGTGTCGATCAAGCAGCTCGGGACGAACGGCGGCGGCTTCTTCGGCCCCAACTGCACCCACCCTTTCGAGAACCCGAGCTTCTGGACGAACGCGGTCGCCATGGTCGCGATCCTCGTGATCCCCATGGCCTGCGTCTGGATGTTTGGACGGATGGTCGGGCGCACGCGGCACGCGGCCGTCGTGTTCGGAGTGATGCTGGCGTTCATGCTCGTGAAGATCGGCGGCGCGGTGTGGTTCGAGCAGGCACCGACCGACGCCTTCTCCGGCTTGCCGATCGCCGCCGACGTGGGGAACCTCGAGGGCAAGGAGCTGCGCCTGGGGACGACCACGGGGCCGCTCTGGGCGGTGCTCACCACGTCGACGAGCAACGGCTCGGTCGGCGCGATGCACGACAGCTTCAACCCGATGACCGGCCTCTTCCCGATGATCGGGATGTGGCTCAACGCCACGTTCGGGGGCGTCGGCGTCGGGATGATCAACATGTTCGTCTACATCATCCTGGCGGTGTTCATCGCGGGGATGATGGTCGGGCGCACCCCCGAGTACCTCAACCGGCGCGTCGAGGCGCGCGAGGTGAAGCTCGCCGCGCTCGCCATGCTCGCGCACGCGCTCTTCATCCTGGTCGGGACCGCGATCTTCGCCGTGACGGACTGGGGCCTGGCCAACCTCGACGACGCGGGCCCCCACGGGTTCAGCGAGATGCTCTACGAGCTCAGCTCGGCGGCCGCCAACAACGGCTCCGGGTTCGAGGGCCTGAGCGACGACAACCCGCCGTGGAACATCGCCACCGGCGTCGTGATGCTCCTGGCCCGCTTCATCCCGATCATTCTCCCGCTGGCCATCGCGGGCTCGCTCGCCGCGAAGCGCCCGACGGCGCAGTCGTCGGGGACGCTCGGGGTGGAGGACCCGACGTTCGCGCTCATGCTGGTCGCGACGATCGTGATCGTCGGGGCGCTCACCTTCTTCCCCGCCGCGGCGCTCGGGCCCATCGCCGAGCACCTCCAACAGATGATCTGAGGTGGACCGATGCAGACCTTCAAGCACGCGCTCGCTTCGAGCCTCCGAGTCGCCGCGGCGACGCTCCTGATCTGTGTGGGCGGCTACACCTCCCTCGTGCTCGGCGTGGCGCAGGGGCTCGCGGCACCGACCGCGAGCGGCTCGCTGATCAGGCGCGACGGGGCGGTCGTCGGCAGCCGGCTCATCGCTCAGGGCTTCACGCGGCCCGAGTACGTCTGGCCGCGACCCTCCGCCGCGGACTACGACGGCCAGGGCGCCGGAGGGAGCAACGCCTCGCCGGCGGGCCCGGAGCTCCGCGCGCGTGGCGTCGAGCAGGTCGCGCGATACGGCGCGACCGAGGCGCGGCCGCTCCCGCCGGAGCTGGCCGCCGCCTCGGGCGGCGGCCTCGACCCGCACATCACGGTCCGCGCGGCGCGGTATCAGGCCGCGCGCGTCTCCGTCGCGCGCGGGGTGGAGGAAGCGGACGTCGTCGCCACGATCGACGCGCTCGCCTTCGCGCCGGGTGGCCCGCTCACCGAGGATCGGCTGGTGAACGTGCTCGAGCTGAACCTCGCGCTCGACGAGCGCTTCGGGTCACGTGGAGGTGAGGTGAGCGATGAGTGAGCAACGGCGAGACGAGCCGATCAAGGCGCCCACCCGGCCCAGGCAGCGAGCGACGCTGGACGGACAGCGCGCGGCGGCGCGCCCGCTCTTCGATCCGGCGATCGTGAAGGTCGCCGCGATCGCGAGCGTCACGAAGCTCGACCCGCGGCACCTCATCCGCAACCCGGTCATGTTCGTGGTGGAGGTGGGGAGCGCGCTCACGACGCTCCTCTTCGTCCACGCCCTCACCGGGGACGGGGAGGCGCCGGCGCTCTTCGTCGGCTCCATCGCGGCTTGGCTCTGGTTCACGGTGCTGTTCGCGAACTTCGCCGAGGCGATGGCCGAGGGCCGCGGCAAGGCGCAGGCGGACTCGCTGCGTCGCGCCAAGAGGGATGTCTCGGCGAAGCGCCTGAGCGAGCCGCGCCGCGAGGCCAGCCACACCATCGTGCCGGGCTCGACGCTGAAGGCCGGGGACGTCGTCCTCGTCGAGCCCGGCGACACGATCCCGGGCGACGGCGAGGTCGTCGAGGGCGTCGCGTCCGTCGACGAGAGCGCGATCACCGGCGAGAGCGCGCCCGTGATCCGAGAGAGCGGCGGAGATCGGAGCGCGGTCACCGGCGGGACGCGCGTGCTGTCGGACTGGATGGTCGTGAGGATCACCGCGAGCGCGGGGGAGACGTTCCTCGACCGGATGATCGCGATGGTGGAAGGCGCCAAGCGCCAGAAGACACCGAACGAGATCGCGCTCGACATACTGCTCGCGGCGCTGACGATCATCTTCCTCCTGGTGTGCGTCACGCTCCTGCCGTTCTCGATCTACGGCGCGGGGGCGGCGGGCGGGGAGGCCGCGCCGCTGTCCATCACCGTGCTCGTCGCGCTCCTCGTGTGCCTCATCCCGACGACGATCGGCGGGCTGCTCTCGGCGATCGGCATCGCGGGGATGGATCGGATGATCCAGGCCAACGTGATCGCGATGTCGGGCCGCGCGGTGGAGGCGGCGGGGGACGTCGACGTGCTGCTCCTCGACAAGACGGGCACGATCACGCTCGGCAACCGGCAAGCGACCGCCTTGCTCCCCGCGAAGAAGGTCAGCGAGGAGGCGCTCGCCGACGCCGCGCAGCTCGCCTCGCTCGCCGACGAGACGCCCGAGGGGCGGAGCATCGTCGTCCTCGCGAAGGAGAAGCACGGGCTGCGCGAGCGCGACGTCGCGGCGCTCGGCGCGGTGTTCGTTCCGTTCACGGCGCAGACGCGGATGAGCGGCGCCGACATCGACGGACGGCTCGTTCGCAAGGGCGCGGTGGACGCGGTCACCCGCTTCCTGGAGGAGCGCGGCGGCGGCATGCCGGAGGACGTGCGCGCGGCCGCGGACGCGATCGCGAAGCAGGGAGGCACGCCCCTGGTGGTGGCCGAGGCCAGGCCCGGCTCCGCGCGCGCGCTGGGGCTGGTGCACTTGAAGGACGTCGTGAAGGGCGGCATCAAGGAGCGCTTCAAGGAGCTGCGGGAGATGGGGATCAAGACGGTGATGATCACCGGCGACAACCCCCTCACCGCGGCGTCGATCGCGGCAGAGGCGGGCGTCGACGACTTCCTCGCCGAGGCGACCCCCGAGGCGAAGCTCGAGCTCATTCGTGAGTACCAGGCTGGCGGCCGGCTCGTGGCGATGACGGGCGACGGGACCAACGACGCGCCGGCGCTCGCGCAGTCGGACGTCGCGGTCGCGATGAACACGGGGACCCAGGCGGCCAAGGAGGCGGGGAACATGATCGACCTCGACTCGAATCCGACCAAGCTCATCGAGATCGTCGAGATCGGCAAACAGCTCCTCATGACCCGCGGCGCGCTCACCACGTTCAGCATCGCGAACGACGTCGCGAAGTACTTCGCGATCATCCCCGCGGCCTTCGTCGGCATCTATCCTCAGCTCGGCGCCCTGAACGTGATGGGGCTCGACCCGCGCACCGCGATCCTCTCGGCCGTGGTGTTCAACGCGCTCATCATCGTGGCGCTCATCCCGATCGCGCTGCGGGGCGTGCGGCAGCGCGCGCAGTCGGCGGCCAAGCTGCTGCGCCGCAACCTGCTCGTGTTCGGGGTCGGGGGGCTCGTCCTGCCGTTCCCGTGCATCAAGCTCATCGACCTCGTGCTCTCGCCGCTCTACGCGGGGATTTCGTGATCGTCTGGCGCCGCTCGCCGACCCGCACGACCATGGGGGTATGAGCAAGCGCGACGACGACGGGCGACCTGATCCGGACGCCCTGCTCGCGCGCGTCCGCGCGGAGGAGCGCCACGCCACGCGCGCCAAGCTCCGGCTCTGGCTCGGCGCCTCACCCGGCGTCGGCAAGACGTACACGATGCTCGAGAACGCGCAGCGCCTGCGGCGCGAGGGCGTCGACGTCGTGATCGGTGTCGTGGAGACGCACGGCCGCGCGGAGACCGCCGCGCTCCTCGAAGGCCTCGAGGAGCTCCCGCGCCGCCGCGTCCCCTACCGCGGTCGCACGCTCACGGAGCTCGACCTCGACGCGGCGCTCGCGCGCGCGCCCCAGGTCCTCCTACTCGACGAGCTCGCCCACACCAACGTCCCCGGCTCGCGGCACGCCAAGCGGTGGCAGGACGCGATGGAGCTGCTCGACGCGGGCGTCGAGGTCCACGGCACCCTGAACGTTCAGCACGTCGAGAGCCTCAACGACGTGATCGCGCAGATCACGCACGTACGCGTGCGTGAGACCGTGCCGGACGCGCTCGTCGAGCGCGCCGACGAGATCGAGCTCATCGACGTGCCGCCCGAGGTCGTCCTTGAGCGGCTGCGGGAGGGCAAGGTCTACGTCCCCGACCAGGCCGCGCGCGCGGCGGAGGGCTTTTTCAGGCCGGGCAACCTCCTGGCGCTGCGGGAGCTCGCGTTGCGGCTGACGGCGGAGCACGTCGACGCAGAGATGCGCGCGTGGCGGCACCAGCAGGGGATCGCCGCGACCTGGCCCGCGCGCGAGCGGATCATGGTCTGCGTGGGCCCGAGCCCGGCGTCCGCGCGCGTCGTTCGTGCGGCGCGCAGGATGGCGGCCGTGCTCCGCGCGCCTTGGATGGCCGCCTACGTCGAGAAGGGCTCGCAGTCGCACTTCCTGTCGGACCGCGACCGCACGCGCCTCGCCGCGCACCTCATGCTGGCGGAGTCGCTCGGGGCGGAGGTGGTCGGCCTGGCCGGAGAGCGCCCCGCCGAGGCGCTGCTCGCGCTCGCGCGCGACCGCAACGTCTCGCGCATCGTGATCGGCAAGCCGGCACACGCGCGTTGGCGCGACCTCATCTACGGCTCGCTCCTGAACGACCTGATCCGGGGCAGCGGCGACATCGACGTGCACGTCATCGCTGGCGACGGCGCCGCGCGGGACGAGGCGGCGGTGGACCCCGGCGGGGGGCCGCCGCGGCGGGCGGCCGACGGGGCGCCTTACCTCTGGGGCCTGCTCCCGGTCGCGCTCTCGACGATCATCGGCGCGCTCAGCCGCGATTACCTCGACCTCGCGGATGTCGCGATGGCGTACCTGGTCGGGATCTCGGTGACAGCCACTTTCCTCGGGCGCGGCCCGTCGCTCGCCGCCTCCGTCGCGTCGGTGGCGGCGTTCGACTTCTTCTTCGTGCCCCCCTACTTCACGTTCACCGTCAGCGATCTGCGCTACGTCTTCACCTTCGCGGTCATGCTCTGCGCCGGCGTCTTGATCAGCAGCCTCACCAACCGCGTCCGCGAGCAGTCGAGGGCTGGGCGCGAGCGCGAGCGCCGGACCGCCGCGCTCTATGCGCTCACGCGCGCGCTCGCCGGGGCCCGCGACGCGGAGGCCATCGCGCGCGTGGCCGCCGAACAGCTCGACGAGGTCTTCGAGAGCCCCGCCGTCTTGCTCGTCGGCGCGCCGCACGGCGTCACCTGCCCCGCGCCCTCGGCGCTCGAGCTCTCCGAGGCCGATCGCACCGTGGCGCGCTGGGCGCTCGAGCACCACCGGCCCGCTGGGCGCGGGCTGGATACGCTCGCCGGGGCGCGCGTCATCGCGATGCCGCTGCTCGCGGAGGGGCGCGCCCGAGGGGCGCTGACGATCGTGCCGCGGCCTGAGACGCGCTTCGACGATCCGGGACAGCGCCACCTCCTCGACGCGTTTGTCGCACAGATCGCGCTCGCGCTCGAGCGCGCGCAGCTCGCCGACGAGGCACAGCGGGCGGCGCTGCGCGCCGAGACGGAGGAGATCCGCAGCTCGCTCCTCAGCTCCGTCTCGCACGACCTGCGCACGCCCATCGGCACGATCCTCGGGACGTCCACGGCGCTCCTCGACCCCTCCGCGACACTCGACGTAGGTGAACGCGACGAGCTCGTCGGGGTGATCCGCGACGAGTCCACGCGCCTCGCGCGGCTCGTCTCGAACCTGCTCGACATGACGCGCGTCGAGGCGGGTACGCTGGAGGTGAAGAAGGAGTGGATCCCGCTCGAGGAGGTGGTGGGCTCCGCGCTCGCGCGCATGGCGGAGGAGCTCCGCGAGCGCGAGGTCGAGGTCGTCGTGGCCCGCGACGCGATGGCGCCGATGGATCCCGTGCTCCTGGAGCAGGTGCTCGTGAACCTGCTCGGCAACGCCGCCAAGCACACGCCGGCGGGGACGCCCATCGAGGTGCGCGCGGGGACCGACTCCGATCGGGCGTGGCTCGAGGTCGCGGATCGCGGGCCGGGGATCGCGCCGGGCCTCGAGGCCCGCATATTCGACAAGTTCTTCCGCGGCGACGCGCGCACGAGCGGCGCGGGGCTCGGCCTCGCCATATGTCGTGGGATCGTGGTGGCGCACGGCGGCGCGATCCACGCGGCGAATCGCGCCGGCGGGGGGGTGACGTTCCGCCTGACGCTGCCCGTCGAGGGAGCTCCGCCCGTGGTCCCCACGGAGCCTGCCGGGGCATGAGCGAGGTCCGCACGCGCGTGCTCGTCATCGAGGACGAGGCGCCGATGCGCCGGTTCCTGCGGACCACGCTCAACGCGCACGGCTACGCGCCGATCGAGGCGGCGAGCGCGACCGAGGGCCTCGCGCTCGCGACGCAGCACGGGCCCGAGCTCGTGCTGCTCGATCTCGGTCTGCCCGATCGAGACGGGCTCGAGGTCACGGGCGAGCTGCGCCAGTGGTCGGAGGTCCCGATCATCGTCCTGTCCGCGCGCGGGCTCGAGAGGGACAAGGTCGCGGCGCTCGACGCGGGCGCGGACGACTATCTCACGAAACCGTTCGGCGTGAACGAGCTCCTCGCGCGCATCCGCGTCGCGATGAGGCATCGCGGGCGCGCGCCGCTGCCCGCGGCCGCCGTCTGGAGCGTGGGCCCGATCGAGATCGACGACGCCCGGCACGAGGTGCGCGTGCGCCAGGAGCCCGTGCACCTCACGCCAATCGAGTATCGGCTCCTCGCGTTCATGGCGCGCAACGCGGGCCGCGTGCTCACCCACCGCCAGCTCCTGCACGAGGTGTGGGGTCCCGGCGCCACGTCGCAGACCCACTACCTGCGGGTCTACATGACGCACCTGCGCCGCAAGATGGAGCGCGATCCCGCGCGGCCTGCCCTGATCCTCAACGAGCCCGGGGTCGGCTACCGCCTATGCGACGAGCCGTGAGGCGCGCGTCGGAACAACCCTCCGAGGGCTCAACGGGGCGCCTCGCAGACGAAGCGCTGGTCGCCGTTGCAGCCGACGTCGTTCCAGCCGCCGGCGCGGCCCGCCGCGCTGATGTTCGTCGCGGTCGACACCGCGCAGTCTTCGTTGCCCGCGTTGTTCGGCTCGCCGCCGTTCCAGTTGGTGAACGTCGTGGTCACGCCAGCGCGCGACCAGACCCACGTGCCCTCGACGGCGCGGTCGTTGTAGCCGATCCAGTAGCCCTGCCCGGTGTCGCCGACGTTCGCGCTGATCCACGCCTGCTCGGCGGCGTCGTCGATCACGACGAGGTCGTGGCCGCGCTCGCGGCACCAGTCGCGCGCGCTGGTCCAGCTCCGCCGCTCGAGGAACCCGTTGCAGAAGAGGTACGCGTTGCCTTCGCGGTGGCGCACGGTGCACGGGCAGCCGGCGGGGCCGTCGTCCACGATGCCGTTGCAGTCGTCGTCGCGCCCGTTGCAGGTCTCGATCGAGTCGCCCGTCGTGTCCGTGCACGAGAACGCGCCGCCGACGCAGAGCCCCGTGCCCTCGAGGCACTGGTCCGTGTCGGGCCCGTCGCACGGCGCGCCGACGCGCCGGTCGTCGGCGCCGTCGACGGTGGCGGGGTTGCAGTCGTTGTCGACGCCGTCGCAGAGCTCCGCCTCGTGCGGCTGGTCGCCGTCGTCGCCGAAGCAGACCAGCGCTCCGTCGCGGCAGATGAACGTGCCGCCGGGACACAGGTCGCGATCCGCCGGGTCGTCGCACGCGGCGCCGAGCATCGGGTCGCGCGCGCCGTCGAGCGTCGCGGGGTCGCAGTCGTCGTCGATCCCGTTGCAGACCTCGCGGCGGTGCGGGAGGTCGGTGTCGTCCCCGACGCACGTGACCACGCCGCCGAAGCAGAACGTCGTGCCGCCCTCGCAGCGGTCGGCGTCCGCGCCGTCGCACGCGACGCCGACGCGCGGGTCGCCGGTGCCGTCGGGCGTGGCGGGGTTGCAGTCGTCGTCGACGCCGTCGCAGCGATCGACGCCGCCCGATCCGGGGCCGTCGCCCTCGCAGCGCATCGTCCCCTCGACGCAGGCGAGGCGGCCGCCCGCGCAGCCGTCGCCGTCGGCGTCGCATGCGTCGTCGAGCCACGGCTCGTCGGCCCCGTCGAGGCTCGTCGGGTCGCAGTCGTCGTCGCGACCGTTGCAGAGCTCGGGCGAGGGGACGCACGCGTCCGGGGGCGCCGCGTCGGGCGCGCTCGCGTCGTCGGCGCCCGCGTCGTCGGCGCCCGCGTCCTGACGCCCGGCGCCCGCGTCGGCGCTCGCCGCGTCGAGCTCTCCCGCGTCGGCGCCGCCGGGTCCCAGGCCCGAGCGATCGAGCAAGCAGCCGGGGGCGACCAGCGCGAGGACGAGCGCAGCGGCGGCGCGCGACATGCGGCCGCGATCGTAGCACCGACGGCGCGCGTGTCCGAGGGGCGGCGCTGGCGTCGCCACGAGGACTGCTATCGTGTGACATGCGCTCCGCCTCGATCGCCCTCGCTCTCCTTCTCCTCGGCTGCGACGGATCGACCGAGCCGCCCGACGGCGGCGACCCGCGCGAGGACGCGGGCGCAGGGGCGCTCGACGCCGCGCTCGCCGACGCGGCGCGGCCCGACGCCGCGCCGGTGCAGGACGGCGGCGATACCCCGAGCGGGTGGCGCGACGAGGCGCCGGTGCCCGTGCGCATCCAGGAGATCGCGGTCGAGGCGCACGAGGGGCGCGTCTGGATCGCGGGCGGCTTCGACGGCGCGGCCGCGATCGTGACGACCGTGCGCGTCTACGATCCGCGCACCCGCGAGTGGACGACCGGGCCCGACCTGCCGGCGCCGCGCCATCACATGTCGTTGGTCAGCCACGGCGGCGACCTCTACGCGCTCGGCGGCATGCAGACGGCGGCGTTCGAGCCGCTCGACACGGCGTGGGTGCTGCGCGCGGGCGCCGACGCGTGGGCGCCGATCGCCTCGCTGCCCGAGGATCGCGGCGCGGGCGCCGCCGACTCCGTCGGCGACGTGATCGTGATGGTCGGCGGCAACGGCGCGGCGGGCCGCCTCGCGAACCGCACGCTGATCTACGATCCGGCGCGCGACGTGTGGTCGTTCGGCGCGGACATCCCCACCGAGCGCGAGCACCTCGCGGCGGTCGCCGCGGGCGGCGAGCTCTACGTGCTCGCCGGGCGCCGCAACTCGCTCGGCTCGACCCGCCCGGAGCTCGAGATCTACGACCCGGTCGCCGATCGATGGCGCGACGGGCCGGACCTGCCGTACCCGCGCGGCGGCTTCGACGCGGCGCTGCTCGACGGCTCGATCTACGCGGTCGGCGGCGAGGAGCCGGCCACGGTGCTGCGGACGGTGGATCGGTTCGACCTCGCGGCCGGCACGTGGAGCGCGGCGCCGGACACGCGCGTCCCGCACCACGGGCACGGCGTCGCGGCGCTCGAGGGTCGGCTCTACGTCGTGGCCGGCGCGAGCCGCCCCGCGTTCGGCGCGATCGACACGGTCGAGTCCTACGCGCCCTGAGGTGGCGCACCGGCAGCGACCTTGACACTTCGCGGGAGCGCGCCGACGCTGCAAGCGTGCGGTCGTGGGTGGGCTCGTGGGCGGTTCTGTGCGCCGTGGCGCTCACGGGCTGCACGGGCACGGACGCCGGCCTCGCGGTCGACCTCCGGACGAACTACGTGTCGCAGATCGACTTCGACGAGGTCGAGGTGCGCTTCGACGACGGCGTCGTCCTCACGCAGCCGGCGAGCGTGTCGCGCGAGTGGTTCACGGGCGTACGCGTCGGCACGCGCGAGCCGCTCGACTCACCGACGCCGCTCACCGCGCGGCTCCTGCGGGGCGGCGTCGAGGTCGCGGCGCGCGCGCTCGTCGCGGGGGGCGACGGCGCGCGCGCGCTGACCGTGCTCGTCTCGCGCGAGTGCGGCGGGCTCTCGTGTCCGTCGGGCGACGATCCCCCGCAGGCGACGTCGTGCCTCGCGGGCCGCTGCGTCGAGCCGACGTGCGCGCGCGGGGACGAGGCGTCGTGCCCGCCGGCCCGCTGCCGCGCCGACGTGGAGTGCCGCACGCCGCTCGCGTGCGCGGCGTCCATCTGCTTCGGCGGCGCGTGCGGCGCGCGCGCGGGGAGCGGGTGTCTGCCCGAGCAGTACTGCGACCTCGACACGGGCGAGTGCACCGCGCGCCCCGGGATCGACGCGGGCGCCGAGCTGTCCGACGCCGGCCTCGGCGACGCGGGTGCGGACGACGACGCGGGTGCGGACGGCGACGCAGGTGCCGACGACGACGCCGGCGCGGGCGACGCGGCCACCGGGGCGCGGGACGCGGGCGCGGAGCCGCTCACGGAGCTCGGCGTGCTCGCCCGCTACTTCCTCGACGAGGGCTCGGTGGGCGTCTACCAGAACGCGTTCGGGCCCGAGGCGCTCCTGCTCGAGAACCGTGGCAGCGTGCGGTTCGAGGCCACCCCGGGGCGCGCCGGGCTCATCTTCACGCGCGTCGGCGCGGACGCGCGCGCGTGCGTCGCGATCGACGGAACGCGTCTCGCGCGGCTCGACGGCGCGCGCGAGGCCACGATCGAGGCGGTCGTCCGCCTCGAGGCGGGCTCGCCCAACGGCAGCCGCATCGCGCACTTCGGACCTGCGGACACGACCTGGTCGTTCTCGATCGGCTACGACGACGTCACCCGCGTCCGCTTCGGCATGGACCCGGCGCGCGACACCGCGGGCCGGTGGACGGCGGACCTCGCCGCCGCGCGCGCGGTCGTGACGCTCGTCTACGACGGCGGCGCGCCGGAGGCCGAGCGCGCGAGGCTCTACGTCGACGGCGTGCGCGCGCCCGAGGCCGCCCCGACGACGCGGCCGCACGCGCTCGTCGACCTCTCGCGGGCCACGCACTTCTGCGTCGGCAACCGCCTCATCGGGCAGCGCACGCCGAGCGGGACCATCCACTACGTCGCGCTCTACGAGCGCGCGCTCGGCGCGGCGGAGATCGACGCCCACGTCGCGCGCCTGCTCGCCAACGACGATCCTTGATCGTCCCCGGCCGCAGGTTCTCGGCCGCTGCCGCGCGTCGTTTCGGATCGCGCGCGAGGTCTTCGGGTCGCGTGGGGGACACGCCGTCGGTAGCGTGATCGCGTGCATGTCTCGTGGACGCTCGCCATCGTCGCCGCGCTCGCCGCGGGCGGCTGCTACCGGCGACACACCGGGGGCGAGCGCGCCGTGGATGCCGGCCGCGCCGACGCCGCCGCGCCGATCGGCCGCGATGGGGCCTCGCCCGGAGGACGCGACGCGGCGGTGGACGCCGAGGTCCCACTCCCGATCGAGCCCGTCGACGACCCCGGCCCGGGCGGCCGCCCGAGCGACGATCCCGCCGCACAGACCTGGGGCGATCCCCCCGATCTCGATCCGGACGACCCGTGCTGCGAGCCCGACGGAGCGCCGATCGACATCCCGTTCGCCGACGCGCCCTGGGGGATCCCCGCGATCGAGTGGAACGGAGACGGATGGGGCGTCCTCTACCCGCGCGAGGACGCGGCGTTCCAAGAGCTCGCTCGCGACGGCGCGCGCGTCGGCGCGGTGCGACGGCTCGGCCCGACGGGGGCGACGGGAGAGGACCTCGGCTTCGAGTGGGCCGGCGGTCGCTTCTTCACCATCCTGCCGACCGCCGAGCCGGGCGTGAACCTGGTCGGTCTCCTCGATCGCCGCGGTGTCCTCGCAGGACGCTGGGTGAGTCGCGGCAACCTCGTCTCGGTCGCGTTCGTCGACCGCGAGGCGCGCTGGCTCGCCCTCCGGAGCGAGCGCGGTCCCGACGGGCTGGGCGCCGCGGTCGTGGTCGAGCTCGACGGTCGGCTCGAGGAGGTCGGCAGCGAGACGCTCGCGTCCGGGACGGTGCGCCATCGGCCGCGCCCCGGTCCGGTGGTCGGCCTCAAGAGCCGAGCGGTCGCGTTCATCGGAGGTCCACCCGACGAGGCCGGCGCCCACCCGCTCCTGGTCTTCGCGATCGGTGTGCCCGTGCCCGGATCGATCACGACGGTGGGCGTGATCTCGCTGGAGAACGACGCGAGCTGGACGCGGGCGACGCGCCTCCGCGACCGCGCGGTCTTCGTCCAGGGGCCGGACGGAGATCGGCGCGGCGCGGTGGTGCTGGTGGATCCGTTCGAGGGAACGAGCGAGCTCAGGCCGTGGCCCGCGCGCACGCCGAGCGTGTGGGGGACCGAGCTCGTCTGGGGCGCCGTCGGCGTGGACACCCACGACGTCGTCGCCACGTGCAGCAACTACACGAGCACGCCGGACGGGCCAGGCCACGGCGCGCTGCTGCGCCTCTTCGGCGCGGACGGCGCACCGCTCGGCGCGCCGGTGATCGTCGCCGCGAACGTCAGCGGATGCAGCGTCGGCTCGGACGGCGGCCGCGTGCTCGTCGCGTGGCCCCGCTCCGCGGACGGCGTCGTGCGCGTGCAGGCGTACCGGCTGCGCGGCCTCTGAGCTGCCTCGGCGACTCGAAGACCGTCGACTGGTCGAGCGCGGACGCGGCCGACGGCGCCGTTCGAGGCCGGGCCATCGCGCAGCGATGGCCGTTGGCCGAGGTGCCCCATCGCGGCTTGGCCGCGATGGGGGGAGGGGCTGGAACAGCCCTCCAGCCAACTCAGCGCGGGGCGAACTTGACGTACTCGAGCTCGAACGGCTGACCGTTGACGCCCTTCTTGGGCGCGGCGATCCAGTTCGCGATCTTGCCGGGCTCGTAGACGGGGACCATCAGGGAGCGGACGTAGTCGCGGTCCTCGCGCGTGGGGAGCCACTCGCTGCGGTGCGCCTCGAACTGCTCCGCGGTGATCGGGCGGCCCTCGAGGTCGAAGTGCGCGCCGGCGTAGATGCCCATCGAGCGGTTGAAGCGGCGGTTCGGCAGCTTGAGCTCGACGTCGACGCCCTGCTTCTTGATGACGTGGTTCCACTTGCGCACGGCGCGCTCGCAGTCGGCCACGTACTCGTCGCGCAAGACCTCGTTGAGCGCGTTGCGCAGCGGCACCTCGCGGCGGTCGAGCTTGCCCCCCTCGAACACCGTCATCTCGTACACGTCGCCGAGCGCCTGGTGATCCTGGTACTTGGCCGCCTCGCGGTAGCGGCCCTTGAGCCCGGTCGCGAAGTAGTCGGCCGCGTTGCTCGAGATCTCGCCGCCGAAGAGCTCGACCGCGCTCGAGAACCAGAAGTTGATCCACTTCTGGATGGTCGGCAGATCGATGCCGCCCTGCGCGCGCGCGTCGCCGTTCGGGTCCTGCTTCATCAGCTCGCACGCGCGCTGCACGACGCGCTCGACGCCGGTCTCGCCGGTGAAGAGGTGGAAGCTCTCCTCGGTCAACATGAATTGCGTCGCGCGAGCCAGCGGATCGAACCCGGACTCGCTGAGCGCGGCGAGCTGGAACTTGCCGTCGCGGTCCGTGAACATCGTGAAGCAGAAGAACGAGAGCCAGTCGTCGGTCTTCTCGTTGAACGTCTGCAGGATGCGCGGCTTGTCCGCGTCGCCGCTGCGGCGCTCGAGCAGGCCCTCGGCCTCCTCGCGGCCGTCGCGCCCGAAGTACTGGTGGAGCAGGTGCACCATCGCCCAGAGGTGCCGGCCCTCTTCGACGTTGACCTGGAAGAGGCTGCGCAGGTCGTAGAGCGAGGGCGCGGTCTTGCCGAGCTGGCGCTGCTGCTCGACCGACGCGGGCTCGGTGTCCGCCTGCGTGACGATGATGCGGCGAAGGATCCCGCGCAGCTCGCCGGGGACCTCCTCCCACGCCTTCTGTCCCTGCTCGTCGCCGAAGTGGACCTGCCGCTCGCCCTCGCGCGGCGTCAGGAAGATGCCCCACCGGTAGTCGGGCATCTTCACGTAGTCGTACGTGGCCCAGCCCGCCGGATCGACGTCGATCGCCGTGCGCAGGTAGATGAGATCCTCCTGGAAGCCGTCCGGTCCCATCTCCTTCCACCACTCGAGGAAGTTCGGTTGCCACTTCTCGAGCGCGCGCAGGAGCTTCTTGTCGGATCCCAGGTCGACGTTGTTGGGGATCGAGTCGGTGAGAGACATCGGCGGGCAACTTAGGGGGATGACCTCGTTCGCGGTCGTGTGCGTGCTCACTCGGGACGATCCCGAGTGCGGTGCCTCACGAGCGAGTCAGCTCAGCAGCGCGTCCACTGGAACGTGGGGCGATCCGGCGCGCCGTACTTCGTCAGCGCGCCCTCCGGGCCGACCGCGTTCGGGCGCTGGAAGATCCAGTTCTGCCACGCGCTGAGCCGCGCGAAGATCTTGGCGTCGGGCGCCTCCGGGCCGGGGAAGCGGAGCGAGGCCTCCATGCCGGTCAGCGCGTCGGGCGAGAGGCTCGCGCGCTCCTCGAGCGCGATGCGCACGTCGTCGTCCCAGTCGATCTCGTCGGGCGCGACGGTGACGAGGCCGAGCTCGTCCGCCTCCGCCGTCGTGAGGCGCTCGCCCTTCGTCTTGGCGAGCGCCTCGACCGCGCTCGCGTCGCCGGCGAAGCGCGCCTCGAGGCGCGTGAGGCCGTGCGACATCGGCATCGCGCCGAGGTTCGACGCGCTCAGCGCGACGGCGACCTCTTCGTCGTCGTCGGCGAGCATGTAGAGGCGGTCCGCGGCGAGCGCGAGCTCGAGCAGCACGCCGCCGAACGCGGTGCCGCGATCGGCGAGCGCGAAGAAGCTCTTGGCGGTCAGGTCGAGCCGGCGGAGCACGCGCGCCTGGTGCGCGAGGATCTCGTTGGCGAGCCAGTGATCGCGGTTCGCGTGGAGCGCCGCGTCGACCGCGAGCACCGCGTCGAGGTCGCCCTCGGCGCGCAGCACGACGAGCCCGACGTCGAGGTGGTTCACGCGCAGCTGCAGGAGCGCGTCGTCGAGCTCGCGGAAGGCGCGCAGCGACCACTGCGAGGAGCCGGCCGCCTGGATCTCGTCGGCGCTCGTGGGCTGCGGCTCCTCGGGCGCGCGGATGCGCAGCACGGCGGTGCGCGCCTGCTCGGCGAGCTCGACCCGCACGTAGCGGTAGACGAGGTCGCCGCCCTCGGTGACCTCCGGCTCGATCGGCTCGAGCGCGATGCCCGGGCCCTTGTCGCGACCGCCCTTCGCGAGGGCCGCGGCCGCCTCGGCGACCGCCTCGTCGAACTTGCTGCGCGGCGCGATGGCGTCGACGAGGCCCCACGTGACGGCGCGCTTGCCGCGGATGCCCTCGCTCGTCGTGCAGAACACGTCGGCGCGGTCGCGCCGCACCTTGCGCTTGTCGACGAGGCGCGTGAGCCCGCCCGTGCCCGGGAGCACGCCGAGCAGCGGCACCTCCGGCAGGCTGACCGCGCTCGATCCGTCGTCGATGAGGATGAGGTGATCGCACGCCATCGCGAGCTCGTAGCCGCCGCCGGCGCACGTGCCGTTGAGCGCGGCGACGTACTTCTGCCCGCTGTGCTTGGACGCGTCCTCGATCGAGAGGCGCGTCTCGTTGGTGAACTTGCAGAAGTTGACCTTGAACGCGTGGCTGCTCGAGCCGAGCATCGGGATGTTCGCGCCCGCGCAGAACACGCGCTGCTGGCCGCTCTTGACGACGACGACCTTCACCTCCGGGTGCTCGAAGCGCAGGCGCTGGACCGCGTCCGCGAGCTCGATGTCGACGCCGAGGTCGTAGCTGTTGAGCTTGAGCTCGTAGTCGTCGCGCAGGCCGCCGAAGGGCTGGACGTCGAGCACGAGGTCGGCGCGCTCGCCGTCGAAGGTGAGCTTCCAGTGACGGTAGCGGTCGGGGTGGGTCTGGAACGAGGTCGCCATGGGGCGGCACCATAGGGCACGAGCGAGGGCGACGTGAAGGGCGCTCGTGCCCTAGCTCACGAGCGCGCCGCGGCGTAGACCGTCGCGATGGACGCCTCGGTCGAGTGTTGGTTCGACTACTCCTCGCCGTTCGCCTACCTCGGCACGACGCAGATCGAGCGCGTCGCGCGCGCGGCCGGTGCGGAGGTGCGCTTCCGGCCGTTCCTGCTCGGCGCGCTGTTCGAGCGCCTCGGCACGCCGCTCGTCCCGCTCGAGTCGTTCCCCGAGGCCAAGCGCCGGCACCAGCGCCTCGACCTCCACCGCTGGGCCCACCACTGGGGCGTGCCGTTCCGGTTCACCTCGACGTTCCCGCTGCGCACCGTGCTGCCGCTGCGCGTGACGCTCCTCGCCGGGAGCGCGCCCGCGCTCGTCCACCGCATCATGCGCGCGGCGTGGGTCGACGACGAGGACGTGGGGCGGCCGGAGGTCGTCGCGCGCTGCGTGGCCGACGTCGGGCTCGATCCGTCGCTCGTCGAGCGCGCCGGCGAGGCGAGGGCGGCGCTCTTCGCGGCGACCGACGAGGCCGTCGCGATCGGCTGCCCCGGCGCGCCGTGCTTCGTGGTCGCCGACCACCTCTACTGGGGGCAAGACCGCTTGCACTTCGTCGAGGCGGCGCTCGACGGCTTCCCGCCCGCGCCGGACGCGCGCTGAGGAGGGGACGCGTGAGGTGGCTCGCGCTCGCGCTCGCGCTCTCGGGCTGCTACGGCCGCCACGATCGCGTCTACGCGCCGCCCGACGCGGGGCCTTCGCGGTTCGAGGGGCTCTGGCAGGTCGCGCAGCCGGACCTCGCGCCCGTGTCGGCGTCGCTCTACGAGCTCGCGCCGGACGGACGCTTCGTCGAGCGCTGCTCGACGCTCGGCCCGGTCGCCGTCGTCGAGCGCGCGCGCGACGGACGCCTCTGCTCGCTCGTCGGCCCGTGGTCGAGCCGCGCCCCCGACGAGCTCGCCGTCGAGGGCTTCTGCGACGACTCGGTGCGCCGCACCGTCGTGCTCGCCGTCGACTGGGGCGAGGATCGGCCGCGCGCGGTGACGATCGAGAAGGTCGGCGGCGAAGAGGAGGGCTGGTCGAGCGGGCCCTTCGCGTGGCGCTGGACGCCCTGCGCCGCCGCCGGGGCCGATTGCGGCCTCTGTGAGTGATGAGCGCTTTGTCACTTGCACTATTGCGCATCTAGGAATACAAACCCCTCGTGGTCGCGGTCGCGCACACGGCGAGCTCTCGGCGCTGGGAGCTGTATCGGCTCTTGAGCGAGCCGGTGCGGCTGCGCTTGCTCGCGCTCGCGAGCGCGGAGGAGCTCGCGGTCGGCGAGCTCGCGGAGCTGCTCGACGAGAGCCAGCCCAACGTCTCGCGGCACGCCAAGGCGCTGCGCGAGGCGGGCCTGCTCACGCTGCGGCGGCACGGGCGCTGGGCGCTCTTGCGCCTCACCGATGGCGTCGCGAGCGACCCGGTGGTCGGCGACGCGCTCGACGCGGGGCGCGCGATCTGCGAGGCGGACGGCTCGCTCGCGAACGTCGCGAGCGTCGTCGCCGCGCGCGACGCGGCGGCGCGCGAGTACTTCGCGCACGTCGGCGACGAGGGCGGCACGCCGGGGCTGCCGGTGGAGCTGCCCGCGTACCTCAGCGCGCTCGCGCCGCTCGTCGACCCGCGGCGGCTCGCCGTCGACGCGGGCACCGGCGATGGCGCGCTGCTCGACGTGCTCGCGCCGGTCTTCGAGCGCGTCGTCGCGATCGATCGGTCCGACCCGCAGCTCGAGCGCGCGCGGCGCCGCGTGAGCGCGCGCGGCTACGCGCACGTGGAGCTCTGCGCGGGCGAGCTCGAGGACCCGGCCATCGTCGCGCGCGTGCGCGCGCTCGGCGGGGCCGACGCGGTGTTCGCCTCGCGCCTCTTGCACCACGCGCCGCGGCCCGCGATCGCGCTGCGCGCGCTCGCCGCGCTCGCGCGCCCCGGCGGCGCGATCGCCGTGATCGACTACGGGGCGCACGCCGACGAGCGCCTGCGCGAGCAGCAGGCCGACCTCTGGCTCGGCTTCGCGCCGGCGGAGCTCACCGACCTCGCTCGCCGCGCGGGCCTGCGCGGCGCGCGGGTCACCCGCATCCCTTCCGCGCGCTGCGGCGACGGACCCGACGGTCACCTCGACTGGCAGGTCCTCGTGGCGCGCACGAGAGAACCCGAACCCTCCTGAGGAGCCGATGACGATGGAAACCCAGAGCGTGAGCGCGACCGACAAGAAGAGCACGGGCGCCAAGTACAAGGTCGCCGACCTCTCGCTGGCCGAGTGGGGCCGCAAGGAGATCCAGATCGCCGAGACCGAGATGCCGGGCCTCATGGCGGTGCGCGCGGAGTTCCGCGATCAGCAGCCGCTCAAGGGCGCGCGCATCGCGGGCTGCTTGCACATGACCATCCAGACCGCGGTGCTCATCGAGACGCTCACCGAGCTCGGCGCCGAGGTCACCTGGACGAGCTGCAACATCTACTCGACGCAGGACCAGGCCGCGGCGGCGATCGCGGTGACGGGCGTGCCCGTCTTCGCGTGGAAGGGCGAGACGGAAGAGGAGTACTGGTGGTGCATCGAGCAGCAGCTCCGCGCCTTCGAGGGCGGGCGCGGGCCGAACATGCTCCTCGACGACGGCGGTGACCTCACCCTCCTCATCCACGAGAAGCACCGCGGGCTCCTCGCCGACATCAAGGGGCTGAGCGAGGAGACCACGACCGGCGTGCACCGCCTCTACGAGATGCAGAAGGCGGGCACGCTCGAGGTCCCCGCGATCAACGTCAACGACTCGGTGACCAAGAGCAAGTTCGACAACCTCTACGGCTGCCGCGAGTCGCTCCTCGACGGGATCAAGCGCGCGACCGACGTGATGATCGCCGGCAAGATCGCGGTGGTCTGCGGCTACGGCGACGTCGGCAAGGGCTGCGCGCAGAGCCTGCGGGCGCAGGGCGCGCGCGTGCTCATCACGGAGATCGATCCGATCTGCGCGCTGCAGGCGGCGATGGAGGGCTACCAGGTCGTGACGATGGAGGAGGCGGCGCCCGTCGCGGATCTCTTCGTGACCGCGACCGGGTGCGACGACGTCATCACGTTCGAGCACATGCGCGCGATGAAGAACGAGGCGATCCTCTGCAACATCGGCCACTTCGACTGCGAGATCCAGATGAGCGCCCTGCTCGACCCGAAGAACGGGGTGGGCGAGGAGAACATCAAGCCGCAGGTCGACCACTTCATCTTCCCGGACGGCAAGCGCCTCATCGTGCTCGCGCGCGGGCGCCTCGTGAACCTCGGCTGCGCCACCGGCCACCCGAGCTTCGTGATGAGCAACAGCTTCACCAACCAGGTGCTCGCGCAGATGGCGCTGTTCGGTGACGACGGCTCCAAGTACGAGCGCGGCAAGGTCTACGTGCTGCCGAAGGAGCTCGACGAGAAGGTGGCGCGCCTGCACCTCGCCAAGCTCGGCGTGAAGCTCACGACGCTGACGGACGCGCAGGCCAAGGCGCTCGGTGTCCCGGTCCAGGGCCCGTTCAAGCCCGACTGGTACCGCTACTGATGCTCAGAGCGTGACGTCGATCGCGTAGGTGCCCCACTCGCTGGTGGCGGTGCCGCGTACGGTGGTGGTCCCGACGACCCGACGGATGTTGTCCGCGGCCGCCGGGTCCGCCTCCGTGCGTCCTGCGATCGCGAGGTCGAGATCGACCGGGCCCTCGAGATCGCCCGTCATGAAGAAGCGGCCGACGAGCGTGCCGGTCAGCGTGGCGTCGGGGATACCGCGCAGGCTCAGCGTGAGCGCCGCCGGCGCCGCCTCGCCGGTGGCGTACGTCACGACGAGGTCGGTGTCGGGGACGGCGTCCTCGTAGTCGGTGAGCGCGAGCCGCAGCCTCATCTCCTTGTTGGGCGAGGCGCCCTGGTCGACCTGGCCCGTCACGTCGAGCACGCCCGAGACGTCGCCGGTGGTCGACTGGGGCGGGATGTTCGCGCTCGTCGCCGCGTTGAACCCGTCGAAGCCGAGCGCGAGCGCTTTGCCGACCATGCCGTCGAGGCCGAGGTAGGCGCGCGCGGCCGCCTCGTCGGAGTCGACGCCGCCGCCGCAGCCGACGGTCATGAGGAGTGCCGTGAAGACGATCGATGTGCGCATGACGTGAGCGTACCAGAGCCCGCTCAACCGCCGTAGGGGCGCGCGGCGAGCGCGAGCGGGACGGAGCGCGCGTCGGCGGGGCCGGCGAGCGCGCCCGCCCAGCGCAGGCGCGCGTCGTCGCGCGCGGCGAAGTCGCGCCGCGCGTCGAGGACGTCGGGCACCTCGGCCGCGTCGACGGCGACCTCGAGCGCGCTCCCGCTCGGGTGCACGTCGAGGCCCGCGCCCGGCGCGCCCGTCGGGCTCGCGAGGGCCGCCGCCGCGTCGGCCATCGAGCCCGTGACGTCGCCGCGCGCGTCGTCGGCGCGCAGCGGCGTCGGGCCGAAGATCGCGTTGTAGCGAGAGCGCTGCGCGAAGCCCGCCTCGCCGCCGGTGATGCTGAGCCCGCGGCCCTCGGCGACGATCGTGTTGAAGAAGACGTCGACGAGGCGCGGCGCGCCGTTGTGGCGCTGGATGTTGATCGCGCCGCCGCGCGGGTTGACGAAGACGTTGGCGTAGATGGCGAGGTTGCCCTCGGCCTGCAGCAGGTTCTCCGTCGGGTTGTCGTAGAAGAGGTTCCCGTAGACGAGGTAGCGATCGCCGGCGCCGGCGCCCGCCGGCGGGAAGTGACCGAGCAGGAGGTTCGGGCGCGCGTCACCGCCGCTCGAGGAGCCGTCGCCCTTCGAGAAGACGTTGTAGCGGACGATCGTGACCGCGCCGTCGGGTGGCATCCCGGGCAGGGCGGGGCGCGCGACCTGGTGCTTGATCTGCGCGTCGTAGCCGATCGATCCGAGCACGGTGTTGTGCTCGACGACGCCGCGGATGAACGGGAACGTTCCGTCGGAGTTGCCGAGGTACATCCCGGTGCCCGCGCCCTCGATGCGGTTGCCGCGGATCACCCAGTCCCACGCGGGGCTCTTCGTCGAGATGCCGACGATCTGTTGGTTGGCGCCGAGGCCGACCATGCGGAGGTCCTCGATCACGACGTGGTGCGTGGGCATCGCGTCGCCGCCCTGCGAGGCGACGCCGAAGCCGGCGCGTCCGAGCCCGTCGACGTCGAGGTGTCGCACCTTGATCCAGCTCGCGCCGTGGATCGCGATGACGTTGAACGCGTCGCTCCCTTCGAAGCGCGGGCGCGCGCTCGGGTCGCTCGCCTCGATCACGATGCAGCGGCCCTCCTCGCCGGAGACGCGCAGCGGCAGGCCGCGCGTGTAGTCGCCGGGCGCGAGGCGCAGCGTGTCGCCCGGCGCGAGCGTGTCGAGCACGGCGCGGTAGTCGCTCGGGTCGGCGGTCAGCACGCGGCCGCCGCCCTCGCAGTCCTCCCACGGCTGCGGCGCCCAGCCGCTCGGCGGCGCGCCCGCGTCGCCGGGGGGCCCGGCGTCGGGGAGGGCGCCCGCGTCGAAGTCGGGCCCTCCGTCGAACCCGCCGCCGCCGTCGTGTCCCGCGTCGCGCGCGCCGGCGTCGAGCGGCGCGCCGCCGTCGAGCGGGGGCGCCTCGTCACAGGCGCCGAGCGCCAGCCCGAGCGCGAGACCCAAGGCCCATCGTCCCGTCATGCTCACACCGCCGCGAAGTCGGATGCCGCGAAATCGGATCCGCTCCTCGTGCGTATACTGCCACGGAGACCGACGAACGAGATGGCCAAGCCCGACACGCGCAGCGACTCGCACTCCCTCTGGATGGGCTACGCCCTCTGGATCTTCGGGTTCCTCGGGGCCCACCGCTTCTACTACGGCAAGCGGGTCACGGGCGTGATCTGGATGTGCACGCTCGGCCTGCTCGGCGTGGGCTGGCTGTTCGATCTGCTCTGGATGCCCGTGCTGCGGCGTTCGGCGGAGCGCCGCTACTTCGACGGGCCGTACAGCTACGACTTCGCGTGGCTGCTGCAGACCTACCTCGGCGTGCTCGGGCTGCACCGCATGTACCTCGGGAAGTGGGCGACGGGCCTGCTCTGGTTCTTCACGGGCGGGCTGCTCGGCGTCGGGTACGTGTACGACTACCTGACGCTCAACGAGCAGGTGAGCCTCGCGAACCGCGGCGCGCGCGGGTAGCCTCCGCGCTCGATGATCGAGGTCATCGAGCGCGCGCTCGATGCGCGCACGATCGAGGTCTCGCTCTCGCGCGGGGGCGCGCCGCTGTCGTCGCGCGAGGTGCTCGACGGCTGGGTCGGCGGCGACGAGGTGCGCGCCGCGACGCTGCGCTCGATCGCGCGGGCGCCGTTCGCGGCGCTCTTCTTCGAGGTCGCGCCGCTCGCCGCGTCCACGCTCGACGCGCCGTACCGGCACGTGCTCGTCGACGCGCCGCGGCTCGCGTCCGTCGAGGCGAGCGCGGACGCGTTCGCGGCGTACCTCGGCGACGAGGACGTCGCGGCGTTCGACAACCTCGGCGGGGACGCGCGGCTCGTCGCGCCGGCGCCCTCGGACGGAGCGCCGCGCGAGGCGTACGCGCACCTCGCGGCCTGCGTGCGCGCGGCGCCGGCGGCGCAGCTCCACGCGCTCTTCGCGCGCGCGGGCCTCGAGGCGCGCGCCGCGCTCGAGCGCTGGCCGGTGGTGTGGGTCTCCACCTCGGGCCTCGGCGTCTCCTGGCTGCACGTCCGCGTCGAGCGCCGCCCCAAGTACTACGCGCACGCGCCGTATCGCGTCGCGCCTTAGGACGCGCTTCAGACTCGCCGCGTCTCGATCCTCGTACCCACACGCGAGGCTCCGATGACGAACGAGAACCCCACCGCACCGATCGAAGACCGCAGCTCCGGGATGCTCGACCTCCACGCGCTCGCGGCGCGCGCGCGCGCCGAGCGGCCGGCGCGCAGCTCCTTCGACGAGCTCTACCTCCCGAGCTGGCCCGTCGTGCTCTTCGAGCCGCCGCGGCGTGCGCCCTCGCGCGCGGTCTGGATCGAGCGCGCCGCGATCGCGCTCGCCGCGCTGGCGATCTCGCTCGTCGTCACGACGCTCGTCGCGTACGCCCTCGTCGGGCGCGCGGCGCCGGACGCGCCTCTGGCCCCGCCTGCCGCGGAGGGGGTCGGCGAGCCGAGCGCGAGCGGGCACCCCGCCGCGCCGGGCGTCTCCGTCGCCGACGTCGCCGACGTCGCGGGGATCACCGACGTCCCTGGCCTCGCCGCTGTCGCTGGCGGGCCGCTCGCCGCGAGCGGCTCCGCCGAGCTCGCGCGCGCGGACGTCCGCGAGCCTGCTTCGCTCGGCCCGGCGCCGCGCGCGGCCCGCGTACCGCCGCCCGCGCGCTCGACCGACGGCGCGTCGGCCCGCGTCGGCGCCTCGCGCGAGGTCGCCGACCCGGGGCTCGGCGGCGAGCTCGACCGCCTGCTCGACGCCGCGCTCGCCGATCGACGCGCGCCCGTCGTGGCCGGTCCCTCGCTCCCCCTCGTCCCGAGCCAGCGCGACGTCTCGTCCGTCTTGCGCGCGCTCGAGGCGCGCATCGCGCGCTGCGGCGACGGCGAGGGCACCGCCACCGCGCGCCTCGTCATCGACGGCGCCACCGGCCGCCCGCGCAGCGTCACCGTCGGCGGCGTCCCGGCGCCCGTCGCCGAGTGTGTTCGCGAGGCCGTCGAGACCGCCGCCTTCCCCGTCTTCACGCAACCCACGTTGACGGTCGCGTTCCCGTACCGAGTCTAGGGGACGATCCTCGTCATTTCGTCATTCTCTCCGCGAGGAAACCGCGCGCGCCCGGATCCGATGAACGCGCATGCCTCGACACGCCAGATCGTGGGTCCCCGGCTGGGGCGCCCACCTCATCTCTCGATTCGTCGACCGTCGCTTCCACCTCGTCGACGACCGCGACCGTCAGCTCTTCTTGCGATCGATCGGGCGCGCGTCGGACCGCTGGGACTGGCGCTGGCTGTCGTGGGCGCTCATGTCGTCGCACGTCCACCAATGCCTGCTCGCGGGGGAGGATGCGCCGGATCGGTTCTTGCGCTCGGCGCACACGCGCTTCGCTGCCGCGTATCACGGGAGCCGAACGCACGAGACGCTCGGGCCGGTCTTCGCGGAGCGCCCGAAGCTCTTCCCCGTGCCCCAGTCCGAGCTCTTGCGGGTGGTGGCCTACCATCACCGCAACCCGGGCGAGGCGGGCGTCGTCGCGGCGCCGCGGGACTCGACCTGGACGAGCCACCGCGTGTACCTCCGGCTCGATCCGGCGCCGCCGTGGTTCGACGTCGAGTGGGCGCTGGACCTTCTCGGGTTTCGCGACACCGCGGCGGGGCGTCGGGAGTTCGACGAGTTCGTGATCGAGGCCGATCTCGCGGACCGGCCGTGGGCGCGTGGAGCGCGCAGCGAAGCGATGGTGCTCGACGAGGGATGCGACGTCGAGTGGTCGACGCTGTGCGGTGTGGCGCGGGAGCTCGCCGGCATGCCCGCGGGCGAGCGGCTCGGATCGAAGCGGCGGAGCGCGACGCTGACGAGGCGGCTGATCGCCACCGTCGCGACGCGCGATCTAGGACGAAGCTACGCCAGCGTTGGGCGAGAGCTGGGGATGTGCGCCGGGAGTGTCTACAACCTCGTCGAGCGGCCTGCCGGCGACCTCGACCGCGTTCTCGCGGAGCTGCGCAAGAGGCTGAACATTCGGGCGAGACGAGAATGACGAAATGACGAGGATCGTCCCCTCATAGCGAGAGTGCGCGGAGGGGGGCGACGTGGTCGTCGGTCCAGGCGTGGCCGCCGGCGAGGGCGGGGGTGTCGCGCAGGCGGCGCCAGCCGGCGCGGAGGCGCAGGGCCTCGAGGGGCGCTTCGTCGCGGGCGAGCGCGACGTACTGCGAGGGATCCTGGTCGAGCGCGAGCTCGGTGGTGCGCGCGACGTGGACGCCGGCGAGCCCGAGGCGCTCGGCGTTGGCGCGCAGCACGGGGCGCAGGTCGTAGTAGCGGTTGGAGACGTGCAAGAGGAGCACGCCGTCCGCGGCGAGCCGGTCGAGGTAGAGGCGCAGCGCCTCGAGGGTCAGGAGGTGCGAGGGGATGGCGTCGCCCGCGAACGCGTCGACGAGGATCAGGTCGTACGGAGGCTCGCCGCGCACGCGCTCGCGCTCGAGGCTGACGCGGGCGTCGCCGGCGACGAGCTCGGCGCGCGCGCCGGCGCGGCGCAGGTAGCTGAAGTGCGCCTGCGCGAGCTCGATGACCACCGGGTCGATCTCGAAGAAGCGCATGCGCTGCTCGGCGCGCGTGAGGTGGCCGGCCGCGGCGCCGACGCCGAGGCCGACGACGGCGGTGCGCGACGGGGCGCGCGCGGTGAAGACGTCGCCGAGCGGGCCGCGCGGGTGGTAGTAGCTCAGCGGGGTGCCGTCCCGCTCGCGCTGCCGGCCGTGGCGCGTCGAGCCGCTGACGAGGTCGCGCACGGCGCCCTCGCCGCGCGGCGTGCGCGTCACCCGATAGACGCCGTAGAACGAGCGGCGCACCGCGAGGGTCGCGCTCGCCTCCCGCTCGCCCGCGCCGTCGGCGATCTTCACGCCGATGACCACGGCGAGCGCGAGCGAGACGCCGATCGCGAGCTTGGGCGCGGCGCGCAGCCACGCGGCGAGCTCGGCGCGACGCCCGATCACCATCGTGAGCGCGAGCGCGGCGAGCGCGATCGGGTACTCCCAGAGGCCCCGGAACGCGACCGGCGCGAGCAGCGCGACGAACGCGCCGCCGAGGCCGCCGCCCGCGGCGATGACGAGGTAGTAGCGCGTGAGCCACCGCGCGGCGGGGCGCCGCCGGTAGAGCTCGCCGTGCGCCGCGAAGGTCACGAAGGCGAGCACCGCGAGGTGCAGCACGGTCTCGAGCCAGCCGCCGCCCGCGTCGCCGCCCGAGTAGAAGAACGCGCCGACCGCGGCGACGTGCGGCCAGAGCCGGCGCATCAGCCGCGGCACGCGCGAGGGCTCGCCCGGCGGCGGGTCCATGAACGCGACGACGAAGCTGCCGAGGTAGATCGCCAGCGGCACGATCCACACGAGCGGCACGCTGCCCGCCTCGAGCGCGATCAGGTTCGTGACCGCCATCAGGAACGCGGACGGCGCGGCCGCGAGCATCGCCCAGTACGCCATCGCGCCCGCGCGCGGCGCGGGCTCGCCGCCCGCGTCGATCGCCACGGCCAGCGGCGCGTGTCGCGCGGTGCGGCGCCACGCGAGCACCGCGAGCGCGACGTACACGAGGTAGCCAGCGCCCCACGCCCACCGCTGCACGTTCAACCCGAAGAACGGCTCGATCACGAGGGCGTAGAGCGCGAGCGCGCCGAGGCTCCCCGCGTTCGAGAGCGCGTAGAGCGCGTAGGGCGCTTCCCCGCTGCGCGCCCGCCAGCGCTGGGCGACCACGGCGGTGGTGGCGAGCGCGACGAAGGGCAGGGCGATGTGGAGCGCGAGGCGCGCGAGGATGCCGAGCGTGCCCGCCTCGTCCGGGGCGGCGGCGCCGACGGAAGGCGGCAACAGCGCGATCGGGGCCGCGACGAGCGCGAGGTGCAGCGCCCCCGCGCGGTCGGCGAACAGGTGCGCGTAGAGGTACGCGAGGAAGAGCGCGCCCTGGAAGAACATCAGGGCGGTCGTCCAGACGTGGAAGGCCCCGCCGAAGTGCGGCAGCAAGAGCCGCCCGACGAGCGGCTCGAGCGAGAACAGGAGCAGCGCGCCGAGGAAGACGAACGCGTGGAGCGAGGTGAGCCGCCGCAACGGACTGGCTAGGCGAGGAGCTGCTCGACGCGCGCGAGGAACCACTTCTCGGAGTTGCTCATCTCGCCGTCGATCGAGAGCGCCTTCTTCACCTCGGCGAGGAGGCTCGAGCGCGCGCCGGCCGAGAGCGCCCGGACGCGCTCCTCCACCGGGCTGTCGATGCTCACGCCGCGCAGGGCGGCCTGCTTCTCCTCCTCGGGCATGCCGAGCGAGGCCGCGACGCGGTCGAGGTGCGCGCGCTCTTCGTCGGCGAGGATCCCGTCGGCGATGAGCATCTGCGCGAGGATCTGTACGTAGAGGACCCGGTCCTTCGCGTCCATGGCGCCGCTAGGATGCGCCACATCGCGCGCGAGGTCTACGCCTCGCGGAGCGCGGCGCGGAGGCGGTCGAGGCCCTCGGCGATCGAGACGCGGGGCGTCCACTCGAGGTCGCGCCGCGCGGCGCCGATGTCGAACCAGTGCGGCGTCGAGAGCGACTCCGCGACGAAGCGCGTCAGCGGTGGCTCGCGCTCGATCTTCGCGGCGCGGTACGCGCGCTCGAGCGCGGCGCCGGCGACGCGCGCGAGCCGGCGCGGCACCGGCACCACGCGCGGCCGCTCGACGCCGCCCGCCTCGAGGATCCCGAGCACGATGTCGCGGAGCGGCATCGGCTCGCCGTTGGAGACGAAGTACGCCTTGCCCGCGCACACGGCGTCGGGCGCGAGGTGCTCGAGGGCCGCGACGTGCGCGTCGGCGGCGTTGTCGACGTAGACGGTGTCGACGCGCGCGCGGCCCCCGCCGGGCAGCGCGATGCGGCCGCGGCGGCCTCGCGCGAGGATGCGCGGCACGAGGTGCGGATCGCCCGGGCCCCACACGAGGTGCGGGCGCAGCGCGACCACGCTCGTCGGCCGGCCGTGCGCCTCGAGCACCTCGCGCTCCGCGCGCGTCTTCGTCTCGACGTACGGCGTGACGTCCGGCTCGCTCGTGTACGGGAGCGACTCGTCGCCGCCTTCGACGCCGCCGGGGCGATGCACGACGCTCGGCGTCGAGGTGTAGACGAGGCGCGGGATCGCGTGCGCGCGGCACGCGGCCAGGACGTTGCGCGTTCCGTCGAGGTTCGCGCGGCGGTACTCGCGCGGCTCGCCCCACACGCCGGCCTTCGCGGCGGTGTGGACCACCGCGTCGCAGCCGCGCGCGGCGGCGATCACCGCGTCGCGGTCGGCGAGGTCGCCCGAGACGTGCTGGACGCCGGCCGCCTCGAGCGCGGGGTAGTGCCCGCGGCTGAAGCTGCGCACCGAGTGGCCGGAGGCGACGAGCGCGCGCGCGATCGCGCCGCCGAGGAAGCCGCCGCCGCCGGTCAGAAGGACCCTCATCGCGCCTCCACCCAGCGGCCGAGCGCCTCGCGCTTGATCTTCGCGTTGTGGCGGATGTCGACGGGGAAGCCGGGGTGCACCTCGAAGCGCGTGATCCCGCGGCTCGCGTCGTGCGCGTCCGCGAGCCGGCGGAGCTCCGAGCGCGGCGGCGCGCTCTGGCCGGGCTCGAGCTCGAGGCAGACCACGGGCGCCCCGCCGGCCCGCACGAGCGCGCTGCGGAAGACCGCGGGGTGCGCGTCGAAGATGCCCTCGACGGCCGCGGTGAAGTACGTGCGGTCGCCGACCTCGACGCGCTGCGACTTGCGGCCGGCGAACCAGAGGCGCCCCGCGTCGTCGAGGTAGCCGAGGTCGCCCATGCGGTGGCGGACCGCGCCGCCGTCGTCGATCTTCGCGAGCGTCGTGTGCTCGGGCGCGTCCCAGTAGCGCAACGTGACTTGCGGTCCTCGGACCGTGATCTCGCCGATCTCGCCCGGGGCGAGGACGCGCGCGTCCGCCATGCGCGCGATGGCGCCGTCGTCGATGGCGAGGATCGCGACGTCGGCCTCGGGGACGGGGCGGCCGACGCAGACGCCGCGCCCGGCGGCCGTCGCCGCGGCGGTCTCGGAGAGCACCTCGCGGCTCTCGATGGAGGCGACGGGCAGGCACTCGGTGGCGCCGTAGGGCGTGACGACCTCGGCGTCGGGCGGGAGCATCGCGCGCATCCGCGCGAGCACGTGCGGGGGCACCGGGGCGCCCGCGCTGATCACGCGGCGCAGGCACGGGAAGGTCCGGCGCTCGCGCTCGCCCCAGCGCCCGAGCGTGTTGAGCAGGGCGGGCGAGCCGAACATGTTGGTGACGCCGAAGTCCTCGATCGCGCGCGCGATCTTGGTCGGGTCGGCCTTCGCGGGGCGCGTCGGATCCATCTCGGGGATCACCGTCGTCATCCCGAGCGCGGGGTCGAACAACGCGAACAGCGGGAACGTCGGCAGGTCGATCTCGCCGGGCCGGATGTCGTACATGCGGCGGATCGCCTCGACCTGCGCGGTGAAGTTGGCGTGCGTGTAGACGGCGCCCTTGGGCGGGCCCGTGGAGCCGCTCGTGAAGAGGACCGCCGCGAGGTCGTCGGGTGCGGTCGGCGGCAGCGCGGAGCGTCGGTTCGCGCCGCGCCGCTCGACCGCGTCGAGGGTCAGGCCGGGCCAGGGCCCGGGCGCGCCGACGGTGATCACCGTGCGCACGCTGTCCTTCGCCCAGCCGAGCGCGCGCCGCGCGAGCTGCGCGGCCGGCACGCCGATGAACACCTCCGGGCGCGCGCGCGCGAGGCACGCCTTCATGTTGGTGAGCCCGATGCCGGGATCGATCATCACCGGCACGAGGCGGGCCTCGAAGAGCCCGAACACCAGGCTGAAGAGCTCGAGCGACGGGCGCACCATCAGCGCGACGCGCGTCCCCGGCTTCATGCCGAGCGAGTGCAGGCCGCGCGCGATGGCGCCCGCGTGGTCGCGCAGCTGCGCGTAGGTGTAGTGCGTGTAGCGCACCCGCCCGCGCCGGTCGCGCCCGTCGGGGAAGTGGATGGCCGGCGCGAACGGCCGCGCCGTGGCCATGTGCGCGACGTGCGAAGCCACGTTGACCGTCACCCGGGGGATCGCGGCGGCCGGCTCCATCGCGCGCGTGCCATAGCACGGGGACGATCCTCGTCATCTCGTCATTCTCTGGCCGCGCCGACCCGCGGACGACGAAACGACGGTGATCGTCCCCTCGCCACGGAGGGTCGGGGGGACGATCCTCGTCATTTCGTCATTCTCGACGCGGAGCAGGCAGCGCAGACGCGCTTCAGGCCACGAGCCGATCGAAGCGCGGCAGGGCGCGCTCGCGGACGGCGTCGCCGATCGCGCCGTGCTCCGCCTCCGACAAGAGGCCGTGCGGCCGCAAGTCGACTTGCGAGTCGACGCCGGACGTGGCGTCGGAGGGGCGCGCGTCGCGCACGGCGGCGAGCGCGTGGCGGACGTCGTCGCCGCCCTCCGCGAGCGCCCACGCCAGCACGTCCCACGCGAGCTCGGCGTGGCGCGCCTCGTCGGCGGCGATCGCGCGCTGCATCGCGGCGAGCTCGGGGGCGGGCGCGAGGTCGGCCTCGTGAGCGACGGCGGCGGCCGCCTCGCCCTCGCCGAGGCAGCCGTCGACCCAGCTCTCGACGGCGAGGCGCGCGAGGGCGTCGCGCCCCTGGGCGTGCGCGCGCGTGGCCGGCGTGACGCGCCCGAGGCGGAGCGGCGCGCCGCCGTAGCACATCGAGGCGCGCGCGGTCATCACCGCGTGGCGCAGCTCGTCCTGGGCCGCGTCGAGCGCGCGCCCGACCAAGCACGCGGGCGCATCGGCGACGCGGAGCTGCACGGCGAGCTGGACGAACGCGGGCACCGACGCCCACTCCGCCTGGGCGCGCCGCTCCCAGCTCGTGCAGAGCGCGGTCGCGAGCTCGGCGCCGACGTCGGCCGGGAGGCGGGGCTCGTCGAGCCGCTCCACCGCGGGGAGCGCCGCGTGGCCTACCTCGTCGTGCAGGGCGCGTCCGGCGACGGCCATCGGCATGAACATCCGCGGCGGCAGGACGACGCCGCCGCCGAACCCGAAGCTCTCGAGGAACGGGTCGGCGCGGATGAACGTCGACGCGAACGCCACGTCGAGCTGCACCCCGAGCGGCATGCTGAACCCCCCGCCCTCGCCCCACTGGTAGCCGAGCAGCACCTCGCCCATCAACGAGCCCCACCCGTTCGCGGCGCCGGCCTGCCCGCCGAGGTGCAGGCCCGGCTCGATCCCGATGAACCCGAAGCGCGCGACCGCCGCGGCCGCGAAGAACGGATCCATCGCGTTGCGCCAGGGATCGCGCAGCTCGCCGCCGACTCGCCCCTCGAAGCCCCAGGTGACGCCGCCGCCGTTCGGGCCGCCCCACGTATAGCCGATGTACGTCCCGCCTTGCCCGAAGAGCTGGAAGTCCTGCGCTTCGGCGCCCGTGGCCAGGGACACGAGCCCGGCCAGCCCCGCAGCGGCGAGGCCGGTTCGCAGCCGCTCGATGAGAGGGCGCTCGATCAGCGGGTCTCGGAGCGCGCGCGCCTCGGCGTCGTTCGGCATCGACCGCTGCGTGTTGCACGATGCGTTCACCGCTCGTTCTTCGAAGGATCCGGGCGCGGGCGCGTGCCACCCTGGGCCACCCCGGGCTCCGAGCCAGGAGCGAAGCGAGGAGGATCGCCCCCTCGCGCACGGCGCGTGGAACGAGGCGTCGCGCGTGCCACGTTGCGGCACAGATGCCGCCTCTCGTCGTCGCGCTCGTCCTGAGCTCCGCGCTGATGCAT
Source organism: Sandaracinaceae bacterium (assembly GCA_019637095.1). Taxonomy (GTDB): domain Bacteria; phylum Myxococcota_A; class Polyangia; order Polyangiales; family Sandaracinaceae; genus JACKEC01. The sequence goes on along the minus strand of JAHBWG010000056.1, from coordinate 848 downwards.
GCGGGCTGGAACGCGTGGATGAAGGGGCGGGCGGGTGAGCCGCTCGCCGCGTCGGCGGGGCTCTCGGTCGCGTGGGCGGTGCTCGGGCTGCCGGTCGCGAGCCGCCGGCGCTCGCGTCGCTGCCCTACCTCGGCGCGTCGGCGCTGCTCCACGTCGCGTACTTCGCGTTGCTCGTCGCGGCCTACCGCGCGGCGGACCTCTCGCTCGTCTACCCGATCGCCCGCGGCGTGCCCCCGCTCCTCGTGGCGTGCGCGAGCTGGGCGTTCGCGGGCGAGCAGCCGCCGCTCGTCGGCGCGGGCGGGGTCGCGCTCGTCGCGGGCGGCGTGCTCGCGCTCGGGCTCGTGCGCACGCACGCGAGCACGTCGCCGCGCGCGAAGGGCATCCTGCTCGCGCTCGCGACGGCGCTCTTCGTCGCGAGCTACACGGTGATCGATGGCCTGGGGGCGCGCGCGTCGGGCGCGCCGTTCGGCTACGCGGCGTGGCTCTTCGTCGCGCAGGGCACGCTCTTCGCGGTCGGCGCGCTCGCGTACGGCGGCGCGGCGGTTCGTCGCGAGGTGTGGGCGCGGCGCAAGGAGTCCGCGCTCGCGGGGATCGTCGCCGCGGGCGGCTACGCCATCGCGCTCTGGGCGATGACCGAGGCGCCGATCGCGTTCGTCGCGGCGCTGCGCGAGACGAGCGTGGTGTTCGCGGCGATCCTCGGCGCGCTCTTCCTGAAGGAGCCGTTCGGGCGGCCGCGGGTGCTCGCGGCCGCCGCGGTCGCCGCCGGCGTCGTCGCGATCCAGCTCGCGGGTCGCTCCGCCTGACACCGCCGCCGCGCGCGCGGTTCGGCTCGAAAATGACGAGTGACG
>JAHBWG010000055.1 GCA_019637095.1 Sandaracinaceae bacterium | reverse complement strand
CCGCCGGCGCCGAGGTGATCGACGTGGGCTCGTCGCTCTCGGAATCGCCCGCGGTCGGTAGCGGGCGCGCCGGGCTCGGGTATCCTCCCGCCCTCTCGCGGCCCCGGACGCCCCGAAGACGAGGAGAAAGTGAGCCCTTCCTTGAAGACCACCGCTTCGCTGATCGCCGCCCTCGCGACCGGCCCGCTCGCGCTCGGCTGCTCGGGGGACGCCGACGCGGCGGCCGACGCCAGCCCCTCGGGTGGCGGCGGCCGCCGCCCGCTCGCGCCGGCGGCGCGCGCCGAGCGCGCGTTCCTCGAGACGTACGCAGAGACCAACCGCTTCCGCTACGGCTACCCGCGCGCGATCACGGCGCTCCGCGACGGCAGCGGTGTGCTCTACCTGCGCTCGGGCGGCCGCACCGCCGAGAGCAAGCTCTACTACTTCGACGTGGCGAGCGGAGAGGACCGCGAGCTCCTGACCGCGGCGATGCTGCTCGGCGACGCCGGCGAGGAGACGCTCAGCGCGGAGGAGGCGGCGCGGCGCGAGCGCATGCGCCTGACCGCGCGCGGGATCGCGTCGTTCGTCGTCAGCCGCGACGGCGCCCATCTCCTGGTGCCGCTCTCCGGCCGGCTCTTCCTCGTCGAGCGCGCCGCGATCGGCTCGCCCAGCGCGATCCGCGAGCTCGAGAGCGAAGCGGGCGGCGCGATCGATCCGCGCTTCTCGCCGACCGGGACGCACCTCGCCGTCGTGCGCGACGGCGACCTCTACGTGATCGACGTCGCCACCGGCGCGGAGGCGCGGCTGACCACGCGGACCGGCCCGGAGGTGACGAACGGCCTCGCCGAGTTCGTCGCGCAAGAGGAGATGGATCGCATGCGCGGCTACTGGTGGTCGCCCGACGGTCGCACGATCCTCTACCAGCAGACGGATCACGCGGGGATGGAGCGCATGCACATCCTCGACCCGATGCACCCCGAGAGCGAGCCGTCGGCCTGGCCGTACCCGCGGCCGGGCGGGGTGAACGCGTCGGTGCGCCTCGGGCTCCTCTCGATCGCGGGCGGCGAGACGCGCTGGGTCGACTGGGATCGCGACGGCTTCCCGTACCTGACCACCGTCGCGTGGCCGACGGAGGGCCCGCTCACGATCGTCGTGCAGGATCGCGAGCAGCACCGGCTCTCGGTGCGGACGGTGAGCGTCGAGACGGGCGCGACGCGCGAGCTGTTCGCCGAGACGGATGACGCGTGGATCAACCTCGACCAGAGCGTCCCGCGCTGGATCCGCGGCGGCACGCAGCTGCTCTGGAGCACGGAGCGCGACGGGCGCTTCGCGCTCGAGCTGCGGCTCGCGGACGGGACGCGCGCGCGCGCGCTCACCTCGGGCGAGCTCGAGTACCGCTCGCTCGTGCACGTCGACGAGGCGGCGGGGCTCGCGTGGATCGTCGCGAGCGAGGAGCCCGCCGAGGCCCACGTCTACCGCGTGCGCCTCGACGGCGAGGGCGAGCCGGAGCGGCTCACCGACGCGCCCGGCGAGCACGCGGCGGTGGTCGCGCACGACGGCACCCTCTGGGTGCACACGATGCAGACCGAGGAGGGGCGCTACGCGAGCGTCGTGCGGCGCGCCAACGGCGCCGAGGTCGGCGCGCTCGGGAGCGAGGCGGAGGCGCCGCCGTTCGCGCCGAACCTCTCGTTCGAGGTGATCGGGCGCCGCGAGTGGCGCGCCGCGATCGTGCGGCCGCGCGCCTTCGATCCGGCGCTCCGCTATCCGGTGATCCTCCACGTCTACGGCGGGCCGCACTCGCGGCAGGTCACGCGCACGCCGCAACGTTACTTGCTCGATCAGTGGTACGCGGATCACAACTTCGTCGTCGTCCTGATCGACGGGCGCGGGACGCCGGGGCGCGGCCGCGAGTGGGAGCGCGCGATCGACGGGGACTTCATCTCCGCGCCGCTCGACGATCAGATCGAGGCGCTCGAGCAGCTCGGCGATCGGCACCCCGAGCTCGATCTGTCCCGCGTGGGCATCTGGGGCTGGAGCTTCGGCGGCTACTTCTCGGCGATGGCGGTGCTGCGCCGCCCGGACTTCTTCCGCGCGGGCGTCGCGGGCGCGCCGGTCAGCGAGTGGCGGGACTACGACACGCACTACACCGAGCGCTACCTCGGCCTGCCCGAGCCCGAGGGCGAGGAGGGCGCGTACCGCCGCAGCTCCGTCCTGACGTACGCCGTCGACGCGCCCGTCGAGGACCACCGGCCGCTCCTGCTCGTGCACGGCACCGCGGACGACAACGTGTACTTCAGCCACTCGCTCAAGCTCCAGAACGCGCTCTTCCGCGCGGGCCGGCCGGGCGAGCTCCTCGCGCTCAGCGGCCTGACGCACATGGTCCCCGACCCGCTCGTGATGACGCGGCTCGAGGAGCGCGTGATCGGGTTCTTCGAGCGGCACCTGCGGGGCGACTGAGCCATGCGCTCGGTGCCCGCCGCGCACTCGATGGACACGACCTGGTTCGCGCTCGACGCGGACGGGCTCGTGGCCTCGTTCGCGACCGGCGAGGCGGGGGCGTTGCCGGCCGGCGCGGCCGCCTCGCCGGAGGGCGGGGACTTCGACGACTGGCCGCTCTCGCTCGTGCTCGTCGCCCGCGCGCTCGCCGAGGGCACGTTCCCGGACGAGGAGCCCGACCTGCCGCTGCCGAGCTACCCGCAGCGCGTCGCCCTCGTCTTGCGGCCCGACGCCGACGAGCGCCCGACGAGCTACCGCGACGCGGCCGGTCGCGGCTACTCCGTGCACGAGCGGCTCGGCGACGGCTTCCTCGTCGTGCGCGACGCCGCGCCGCGCGTCGCCGGCTCGGTCGGGGCGATCGACCCGGCGCGGGTCGCGGCGCTCGCCGCCGACGCGGGCGTCGCGCGCGTGATCGTCGACGACGAGGTCCACTACTGGTGCGAGGACGGAGGCGGCGCGCTCTTCCGCTTCGCCAACGAGGACTACGAGGTGCCCGGCGCCTACGTGCGGCGGGTCGCGCCGATCGATCCGCTCGACGCCGGCAGCCTGCCGCCGGAGCTCGCGGAGCGCCTGGGCGCGCTCGTGCTCGATGTGCGCTTCGCCGACACGCCCGCGCTCCAGCTCGCCGATCACCTGGACGAGAAGGCGTGCCACGTCTGGGGCGAGCTCCCGCTGCGCGGCGCGCCCGAGGGCGGCGAGCCGACCGAGGCGGCGCCGGTGGCCAAGGACGCCGGACCGTCCGCGCGGCGCCGCGTGGCCGTCATCGCCGCGATCGTCGCGCTCGTCGCGCTCGTCGCCGTGCTGTGGGTCTGGCTCCGGTCGCGATGAGCGTCGCGCGCGTCTCGGTGGAGCCGTCGCGGCGTTGCAAGAAGGCTTGCGCGTTCTGCTACAACGGCTCGCACGCCGACGGCGACGGGGAGTGGACCGCGGACGAGCTCGTCGCGTTCGGGCGCGATCTGGCCGCGCACGGCGTCGAGGCGATCTCCATCGGCGGCGGCGAGCCGCTCGAGTGGGATGGGCTGTTCGAGGTGCTCGAGGCGCTCGAGGGGGTGCTCGCGCGCTCGCTGACGACCAACGGCCTGGGCCTCGACGGGCCGACGCTCGACCGGCTCGCGCACGCGCGGCCCGACAAGGTCCACGTGTCGATCCACGACGCGCGCGCCCGCGGCGAGGTGCGCCGCGCGATCGACGCCGTCCGCGCCCTCGACGCGCGGGGGATCCCGAGCGGGGTGAACCTCCTCGTCGCGCGCTCGCGCCTCGACGCGGCGCGGGCGGCGGCGCGCGCGCTCGCGGCGGCCGGGATCGAGCGCGAGCGGGTGGTGTTCTTGCCGATGCGAGGGCACGACACGCCGAGCCCCGAGGAGGTCGCGGCGGTCGCCGCGGGCCCGTTTCAGTCGATGACGTGCCTGCGCGGCTGCGGCGCGAGCCCGCGTTTCGCGTCCGTCGCCGCGGATCGCACCGCGGCGTGGTGCAGCTACACGCGGACGCGGCGGCGGCTCGCGGCGCTCACGTTCGGCGCGCTCACGCGCGCCCTCGACGGCCTCGGCCTCGCGCCGTGTGACGCCGGCCAGCTCGTCCGCCTCGGCGCCGCCCCGATGGCGCGCTGACGTGCGCGGCGCCCGCGCCGGGGCTTGCCCGCGGGAGGGCGCCGAATTAGGCTCGTTCCATCCGCCCGCCGTCGGGGGCTCGGGTGGAAGAGAGCCCATCTTGCCAGAGCCACTCGAAGGCCCCGCGACCGCTTGGGTCGCGCTCGTGTCGACCATCCTGGTGAGCTCGGCGTATGACGCGCTCGGCGGAGCGATCGCCGCCCTCGGCGAGGTCCGCTTGCTCGCGGCGATCGAGGCGGGAGGGCGTGACGCCCGCACGGCGCAGCGCCTGCTCGACGAGGCGCAGGTCCGGCGCACCCGCCTCGCGGTCGGGCGCGTGGTCGGCCTCGTGACGGCCGTGGCGCTCGCGATGCACCTCACGTGGGAGCGCGCGCCGTGGGTGACGGCGGTCGTGGTCGGCGCCGTCGCGTTCGTGCAGGCCGCGATCTCCGCGGGCTTCGGCGCGGCCGCCCGAGCCCGCGCGGTGAGCTGGGCGCTGCCGCTGGCGCGCCTCCTCCGCCCGGTCGATCTCCTGGTCGCCCCCTTCGCGTTCCCCGTCCACCTGCTCGCGAGCTCCGTCGGCCGCTGGCTCGAGGAGGCGCACGCGCCCGCGGACGACGAGCACTCGCTGCGCGAGGTCGAGCACATGATCGAGAAGCGGGAGGAGTCCGGCTCGATCACGGAAGAGTTCGCGGAGCTGTTGCTCAGCGTCTTCGAGTTCAAGGACACCGTCGCGCGCGAGGTGATGGTCCCGCGCACCCTGATGAAGGCCTTCGAGATCGACACCCCTCTCGACGAGGTGATCGAGCACATCGAGCGCCACGGCCACAGCCGCTACCCCGTCTTCCGCGACACCGTCGATCGCATCGAGGGCATCCTCTACGCGAAGGACCTCTTCCGCATCCTGCGCGAGCGCGACGGGCGCACCGTGACGCTGCCCGAGGTGATCCGGCGCCCGGTGTTCTTCGTCGCCGAGACGCAGAAGATCGGGCAGCTCCTGCGCGAGATGCAGGCGAACCGCTTCCACCTCGCGGTCGTCGTCGACGAGTTCGGCGGCACGAGCGGGCTCGTCACGCTCGAGGACATCCTCGAGGAGATCGTCGGCGAGATCCAGGACGAGCACGACGCCGTGGAGACGCCGATCCGCGAGCTCGGCGAGGGTCACCTCCTCGTCGACGCGCGCGTCTCGGTCTACGACGTCGCGCACGTGCTCGACGCGGACTTCGAGACCGAGGACGGCGACTACGACTCGGTCGGCGGCATGGTCGTCGAGCGCGCGGGGCGCGTCCCCGCGGTGGGCGAGTCGATCACGTTCCGCGGCTTCGAATTCATCGTCCGCGCCGCCGACGAGCGGCACGTCACCGAGGTGGAGATCCTCGCGCGACCGGACGCCGACGGGCCCGAGCACGCCGCGGCGGAGTGACCGTGCCGCGCTCCATGCCGATGGCGATGGCGGCGGGCGGCCCCGCGCTCGTGGTCGGGTCGCTGCGCGCGCCGTCGGTCCTGCCGGCCGACGCGCACGCGCTCGAGGCGCCGAGCTCCATCGCGGCCCTGCGCGCGGCGCTCGCGGCGACGCCGCTCGCGCAGTACGACGCCGCGTGGATCACCGGGTGGGGCCGTGAGCTCGCGCCGGTCGAGCTCGCGCGCGAGGTCGCGGTGGCGGTCCGCCCCGGCGGCGCCGTCGCGTTCGTCGCGCCCGAGGCCGCGCCCGGCTGGCGCGGCGCGTCTGCCGCGGTGCGTGCGCTCTTCGGTCGAGCGCGCCCCGTCCCGCTCGAGGCGCTCTGTGGCGCGCTCCTCCTCGCGGGGCTCGTCGACGTCCGCGCGCTCGCGCTCGACGCGCCGCGCGGGCACGTGCTCGTCCGCGCCACCGTCCCCGAGCCGTGGCCCGACGACGTCGAGTCCTCGAGCATCCGCGCCTCGCGCGGCGAAGGGTAGGGGCGCTACAGCTCGACGAAGCACTGCTCGACGAGCACCCCGTCCATGCGCGGCGTCAGGATCGTGTAGTGCGCCGTGTCTCCGTCCGGCGACTCGCCGACCGAGCCGACGTTGATCACCCGCACGTCCTCGATCTGCCGCTGGAACGGCACGTGGCTCGCGCCGCAGACGACGATGTCCGCGGGGTCGCCCGCGAGCCGCTCCGCGATCTCGTCGTCGTCGAGGTCGTGGGAGATCTCCGACGAGGGATCGATGGGCGTGCCGTGCACCACGAGGATCTCCGAGCCGTCGACGAGGGGGATGCGCAGCGAGAGCGGCAGCCGCTCGAGGTACTTCAGCACCAGCTCGCCGATCGCCTCGCGCGTGTCGAGGAACTGCTGCGCGCGCGCGCGCTCGCGGGCGTTCGCGGGCGCGAGGCGCTCGGGCGCGATCTCGACGAGCGCGCTGTCGCTCAGCCCGCGCACGCAGCGCGCGCCGACTTGCTGCAGGCGCTTGTAGACGCCGACGGGGTCCGGGCCGCCGAGCAGCAGGTCGCCCGCGACGTAGATCTCGTCGATGGCGCGGCGTCGCACCTCCGCGAGCACCGCGTCGAGCGCTTCGAGGTGGCCGTGCACGTCGGCCATGAAGGCCATCGGAGCGTTGGCGGGACGCAGGCGCTCGCGCATCGAGCGCACCCTACGGCGCCGAAGTTGGATCGGCCATGTAGGGAAAGGTACGATCTTCCCTCGATGCCGCCGCCCATGAAGCCGCCCGCGAGGGCTCGCCGCATCCGCGCGTGGGCGCGTGGCAAGAGCGCGCTGAGCGCGCCGGCGGTCGCCGAGCTGTTCCGCGCCGCCGAGGTGATGACCGAGGGCGGGCTCGACGACGCGAGCCGGTGGTTCGGCTCGGTGATGATCACCTTCGACCTCGGGCGGCTCGCCGCCGACTGCCGCGATCTGACGCTCCCCGACGAGCTCGAGCCGCTCGCGCGCGCGATCGAGGGATCGGTGCGCGTGCGCCTGAGAGCGCACCGCATCGCGTGCGCCGAGCTGTACCACCGCTTCCCCGACCGCGACGTCGGCACCGCGCAGATCTCGAGCCGCTTCCGGCGCGAGGGGGAGATGCTCTTGCTCGACATCGACCTCGAGGCGCCGATCGATCTACCTTCGGTCAGGGAGTCGTGAAGAACGAGGACAACGTCATCCACGTGCGCTTCGGCCCGGGCGGCGGGCGGCGCGTGGATCCGCCCGAGCCCCTCGAGGACGAGGACGCGGAGCCGCTCGCCTCGCCCGAGCCGGCGCCGCCGGCTGCGTTCAGCCGCGAGCGCGCCGCCGATCCGTACGCGGGGCTCTTCCAGGCGAAGGAGGTCGCCCGCCTGTTCGATCTCCCGCTGGGACGGCTCCGCTACTGGGATCGAATCCTGTTCATCTCGCCCTCCGGTCGGGTCGGGTGGCGGCGGTTCTATACCTTCTCGGACCTGATCGGGATCCGCGCCGCCAAGGAGTTGCTCGACCAGGGCGCGTCGCTCTCCGTGGTGCGGGACTCGGTCTACGCGCTGCGGGCGTCGCTCCCCCACGTGACCCGCCCGCTCAACGAGCTGCGCGTCCGGAGCGACGGGCGCAAGGTCGTGGTGCACGACGCAAACCGCGTGTACGAGGCCACGACCGGTCAGCTGCGCCTCGACTTCGAGGTGCGCGAGCTCCGGGACGACGTCGTGCGCGTGCTCGAGCCCGCCGCGGCGGTCGATCCGAAGAAGCGGCAGGAGGCGTACGAGCACTACCTCGAGGGCTGCCGGCTCGACGAGGACGAGGGGACCTATCAGGTCGCGGAGCGCGCGTACGAGCGCGCGATCGCGCTCGATCCCAGCCTCGCGAACGCGCTCACGAACTGGGGCAACCTGCGGTTCCGGCAGGGCGACGTGGAGCACGCGACGCGCCTCTACGAGCGCGCGCTCGCGCTCGATCCGGAGCAGCCCGAGGCGCTCTACAACCTCGGCTACCTCGCGTTCGAGCGCGGCGACGCCGCCGCCGCGTCGCGTCACTTCGAGCGCGCCGTGAGCTTCGATCCGGGCTTCGCCGACGCGCACTTCAACCTCGCCATGTCGCTCGAGGAGCTCGGGCGCACGAACGAGGCGCGCCCGCACTGGCAGACCTACCTCGACCTCGACCCGACCGGGTCGTGGGCCGACATCGCGCGCAAGTATCTCGCGGGCAAGTGGCGTTGACAGACCCCGCCCGGCGGGCGGCTCAACGCTTGGGCGGCGGCGGCGGGAGGCTCGAGCGGAGCGGCACCGCCTCGAGCTCGTCGAGATCCGCGAGCTCCTCCACCTCGTCGTCGAGCTCCTCGACCTCGTCGAGCTCGAGCAGATCCTCGGAGTCCTCGAGCTCCTCGAGCGCGTCGAGCGCCTCGACCGGGTTCATCAGCTCGAATGGATCTCCATCGAGCTCGGGCGGCGCGCCGAGATCCTCGAACGTCCCGCGCGCCTCGGCCTCGATCGACTCGAAGACCTCTTCGTCCGCGCTGTCGAACGTCTCGGACTCCTCGTCGACGAGCTCGAGCTCGCCCGTCGAGAGGCGCTCGACCGGCTGCGCGCCGCCGGCGAAGTCCGTGCGGATCTGGTCGAACACGTCCTCGGCGACGGCGGTGTAGTCCTCGTCGTCGAAGTCGTCGGTCGCCGCCGCGGGCATCGCGACTTGCGGCGGGGGCGGCGGCGTCGCCGCCGCGAGGTACTGGTTCGCGTCGAGGCGCTGGGTCTCGCGCGGCGGCAGCGGCGGCGCCTCGGCGGGCGCGGGCTCGCCGGCGGCGAAGGCGACCGCCTGCGCCTCCTCGAGCGCCTCGAACATGCCGCTGTCGAAGCGCGTCTCGCCCGAGGTCTCGCCGCTCTCGTCGGTCGCGTCCGCGTACGCGTCGGCGGGCGCCGGCTCGTCGAGCGCCGCATCGAGCGGCCCGATCCGATCGCCCGAGGGGTGCGTGACCTCCGCGACGCCGACGACCTCCGCGTCGACCGAGAGATCCTCCGAGACCAGATCCTCGGCCGAGAGCTCGCCGGTGCCGAGCGGATCGGGGCGCGGCGCGGGCGAGTGGATCGAGACGTCGGAGTCGACGGGGCGCCGCCGGTCCTCCTCGAGCCGCGCGATCGCCTGCTCGGCCTCCGGATCTCCCGGCACCGCGGCGCGCACCTTCTTCCAGGCGTCGAGCGCCTCCCACTTGTTCTTCAGCTCGACGTCCCAGACGCGCGCGATCTCGCGCCGCAGCTCCACCTGCTCTTCGGCGTCGTCGCTCGAGCGCAGATCGCGCTGGAGCGCGACGAGGAGGTCCTCGAGCTTGCCCGCCTTGCGCAGCGCCGCGCGCAGCCGCTCGCGCGAGGCGCGGCTGCCGCCCGTGACGCTCGACAGCCGCGTCCACACCTCGGCGGCCTGGCCGTTCAGGCCGAGCTCCTCGAGCAGGCTCCCGCGACGCACGAGCAGCGCCGCCGCGGTGTCCTTGTCGAGCGCCTCCTCCACGAGCTGCGCGAGGCGCCGATCGAGGTCGCCGAGGCGGCGCACCTGCCGCGCGAACCGGTCGAGCTCGTCGAGCACCTCGGCCTCGCCCGGCGCCAAGGCCGCGGCGCGCTCGAGGGTGGTGAACGCCGCCGGCGCGTCGCCGAGCTCCGCGTGGAGGATGCGTGAAGCGCGCAAGAGGAGCTGCGCGCCTCCGATCGGATCGTCCTCCATGTCGTCCGCGAGCGCGGTGTAGATCTCGACGATCGCGCGCCGCAGCCCGCCCATCGCGGAGGGCCGTCCGTCGAGCGCGCTCGCCTCCGCCTCGACGACGGGGGCGAGCGCGGGCGAGCGCACGGTGAGCGCGATCGCGAGCGCGAGGTAGTGCGTGGCGCGCTCGCGGTCGCCGAGGGTCGTCTCGCACAGGCGCGCCGAGCGCAGGAGCGCCTCGACGCGGCCCGCGTCGTCACCGGCGCTCGCCTTGCGCTTGTCGTAGGTGACGAGGAGATCCTCCGAGCGCCCCGCGACAGGCGCGCGCTCCTCCGCGAGGGCGAGCACGTCGTCGTCGAGCGGCACGAGCGCGCACGCGCGCAGCGTCTGATCGAGGGCGCCGCTCGGATCGCGCTCGAAGAGCCGGTCCGCGTGCCGCAAGAGGAGGTCGACCTTCTCGTCGACCGAGCCCGCGCGCCGGATCAGCGTCTCGTAGACCTGACCGAGCCGCGGCCACGCGTCCGCCGCGCTCGCGAGGCGGTCCGCCTCGTCGAGCGCGCTCGTCTGCGACAGGTCGGCCGCGAACGCGCGCAGCACCGCCTCGAGCGCGCGGGAGAGGTCGGCGAGGTAGTGCTCGTAGACGCCGGCCGCCTTCGTCCACGCGGCGGCCTGCGCGCTCGTCTCGGGCGCCTCCTGCGCCATCTGCACGTACATCTCGGCGAGCCGCTCGCCGGCGGACGCGCCGCGCGCGAGCTGGCGCAGCTCCTCTTCCGCGGTCGCGTCGGCGTCCTCGCGGACGCGCGGCTCGAGGCGTGACCAGGCGCCGTCGACGTCGCCGAGCTGGCGGTAGGCCACCCCGGCCGCTCGCCGCGTCAGCTCCGAGGCGCGCTCGTCGTCTCCTGCGAGCCCGGAGAGCGAGTCGAGCGCGTCGACCAGATCCTGCCAGCGCCGCGACGTCTCGAGCAGCGGGACGAGGCGCTCGAGCGGCTCGGGGTCGGCGAGGTCGGCGTCGCACCACGCGTAGAGCGCCTCGATCGCCTTGGGCGGGTTCGGCGCGTCTCGCTCGTGGAGGTCCGCGAGCCGCCGCGCCACCGGCACGCGCAGCCCAGGGTCCTCGACCACCTCGAGCTGGCGCGACAGCGCCATGGCGAGCCGGTCGAGGTCGCGCGTCTCTTCGCAGAGCGCGGCCAGGCGTTGCAGGGCGGCGACGTGATCGGGCTGGATCGCGACGACCTCCTCGAGCACCGCGATCGCCTCGCTCCGACGCGCGAGCCGGTCCGCCAAGAGCAGCGCGTGCTCCCAGAGGAGATCGCGCCGCTCGAGGTCGTCGGCGACGAGCGCGGTGAGCCGCGAGAGCACGTCGACGAGCGTCTCGACGTCGTCTTTGCGCGTCGCGTGGCGTTGCAGGAACCGCAGCGCCTCCTCGTCCTCGCCGGCGAGCAGCACCTCGCGCCACGCCTCCGCGGCGCCGTCGTCGTTGCCGACCGCGTCCGAGAGCGTGCGCGCGATCCGGCGGTAGAGCTCCGCGCGGCGCCGCGGGTCGGTCTCGCGGTTCGCGGTGCTCCGCAACAGCACGACGAGGTCCTTGAACCGGTCCGAACGCTCGTACACCTCGCAGAGCCGGTCGAGGATCCCGGGCTCGTCCGGCGAGAGCTCGAGCGCGCGCGCGTAGAGCTCCGCCGCCCGCGCGAGGTCGTTGAGCGAGGACTCGGCGATCCCGCCCATGCGCGAGAGCACGGCCCCGCGCTCGGTCTCGGGGACGACCTCGACCTTGTACGACAGCGTCGAGAGCAGGCGCTCGTGCATCCCGGACGCCTCGTCGATCGCCTCCATGTGCGCGATCGCGTCCAGGTCCGACGGATTCTCGTCGAGGATCTGCGCCCACGCGTCGAAGGCGCCCTCGTCGTCGCCGACGTGGTCCTCGAGGATCGACGCGAGCAGGCGCAGGAGCGCGGCGCGGTCCGGTCCGTAGGCGGCGTCGATGCGCTGGCGCAGAAGCGGGATCGCCTCGAGGTGCGCGCCCGCGCGCACGAGCACGTCGCTGAGCGCGTCGCGCGCGGGTAGGTCCCCGGGTGAGAGCTCGCGCAGGCTCCGCAGCGCGGTGATCGCGGCCGCGAGATCGCCGCGCCGGTCGCGGTGGAGCTCGGCGAGCTGCCGGTAGACCTCCGCCTTGGGCAACGGCTCGGTCTGCGCGAGCGCTTCGCGCTCGAGGATCTCGACCAGGTCGTCCCAGCGCTCGGTCTCGGTGAAGAGCCGCTTGAGCGCGACGCGCGCTTCGACGTCCGACGGATCGAGCGCGGCGACGCCCCGCCACGCGCTCACCGCTCCGTCGACGTCGCCCATCTTGCCTTCGCTGATCACCGCGACGTGCTTGAGTCGGACCTTGCGGTCCTCGACGCTCGCGCCGCGCATGCGCGAGGCCGACAGCAGCGCGTCGCGGAAGCCCGCCCAGTCGCCGCTCGCGCGCGCCGCGCGCTCCATCACGTCCATCGCCTCCGGGTCACCTGGCTCGACGTCGAGGATCTGCTTGGCGAAGCTCGACGCGCGCGGGAGGTCACCGCGGTCGCGCAGCGCGGCGACGAGCTCGCGCAGGCGCGGCACGCGCTTCTCCGGCGGCAGCCCCTTGGCGGCGACGCCGAGCGCGCGCACGACGTCGTCCTCGCGCCCGACCTGGCGGTAGAGCCCGACGAGCTGCTCGGCGGCCTCGGCGTCGTCCTCGTCGAGCAGCCACTCGAGGCACGTGATCGCGTAGTCGATCTGCCCCGCGTCGAGGTACGCGCCGGCGAGGCGCTTGCGCCGGAACGCGGCCTCCGGGCGCCCCGGCGCGTGGGCGAGGTAGGCGACCCAGCGCGCGGGCAGCCGCTGCGGCTGCCGGAGATCCTCGCAAGTGCGCTCGTAGAGGGACATCGCGCCGTCGTGATCGGGGCGGGCGTCGAGCGCTTGCTCGAGCAGCCCGAGCGCGCGCTCCGGGCTCACCTGCTGCGCCATCTGATAGAGCAGGTCTCCCGCGCGGTGCCGGTCCGACTCGGCGACGTGGTCGTCCTTGGTGCGACCGGCGCGCGAGAGGTACACCCGCGCGAGGTCCGTCATGACCTCGAGGTCGCCCGGCTGCTCGCCGAGCGCGCGCTTGAGCGCGAGCGCCGCGCCCTCCGGGTCGTCGAGCTTGTCCGAGCGCATGTGCGCCAGCTCGCGCCAGAGGGCGACCTTGCGGCTCTTGTCGAGCTCGGCCTTCGCCTCCTTCTCGAGCAGCGTCGCCGCCGCCTTCAGGTTGCCGGCCGCGCGGTAGATCTCGCGCGCGGCGTAGAGCGCCGCGACGAACGTCGGGTCGAGCTCGAACGCCTTCTTGTAGTGGTTGACCGCCTTGTCGACGCGCGAGAAGCGGTGCTCCCAGAGCTCGCCGAGCTGGTGGTAGAGGAGCGCGACGTCGCGCGGGTCCGCGCCGACGGCGGCGAGCGCGCCGCCATGGCGCTCGAGCAAGTCCGCGAGGCGGCGCGTCTCGCCGGCGTCCTCGAAGAGGCCGCGCAGGCGCAGGAAGCAGTCCTCGAAGCGGGGATCGAGCGCGAGCGCGCGCTGGTACATCTGCACCGCGCGTTCCCGGTCCGCGAGCGCGCCGAGCACGAGCTCGCCCGCCTCGTAGAGCGCGCGCGCCGCGGCGACCGGATCGCGCGAGCGCCCGGCCCAGCCCTCGAGCAGGTTCGCGAGCGACGCGTAGTCGCCGATGCGCTGATAGTGTGCGCGGAGCGCCCCGAACGCCTCGGCGTCGTTCGGGTTGCGGCGCAGGCGCGCGATCAGCTCTTGCGCGGTGGCGTCCATGCACGCTCCCCGAGGGGGGCGCGCGAACCCTACCACGGAGACCTGGAATCGTAACCGATCCGTTGAAGGCCGATCTGTGGCCGCGATCAGCCGCGCGGGGCGACGAGCTGGCGGGCGCGGAAGAAGCGGTGGCCCTCGACGGGCTGGCGGCCCACGAACCCGGTGTCGACGTCGTGCCAGAACCGGATCTCGCGCTCACCGAGCTGCCAGCAGAGCCAGACCTCGCGCTGCCCGTCGAGGACGGAGCGGAAGTCGACGAGGCCGCGCTCGAGGTCGCGCACCACCACGCCGAGCGCCTCGAGCGCCCGCGCCTCCGCGAGCGCCGTCTGCCCGAGGCTCGTCGCGAGCGCGAGGTCGGCGGCGAGCGCGGGGTCGTGCGCGACCGACGCGGGCTCGGGGAGCCGGCCCGGCGCGGGCGGCCGGATGCCCGCCGCGGCGAGCCGGTGTGCGATGCGGCGCGCGGCCGCGACGAGCTGTGTCGTCCGCGCGAACGACGCGATGACCCGAGGGATCAAGGCGTTGGCCTCGTCGAGGGTGAAGGTCCGCGACACGGAGCAATTCGTAACGCCGGTCTCCGACAAATCAACCGCTTGGCGCCGTGACGCGGCGACCGAGGCGGGCCATATCCGAGCCCATGTCGTCCGACGATCCGATCGCGCGCTTCCTCGACGCTCGGAGCCGCGCGGTCGCCGCGGGCGCGCGGCTCGACGGCGCGGCGGCCGTGCTCGCGACCGCGACGCCCGACGGCGCGCCCTCGGTGCGCTGGGTCCTGGTGAAGGAGGCGGGCGAGGAGGGGTTCTTCGTCTACACGAGCTACGAGAGCCGCAAGGCGGCCGAGCTCGAGGCCAACCCGCGCGCCGCGCTCGCGATGCACTGGCCCGAGATCGGCGAGCAGTTCCGCGTCGAGGGCCCGGTCCGCCGCGCGCCAGCGGCCGTCAGCGACGCGTACTTCGCGAGCCGCCCGCGGGAGAGCCAGCTCGGCGCGTGGGCGAGCCCGCAGAGCCAGCCGATCGCCTCGCGCGCCGTGCTCCTCGAGCGGGTGCGCGAGCTCGAGGCGCGCTTCCGCGACGGACCGGTCCCGCGCCCGCCGAGCTGGGGCGGCTATGTCGTGTCGCCCCTGCGCATCGAGCACTGGATCGAGGGCGCGGGGCGCCTGCACGACCGCGCGGTGTTCGAGCGCGACGCAGGAGGGTGGAAGATGCACCGGCTCGCGCCGTAGGAGAGGATGGAACCTCCTCGCGGTCTCGTTGTCGGAGCCACACATGTCGACCCCGTCCTCCTCGTTCAGGGCAGGTGATCCGTTCGCGGCGCTCGGGCTGAGCCGCCGCGCCACCTTGGTCGAGGCGCGGGCCGCCTATCGCCGGCTCGCGCTCGCGCATCACCCGGACCGCAACCCCGGCGATCTCGAGGCGGCCGATCGCTTCAAGCGGGTCCTCGCCGCGTACCGGCGCGTCCACGCGTCGCTGCGCGGCGCGCCGCTGCCGAGCGCGCCGAAGGCCGGGCCGCGGCCGGACCGCTTCGCGTGCGGCTCGTGCGGGGACTGCTTCCCGTTCCCGGAGGCGTGCCCCCGCTGTGGCGTCCCGCTCTGGGATCGCGACGCGGGGCCGGCGGTGGCGCCCGAGCGGCCGGAGGTCGAGGCGATGATCGCCGCGCTGTCGGCGCGCCCCGCCCCGGTCGACGACGGCAACACGCCGCACGTGCCGGCGGTGCTCGTCCTCGCGTGCAGCGCCGCGGCGCTCTTGGTGTGGCAGGTCGGGCCGGTGGGGCCAGCGCTCCTCTTCGCCGGCTTCGCGGCGTACGTCGCGCTCGTCGAGGCGCACCGACGCGCGACCATGCCGGCCGGCGCCTGATCGCGCCCGACGGCTACTCGAAGCGCAGCGCTCGGGCGTCGGGGTCGAGCACCGTCACGAGCTCGGCGAGCAGGCCCCAGCCGATCGCGCCGGCCACCGGCGCGCCGACCGCGCGCGCGTGATCGTCGTCGAGGATCCCGCGCGCGAGCGGCAGCGCCTCGATCGCGAGCGCGCCGATCGCGACCGGCGCGATCGCCTGTCCGGGGCCACGCGCCGGCTCCCACGCGAGCCCGTCCAGCCCGAGCGCCTCGTCGGCGCCCGCCGTGAGCGCGAGCGGGAAGATCGCGGTGGTGTCGACGGTCAGCCACGCCGGCTCGCCCGCGATCCGCGCGACGACGGCGAGGAACGAGCCGGTCGGGGTGACGAACGGGGCGCGCGCGGCGTCCGGGGAGGGCGCGGCGGCGGCGGCCGACAGCGTGAGGCGGCCGCCGGGCCCGTCGATCCGCGCCTGCAGGCGGAGCAGCAGGTCGAGCCCGATCGCGGCGCCGACGCGGGCCCCGAGCGCCTCGGAGAGGGGGTCGAGCGAGCGCGTGGTGTGCGGCACGTCGCAGACCTCGATCGCGCCGAGGCGCAGCGCGTCGATGACGCCGGGCGCGGCGCGCACCGATGGATCGAGGATGGTGAGCTCGGCGCCCGTGCTCACGACCGCGAGCGTCTCGACGTCGTCGACGCGCACGCGCACGACCGGTAGCGGCAGCGGCTCCATCGCGAGCTCGGCGCGCGCGCCGCGTATGCGGTAGGGAGTCCGCGTCCCGAGCGAGGCCAGCGCCGCGCGGAGCTCGCGCGCCCACGGGTCGTCGTCGTCCTCGAGGTCGCGCGCCGCGCCGGCGACGTCGCCCGTCGAGAGGCGCGCCCGCGCGCGCAGGTGCCGCAGGTGGGGTGAGCTCGCGCGCGCGAGCGCCGCGAGCGCGGCCTCGTCGCGTCCGAGCGCGAGGTGCGCGCGCCGTCTCCATCGCGACGGTGCCGCCGCCGGCGGCAGCGCGCTCCGCGGGCTCGGCGGCGCGCGCGGGCTCGAGCGCGGACCACGCCGCCTCCGCCTCCGCCGTCAGCGCCGCAGCGCCCTCGCCGGGCGGGCCCGCCGCAGGCGTGCTCGCGCCCGCGCACGCAGAGAGGAGCGCGGCGAGCGTCGCTCGCTTCACGCGTGCGTCGTCGGCGCAGCGTCGGCGTGCGCGTGCGCGTGCGCTTCCGGCGCCGCGGCGCCGAAGAGCTTGTCGCGTAGCCGGACGAAGTCCCACACCGGCCCGGCGATCGGCCCCAAGGGATCGGTCGCGAACGCCGGCTCGCCCTTCTCGTAGAGGCCGTGGCCGACGAAGTTCAGCGCCCAGCCCGCCGTCCACGAGCCGTTCGCGATCCACCAGGGCGGCGAGTACCTCGGCGCCGCGAGCATCCCGACGAACCCGCCCAGCACCATCGGGATCCCGACCGTGTGCAGCAGGCGGTTGGTCGGGTGCTGGTGCGTCGCGTCGTAGTGCTCGATCGCGAGCTGGAAGCGCTCCGCGAGGCTCCCGTGGAAGTCCGGGTGCGCCTTGCGCCACTCGTCCTCGAGGCCCTTCATGCCGGCGAGGAACATCGCGATCGGCGTGAGCTTGCCGCCCGCCATCAGCGTGACGGCGCCGCCGGCGAGCAGCGCGAGGTCCCGGTTCTTCTTCTCGGCCAACAGCTCACTCAGCTTCGAGATCACGGCGCACACCTCCGGCGAGAGTCTCTGCCATGTACGGCGAGATCGGGCCGCCGACAAGCGCTCGTGATCGTCGACGTCGGGGGCCACCCGGCCCGCGAATGGGGACAGTGATGGGGCGCGAGATCGGACTCGTACAACGCGGACGTACGGATGCTCACCGGGTGTTCAGCACCACTCGTAGATCCCCGAAATTTCAGGTCGAAAGCGCTTGACTGGCCTCCCTTACGACCTAGGCTTGCGGTGCTCGACGGGGGAAGCGGGCCGCTCCACGGACGTGTCGTATTGCAACACGTCTTGACATCTTCCCATCCACCGTGAGCAGTATCCCGAGCACACGAATCTGGAGGGGTTGATGGCAGTCGGTACCGTCAAGTGGTTCAACAACGCCAAGGGCTGGGGCTTCATCCGTCAGGACGAAGGCCCGGACGTCTTCGTGCACTACTCGCAGATCGCCGGCGACGGCTTCCGCACGCTGCGGGAGGGGCAGTCGGTGAGCTTCGAGCTGCGCGAGGGGCCGAAGGGCCCGCTCGCCGAGAGCGTGGCCGAGCTGGCCTCCTGAGGGCGCGGCGCGCCCGACCGAGCTTGCTCGTCTTTCTTTTCTGGGAGGGGTCGCGCCGGTGGCGCGGCCCCTCTTCGCGTCCGTCGACGGAACGGGCTCAGGGAGCGATGAACTTGTCGACGGAGAGCGCCCAGCGCACCTCTTCGACCACCGCGTTCAGGTCGCCCGCCGCCTTGCCGTAGACGATCTCGTGCCAGGTATCGAGGACCTTCGCCTCGTCCATCGGGTCCTTCACCTCGACGGTCAGCGCGGCCTCCTCCACGTAGCCGCGGTCGAGCGCGCGCTGCCCGACGGCGGCGCGCACGCGCTCGAACAGCTGGTCGGGAGACACGCTCGCGCCGAAGTCGGAGCGCTGGGTGCGCGCGGTGAACACCACGCGCAGCCCGTCGCGCACGCGGATCCCCGAGTCCATGATGTGGAGGCGCACCCGCTCGGCGATCTCGAGCTCGGCCGGGCGGGTGCGGTAGATCTCCAGCCCCGCCTTCACGAGCTCTTCTTTGACTGCCTGGAGGTCCGTCGCGCTCACTTCGTCGTCTCCGTCCCCCGAAAGGCAACGAACCTTACCACCATCCGGCGGCGCGCAGCAATTCGGACCGCGTCGCGGACCTTGCTCGCCGGAGGGCGGATCTCTATGGTCCCATCGAATGGACACGATCCTGTATTTCGGCCAGCGGTTCGGCGATCTCGGGCTCGACCGTCTGCCCGACGCCCGCGCGGCCGAAGACGGCTCCATCCACTTCGCCGGCTCCGAGGGGCTGCTCACGACGCGCCGGCGCGCGGTCGGGATCGGCGAGCCGGAGCGCGCGCTCGGCTACCTGCGGCACCAGCCGGTCGACGCCCTCGTGCTCGACGCGCGCGGGGCGGGGTTGCCGGAGGCCAAGCGCTTCCTCGAGCAGGTGTTCCCGCACGGCAGGATGGGCGGCCCCATCTTGCGCCAGCGCGTGCTCGCGCTCGTCGAGCGAGACGGCATCGACGGCGCGTTCGCGCTCGGGCACCACGGGATCGGCGGGGTCGTCGCGCACGAAGGCCCCGAGGCGCTCGAGCGCGCGCTCGGCGCGCTCCTCTCGCAGCGCGGCCGCGGGAAGATCGCGGTCTGCCTCGCGGGCGGTGGCATCGAGGGGCTGCTCTACGAGCTCGGGGTGTTGCGGGCGCTCGAGGCGTTCCTCGCGGATCGCGCCGTCGTCGACCTCGACTTCTTCTGTGGGATCAGCGCGGGCGCGATCCTCGCCGCGTTCCTCGCCAACGGGATCGGGCCCGACGAGATCTTGCGATCCCTCGAGGGGCGCGGGCATCGCATCGACCCGATCGGGAAGTGGGACCTGTTCGAGCCGAACTACCCCGAGATGGGCGCGCGCCTCGCGCGGTTGCTCGCAGAGCTCGCGCGCGGCGGCGCCGGCCCGCGCGGGGCGGTCAGCTCGCTCGCGCGCGCGGTGCCGACCGCGGCGTTCAGCGGGCGCCGGCTCGGCGCGTGGCTCGCGCGGCAGCTCGCGCGCCCCGGGATGAGCGATCGGTTCGGCGCGCTGCGCCGCCCGCTCTACATCGGCGCGACGGACCAGGACACGTCCCAGGCCGTGCTCTTCAGCCACGAGCGCCACGCGCACGTGCCGGTGCACCGCGCCGTGCAAGCGTCGTCGGCGCTCGTCCCGTTCTACCCGCCGGTCGAGGTCGACGGGCGCTACTACGTCGACGGCGCGTTCTCGCGCACGACGAACATGCGCGTCGCGGCGCGGCGCGGCGCCACGCTTGTGATCCTCGTCGATCCCCTCGTGCCCGCGGTCGGACGCACCCCTGGGTACGTGCGCGACCGAGGCGGGATCTACGGGACGGCGCAGGGGCTCAAGGCGCTGATCAACGGCCGCTTCGACAAGGCGACCCGGGCGATCGCGGAGATGTACCCGAACGTCGCCTTCCACCTCTTCCGCCCCGAGGCGGACGAGATGCGGATCCTGAGCGGGTCGCCGATGAAGTACTTCTACCGGCCCGAGGTCGAGCAGATCGCGTACGAGGCCACGATGCGGAAGCTGCGCGAGGGCCTCGCGCCGATCGCGCGCGATTTCCGGCTGCACGGGGTGACGCTGCGCGACCCGGACGAGGCCGACGGCGGCTACGCCAGCCCGCGGCGTTTCGACGGCTCCGCCCTCGGGCTGTGACCCGGCGCTCGAGGTGTGACTCGTGCGCACGGGGCACGACATCGCGTGCGTGAGTTGACTCCCACACGGTGACGGAACGCTCGTCGTCGCGCGGTCGGCGCGAATCTTCGCGCTGGCGCGCGCGTTGCTGATTCGCTGGCTCGACGGGGCTCCGAAGGGCCCTAGGGGGATCTGTACCATGGAGAGTATCGGCCGCTTGATGCCTGCGGGCCCCTCGGACCGGTCCGTACACCGGGGCGCGCGCCGCAAGAGCACGCGCTTCCCCATCCACGGCGAGGTGCGGGTGACCGCGCCGCTCGCGGCGGAGGGGTTCTTGCTCAACGCGAGCACGGGCGGCCTGCGCCTCGCGCTCGACCGGCCCGTGGAGGTCGGCGCGCGGCTCGAGCTCGAGGTGCGCTTCGACGAGCGCCACGAGGCCCGCGAGCGCGGCGAGGTCGTGTGGACGCGCGAGCACCCCGACGGCTGGCTCGTCGGCCTGCGCTTCGCCGCGCCCGAGTGAGCGCGCGCGCTACGGGCACTCCATCCGGTTGCCGAGGCCGTTCAGGCTCGTCGCCGTGTCGACCCACGCGCCGCCCATCCACTCCACCGAGGGGTCGAAGGGGCGGCTGCCGTCGGGGTTGCCCATCGTGATCGAGCAGCGGCGGTAGAGCACGAAGTCGAGGGTGCCGAGCCCGCCGCCCGACCACTGCGTGCCCGGGTCGTTGCCGATCTGACCGAAGGTGTCGACGACCATCCCGTCGCAGGTGAGGTCGTACGCGTCGTCGCCGTTGTGGTTGATGACGGAGCTGGTGTCGTCGCAGAGCGTCTCGGCGCCCTCGGTGCCCGGGTTGCAGACCACGAACACCGCGCGCGGGCCGAGCATCCCGCTCAGCCGGTAGGTCGCCGAGACCGTCGCGGAGCCGTTCGTGTAGCGGCGGATCTCGCAGCCGGTGAGGCTCGCGACGGAGCTGCTCGCGTTGACGATCTCGAGCGCCTTGTTGTTGCTCGTCCCTTCCACGTACTCGCTGAAGAAGAGCGTGGGCGCGGTCGCGATCGACACGCTCGCCATGCTCGTCTCGCCGGCGTAGGAGGCGGTGACGCTGCCCGTGCCCTCGGTCGTCTGCGCGACGTACTCGGCGCTCGCCGCGCGCATGCCCTCGGGCACCACGATGGCCGCCGGGCCGACGAGGATCGCCGCCGGCGATGGCGCGATGGTGACCGACGCGCCGCCGGCCGGGGCGGGCATCGGCAGCGCCACGCTCAGCGTGACGGTGGCGCCGGGCGGCGCGATGATCGTGCGCGGCGAGAGGCGCAGCGCGGCGAAGCCGACGTCGCCGACGTCGCGCGGGACGAGCCGCGTCGTGCCGAAGCCGAACGAGAGCGGCCCCTGCAGGAACGAGAACGTCTCGCCGACCGCGGGGGCGGGCGTGATCGCGAAGATCAGGTCGTCGACGCGCAGGCCCTCGTCGATGGCGAACTCGCCGCCCGGGAGGCTCGCTTCCGTCACCGTCGAGGCGCCCACGCGCACCAGCACGCTCTGGAGCGCGGACGCGCGCGGGCCCATCGTGGTGATCGCCGACGCGGCGACGGCGAGCGGTGCCGGCTCGGCGCCGCTCGAGACCGGGGTGACCGTCGGGCTCGTGAGCTGCGCGAGCCCGAAGAAGTCGCCCGTCGTGCCGCTGACGTTCACGACCTGGCCGCGCGTGACGGTGGGTGCGCTCCCCGTGAAGACGAAGATGCCGCTGAAGTCGACGCCCGCGAAGTCCGTCGAGCCCTCGCGCTGCTGCGCGTAGAAGCCGCCGGAGGTGGTCGCGGTCACGACGAGGTCGCGCAGCGTGACGCTGCCTCGGGTGGCCTCGCAGCGGACAGCGTACACGGTCTGGGTGCCCGCCGCGACGGCGATCGTCGGGCACGCGTCGCACGCGTCGCCGATGCCGTCGCCGTCGGAGTCCGTCTGCTCCGGGTTGAACACCGTCGGGCAGTTGTCCACTTCGTTCGCGACGCCGTCTCCGTCGAGGTCGCCGGTGTCGACCGCGTCGGCGTCGCACGCGTCGCCGATGCCGTCGCCGTCGGAGTCCGCCTGCGCGCCGTTGTCGAGCGGCCGGATGGGGTTGAACACGCTCGGGCAGTTGTCGGCGGCGTTCGGGATGCCGTCCCCGTCGACGTCGTCCGCGCTGCTCATGCCGGTGTAGTAGTTCGAGCCGTTCACCATCGCGTCGACCGGGCGCATCATCGTGCGCGCGGGCAGGCACGAGGGCTCGTGGTCCGGCACGCCGCAGAACACGAGCGGGTACTGCGCGGCGCGGCGGTTCGCCTCCGCCGTCAGCGCCGCGAAGCTCGTGCCGAGCTCCTGCAGGCACACGCGCTTGGGCGCGCCGCACACGTCGGCGGAGCCGCCGGGCGTGAACGGATCGCAGCCCGAGCGCAGCGGCTCGACGACGCTGGCGTCGCCGTAGAGCACCTGCCCGCCGCGCGTGACGAGCACGACGTCGGCGAGCCCCGCGCGCACGACCGCGGCGTAGTCGCGCCGGCTCGCGGTCGTCGCGAAGAGGGCGAGGTCGGCCTGACGGCCGGGCGCGAGGACGCCGAGGCGGTCCTCGATGTTGAACGCCCTCGCGTTGTTCACCGTCGCCATGCGCCAGAGCTGCTCGTCGGGGAAGAAGCCCGCGAGGAAGTTGGCGTTGAACTCGTCGGCGCAGGCGAGCTCGCGGAGCATGTTCATCGAGCCGGAGCGCAGCCAGTCCGTGCCGAGCCCGATCGGGACGCGGTTGTAGGCGAACTCGGTGACGCGCGCGGTGTCGCCGTAGAGCGTGATGTTCGTGCGCGGCGACCAGATCACCTCCACGCCGCGCGTCGCCATCTCGCCCATGTCGACCGGCAACAGGCCCGTGCCGTGGATCAGCGCGGTCGGAGCCTGCAGCAGGTTGCGCATGCCCTCGCGCATGCAGAGGAACTCGTTGCGCGCCTGCGCGTTGATGCCCTCGGCGACGTGCGGCACGAACGCGTGGAACCCGGCGATGTCCGAGGTCGTGCAGCTCGAGCAGTAGGCGTAGCCGCAGCCCTCCGTGAACTGCGTCTCGTCCGAGTCGCCGAGCGGGAAGGTCTCGTACTCGGCCCGCAGGCCCAGGCCGCTGCGCGTCGTGTTGTCGAGGTTGCGCAAGAGGCCCTCGGGCCCGCCGCTGCCGAACACACTGGTCGCGCCCCCGACGAGCTGGCGCAGCTCGTTCCACTGCATCTCGCCCGTGGTCGAGCGCCCGCCGCCGCTCGAGACGCTCGTGTGCGGCGGGCTCGGCCGCGTCGTGCGCCAGTCGTGCCGGTGCTCGTAGCGCTCCTCCGTGAACAGGCCCGCCGCCGCGTACGGCACGGTGTTGTTGAAGGTGATGTGGTCGTGCGCGTTGATGAGGCCGGGCGAGATCGCCACGCTCGGGCACCGCACGACGGTGGCGCCGCCCGCCGCGCAGTCGCAGCCGACGCAGGAGATGATTCCGTCCGCGCCGAAGAGCACGCCGCCGCCGCGGAAGACCTCACCTGGAGTGAGCACGTCGCCTTGCACGAGCGTCCCGCCCGCGCCGGGCGTCACCTCGCAGCGGCCGCCGCTCGTGGGCGCGAGGGTCGTGCACTCGGTGATGGTCGGCGGCGGGAAGAGGTCGGTGGGGACCCCACCGTCGGGGCGCGGGCGCATGCCGTCCGTCTCTTCCTCGGCGGCGTCCCAGCCCGCGTCGATGCCGGGCGGGTTGACGACCCGCCGGCACTCGCAGCCGGAGACGACGATCATGAGAGCGAGCGAACCGCACAAGCTCGAGACCAAGCGCATCCGACTAGTGAACGTCGGCGAGCGATGCGGGTCAAGCCACGCCCGCGTGTCGGGCCGGAGCTCAGATCGTCTCGATCGACTTCACCAGCTCGGGGACGAAGTGCACGCGGGGGCGCACGAGGCTCACGCGGCTGCCGCGCGGGGGCACGCGGATGATGTCGCCGAGGGGCGAGCGGTAGCCGCCCTCGACGTTGTCGTCCTCGAACTCGTAGCTCACGTCGGGCGCGGTCGCGCCCTGCGCGGCGGCGGCGGTCGTGAGCGAGAGCGCGCAGGCGAGCGCGCCCAGCGTGGTCAGGGCCTTCTTCATCGGTCTGCTCCTCTGCGCCGCGGCGGGGGAGGGCGCGGCGTCGAGAGGCTCCGACGCGCGGCGCTTGGAAATGGTCTGAGGCGCGCTATCTTCTCGCCGCCGGGTGGACTCGCCTCCGCGAGCCGCCACGGTGAGGAAGAAGGACGAGGCGATGAAGCGGCGGATGTTCCTCGGGAAGATCCATCGGGCGCGGGTCACCGACGCGAACCTCGACTACGAGGGGAGCGTCACCGTCGACCGCGACCTGCTCGACGCGGCGGGCATGCTCGAGCACGAGGAGGTCCACGTCTGGAACGTGACGCGGGGCACGCGGCTCGTGACCTACACGCTCGCCGGCGAGCGCGGCAGCGGCGTCGTCTGCCTCAACGGCGCGGCCGCGCACCTGAACCGGCCTGGCGATCTCGTGATCCTCGCGACGTTCGGGGACCTCGACGAGGAGGAGGCCCACGCGTGGCAGCCCCGCGTGGTCTTCGTCGACGAGGACAACCGCATCCGCGAGCTCGACCGCGAGCGCCCCGGCCCCGCCATCGGGCGGCACGTCGCCCCGTCCTGAGCATGCCGGGCGAGGGGGTCGAACCCTCACGCTGGTCTCCCAGCCGGCGATTTTAAGTCGCCTGCGTATGCCAATTCCGCCAGCCCGGCCCTCGCTACCCGTAGCTCCGCGCGCCGTGTCCGTCCATCGGCCTCGTCCGGGCTGGCGGACATCGACCCCACCCTGCGGAGCGTCCCGCGCTCCGAACGTCGCCTCGGGAGGTACGGAGGCGACCGAAGATGTGCGGCACACCCCGTGCTGTGGGGTCCGGCATGCCGCGTCTCTTCCGTTCTCTCTGCATCGTCCTGGCCGGTGGCTGCACCGGCGGCTTCGGCAACATGGGGGGCCGCAGCCCGAGCGAGTTCATCGAGAGCATCCCGCCGGACATGCTGGCCTGTCCGATCGATCCGGACTGCGCGATCGGTGGCGACTGCCGCCTCTACGAGTGCCCGGAGCACTGGGTCTGCGAGGAGCGCAGCGACGGCTACGAGCGGTGCGTCTCGCCCGGACCGGACTACCCGGACGGCGGCGGCTGGAGCTGTCGGGACGAGGAGGGCCGGACGATCTGCGAGGGCGGGTCGTACCCGGACGGCGGCGGCGGCAACGGCTGGAGCTGCATGCAGGCCGGCGATCTCGTGACCTGCGTGAAGGACCGCCCGGACTACCCGGACGGCGGCGGGGGCAGCGGCTGGAGCTGCTGGTTCGAGGGCGACCTGCGCGTGTGCTCCACGGTGCCGGGTGACCACCCGGGCGGCGGCGGCTGGACGTGCTGGGACGACGAGACCGGCCGCCACTGCCGGAGGCCGCGGCCGGACCTGCCCGACGGGGGCAACTGGACTTGCTACGACTACGAGGGCGTCACGCACTGCGACGGCGGGACGGATATCCCCGACGGCGGGGGCTGGGAGTGCGTCGAGCGCGACGGGCGCTACTACTGCCGCACGACGCCGGACTACCCCGACGGCGGCGGCGGCGGCGCATGGAACTGCCGGTTCACCCGCGAGTTCCGGGTCTGCGACGCGCCCGACGGCGGCGGCGGCATCCCGCGGACCGACTGCCCGCCGACCGACCCGAGCTGCGGTCGCTACGTCTGCGAGGAGTCGCGCCGCGGATCGATCCGCTTCTTCGACGACCGCGACGGGACCGACGACGGAGAGCTCGTGGTGTTCGGCGACGGCCGCCGCGACCAGGCGTGCGGCCGGGTCCGCGTCGACGTGACGGGCTACTACTCGCTGTTCAACGGTGCGCTCGCGGAGAGCTGCAGCCGGCAGCTCGACGAGATCGCGTACGTCACGATCACGAACTCGTGCAACGCGAGCGGGAACCCGCTCGAGCGCAACGTCGGCGACCGCTTCGTGGTCGGCGACGTCGACAACACGCCCGCGTGCACGAGCGACGCGGAGTGCGGCGCGGGGCACTCCTGCCAGAGCCGCAGCGCGGGCTTCTGCTGCGTGCCGACGGCCCCGGCGCTCGTCGGGACGTTCCTGCTGATCGCGGGCGAGGACAACCTCGTGTGCTTGAACCACGTCTGCCCCGAGGTCCGCGCGGGCGCGATGCGAGGCGCCGACGCCTTCATCACGGCGGGCTGCGAGGGCTCCATCAACTCGGTGCACCTGAACCTCGCCGGGGCGACCGACATCTGCCCCGACCCCGCGGTCGAGCTGCCCTCGCGCTGCGGTTGACGCCCACGCGAGCTGCAGCGCTGGTCGAAAAGTTGACGACATGGATCGCGTCGAGGCACTCCCCGGGCGGCAGGGAGGCCGACACATGTCCAAGAACGAGATGCTCGAGCGGGTGCGGGAGCTGGTGCGGCAGGTGACCGAGGCGCGATTCGAGGGCGCGATGTACGCGAAGCTCGCGCGCGCGCACGGCTACGCGGACGGGTACATGCGGGCGCTGCTCGACGCGGGGCTCGTCGATCGCGACACGCTCCTGCGCGCCGTCTCCGAGGCGCGCCGCGAGGTCGTCGAGGACGACACCGACCGCGTCGCGGCTTGAGCGGGGGCTCGCACGCTGGGCCGAGCGCGGCTCGGCCCAGCGCCGTCGATCACGGGGTGAGGCTCACGACGCGCACGCCGCTCTGCATCGCCCGACCCACGCGCTGGCGCCAGAAGGCCGCCGCGTAGCTCGTCGTGCCCAGGAGCTGCTGCTCGAGCCAGTACCCGGTCGAGCCGGTCGTGTCGAAGCGCTCGATGGACCACGCGCCGCCGCCCGCCGAGCGGGTCGCGAGGACCGCGTGCTGGCTCGTCGCGTCCTGGTAGACGACGCGCACGCCGCCGCCGGGCTCGACCACGATCGACGCGTCGTCGCCGACGATGTGCCGGCCGTCGGTGAAGCGCGTCGTGCCGTCCGAGGTGGAGCCGTCGTCGACGACCTCGCGGCTCACCACGGTCCCGTCGCCGCGCACCTGCGCGTAGCGCAGCGTCTCCTCCGCGCCGTCGACGTAGACGACGTGCCAGAGCCCGCTGTCGTCGACGGCGAGGTTCGCGGACATGCCGCAGTCGCCGACGTTCGGGTCGCCGACGCGGTAGCCGTCGATCAAGAACGGCGCGCCCCAGCTCGCTCCGTCCGTCGACGTGGCGCCGAACACGTTGCCGCTCGTGCGGTCGTAGAACACGAGCGCGAGCCCGCCGCTCGGGATCACGGCGAGCGAGGTGTAGAGGCCGTACGCGGGCGGCAGATCCTCGACGTAGTTGGGCGGGAGCGCCGCGCGACAGCTGCCTGCGTAGCAGGCCTCGCCGCTCGGGCACGCGGCGCCGCAGTCGCTCGCCGGCGCGACGCACTCTCCCGTCTCGAGGCACGCCCGCGCGAGGCCGCCGCACGTGAGCGGCCGGCAAGGGATCGGCGCCGAGGCGACCTCGGTCAGCGTCCAGTGGGTCGTGGCCGACGGGTTGGGCGAGCTCGCCGTGGCGACCATCACCGAGCCCCGGATCACCTCGGGGCTCGTCGCGTCGGGCGCCATCCGCAGGTACGCGACGACCGGCGTTCCGTCGGCGAGCAGCACGAGCGAGGAGTAGCGGCCGGAGTCGCCCGCGTCGTCGATCGTGTGCGACGCCCACGCGCCGGGCCCGCCCGCGGAGAAGCGGAGCGCGCCGTTGCTCGCGTCGTAGTGCGTGATGAGGAACGTGCCGCCCTGGTTCGCGAGCGAGGTCCACCGGCCGACGTCGTCGCCCGGGTCGCTGACCCCGCCGCGCCAGCCGGTCGGGTCGTTCGTGATCGGGGTGCGCGGCGCGCCGTCGACGATCTCCCACGTCACGGCGGTGCCGCTCCACTGGCCGAACACGAGGTCGCCGAAGTCCCCACCCTGCGGGCTGCCCGGGCTGTAGCCGGACACGAAGACCTGCCCGGACTCGTCGACGACCATGTCGAGGTCGGTCGCGAGGATGCCGGGCTCGAGCGCGGGCTTGGCCTCGCAGGCCGAGCACGTCACGTTGCAGGTCGCGTCGAGCACGAGGTTCGCGAGCGGGCACGTGTAGCCGGGGTCGCAGAGCGCGTCCACGTCGTACATCGAGCACATGTCCGTGGCCTCGCAGCAGACCGAGCCGCTCGTCGTGACCGGCGGGGCCGCGGCGATGCAGCGACCCCCGCAGGGCAGCCCGGTCATCGGCTCGCTGCACTCGCAGCCCGACGCGAGCAGCCCCGCGATCGCGAGGGCGAGCACGCCGAGGAACGGCGCCACGCTCTGGCGCCGCCGCCGCATGAAGATCGCGCCGAGCGCGCCGAGCAGCGCGAGCAGCGCGAACGGGGTGCGGCTCTCGTCGCCGGTCACCCGGCAGCCGCAGCCGTCGCCCGCCTCGGGGTTGCCGAGGCCGCGGATGAGCGCGGCCTCCGCGCGGCCGACGTTGCCGGCCTCGTCGCGGACCTCGACCTCGACGCCGGCGGCGTCGAGCGCGAGCGGGTGCCGCGCGCGCTCGGTCCAGGCCGTCCACGCGCCGTCGACGCGGTAGCGGTACTCGAGCCGATCACGCGGCGTGAGCAGGTCGATCGCGGTGACCTCGACGCCGTCCACCGTCCGGCCGACCGTCACGCGCGGCGGCAGGATGTCGACGAGCAGCTCGGCGCGCGCGGGCGTCGGATCGACGGTGCGCGGCTCGCCGACCACGCGGGCGCGCGCCTCGACGACGTGCCGCGCC
The DNA here is from genome assembly GCA_019637095.1 of Sandaracinaceae bacterium. Taxonomy (GTDB): domain Bacteria; phylum Myxococcota_A; class Polyangia; order Polyangiales; family Sandaracinaceae; genus JACKEC01. Next base: position 35,853 of record JAHBWG010000055.1, on the reverse strand, counting down.
TGCAGCAGGAGGACGTCGTTCCGTGCGAGCACGCGCGGCTCGCGCGTCCACGCGGACCACGCGCCACCGTCGATGCGGTAGCTGTACTCGTGCTCGACCCCCTCGATGCCGCTCGCGTCGAAGTGGAGCCACACGGAGTTGCCGCCGTTCGCGCCCCAGGTCGCGGGGTGCATCGCCTCGTGATCGAGGCGCAGGTCGCTGACCGTGAGCGTGGTGTCGAGCGGCCGGGTGAGCGGCGCCGCGCCCGCGATCCGCAGGTTCGCGAAGATGCCGAGGAAGTCGTTCGGGCCCTCGCGGACGCGCGTGACGCCGCCCGGCGGGACGTCGAGCTCGATGCCCATGATCTCCGGCAGCGCGAACGGATCGATGGCGCCGCCCAGCATGCCGGCGAACGCGCCGATGACCGTCGAGAGCGTGCTCGCCAGGAACGGCGGCATCTCCGCGAGCAGCTCGGAGTTGGTCACGACGGGGTCGTCGGAGTTGACGTAGACGATCCGCGGGACGAGCTCACCGGACTCCACCGTGAGGTCGATCCCGATGCGCAGGTTCGTCTGGAAGGTCATGAAGCGCACGTAGCGCTCGGTGCTCCAGACGTAGAAGTCCATCTGGAGCTGCGGCAGCTCGATCTGGAGGATCGGGTCGGCGTCGCCGCCCGCGCCGATCGAGAAGTCCGGCGGGAGCTGCGGGCGGAGCGCGATCGTGATCGGCGCCGCCGCGGCCGGGTAGGTCAGCTCCGGCACGCTCATGATCGCCGCCGACAGCAGCCCCGTGGAGAGCTGCTGGGACAGGCGCGTCCCGGCGCCGATGCAGAGCGCGCCCGAGTCGAAGAGCCCGTAGCCCGCGTAGTCGAGGTACGCCTCGGACAAGCCGATGCCGATGTCCGCGTTGGTCGAGGTGCCGGGGATCGTGTTGCCGGTGAGGAACGCGGCGGCGCGCGGGATCGTCGGCCGCGGCGGCACCGGCACCACCGGCACGCACGAGTTGTGCGCCGGGGTCTCGGTGAACGTGCGGTCCGTGCCCATGAAGCCGCCGTAGAAGAAGAGGCTCATGCCGTCGTTGGCGACCGCGTCACCGCCCGCCGCGAGCAGGAACTGCGCGTAGGCGTGCGTGCCCGGCGAGAAGCCGCCGATGAGCTGGCCCCCGAGGTCGCCGCGGCCGTCCATCCCGAGCAGGAGGCTCACGCACTCCGCGTCGGCGCTGGGGGCGTACCGACAGATCGTGTCGGGGTCGGTGTTGTTCGGGACCGGGAACGTGCCCGTCGGGCAGCCGTGCTCCCCCTGCGTGGTGCAGAGGTTGTCGCCGACGGCGCTGTCCGCGAGGCCGCCGAGCTGGCCGGCGACCTGGTCGATGATGAAGCCCTTCAACAGGTCGAGGTTGAGCGCGCCGCACGAGCCGAGGAAGCCGCCGGAGATGCGGATGTCGTCGTTCTCGATGCCCTCTCCGTCGAGCAGCTCGATGCGCTCGACGACGATCTCGGAGTAGCCGCCGCGCGCGGGCCGGCTCGCCTCGACGGCGCGCACGCGGATGTCCGCGATCAGGCCGACGTAGCGGCGGCTGCCGCGGCGCGTGTCGATGTCGAGATCGCAGGTGCCCGGCCAGGGCCCGCGGGTGCCGTCGCGCCGGCGGCTCTCGATGATCAGCCGGACATGGGCGCGCAGGAGGTTCGGGTCCGTCGGCGAGAGGTCGATCGAGTCGATCTCGAGGTGAGCGATGCACCCGCCGCCGCGGCAGATCGTGATCGTGATGATGAACGTCTGCTGCTGCTCGTCGATCGTGAAGTCGAGCCCCTCGGGGAACAGGATGTTCGCGAGCGCGTCGACGTTGTTCTCTAGGAACGCGACGCCGTGTGGCGTCAGCCGCATCTGCGCGGAGTTGTCGATCCGCTCCTCGATCGGGTAGCCGCCCGGGATCGGCGCGATGCCGCAGCTCTCGCAGCCGGAACAGCCGCCGCCGCCGCTACACGCGAACAAGGTGAGCGTGAGCATGACGATCAGCCCCAGCCGATACGCCGTGAAGTGATCCAAGCGATACATCCCATCCTCCGCGCGCACGTCTGCCCCACGTGCGCACGGGGAGCCTACCCCCGCCGGCGCTCCGTTTTCAACGCGCTCGGTGAGAGAACGGCGGCGCGACGAGCGCTCCTCGGAGCCCTCAATCGCAGGTGCTGTTCGTGATCGTGATGCCGGCGGCGGCGAAGCGGCCGACGATGCGCCACGCGTTGCAGCTCGTCGCCGGGTCGCAGACGTCGGTCGCGCCCGCCGCGTTGCGGCGGCAGCCGGACGCGTCGCAGAGCGAGTCGGGCGGGACCATCCAGGCGCCCTGGGCGTTGTCGTCGCAATAGGTCGGCGCGTCGAGCGAGCCCGCGATCGCGGCGCACACCGTCGTCATGACGGGCGGCACGTTGATCATCTGCGTGCGCGCGCGCGCGACGTCGATGTATGCGGTGAGCTGGGCGTCGGGATCGTAGGTGAACGGCCGGTTCGTCTTGGTGCCGATGCAGCTCCGGTTCTCCGTCCAGCGCGCGTTCTGGATGCTCAGCGCCTGCAGCTCGAGCACCACCTGCAGGTTCGTGCCCGTCGTGTCGAACACCGGGACGGCGATCGCGCCATCGAGATCCGACGAGTTGACGACCTCGCTCGCGAGCGTGGCCGGGATCTGGACCGGGCACCACTCGGCGGGATCGCTGCTGGCCGCTCCGGCGGAGAAGCTGTACGTGCCGTCCGCGTTGCGACGGCCGAAGCCGGTCACGATCTCGACCGTGCCGTCCGCGCCCGCGCCCGTGGTGCGGAAGAGCCAGTTGAAGCGCTCCTCCTGCATCGACGTGTTGAGCACGGTGCGCAGCGTCATCGAGGAGAGCGGCGAGTCCATCGGCTCGACCAGCTCGAGGTACGTCAGGCGCATCTCCGGCGCCTCGCGCTTGGACGTCTGGTCGACGCGGTAGCAGCACGGCCCCATCAGCTCGTCGGGGTTCGGCACGTTCGTCCGGGGGCACACGCTCGCCGGCGGGCCGGAGTCCGTCGGCGGCATCCCCGAGTCGGTGCCGCCGTTGCCGTCGCAGCCCGCGAGCGCGAGCGCGAGGATCGAAGTCATGAGAAGAGACCGCATCACATCCCCTTTGTCGTCGAAGTTCCCCGGAGCCCAGGTCCAGACACCTTAGCGCGAGTCGAAGCTCGCGAGGCGCGCGAACGCGCGGTAGCGTGTCTCGACGTCCTCGCGGCTCACCTGCGCGAGCCGCTCGACCGAGACGCCCTCGACGCAGAACGAGGCGAGCGCCGAGCCGTAGATGATCGCGCGCCGCAGCGTGCCGTGATCCGCGACGCCGACCTCGGACACGTAGCCGAGCATCCCGCCTGCGAACGAGTCGCCCGCGCCCGTGGGATCGAGCACGCGGCGCACCGGGTACGCGGGCGCGCTGAACACCTGGTCGCCCTCGAACAAGAGCGCGCCGTACTCGCCGCGCTTGATCACCGCGATGCGCGGGCCCATGCGCAGGAGCCGGTCGGCGACCTCGACGATGTTGTAGACCCCGGCGAGCTGGCGGGCCTCCTCCTCGTTGATCACGAGCACGTCGATGCGCTCGAGGAGCTTGGCGAGCCGATCGGGCGTCCCCTCGATCCAGAAGTTCATCGTGTCGGCGATCACGAGCTCGGGCCGCCGCATCTGGTCGAGCACCGCGAGCTGGAGATCGGGGTGGATGTTGCCGAGCATCACGAACGGCGTGTCGCGGAACGCCTCGGGGATCTTCGGCTGGAAGTCCGCGAACACGTTGAGCTCGGTCTTGAGCGAGACGCGGCTCGTGAGGTCGTCCGAGTAGCGGCCCTCCCAGTGGAAGGTGTCGCCTCCGACGATCTCGAGGCCGCTCACGTCGACGCCGCGCGCCGCGAGCATCGCGACCTCGTGGTCGGGGAAGTCCGTGCCGACGATGCCGACGAGCCGAGGGCTCGTGAACAGCGAGCCGGCGAGGCTCGCGAACACGGCCGAGCCGCCGAGCACGTAGTCGTGCGAGCCGGTCGGGAGGTGGAGCGTGTCGCGCGCGACCGAGCCGACCACGAGCAGGTTGGGGTTCTTCTCAGGCATGGAGATCGACGACCTCGGTCACTCAGCGAGTGGGGTTCAACGGGTGGAAGCGAACTTGCGGGGGCAGACCGGCGCGAGCTTGGCGCGCGAGGCCGCCGGGATCTGGTCGGGCGAGGTGACGACGGCGTGCTCGAGCGCGCGGCTCGCGGGGCTCCTCGCCGGGTCGGGGAGGATCGCGGCGAGGCCGCGCAGGACTGCCTGGGCGACGGCGACGTTCTTCTTCATCACCTCGAGCACCGCCTCGACGCTCACGGAGGCCTCGGACGCATGCCAGCAGTCGTAGTCCGTCGCGAGCGCGAGGGTCGCGTAGGGCAGCTCCGCCTCGCGCGCGAGGCGCGCTTCGGGGAGGTTCGTCATCCCGATCACGTCGACGCTCCACGAGCGGTAGAGGTTCGACTCCGCGCGCGTCGAGAACTGCGGCCCGTCGATGCACACGTAGGTGCCGCCGCGGTGCGTGCGCACGCCGACCTCGAGGCACGCGCGGTAGAGCGCCTCCGAGAGCGCGGGGTCGATCGGATCGGCGAGCTCGACGTGCGCGACGACGCCGAGCCCCTCGAAGAACGTGCTCGGCCGCATCCGGGTGCGGTCGATGAGCTGGTCGGGGAGCACGACGTCGCCGGGGCGGATCGCCTCCTTCATCGAGCCGACCGCCGAGACGCTCACGATCTGCTCGGCGCCGAGCATCTTCAGCGCGAGGACGTTCGCGCGGTAGTCGATCTCGTGCGGCGCGAGCCGGTGGCCGCGGCCGTGTCTGGGCAGGAACAAGAAGCGGGTGTCGCCGAGGCGCCCCGCGACGACCGCGTCCGACGGTTCCCCGAACGTCGTCTCGACGACGTGCTCTTTCACGTCCTCGAGCCCCACCATGGCGTAGAGGCCGCTGCCTCCGATCACGCCGAGCACCCGTCCGCTCATCCCTACCTCCGTGGCGGCCGGGAGACCCCGCGCCCCGCGCGGTCGCGGACGCTAGCCCAAAACCGCGAGGGGTCAACGGACCCACGTCAACGGCGCTTCTTGCGCTTGCGCTTCGCGGCCGCGGCCGCGTCGTCGTCGGGCGCCGCGATCGGGCCGCTCGGCGCGGGGGCAGCGGGCCGCTTGTCCCCGAGGAGCTGTGCGATCTCCGAGCTCTTCGCGAACAGGGCGATGGCGCCCGCGATCGCGAGCAGGCCGCCGATCGCGAGCCCGAACGCGGCGAAGTCGGCCCACGCGCCAGCGACCGCGACGCCGAGCCCGAGCGCCGGCAGGACCGCGGCGAAGCGCGCCTGCGCGTCCGGGATCTTGCTCGCGAGCGTCTTGCGCACGCCGAAGCCCCACGCCGCGACGCCGAGCGCGGCGAGCAAGAGCAGCGCCGCGAGCGCGACGCGCGAGGTGATGGAGCCGCCGCCGTGCGCGATCGCCTCGGCGAGCAGGAGCCCGCCGCGCGGCGTGGTGCGGCCGCGCACGCGCACCGAGCGGAGCGCCTCGGGTCCGGCGGTCTCGAGCGCGCCGAGCGTGCCGGGCCGCTGGACCTCGACCACGCGCCCGCCGTCGACGCGGAGCATCACGTCGGCCGGCTCGCCGTTCTCCTCGAACGTCGGGGTGAGGATCATCGAGCGCTCGACGCCGGGGTGGATCGTGACGACGCCGGTGGTGCCCTCGGTCACGCGGATGATCCCGCGGAAGCGGCGGCTCTGCTCCCGGCGCTGGCTCACCGTCTCGAAGGGCGCGGTGTAGAACGTCACGTCGGCGAGCGCGCGCGTGGTCTCCGTCGGTCGGATGAACGCGTTGGTCGCGACGAGCGCGAGCCCGAGCACGGCGGTCAGCGCGCCGTAACCGAGGGCGCCGAGCATCGCCGCCGCGGCCTGCGCCTTGGTCGACTTGGCTTGCGCCTCCGCGTGCCACGCGCCCTCGACGCCGCTCGAGGCGGCGAGCGGCGAGGCGAGGTGGAGCACGGCCGCGACCGCGATCTCCGCGGCGAGCGCGCCCGAGAACGCGCCGGCGCTCGGCATGTCGTAGATGGCGTCGGTGATCGCGCGCGGGATCGCGGCGAGGCCGCGGCCGAGATCGCTGAAGAGGGTGACGAGCGCGGCGCCGAACAGGGCGATGAGCGAGACCGCCGCGAGCCAGCCCAGGAGCGCGCCGAAGCGGCGGCCCGGCAGGAGCGCGAGCCCGGCGCCGACGGCGGCTACGACGCCGCCCAGGACGATCGCGCTGCCCGGCAGGAGCTGCTCGGCCGCGTCGACGACGGCGCCGCCGTGCACGCCGCCGAAGTACGCGAAGCCCGCGAGGGGGACGAGCGCGAAGAGCGCCCAGCCGAGCGCGCGCACGAGCGGCGCGCGATCCACGAGCAGTCGCCCGGCGAGGCTGCCGGTCGCGCCGCCGGCCTGACCGACCGGGGCGGTCCGCGCGAGGACGGCCTCTCCCACGCGCAGCGGCGCGAGGAGGAAGGAGAAGAGGCAGACCCACGCGATCGCGCCGGGCCCGCCGAGCGCGACCGCGGTGGCCGCGCCGACGGCGCCCGCCGCGCCGTAGCTCGCGACGGTGCTCATCGCGACCGCCGCGGCCGGCGGGATCGCGCCGCCCGCGCCGGGGTCCTCCTCGCGCAGCGCGCGAAACGCGGTGGGCAGGCCCAGGACCTGCGGGAGCCGGAGCCGCACCGTGAGCACGAGCGCGGCGAGCGCGACGGCCGGAGCGGCGATCCAGGCCCAGAGCACCGTGAGGAGCTCGCTCAGTTGGTCGGCGTTCATGGGGCGCGCAGTTCTAACGGCACGCGGTCCGCGCGTCGAGGCGTCATCCTGAGTCGGGATCGTCGCCGCCCGCGTCCTCGCTGCCCACGCCCGCGTCTTCGCCGCCCGCGTCTTCGCCGCCGTCTTCGCCGCCCGCGTCTTCGCCGCCCGCGTCCGGCGCGCCCGCGTCGAGCCGCCCGCGCGGCACCACGACGCGCAGGGTGCGCGTGGCCAGCGTCGCGCCGTCGCCGACCACGCGCAGCGTGAGCCGGAAGTGCTGATCGTAGTCGGCGGGTGGGATCGTCTCGTTGCGCAGCCGCGCGCGGAAGCGCAGCGCGGTGCCGGGGCCGACCGCGGTGAAGGTGTCGTCGACGCCGTCGCCGGGTGGGCGCCGGTCCGCGCGGCCCGGCGCGGGGATGCCCGGCGGCGGGGTCGCGGTCAGGGCCTCGAGCGTGCGCACGAAGCCGAGCCGGTCGTCCGTCTCCGCCCAGACCTCGTCGTAGCGGATGGTCGAGAGCAGATCGACGATCGCGTCGATGATCGCGTCGTCGAGCCCGGTGCCGTCCGCGCGGATGTCGAAGACCAGCGGGCAGCGATCGCCCCGCGCGGTGCGGCGCGCGCCGGCGATCCCCGTCGCGCAGCCGCCGCCCACCGGCGCGACCGCCGCCCCGGTGCCGAGCGCGACCTGCTCGAGGTACGGCCGCGCGGCGTCGCCGCTCGCGATCCCGATCGCGTAGACGCCGATCGCGCGCAGCGCCTCGGTCGCGTCGGCCGTCGAGCGCGTCCCGGGGAAGCGCGCGCCGTAGTCGGGCGGCTCGTGCGTCGGCGCGTCGGTGACGTGCACGACCACGCGCAGCGCGTCGGCGCGGAAGCCGACGCCGCCGAGGCCGCTCCCGCGGTAGGCGGGCACCAGCGTGCGATAACCCTCGCCGGTGGCGATCTGATAGAGCGCCTCCGCGCCCGACTCGGGGATGTCGCCGCCGTTGCCGAGCGGCTGATCGAGCGAGGCGACCGCGTTGCCGACGCGCCGATCGTCGTCCGTGATCGCGGTGACGAGGCGGAAGGGCAGGTCGTCCGGCGCGCCGAACGGCGCCGCGGGGAAGTCCTCGAAGCGGCCGACGCCGACCTGCACGTCGGGGACGCGCTCGCGCAGGCCGGGCAGGATGCGTGAGCGCAGCGTCGACTGGAGGTTCTCGATCTCGCCGCCGAAGCTCCCCGTGGTGTCGATCGAGAAGAACACGTCGAGCGTGCCGACGGTGCCCGAGACCTCGAGGTCCTCGACGACCTCGTCGCCGAGGTAGGCCAAGACGATCTCCCGGTCGGCGGGCGGCAGGCGCGGGCCTCCGTCGAGGCGTCCGAGCCCGGCGCCCCCGGCGTCGAACGGCTCGAGCACGCCCGCGTCGTGATCCGGCGGGCGAGCGTCGGGTCGACCCGGCGGCGGCGCCCGCTCGACGCACGCCGCGAGCGTCGCGGCAGCGAAGACGAGTGGCGGGACGCGACGCACCCGCTCAAAGTACCGTGAAGTCTCGGGCTCCCCAAGGTAGGGGGTGGCGGCGGGTCGTGATGATTGACACCCTCGGGGTGGACGGTACCATCCATCGACTGAAGATTTTCTGGCGCAGCGGGCGGCGGTCAAAGAGCTCGGGGACCTAACAAGAGGCGGGATGTTCAAGCTCGTCATCTCGGACGACGAGGGCAAGCAGACGGTCGTCCCTCTCGTCCGTGACGAAATCACGATCGGACGGAAGGAAGGCAACACGATTCGGCTCACCGAGCGGAACGTGTCGCGCCGTCACGCCCGCCTCGCGAAGGCCAACGGAAAGTTCCTCGTCGAGGATCTCCACTCCTACAACGGGGTGAAGGTCAACGGGCAGCGCATCGGCGCGGAGACGTCGCTCGAGCCCGGCGACCAGATCACCATCGGGGACTACCACCTCGCGCTGCAGGTCGAGGGCGCGGAGACGACGTCGGTCGACCAGCACGCACCCGGCGTCACGCAGGTCGACACCGCGATGATCGCGGCGCCCGGGCCGCCCCCGCGCCTGGTGATGATCACGCCGCCGGCCCCCGGCGCGGAGTTCTCGCTCACGAGCGATCGTGTCCGCATCGGGCGCGCCGAGGACCTCGACATCTGGATCAACCACCGGTCCATCTCGCGCGAGCACGCCGAGATCCAGAAGGAGCCGGACGGGAACCTGCGCCTCATCGATCTCGGCAGCGCGAACGGCGTCCGCGTCAACGGCGAGGACGTGCAAAACGCCTTGCTTACTGCAGGCGACGTCGTCGAGCTCGGCCAGGTGCGCTTCCGCTTCGTCGCGGCGGGCGAGCACTACGCGTTCGACGCCGACCGCACCGTGCAGATGGACGCGGTGACGGCCGAGCCCGAGGAGGGCGGCTCTCGGGCGCCGATCTTCGTCGCGATCGCGATCGTGCTGCTCGCGGTGGTGGGCGCCGTCCTCGTCGCGTTCTGGGGCGGCGGCTCGGGGGACACCGAGCCCGTCGTGACCCCGCTCGACTCGGTGAACCGCGGCGGGTCGACCGGCTCGGATCCGTTCGCGTTCGAGCTCGGTCGCTGCACCGACGCGCTGCGCACCGACGACCTCACCCTCGCCGTGCAGGCGGCGACCGCGGCGCTCGCGCTGCGCCCCGGCGATCCGACGGCGAGCGACTGTCTGCGCCGCGCGCAGGAGCGCGAGGGGCTCGAGCAGCTGTTCGCGGCCGGCCAGCGCCTCCTCGAGAACGGCAACGCGCAGGGCGCCTACGACCAGTTCATGAGCCTCCCGGCGGACAGCCCGCTGCGCAATCGGCCGCAGGTCGGTCAGGCGGCGCGCGCCGTCGCGGTGGCTGACCTCGGCATCGCGCAGCAGGCCCTCGAGCAGGGAGACTGCGATCAGGCGCTCCAGACGGCGCGGCGCGTCGCCGCGATGCTGGGGCTGACCGAGCCGCAGCGCGTGCAGGCGACGCGGCTGCTCGCCGACGCGCAGGCGTGCAACACGGGCGACGCCGCGGTGGTGACGGACGAGCCGCCCGGCGGCGGTCGTCGCCGGGGACGCGGCGGCGATCCCGCGGGCACGCCGGGCACCGGTCGCCGGCGCGGCGGCGAGGAGGCCGGGAGCACCGGCACGACCGGGCAGACCACGGGCACGACCGGGCAGACCACGGGCACGACCGGCCAGACCACCGCGACGCCCGCCGAGGATCAGCGCGACTACGAGGCCGAGGCGCTCGCGTGCACGCGCGCCGGGGACAACCAGTGCGTGATCCGGCTGCTCTCGCCCACGGGTCGCACGAGGACGCCGCGCGGGCTCGCGCTCCTCATCGAGGCCTACCGCGCTCAGGGCCAGACGCGTCAGGCGGTCTCGGCGATGGAGCTGTTCGTGCGGCGCTACCCGAACGACCCGCGCGCGGGCGGCTACCGCCAGATCCTCCAGATGCAGCGTTGAGCTCGCCTCCCGCGCCGCGGTGCGGGAGATCACGCGCCCTGAACGTTGACAGGCTCGACCGGCGGGAGATAATCCGGCCCACGCGGAATCCTTTGGATTTCCCGCGCTCGGAGATTATCGACCGATGCCCTCCTTCTTCGCGACCGCACGCGGCCCGATCGCACTCCTCTTCGCCGGGCTCCTGACGGTGGCGCTCGGCGCCCCGAGCCACGCTTCTGCGCAACGGATGGAGGCGGGCTCGCTCTCCACCGGCGGCATGGACCTGCACCTGTTCCGCCCGGCGGTGGACAGCAAGGGGCACCTCTCCGTCAACGGCACGGACATCCTGCCCCACCTCGGCATCAGCTTCGGCCTGTTGCTCGACGGCGGCTTCGGGATGATGCCGGTCACCGCCTTCGTGAACCAGCAGGACATCGCGGCCGAGAACGCGAACTACTGCAGCGGCCGCGACGACCTGCTCTGCGGTCGCCTCGTCGACTCGCTGTTGACGGGCACGCTCCACTTCAACCTCGGCCTCGCGAACCTCCTCATCGTCGGCATCCAGGTGCCCGTGGTGATCGGCTCGGGCGCGAACATCACGATCCCGGGGGCGTTCAACGACTTCACGACCGGCCGCGGCACCGGCCTCGACAACCAGAGCTTCGGCAACCTCACGCTGCACTCGAAGATCCGGATCCTGCGCGCCGAGCGCAACGACGGCTGGGGCCTCGCCGGGATCGTGCAGCTCGAGTTCCCGACCGGGCAGTCGCACCGCTTCGCGGGTGACCCCGACTTCGTGCTCTGGCCGCACGTCGTCGGCGAGTGGCGCCCCAACCGGCACATCCGCTTCAACCTCGACGTCGGGTACCGCTTCGTCGCCGGGCAGGGCGCGACGTTCCCGGTGGGCGTCGCGACGCGCCCGACGAGCCTCGGGATGATGGGCTCGCAGGCGACCACCCCGACGGTCGTCACGCCGGGCGCGAACTTCGCGTACGACGATCACCTCACCTTCGGCCTCGGCGCGAGCTTCCGCCTCGGCGACGCGCCGCTCGACCTCGTGCTCGAGATCTACGGCAACTACATCCTGAGCGGGCTCGACGGCCGCGGCACCATGGGCGCGGACGGCTCGCTGAACGTCGAGGCGCTGCTCGGCCTCAAGGTCTTCGTCGAGCGCAACAGCTACCTCGTGTTCGGCGGCGGCGGCGGGCTGCCGACCGGCGGCGCCACCGCGGCGGACATCCGCGGCCTGGTCGGCTTCATCTTCGAGCCGTCGATCGGCGACCGCGACGGCGACGGCATCCTCGACGACGTCGACCAGTGCCCCGACGAGCCGGAGGACTACGACGGCTTCGCCGACGAGGACGGCTGTCCGGATCCCGACAACGATCGCGACGGCATCCTCGACGTCGACGACGAGTGCCCGAACGTGCCCGAGGACTTCGACGGCGACGAGGACGAGGACGGCTGCCCCGAGGGCAACGAGGGTGACCGCGACGGCGACGGCATCCCCGACAGCGTCGATCAGTGCCCGGACGACCCGGAGGATCGCGACGGCTTCCAGGACCAGGACGGCTGCCCCGATCCGGACAACGACGGCGACCGCATCCTGGACGTCGACGACCTCTGCCCGAACGATCCGGAGGATCGCGACGGGTTCCAGGACCAGGACGGCTGCCCCGACCCGGACAACGACGGCGACCGCATCCTCGACGTCGACGATCGCTGCCCGAACGAGCCCGAGACCTACAACGGCCTCGAGGACGAGGACGGCTGCCCCGACTCGGGCAGCGTCATCATCGAGGAGAACTCGATCGTCATCCTCGAGAAGATCTACTTCGAGACGGACAGCGCCCAGATCATGCAGCGCTCGTTCCCGATCATCGACGCCGTCGCCGCGACGCTGGTCGGCAACCCGCACATCGCGCTCGTCGAGGTCCAAGGTCACGCGGACGAGCGCTCGAGCGACGAGTACAACATCCGCCTGACCCGCGATCGCGCGGCGTCCGTCGTCGAAGCGCTCGTGCAGCGCGGCGTCGCGCGCGACCGCCTGCGCAGCGCGGGCTACGGCGAGCGCTGCCCCGTCGACCCGCGGCACAACGCGGAGGCGTGGGAGCGCAACCGGCGCGTCGAGTTCAAGATCATCCGCACCGTGGACGGGCCCACGGGCGTCGAGGTGGCCTGCCCCGCGGGACGCGACTTGATACCGCGCTGATTTTTCTGAGAGACTCGGAGCGGCCGGCGGAAGGGATCGCGCGAAAGGACCCCGCCGGCGTCGAGGACCCGTGGAGCAACAAGCGTTCAAGGACGTCGTGGAGGAGGCGATTCTCGCCCTTCCGCAGGACATGAAGGCGGTCCTCCGGATCGTCGAGGATCCCGACCTCGCCGACGAGCATCGGGCGCTGGCCGCGGGCGCGCTCCTGCACGTGCTCGCCGCGAGCAACGCGATCCCGGGGATGCGCGGCATCCTCGCGTACGTCGACGACGTGATCGTGCTGCGGCTCGCGCTCGAGCGCCTCGTGCGCGACGCCCCCGACGTGATGGCGCGCCACGCGGAGGCGGAGCCCGAGCTGTTCGAGCCGCTCGCCGAGCAGATGGGCACCGTGCGCGCGTACCTCGGCGAGCTCCTCACGGTGCTCGACCGCGCCGTCGACGGCCTGCCCGAGCTGACGCACGAGGGGCACGGCGCCACCGCGTGCGCGCTCGATCCCGACGCGTCGACGTGGCTCTACGACGCGGTGCACGCGGCGCTCGTCGACGAGCTCGAGCTCGACGAGGACGACGTCGAGCGCGCGCTGCGCTCGTTGGGGGACATCCGCCGCCCGCTCGAGATGCGGCTCGCGCGATGAGGGCGGCGCTCGCGCTGTCGCTGCTGCTCGGTGGCTGCATCGACACCGAGCTCGGCCTCGACGCCACGATCGACACGGCGTGCGTCACCGTCACGTCGGCGAACGCGGTCAGCGCGCGGCTCGACACGACGTACCGGGTCGGCGAGCACGCCGAGGGTGACCGCCTCTTCCAGCCCAACGGGCTCGAGCTCTACGCGGGCGACGCGCTCGTCGCGCAGATGGTCCCCGACGTGCCGCCGGGGTTCGTCTCGCGCGTCTCGCCGGGCGAGAGCCGCAGCTCCGTCGTCGTCGGGGAGGACCGCATGGCGGCCGACCCGCGGCGGCTCTGCGCGGGGCCGGTCCGCGTCCTCTTGAGATGGCTCGACGGCTCGACGAGGGAGATCGGCATGGCGGACACGGTCACGAGCGACGTGACGTGCGAATGACTTGGCCCATACTGAGCGCCCAGCCCGTCCATGCAGAGCAGCCACCCTTCCGAGCGCCCCGAGGCCGACGCCGAGAGCTCCGAGCTCCGCGCGGGGAACGTGCTCGGTGGGCGCTATCGGATCGAGGGCCTGCTCGGCGGCGGCGGGATAGGCGCGGTGTACCGCGCGGTGCAGCTCCCGCTCGAGCGGCCGGTCGCGATCAAGGTCCTGCACGACGATCTGCTCACGATGAAGGAGCTGCGCGCGCGCTTCGAGCGCGAGGCCCGGGTGCTCAGCGCGCTGACCCACCCGCAGATCGTCTCGATCTCCGACTACGGCATCGACGGAGATCGCCCCTTCCTCGTGATGGAGCTGCTCGAGGGCCGCACGCTCGAGGAGGTGCTGCGCGCCGGCGAGATGACGCCCGCGCTCGCGCTCGAGGTCACCCGCGAGATCCTCGAGGGCCTCGCGTTCGCGCACGAGAAGGGCGTCGCACACCGCGACCTCAAGCCCGCCAACGTATTCCTCCTCCGCGGTCGCGACGGTAGCGAGCACGTCAAGTTGCTCGACTTCGGGCTCGCGCGCGTCGTCTCGGCCAAGGGCGCCGAGGACGACGAGGTTACGCTCACCAAGCGCGGCGTCGTGTTCGGGACACCGTCGTACATGTCGCCGGAGCAGGCGGCGGGCACGCCCGCGGACGAGCGCTCGGACGTGTACTCCCTGGGCGTCCTGCTCTTCGAGATGCTCGCCGGCCGCCGGCCCTTCGTTGGTGAGACGCGGGCCGAGGTGCTGCGCGGGCACCTCGCCGATCCGCTGCCGCGGCTGGCCTCGGTGCGGCCCGAGCTGCGGGCGCACGAGGACCTCGTCGAGCTGCTCGACCGGGCCACCGCCAAGACGCCGAGCGATCGATACCGCGACGCGTCGGCGATGCTGAAGGCGCTCGAGGCGCTGCCCGCGCGGGCGGCGTGGGTCGTGGACCTCGCCGAGGTGAGCGTCGCGGCGACGCAGGTGTCCATCAAGCCGCCGCCGCCGCCGGTACGCGGCCGCGTCGGGCTCGCCGTCGGCGCGGGCGCGCTCGCGGCGGCCGGCGTGATCGCGCTCGCGTTCGCGTGGGATCGCGAGCCGCCGCCAGCGCCGGCCGCGACCGAGGCGCCTCCCGTCGAGGAGGCCGACGAGCCGGCGCTGCCCCCGGAGCCGGCGCTCGCGGTGCGCGTGCCGGCGCGCGATCCGTGGCAGGGCGAGATCCCGGAGCCGCTCCTGCCGTACCACGCGATGGTCGAGGACGGTCACGTCTTCGAGGATCGGCGCGAGCTGGCCGGACTGTTCACGCTCGCGCGCGCGATGCCGGACGACGCGCGGCCGCGCCTCTTGATCGCGCACCTGTTCGTCGGGCGCGGCTGGTTCACGGACGCCCTCAACCGATACGAGCGCGCGCTGCGGCTCGATCCGAGCGTGCGCGGCGATCCGCACCTGCGCCGCGCGCTGGTCCGCCTCGCCGCGCGCGACTCGGTCGGCGAGCGCGCCGCCGACCTGGTCGAGTCGGTCTACGGGCCCGAGGCGCTCCCCGAAGTGCAGATCGCGATCAACGAGCTCGACGGGCAGCCCTTGCCCCAGCTGCGGCTCGTCAACCTGCGCGACCGCTTGCGCGCGCTCGAGTAGCGCGCGCGCACGAAAGTTGGGCCGAACGAGGGGTCCGGCTAGCGTCGGCGGGTGCGCCGAGCGCTCGCCGTGGTCCTCTGCCTGTTCGCGCCCGCGCCCGCGTCCGCGTGGACGGACGCGGCCGTGCGCAGCGTGCACGCGGAGGTGCGTGTCGACGCCGAGGCGCGCGCGCACGTCACGTTGACGGTCACGGTGCGCGTGCACGGGGGCTGGCTGTCGGGGCTCGAGATCGCGGGCCTCGACCCCGACCTCGTGCTCGACGAGGCGTACACGCCGTGGGCGGAGGGTGGCGACGGGGAGCGCTTCGAGCCGCGGCTCGCGCCTGCGCCGGGCGAGCGCGTCATGGTCTCGTTTCCTCGCGGGCGCACGCCTCGCCGCGGCGACGTGCGCATCGGGCTGGCGTACCACACGGCGCTCGCGCACCGCGCGACCGAGCCGGTCGAAGACACCGATCGCGTACGCGTGAGCTGGACCTTGCCGGGCTGGCGCGCCGGCCTCGACGGGGTGCAAGTCGACTTGATAGTTCCACACGGATCGATCGCGGGGCCCCGCGACGTCGAGCTCGACGCTGGCGGCGAGCGCAGCGTCGAGGTCGAACAGCGCGAGGATCACACCGTGCTGCGCTTCTGGCGCGCGCACCTCCCGCGCACGATGACGTGGACGGTGCGCGCGGACGTGCCTCAGGACGCGATGGACGCGGCGCTGCGGGGCGCCCCGATCGTGCGCGCTCCGCCGCCGTCGAGCGTCGCGGCGCTCCGCGCGCCGGGTGACCCGGCGCACTTCTGGATCCCGCTCGCGCTCGCGATCGCGCTGCTCTGTGTCGCGCAGATCGCGGTGGTGGCGCGGCGCGGGCGGCGGGCCGGCGGCGCGGCGCGCGCGCTGCTCTACGCGCCGGGCGTGGTGCGAGGGGCCGTCGCGCTCGCGGTGGCGCCGTGCGGCGCCGTGCTCGGTCTCGCCGGCCACGCGTACGCCGGCCTCGCCGCGCTCGCCGTCTGCGCGCTCTGTGGCGCGCACCTGCCCGGCGCGCGGCCTTCGCAGTCCAAGCTCGGCGCGTGGAGGATCGTCGACGCACGCTGGCTCGCCGCCGCGCGGCGCGCGCGCTGGCGCCCATGGCTCCACCCCGAGGCTTTGCTCGATGCGACGACGCCCCTCGGCGCGCTCCACGCCGCCCTGTGGCTCGCGCTCCCGTGGGCGTGGGCCGAGGCGCCGGTGCCGCTCGACGTGCGCCTGTGCGCCGCGGTGTTGCCCGCGCCGATCCTCGTGACGGGGACGCGGCTCGCGTTCGCGCTCGGACCGACGGACGCGCTCGCGCGCCTGCTCACTGCGACGCGCGCGCTCGCGACGCTCCCGCCGGGCTTGGCGTTGCGGCCGGTGATGTACGTGAGCGCGGACGGCGAGGTGCAGGACGTGCGGATCCGGACGGTGCTCGCCGAGCGCCCGGACGGGCTCTTGCGGCTCGACCTCGCGCTCGCGCACGAGCCGCACGCGGGGGGCTGGCGGGCGGCGCCGGTGTGGCTCGTCGTCGCGCGCGCGGACAGCCCGGCGGACGTCGCGCTGCGCGCGCTCGACGCCGACGAGGCGAGCTCGCGCGGCGGCCGTCGCGTCGTGCGCCAGGGCGAGCCCGGCGACGCGGCGTTCCTCGGGCGCGTCCTGGCCGCGCTCGACGCGTGCCCGCCGGCGCGCGAGCACGCGCGGGGGGTCCCTGCGCCGCTCGAGACCGTGCGCGATCTGCCGGCGCCCGCCGCAGTCGGCTTCTGAGGCCGCCTCAGGGCACGTAGATCCACGAGGGCATGAACAGGAGCGCGAAGAGCACCAGCGTCCCGATCGCGACGAGCCTGCGGCCGCGCGAGAGCGGCTCGGGGCCCGTGGGCGGGTGCTCCACGCCGCCGAGGCGCACGAGCACGACGAGCACGGCGGCCCAGAACACCCAGTGGAAGCCCGCCATCAGCTCGCCCGAGAGGCTCTCGAGCCCTCGCTCGCCGCCGAGGTAGGCGGGGACGATGTACGCGAGCGAGACGAGCCCGCCGACGAACGGCAGCGCCCAGTGCACGCGCCGGCTGTAGACGTCCTGGCGCTTGCCGAACAGCGCGTACGCCACGTGGCCGCCGTCGAGCTGCCCGATCGGGATCAGGTTGATCATCGTCACGAGCAGCCCCGCCCAGCCGGCGAGGGCCCACGGGCTCAGCCAGACGTCGTGCCCCTCGGCGAGCGGGCCCTTCAGCGCGTAGATCAGGCCGAGGTAGAGGACGCCGCGGCCCTCGACGAAGACGTTGGGCTCGAGCGCGAGCGCCGTCGGAGGCAAGAAGTCTTGCATGGTACCGACGCGCGAGATCATCAAGCCGTAGATCACGACCGGCAGCGCGACGGCCATCCCCGCGAGCGGGCCCGCCGCCCCGATGTCGAGCAGCGCGTCGCGCGTCTCGATGCGCCCGCGCATCTTGATCACCGCGCCCATCGTCCCGAGCAGGAAGATGGGCATCGGGATGAAGTACGGCGGCGAGATGTCGACGCGGTGGATCCGTCCGGCGACGTAGTGGCCCATCTCGTGCGCGATGAGGATCGCCATGAGGGGGACGGCGAAGGTCCAACCGGCGAGGAAGTGCTCGGGGTGGGTCGCGTACCAGCCGAGCTCCTCGAGCGACAGCGGCGGGAGCGAGAGCCGCGGCATCGCGCCGACGTCCTTGTCGAGGAGGCTCCACTTGAGCGCCTGATGCGGCCAGTGCTTCGCGAGCCCGGAGCGCGCGGCGCCCGCGCCGACGTAGAACGTCGACAGGAACGTCAGGCCGAGCAGGACCAGGGGCCGGCGCCACTCTGCGAGCGTGCCGGGCGGCGGCGGCGGCGCGCTCACCCGAGCTCGACCTCGAGCGCCGCGAGCAGCCGCGCGAGCTGGGTCTGGACGCGTCCGTCGACGTCGCCGAGATCGCTCTCCACGACGCAGTCACCGCGCGCAAGCGACGGATCCGGCACCCGCTCGGAGGCGATTCCGTCGAGCAGCGCGAGGTCGTCCGGGTGCACGCGCACGCGCGTGCGGCGCGCGCGCGCGAGCCGCCCGAGGATCTCGTCGACCCGCGCGCGCACGAGCGACGGGTCCGTCGCGAGCGCGTCGCCCACGACGCGGCGCGCCACCGCGCCGGCGATCGCGCAGACGCGCTCGGCCCGGTCCGCGAGCGCGGCCGCGCGCGCGGCGTCGATGGCGACGAGGCGGGCCGCGACGGCCGCCTCGGCGTCCGCGCGCGCCTCGGCCGCGAGCCGTGCGCGGAGCGCTTCGCGCCACGCCTCCGCCTCCCGGTGTGCTGCCTCGACGATCGCGGCGGCCTGCGCCTCCGCGTCGCGCACCTCCGCCGGCACGACGCGCGCGCTGCGGATCACCTTCGCCACGGCGACTCCCACACGCTCGCGAGCTCGGCGCCGATGCGCCGCCAGCGGCTCGACGCGGCGTCGCCGCGCAGCTCGCCTCGCGCGCCGAGCGCGAGCGCGCCCGTGACGCGCGCGACGTCCGCGCCCTCCGCGAGCCGCGGCGCCCACGCCGCGAGGCGCGGGTCGGCGTCTTCTGCGGCGTCGAGCTCGCGCGCATGGGCGCTCGGATCCGCGGGCGTCGCGAAGCGGCGGAGCGTCGCGCGCAGCGCGGGCGGTGCGCGGAACCCGCGGCGCACGGGCGAGGCCCCTTCCGTCCAGCGGCGCCCCGCCTCGCGGTCGAGCGCCGGGGCGAGGATCGCGCGGGCGGCGACGGGGAGCGCCGCGTCGAGGGCGATCGCGCGGAGCGAGCCGGCGAGGCGCCGCACCTCGTCGCGGCGTGCCTCGGCGTCGAGCGCGGCGAGCGCCGCGCTGCGCTCGGCGAGGCCCCGCGCGGGGCCCGGGGCGAGCCCGGCGCGCGCGAGGCCGCCGTCCCGATCGCCCGCGACGGTCGCGGCGAGCAGCAGGCCGTCGAGGAAGGCGGGCGTCATCGCCCGAGGAATAGCACGAGCGCTCAGCCGCGGCGGCGTCGCCGCGCGCCCAGGAGCGCGAGCGCGATCAGGGCGACGAGCGACACCGCGCCGCCGCCCGCGCCGCCCCGCGTGCTCGCGCCGCAGAGCGGGAAGAAGTAGTTGCCTCGCACCGGGTCGAGACACGCCTCGTCGCCGTCGCCGCGCCGATCGGACAGCGCGAAGTTGCCGACGCCATCGACCGCGACGACGCGCACGCAGATCGGCGTGGAGGCCTCGTCCGGCGGCAGCACGAACGCCATCGTGATCTGCTCGCCGGGGTAGTTGCGCACGCGGTCCCGCAGGATCGGCGCGTCGACCCCGGCGCCGCGCGTCTGGAACAAGAGGTACTCGATCGAGCCGGGCGGGCCCGAGTCGATCGCGGGGCGGAAGAACACGCCGACGCGGAAGCCGCCGTCGGGCGCCTCGCAGCGCGGCTCCGCCGGGTCCGAGCGCAGCTCGTCGATCGCGCCGAGGACGGGCGGCAGATCGTCCGGGCTCGAGCCCGTGCAGAACGAGACGGCGAGGTCGCCGTCGCGCCCGAGCGCGGTGGCTCGGTAGGTGGCCGCCGTGTCCCAGCGGAGCGCGTCGGGGAAGAACACGAGCTCGTCGCCGAGCACCTGCACGCGGCCGCCGACCGGCGCGCTCGCGTCGCCACATGCTGCGCGGTCGCAGCCCGCGCCGCAGCGCCGGACGTCGAGGAGGCGCGTGGGATCGGTCCCTGGTCCGCCGGGCGCGAAGTACGCCGGCGTGTAGCGGATGCGCAGGGGCGCGTCGATGCTCACGCTCCCCGCGCCGTCGGCAGGGTAGCTCTCCGTCGGGCGCTCCAGCGTCGGCAGCGAGCACGGGTCGACGCCGGCGTCCTGCGCGCTCGCCGCCAGGGGCGTCCCCAGCGCGGCGGCGAGCATCAGCGCGAGCGTGCGGTTCACGCGAGAGAGGATAGCAGCAGGGGCGGCCAGCCGCCCCCGCGCTCGCTCAGCGGCAGAGGCCGCTCTCGGTGTTGCAGGTGCGAGTGCCGCTGCAGTCCGACGCGCCGCAGGCCGGGCGGCACGCGCCCTCGCGGCAGGCGTAGCCGGGGCGGCAGTCCGCCGGGGCGGTGCAGCCGCGCACGCAGACGCCGAGCGCGGGATCGCCCGCCTCGTCGTCGATGCAGACGCCGCCCGCCGGGCACTCGGCCATCGGGCCCGTCCCCGTCAGACGGCAGCCCGGGTAGGTGCACGTGCCCGCCGGCCAGCCGCTCGCCGCCTCGGTCAAGCACTGCCCGCCGGTGCAGCCCATCGCGCCGCAGGGCTCGCCGAGCGCGGTCTCGACGAACGGCTCGCGGCAGAGGCCGGTGCCGGTGTTGCAGACGTAGCCCTCGTTGCCGCAGACGGCCGCGGTCTCGCAGCCGGGCACGCACGCGGTCGGGCTCGTCGGGTCGGCGGCGTCCGCCGGGCGACACCAGTAGCCGTCCCGGCAGTCCGTCTGCCGCGCGCAGCCGTCGAGGCAGGCGCCGCGCCCATCGGCGGTCGCGATGCACACGCCGTCGCCGGGACAACCGGTCTGCGCGACGGGGTCGCACCCGAGCGCCACGCAGTAGCTGTCCGGCCAGCCCGTCTCGGACTCGGTGAGGCAGGCGCCGCCCGCGCACCCACCGCGGCCGGCCGAGCAAGCCTGGCCGAGGTTGGCCGGGTTGAACCGCGGGCCGCAGTAGCTGCCGTTCGGCCCGGGGGTGCACGTCTGGTCGGCGCGCGTGCAGTCGGCGTCCGACGCGCACGCGAGCAGGCACACGCCGCCGCGGCCGGCCGGGACGCAGGTGCCGTTCTCGGGGCAGCCGGTGCCGTCGGCCGCGTTGCATCCGAACTGACCGCAGACGCCGCCCGGGATCCCCGTGAAGCGCTCGGAGAGGCAGGTGGTGCCGGGCGGGCAGTCGCTCGCCATGGTGCAGGCGTCGCCGAGGCTCGCGCTCGGATCCTGGCAGCTGCCCTCGCCGTTGAAGCCTCCGTTGGGGTCGCACACGCGGCCGGTCGGGCACTCGCGGTCGACGTCGCAGCCGGGCAGGCACACGCCCACCATGTCGGCGCAGCCGTAGCCGTCGCGCGCGCAGAAGTCTCCGTCGGCTGCCATGAAGTCGCAGTCGTCGAGGCAGATCCCGCCGGTGCGCGTCTCGATGCAGCTCGCGCCGTCCGGGCACGGCTCGTCCGCGGCGCACGCCGCCGAGCAGTAGCCGCCCGGGAACTCGTCGTCGCAGAACACGCCCGTTCCGTCGCAGTCCGTGTCGCCGCGGCAGGGCGCGCCGACGTTCGCTTCCGGGATCCCGGCGTCGGGTCCGCCGTCCGGGAAGCTCGCGTCGAAGGTGATGGAGGTGCCGGCGTCCTCGCCGCCTCCGTGGCTCTCGGTGCAACCGGCCGCCATTCCGATCGCTGCGAGCGCCACCCAAAGGGTCCGCTTGTCGTTCATGTCAGTTCGTCTCCTGTCCGGCCGGCGCTCCGAGAGAGCCTGCCCCGCGCCGCCATCCACCCGGCCGGACGTGACCATGCTGCGGGGCGGCCGAACCCTTGCAGACGCAGGCCACTCGTTCAACCGGCGGTGTGCGCGTTGACGCGGGTTCGGCCGCCGGGATATGGAAGGAGCGCGATGTCCGCGCCCACCCCGGAAGCGACCCCGCCCGCGGCGGTCCAGTTCTGGCCGATGACCGACGTCGGTCGGGTGCGCGACCACAACGAGGACTCGTTCCTCGTCGACAAGAAGCTCAACCTCTTCATCGTCGCCGACGGGATGGGCGGCCACGCCGCCGGGGAGGTCGCGTCCCAGGTCGCGTCGCACACCGTGCGCGAGGTGCTCAAGGGCTCGGCCGACATGCTCCACCAGTTCGAGGCGGGGCACGGCGGGATCGGCCGGCAAGACGTCTTGCGATTGCTCGAGTCGGCGGTCCAGCAGGCGTGCTCGGCGGTGTACCAACAAGGGCAGAACGACGAGTCCAAGCGCGGGATGGGCACCACCATCGACGCGCTCCTGTTGATCGGCTCGCGCGGGTTCATCGCGCACGTCGGCGACTCGCGCGTCTATCTCTACCGCCAGGGCGCGGTCCACCAGCTCACCGAGGACCACTCGCTGATCAACGAGCTGCTCAAGCGCGGCCGGCTCAGCCGCGAGCAGATCGAGAAGCTCCAGTACAAGAACGCGGTCACGCGCGCGGTCGGGGTCTACGAGTCGGTCGAGGTCGACACGCTCGACTTCGACGTGCTCAAGGGCGACCGCTTCCTGCTCTGCTCCGACGGGCTCAGCGGCTACCTCGAGGAGGTCGAGCTCGCGCGCCTGTTCGCGGAGACGCCGGAGGACGCGCTCGCGCAGCGGCTCATCGACCTCGCGAACGAGCGCGGCGGCAAGGACAACATCACCGCCGTCGTGATCAAGGTGCCGGACGCCGAGAGCGGCGTCGACCGGCTCGCGCGCGAGGTGAACCTCAAGATGGAGGTGCTGCACAAGATGCCGCTCTTCCGTCACCTCACCTACCAGGAGCTCGTGCGGGTCCTGAACATCACGGAGGTCCGCGCGGCGGGGGTCGACCAGGTCGTCGTCGAGGAGGGCGACGAGGGCGACGAGCTCTTCATCGTCCTGACCGGGCAGGTTCGCGTGCACAGCGGCGAGGCGGTCCTCACGCACCTCGGGCCGGGCCAGCACCTCGGCGAGATGGCGCTCGTCGACAAGGCGCCGCGGAGCGCGAGCGTCACCGCCGACGAGCCGAGCAAGCTCCTCGTGATCCGGCGGCGCGATTTCTTCGACATCATCCGCAAGGATCACGCGATCGCGGTGAAGCTCCTCTGGAGCTTCCTCGGCGTGCTCACCGAGCGGCTGCGCACGACGAACCTGCAGCTCGGCGAGGCCAAGGATCGCAGCGTCGAGGACGCGGCCGAGCTGACCGACGCGCTCCTCGCGTCGCCCGAGTCGGAGTAGCGAGGTGCGCCGCGGCGCCGCGTGGCTCGCGCTCGCGCTCGTCGCGTGCGGGCAAGAGGCGCCGACGGCCACGCCGCCGCCGCCCCGGGAGGTCGAGGACGAGCCCTCCGAGGGGCACGCGGCGACGGAGGATCCGGCGCCCGCCAGCCTCGTGCGCGCGAGCGGTGAGGTGACGGTCGGCGGCGCGGAGGCGCGCGTCGGCGCCGACCTCGCCGCGGAGGTTCCGATCGAGGTGCCCGAGGGCGGGCAGGCCGTCATCCAGCTCCGCGACGGCGGCCGGCTCGAGCTCGACGGCCCGGCGCGCGCGGTGTTGGTCGAGGACTCGGCGGCGCAGGTGATGCTCCTGCGCGGGCGCCTGTACGCGGCGCAGCCACCGGCGGGGAACGCGCCGCGCCCGCCGCTGCGCATCGCCGCGCCGTCCTCGACGGTGGAGATCGGGCACGCGGGCGAGGTGTACGTCGCCGTGTTCGACTGGGGCGGGAGCTGGGTCTCGGTGCTCCAGGGCGGCGCCGCCGTCTCGGTCGGGGAGTCCGACGCGCGGCAGCGGCTGCGCGAGCTCGACGTGGTCGCGGGGCGCGCGGTGGCGGCGCCCGACCGCCTCGCGGAGCCCACGGAGGGGCCGACGCGGCTCGCCGCGGCGCGAGAGGCGGCCGCCGCGCTCGCGGCGCTCGAGGCCCCCGCGGTCGAGCCCGCGGCGGAGCGCGCGGCGCTCGCGCAGGAGGCGGACCGGCTCGATCAGGCGCTGCGTTCGCTCGAGACGGAGACGCGCCGCGGCCGCGACCTCACGAGCCAGCATCGCGACGCGGTGCGCCAAGGGCAGACCGACGAGGCCTCGCGCCTGCAGCGCGAGCTCGTCGCGCACTCGCAGGCGCTCTACCGGCTGCGGCGGCTCGCGACCGCGCGCTGGGAGCGGGTGCGCGCCAAGCACCTGCGGCTCGACGCGCTCGGCCGCGCGCCCTCCGAGGACCCGGTGCAGGCGCGGCGCGATCGCGTCGAGGGGCTGCTCGGCCGGTGACCGGCGTCGCGCGCCTCGCTTGACGCCCGATCGAGCCCGCCCGTATCCTCGCCGACGCGATGCGATGGATTTCGCTCGCCCTCGCGGGCGCTCTCGGGGCTCCGGTCGTCGCCTCCGCGCAGGACGGCGACCTGCGCCTGATGCGCGAGCCGCACTCGTACGTGGACGTCGCGGACGCGTTCGACGACGACGACCCGTTCGATCTGAACCTCCGCGTCGGCTTCCGGCACGAGTACTCGTACGGGAACATCCAGCGCGAGCGGGGCAGCATGAGCTCGGGCGACCCGCACCGCGGCGCGCAGAACTGGGTCGACGTCGCGCACTTCACCAACCGCCGGAACCTCCTCGACCTCGGCCTCGACGTCGGGATCTTCCGCGACCTCGCGATCTTCGGC
This sequence comes from Sandaracinaceae bacterium, assembly GCA_019637095.1. Classification (GTDB taxonomy): domain Bacteria; phylum Myxococcota_A; class Polyangia; order Polyangiales; family Sandaracinaceae; genus JACKEC01. The sequence continues at coordinate 11,435 of JAHBWG010000055.1, read as the reverse complement.
CGCATGCCGATCATCCTGAGCGACGACCGCTCCCTCGCGCGCGTGCGCGGCGGGCCGGACCCCGGCCCCTTCCTGTCGGCCGACGCGGACGGCGACGGGGATCCGTTCAACGATCCGCCGCTCTTCAGCGTTCCCTTCGACTCGCCGACCCGCTCGGGCGTGGACCACATCGAGGCGGGCATCATGTGGTCGATCCTGAACCAGCACCGCGAGCGCGAGCTGCCGACGTGGGTGCTGATGGTGTCGGGCCGGTTCAACATCGGCGACCCGATGGTCCCGTGCTCCGCGGGGCCGCGCGGCTGCCGCGTGTGGCAGCAGTCCGGCACGGACTGGACGGCGATGGAGGGCGGCACCAACGCGGGCGAGACGCGGGGGACGAACGCGCTGCGCATCGAGACGCGCGCGTCCTGGCGCGCGGGTTACGTCGAGCCGTACGCGGGCCTCCTGTTCCACGTCGAGTGGCCGGGCAGCGCCGATCGCTTCTACGTGCCGTCGGGGAACCTCCGCGGGTTCATCAACAACCAGCCGCCGATCATCGGCGAGCTCACCGGCGGTCTCGCGATCCACCCGTGGGAGGACCGCTCGAGCTACCAGCGCTTCACGGTCGATCTGCGCTTCACGGGCCGCTACACGTCCGAGGGCCGCTCGTACTCCCCGCTCTTCGACGCGCTCGGGACGTCGGAGAACCGCTACCTCACCTCGCTCAACCTCGAGGGATCGCCGGGGACGTCGGCGGACCTGCGCCGCGTGCCGTTCACCGGCCTCACGGACACCGCGCCCCACGCGACGCTCGGCGGACGGCTCAACCTCGAGATGCGCGCGGCGCGCTTCGTGACGTTCGCCCTCGGCGTGGGCGTCTTCTACCAGTCGCCGCACGTGATCACCTACGCCGACGCGTGCAACCCCAACGTCTCCGACGTCCCGGCGGACGATCCGCGGACCGGGACGTGCCGGCGCGGCATCGTGAACCCGCACCACCGCACCGTGCTCGACCTGCCCGGCCGGACCTTCCGTCAGGACGAGACGGTGCTGCTCGACCTCAGCTTCTCCGCGATGGGCATGTTCTGAGCCTGCGCGCCGGCGTCAGCCGGCGTCGTCGGGATCGATCCCGAGCGCGCGCAGCTTCGCGGCGAGCGCGTCGGCGCGCGCGCTCGCGGCCTCGGCGCGCTCCGCGCCGGTGAGGACGAGCGAGCCGTCGGCGAGGCGCCAGCGCAGCCAGCGCTCGTTCATCGTCTCGAACGTGCCGTGCCACTCCACGAGCCCGAGCCCGAGCGACTCGAACCACGGGTCCTTCATCGTCTGGTAGAGATCGCCACGCAGCTCGAACGCGTAGGGGCCCGGCGGCCCGAGCGTCCCGAGCCGGTCCCACACGACGTAGTGCATCACGCGGATGCGCGCGTAGCGGGCACGCCGCCGCCCCAGCTCGTCGCCGTCACGGTGGCTCACGATCTCGATGACGACGTCGGGGGGCTTGCCGCGCTCCCAGATGAAGTAGCTCCGGTCGCGCTCGTCCTCGAAGCTGAGCGGCGCGGCGACGTCTGCGCTCAGCAGCACGTCGGGCGCCGTCGCGGGCTCGTGGACCGAGCCGAACACCCCCACGTTCGCGGCGACCAGGAACGGTCGCGGCGCGCCGTCCTCGCGCGGCGGCGGACCGGCCCAGCTCGCGTAGAGCGGCTCGGTCAGCAGGCGCATCTGCGTCTCGGAGTGCAGGTCGTCCACCGGCTCGTCGTCCTCGATCACGAGCGCGCTCACGTCGGGACGGAGGTCGTCCGGGAGCTCGGCCTGCGGCTCGCTCATGGTGGAATCCTCACGCTCGCCGTCGGCTCGGTCAAGCCGCGTCAGGGGAGCATCGGCTCGCCGACCTCGCGCTCGAGGTACTTCTTGAGCTTGGTCTGGAGGCGCTTCTCGATCTGACGCACGCGCTCGCGGCTCACGCCGAACTCGTCGCCGAGCTCCTGCAGCGTGCGCGGATCCTCCGCGACGAGCCGGTCGCGGAAGATGATCGCTTCCTTGCCCTCGAGCGTCTCACCGTACTCGCGGATCTTGTCGGTGAGCATCCGGCTCACCTCCTCGTTCGCGAGCCAGTCATCGACGCGCTCGCCCGGCGACGGCATCAGCTCCACGCGCGCGGTCGGGCGGCCGTCCGCGCCCGATGCGACGGGCGCGTCGAGCGACATCTCGCCGCCGCCGAGGCGACGCTCCATGTGCGTCACCTCGCTCTTGGGCACCTCGAGCCGCTTCGCGATCAGGTCCGCGGTCGGCTCGATCCCCATCGCGGCGAGCTTCGCCTTCTCCTTCTTGAGGTTGAAGAAGAGCTTGCGCTGCGCCTGCGTCGTCCCGAGCTTCACCAGCCGGTGGTTCGAGAGGATGAAGCGCAGGATGTACGCGCGGATCCACCACGCCGCGTAGCTCGAGAGCTTCACGCCCTTGTACGGGTCGTACTTCTTCACCGCCCGCATCAGGCCGATGTTGCCCTCCTGGATCAGGTCGAGGAGGTTCTTGTAGGCGCGCCGGTAGTCGTACGCGATCTTGACGACGAGCCGCAGGTTCGCGGTCACGAGGCGCGCGGCGGCTTCGACGTCGCCCGTCTCGGCGTAGCGCACGGCGAGCTGGTGCTCCTCCTCGCGGCTCAAGAGCGGGTAGCGCGAGACGTCGCGCATGTAGGCCTGCAGCGGATCGGTCCGCGCGACGGAGTCCCCGCGCGCGCGGCGCCCGACGCGCACGGGCAGGGCGCCGACCGCCTCCGCCTCGTCGACGATCTCCGCGTCGAGGATCTCCGCGTCGTCGTCGTCGAGCGGCGCCGCGTCGAGCGAGTCCTCGTCCGCGTCGTCTCCGCCCCCCGGGGAGCCCTCGTCCTCCTCGTCGTCGTCCGCGTCGTCCTCGTCGCCGAGGCTCTCTTCATCGATGTCGTCGGGATCCACGGTGGCTCTCGCGAGGGAAGCAAGCATGCAATGGCCACCAACCAGCGTCCAGCGCTCGCTATTCTCGGGGCATGCGCACGCTCGCCGTCCTCGGGCTCTGGCTCGTGCCCTCGCTCGCGTCCGCCAACGGGGCGTTCACGCACGTGCACATCTCGCAGCTCGCCGCCGACGGGCTCGGCCCGGGCGCGCTCCAGACGCTCTTGGCCTCGCCGACCAACCGCGCGGCGCTCGAGGCGGGCTCGATGTTCCCCGACTCGGGCTACGCGATCGACGATCCCTACGGCGAGCTCGCGCACTGGGAGCCCTTCCTCGGGGCGCTCATCGCGCAGCTCCGCGCGACCTACGGCGGCGACCTGTCCTCGCCGGACGCGCAGCGCGCGGTCGCGTTCGCGCTCGGCGTCGCCTCGCACGGGATGGCCGACCAGAGCTACGACACGACGCTCCTCGACCGCGCCTTCGAGGTCGACGGTCCCGAGGACTCGACGCGACCCGTCGACCAGTACGCGGACTACTTCCTCGTGGTCGATCACGGCGTCGCGCTCGATGTCGAGCCGTGGGGTCCGTACGGCGAGCTCTCGGCGGCGATGGCCGCGGTCGGTCACGACGTCACCCAGAGCACGCTGATCAACGGGCAAGGCCGCATGTCGGCGGTCCTCGACGTGCAAGGCAACCCGCGCATCGCGGGGAACCTCTACTGGGACGCCTGGGCGCAATATCCCTTCCTTGGTACATTCGTCTACGACCTGGACGCGGTCGGTTCGGTCCCCTGGCTCGGCGCGCTGATCGCGGACTACTGGCAGGTCGTGCTCGACCGGCTGGACGCGCGTGACGACGTGGACGCGCAGCTCGTGATCCGCACGCTCCCCGAGGACGGCGGGGTGAACCGGCCGGTGAGCCTCGACGAGACGGTCGCGTGGGGCCGCCCGGCGCTGTGGTTCGGCTACGGGATCGAGCGCGATCAGATCCGCCCGCTGCTGTCTCTCTCCGAAGCGGGCGGCGGGGCGGCGGTGCCGTTCACCGTCCAGACCGCATACGGCGGCCGCGACCGCAACCTCGTGTTCCTGCGGCCCGATGCGCCCCTCGCCTACGACACCGAGTACACGATCGAGCTCGCGGCCGGCGTCGAGACGCTCGACGGGCGCACCACGACGGAGCCGTTTCTCTTCTCGTTCCGCACGCGCTGCGCGCCCGACAGGCTCGCCGAGTGCCCGCCGCTCGCGCCGCCGCTCGTGACGGGCGAGATCCCGCGCCGCCCCGAGCGCCCGGACGCGGGGCCGGGCTCCGACGCAGGATCCGGCGCGCTCGACGCGGGCACGGGAGGCGCGAGCGGTGGCTGCGGCTGCCGCGTCACGCGCCCGGCGTCGCCGGCGCGCGGCGCGGCGCCGTTCGGCGCGGCGGTGCTCGGTCTGTTCGCGCTCCGCCGCCGCGGGAGCGCGACGTGAGCGGCGGCCGCGCCGTCGTCGCCCTCGGCGGCAACGCGTTCGCGTCGCCCGGCGTCCCGCTGACGATGGCGGGTCAGATCGACTTCGCGCGGCGGGTCGTCGGCGCGCTGCTCGACGCGCTCGGGCCGACGCGTCCGCTCGTCATCACGCACGGCAACGGCCCGCAGGTCGGCCACGCGCTCACGCGCGTCGAGCGCGCGCTCGGCGAGGCGTACGCGATCGGGCTCGACGTCTGCGTCGCGGAGACCGCGGGTGAGCTCGGCCACGTCCTCGCGCTCGCGCTCCACGACGAGCTCTCGCGCCGCGGCGCGCGGCGCCCCGTCGCGAGCCTGCTCACGCACGTCGTCGTGGATCGAGACGACCCTGCCTTCGGGCATCCAGACAAGCCGATCGGGCCGTTCTACGACGCCGCGCGCGCGCGGGCGCTCGCGACCGAGGGCTTCGTGCTGCGCGAGGACGCCGGCCGCGGCTACCGGCGCGTCGTGCCGAGCCCCGAGCCGCGCGAGCTCCTCGGCGTGGAGCTGATCGGCCCGCTCTGCGATCAGGGCGCGGTCGTGATCGCCGCGGGCGGCGGCGGCGTGCCCGTCGTGCGCGTCGGCGCGCGGCTCGAGGGCGTCGAGGCGGTCGTCGACAAGGACCTCGCGTCGGCCCTCCTCGCGGACGCGATCGGCGCGTCGCTGCTCGCGATCGTGACCGGCGTCGACGCGGCGTATGCGGGCTTCGGGACTCCGTCCGCGCGCCCGCTCCGCCGGCTCGACCCCGCGGCGGTGCGCGCGTACGCCCGCGATGGGCACTTCCCTGCGGGGAGCATGGGACCGAAGATGGAGGCGGCCGCGCGGTTCGCGAGCGCGCCGGGCCGGGCCGCCGTGATCACCGACGTAGAACATCTGCACGACGCGTTGCGGGGCGAGGCGGGCACCACCGTCGCGCTCGCCTCGCTCGACGTGCGCGAGGAGGACCGATGGGCGACAAGTGCATCGTGATGGGCGCCGCGGGGCGCGACTTCCACGACTTCCTGACCTTCCTGCGCGCGCGCCCGCAGCTCGAGGTCGTCTGCTTCACCGCCGAGCAGATCCCGTTCATCGACGCGCGCACGTTCCCCGCGTCGCTCGCGGGCCCGCACTACCCGAACGGGATCCCGATCGAGCCGGAGCACGAGCTGCCGCGGTTGATCCGAGAGCACGCGGTGGACCACGTGTTCCTCTCCTACAGCGACCTGGCGCACGAAGACGTGATGCACAAGGCGTCCATCGTGCAGGCCGCGGGCGCGAGCTTCGCGCTGCTCGGGCCCAAGCACACGCAGCTCACCTCGCGCCTGCCGGTCGTCTCGGTCACCGCCGCCCGGACCGGCGCGGGCAAGAGCCCGCTCTCGCAGGCGATCGCGCGCCGCCTCGCGGATCGCGGCGTGCGCGCGGCGGTGCTGCGCCACCCGATGCCGTACGGCGATCTCGCCAAGCAGGCGGTGCAGCGCTTCGCGACGCCCGAGGACCTCGACCGGCACGAGTGCACGATCGAGGAGCGCGAGGAGTACGAGCCGTACCTCGAGCTCGGGCTCGTGGTGTGGGCCGGGGTCGACTACGCGAGCATCCTCGCCGCGGCCGAGCAGGAGGCGGAGCTCATCCTCTGGGACGGCGGCAACAACGACACCTCGTTCGTGAAGGCGGACCTCTCGATCGTCGTGCTCGACGCGCTGCGGCCCGGCCACGAGACGCGCTACTACCCCGGCGAGACGAACCTGCGGCTCGCCGACGTGCTCGTGCTCTCGAAGGCGGGGCAGGCGAGCGCGGAGGCGCTCGCCGCGCTCCGCGCGACGTGCGCGGCGACCAACCCGCGCGCCCGCGTCGTCGAGGCGGAGCTCGAGGTGCACGCGACGCCGTCCGGCGCCATCCGCGGGCGGCGCGCGCTCGTCGTCGAGGACGGGCCGACGATCACGCACGGCGGCATGCCGAGCGGCGCAGGCCTCCTCGCGGCGACACGCGAGGGCGCCGCGGAGCTCGTCGATCCGCGGCCGCACGCGGTGGGCTCGATCGCGGCGGCGTACAGGGACCACCCGCACATCGGGCCGGTCCTGCCGGCGCTCGGCTACTCGGCCGCGCAGCGCGCGGAGCTCGAGGCGACGATCCGCCACGCCGCGCCCGACGTGGTCGTCGACGCGAGCCCGGCGCGGCTCGGGCGGCTGATCTCGATCGACGCGCCGATCGTCGAGGTCGGCTACCGGTTCGTGCAGCGCTCGGGCGCGGACCTCTTCGAGGAGGTCGATCGCGTCCTGGGGACGAGCCGCGCGTGAGCGGCCGGCTGCAGGTCGTCGCCACCCCGATCGGCAACCTCGAGGACGTGACGCTGCGCGCCCTGCGCGTCTTGCGCGAGGCCGACGCGATCCTCGCGGAGGACACGCGCCGCACGCGCGCGCTCTGCGCCCACCACGGGATCGCGACGCCGCTGCGCGCCTTCCACGCGCACAGCGCGGACGCGCTGATCGCCGCGCTCGTCGACGAGCTCGCGGGCGGCGCGAAGCTCGCGCTCGTCACCGACGCGGGCACGCCGCTCGTGAGCGATCCCGGCGCCGCGCTCGTCGCGGCGGCCGCCGCGCGCGGGGTGAGCGTCGAGCCGATCCCCGGGCCGAGCGCGCCCCTCGCCGCGCTCGTCGCCTCGGGGCTGCGGGTCGGCGCGTTCCGGTTCCTCGGGTTCTTGCCGCGCAGCGGCGCGAAGCGGCGCGTCGCGATCGAGGGGATCGCGCGCGCCGTCGAGGCGAGCGTGCTCTTCGAGGCGGCCAACCGCTTGCCCGAGACGCTCGCGGAGCTCGCCGGTGTGATGCCCGAGCGGCCGGCGGCGGTCGCGCGGGAGCTCACCAAGCTGCACGAGGAGATCGCCCGCGGGACGCTCGCCGCGCTTGCCGCGCGCTACGCCGAGGCGCCGCGCGGCGAGGTCACGCTGGTGATCGAGGGCGCGCCGGAGCCCGAGCACGCCCCGCCCGACGAGGAGGTGATCGTGCGGCAGGCGCGCGCGCTGCTCGACGAGGGCCTGCGCACGAAGGCGGTCGCGCGCGACCTCGCCGCCGCGCACGCGATCCCCCTGCGCGACGCGTACGCCCTGGTGCTCCGCGCGGCGGGCCGCGCGTGATCGGGCCCGGGCGTGCGCCTCGGATGGATTCTCGCGCACGCCGGGTTGGTGGTAGCCTAGGCCCGTGCTTTTCCGATCCGCTTGGTTGGGCTCCGCCGCCCTCTTGGCGCTCGCGTGCGCGGGCCCGGGCGAGGACGCCCCGCTCGATCTGCGCGTGGAGTGGGGCCTGACCGGCACCTCGGCGCTGCCCGGGACCATCGACACGATCCGCGTGCTGACGTGCACGATCGACGAGGAGACCGCGAGCGAGGTGTGCGTCCCGACGAACTGCAGCGTCGCGGGCCTCACCGGGCGGGTGGAGTCCGAGTCGTGCCACCCTGCGCGAGGCACGGAGGGCTTCGGCGACGAGCCCGTGCTCGTGCGGCGCAACCTCCCGACGCGCACGCCCGTCCGCTTCTTCCTCGAGGGGCAGGACGAGGGCGGCGTCGTCACGCACGTCGGACAGGCCGGGCCGTTCATCCTCGGTGAGGGGGAGCGCCGGCAGGTGCGCATCCGCATGTGGTCGGTGAACGAGAGCGCGGGCCTCCCGGGCGAGGACTTCGGCCGCTTCCTCCACACGACGACGTGGTTGCCGGACGGCCGCCTCCTCGTCGCGGGCGGGTTCGACACGCTCACGAGCGGCGCGTGCCCGGCGGAGCCCGCGCTGCCCGAGGGGACGCAGTGCTTCCGCGCGCGCGCCACCTCGAGCGCGCTCGCCGTCGAGGTCGGCTCGGGTCGCGTCACGCCGATCCGCAACGCGATGCTCGCGGCGCGTGGCGGCCACACCGCGACCGCGCTGCCCGACGGGCGCGTGCTCCTCGTCGGCGGCGCCACCGACGCGCTGCTCGCCTTCGCGCCGATCGGCGCGGCCGACAGCGGCCGCTTCGACGTCTCGATCTACCCGATCGATTCGCGCGGCAGCTCGAGCGCGCACGCCAGCTTCGAGGTGTTCGACGCGTACCTCGGCCACCGCACGGACGATCCCGATCGCGACGGCGACCCCGGGCGCGGTGGCTTCCTCGGCGTGGCCGGCTCGACCGAGCCGGGCGCGACGAACCAGCCGCGCTTCTTCCATGCAGCCGCGGCGGTGCCCTCCGAGGCCGGTCGCGTGGTGATCGTGGGGGGTATGGGCGGCGCCGACAGCGCCGCCACGTTCGAGGTCTTCGACGCGAACCGCGCGGGCGGGTACGGCGTCTACCGCGCCAGCGGCAACCGGCTGCGCACGCCGCGCGTCGCGCCCTCGGCGGTCGGCCTGCGCGGGCGCGTGTGGATCTTCGGCGGGGCGCTCGCAGCGGACGACGCCGCGCTCGCCGAGGTGTGGGAGGGCGGCGCCGATCCGAACGGGGTCACCGAGGACGCGACCGAGGGGCGTGACTTCCCGAGCTCGACGCGCGGCATGACGCAGAACCGTCCCGAGTACGCGCTCATGCGGCCCGCGGTCGCCGCGATCGCCGGCGGCGACGCCGCGCTCGTCGTCGGGTGGTACGGGCCTCGGTGCGAGCCCGACGGCACGGCCCCGCGCTTCTTCGATCCCGCGTCGCCCACCGAGACCTGCGCCGCGCCGGTCGCCCCCGCGACGCGCTCCTACACGGTGAGCGCGAACACCGGCGTCGCGACGCCGACGGATGTGCGCGCGCAGTCGTTCGCCGAGGTCGCGCTGACGCAGGACTTCGATCCGACCCGCGAGGGCTTCCGCGAGCGTATCGTCCTGCTGGGCGGCATCTCGAACCTCAGCTGGACCTCGCAGCGCAACGCGGAGGTCTTCTCGGGCGCGCGGGGCACGGGCGGCGAGGCGACCCGGCTCGCGGCGGGCGCGATCGCGCTGCGCAACGGGCGCACGTTCCACACCTCGACCGGCGTGCCGGGGCTCGGCGTCGTCTCGGTCGGCGGCATCGAGTTCATGCCGCGCACCGGCGCGCGCATCGTGCGCGACGTCGAGGTCGTCTTCCTCCATCAGTGAGGCCTCCTGCGGACCCTCCGACGGCTCGCGCGCAGGGCGCCGGATGGTGCGACACTGCGCGCGCATGACGACGCCGACCGAAGAGCTGATCGCCCGCGCCGAGGCGTACGGGGCGAAGAACTACACGCCGCTCCCCGTCGTCCTGACCCGCGGGGAGGGCGCGTTCGTGTGGGACGTCGAGGGGCGCCGCTACGTCGACTGCCTCGGCGCCTACTCGGCCGTCTCGCAGGGGCACTGCCACCCGCGCATCGTCGCCGCGCTGAGCGCGCAGGCCGCGCGCCTCGCGCTCACCTCGCGCGCGTTCCACAACGATCGAATGGGCGACATGCTCGCCCGCATCGCCGCGCTCAGCGGCCTCGCGCAGGTGCTGCCCATGAACACCGGCGCCGAGGCGGTGGAGACGGCGATCAAGGCGATGCGCCGCTGGGGCCACGAGCGCCGCGGCGTGCCGGACTCGGAGCAGGAGATCGTGGTCGCCGCGGGCAATTTCCACGGCCGCACCACCACGATCATCTCGTTCTCCGACGAGCCCGAGTATCGCCGCGGCTTCGGCCCGCTCACGCCGGGGTTCGTGATGGTGCCGTTCGGCGACGCCGACGCGCTCGCGCGCGCGATCGGGCCGCGCACGGTCGGCGTCCTGCTCGAGCCGATCCAGGGTGAGGCGGGCGTGCGCATCCCACCGGACGGCTGGATGCGACGAGTCCGCGCGGTCACCCGCGAGCGCGGGGTGCTGCTCGCGTGGGACGAGATCCAGACCGGGCTCGGCCGCACGGGGCGGACCTTCGCGTTCGAGCACGAGGACGCGCGCCCGGACGTGCTGATCCTCGGCAAGGCGTTGTCCGGCGGGCTCTACCCGGTCTCCGCGATGTGCGCGGACCGCGACGTCATGGACGTGTTCACGCCGGGCTCGCACGGCTCGACCTACGGCGGTAACCCGCTCGCCGCGGCGGTCACGCTCGCTGCGCTCGACGTGCTCGAGGACGAGCGGCTCGCCGAGCGCGCGGCGACGCTCGGCCGGCGGGCGCTCGAGCGGCTGCGCGCCGAGATCGACGGCGAGGGCGTGCGCGAGATCCGGGGACGCGGCCTCATGATCGCGATCGAGTACGAAGCGCCCATCGCGGCCGCGGTCGCGCGCGAGCTCGCCGCCGCCGGAGTGCTCGTGAAGGACACGCGCAAGAACGTCGTGCGGATCCTGCCTCCGCTCGTGATCGCCGAGGCCGAGCTCGACGCCGCGCTCGACGTCGCGATCCCGATCCTGCGCCGGTGACGTCCATCCCGCTCGCCCGCGCGTCGTAGACGGTCGCTCGGAGCTCGCGACTCTCGTGATAAACCAGCGTCGATGCGCGCCCGCGTCGCATGGCTCGTGCTCGGCGTCCTGACGCTCGCCTGCGCGCTCGCTCCGGCCGAGCCCACGTCGAGCCTCTCGCTCGATGGGGTGCCCTTCGCGGTCACGCGCTGCTCGAACGACCAGGTGCCCGCGCGCGGGGTGGACCTACACGGCGCGGCCGGCGACAAGATCCGGATCGTCCAGACGTGGGGCGGGCGCGCGTCGGTCGCGTACTTCGCGGCGGGCGCGGAGCACGCGACGGTGATCGGAGAGAGCTGCGGGACGATCACGACGCGCACCAGCGCCGGCGACTCGAGCGCGCTCGACGGAGAGGCCACGCTCGACTGCGCCGGTTGGGGCCGGAACGTCGTCGGCGAGGCGCGCTTTCGAAACTGCGGCGCGAGCCGCTGAGCTTGCCGAGGGGTGCTTCGCACCTCCCGCGCCGCGGCGAAGCCGCGGCGGGGCCTCGACCCACGCCCCGTCGCTGCGCGACGGGCTGGTCTCGATGGTGCGTTCGACGGCGCGCTCGATGGCGCGAAGCTCGACCGATCGACAGTCCTCGAGTTGCCCTTGGGTGCCGGCGAACCCCGGGTCGGGTCGCACCCATCGCTGGTGGACGGCGTCATCGGCGAGGCCGCCGATCCGCGGCGATCGCCGGGCGATCGGCGCCACGTTCGCCGATCGGC
>JAHBWG010000054.1 GCA_019637095.1 Sandaracinaceae bacterium | reverse complement strand
GCGGCCGGCCGCCGCGCCGGTGTCGGCGAGCGCGCCCGCGGCGTGCCCGGAGGACGACCTCGACCCGCCCGTGTTCGTGCGCCCCTCCGCGTGGACGCTGCTGCGCGAGACGACCGACGAGCTGCGCGACCGGCTGCCGCACCTCGCGCGCGACGCGAGCCCGGCGCTGCGCGCGGGGCTCGAAGGACTGAACGGAGACGATCCGCTCGGCGCGGTGAACGAGCTCCGCGCGGCGCCCGACCGGGTCCGTGACGGGTTCGACGTCGCGGCGGCCGCGATGCTGCTCCTCGGGATGCAGGCGCTCGGCGCGGAGCGAGCGCACGAGGCGCGCTCGTGGGCGCAGCGCGCGCGTCGCGAGGCGCCGCGAGACGCGCTCGCCGATCTGCTCGAGGCGATGGCCGTGGACCGGCCGGACGCGGCGCGCGAGCGCGCCCGCCTCTACCGGCGCGCGCTGTCGTTGCGCCCCGACGAGCCCGCGCTCGCGCTCGCTGCTGCGCGGGCGCTCGCCGAGGCAGGCGAGCTCGAGGAGGCCGCGCGCCACGCGGCGAGCTACCTCGCCGAGCACCCCGAGGACGCGCGCATCGCGTCGTGGGCGCGGCGCGTGCGCGCCCGCGCCGAGCTCACGCGCGAGCACGCGCGCCGCACGGACCGAGGGATCACCGTGCTGTGGCCGGATCGCGTGCTCGGCGTGCGCCGCATCGACGATCTGACGACCACCATCGACGAGGCGATGCGCGAGGTCGCGGGCCTCCTCGGCGAGCCAGCGCGCGCGGAGCTGCTCGTCGTGGTCTACCACGACGTCGAGGACATGCGCCGCGCGACGTGCGCGCCGAGCTGGAGCGGCGCGGTGTTCGACGGAGCGCTGCACGTCGACGCGCGCACGCTCGAGGGCCCGCGCGCCTCGCGCGTGACCCGGCACGAGGCGGCGCACGCCGCGCTCGCGATGCTGGCGGCGCCGATCCCGACCTGGCTCGGCGAGGGCCTCGCGCAGGCGATGGAGGGCCCGCCGACCGCGGCGAACGAGGCGGCGTGGCAGCGGATGGTCGAGCGCGGGTACTGGATCCCGTTCGCGTCACTCGAGGGAGAGCTGTTCTCGATCGACGACGCGGACGCGGCGCGGCTCGCGTACCACCAGAGCCTCGCGATGTACCTCTTCCTCGAGGCGCGCGGCGGGCCGACGGGGCCGCGCCGGGCGCTCTCGCTCGTGCGCGCCCGGCAGCGCGAGGACGTGCTCTCGACGGTCGTCCCCGGCGCGGACGGCGCGGCGCTGCTGGCGTTCCTGCGCGAGCGGCGCGCGCGCTGAGAGCGCGTGCTACACGGGAGCTCCGATGATCGAGCTACCCGAGGGCGCCCCGATGCGCGAGTACCAGCGCTACGTCCACGCGCTGGAGGCGATGCACGGCTGGCTGGACGTGGACCTCGTCCACAACTGCTTCCTGATGGGCGAGGAGGTCGGCGAGCTGTTCAAGGCGGTGCGGCGGGCGCGGCGCATGTTCGAGGAGGGCGGCGCGCCGACCGGCGACGCGAGCGCGCGCCGCGACGAGGTCGCCGACGAGCTCGTCGACGTGCTCAACTACCTCCTGGCGATCGCAAATCGTCTGGACATCGACATCGAGGAGGCGTTCCGCCGCAAGAACGCGGCGAACCAAGCGCGCACCTGGAGCGGCCAGTAGCCCAGGCTGCGGCTAGCCCAGGCTGCGGCGCTCAATCGTCCGTGAGGTACGTGTAGCCCCGCAGGGCGTCCTCGTAGTGCTTCATCAGGAGCTTCACGTTCTCGACCGTGATGAGGCCCTGCCGCATCGCGCGCTCCGCTTGCCGGCGCACGCGCTCCACCATGCGCAACGGCTCGTACTCCACGTAGCCGAGCACCTCCTGCACGCTGTCACCCTTGATGACGGCGGAGACCATGTAGCCCTCCTCCTCCATCCGAACGTGCACCGCGTTGGTGTCGCCGAACAGGTTGTGCAGGTCGCCGAGGATCTCCTGGTAGGCGCCGTTCAGGAACAGCCCGAGGAAGTAGCGCTCTCCGACGCGCAGCTCGTGCACCTCGAGCGCGTGCTTCACGTCCTCGACGTCGATGAAGCGATCGATCTTGCCGTCGCTGTCGCACGTCAGGTCCGCGATCGTCGCGCGCGCGGTCGGCTGCTCGTTCAGCCGGTGGATCGGCATGATCGGGAACAGCTGGTCGATCGCCCACACGTCCGGCGCCGACTGGAACACCGAGAAGTTCCCGTAGTAGATCGACGCCACCGCGTCGCGGAGCTGGTCGATCTCCTCGGGCATGCGGCGGCGGCGGGTCGACGCGTCGAGGATCTTCTCGATGCACTTCCAGTAGAGCCGTTCGGCCTGCGCGCGCTGACGCAGGCTGAAGTAGCCGAAGTTGAAGAGGCTCGACGCCTCGTCCTTCGCCTGCTGTGCGTCATGCAAGCTCTCTTGCACGTTCTTGGGGCGGATGTTCTCCCAGGTCTCGTACAGCCCCTTGAGGATCCGGTGCGCGTCGGCCTCCGGCCGCTCCGGCGGCGCCGGCGCGCCGATCCGGCTCTCGCCCACGATCTCGAACACGAGCACCGACTGGTGCGCGCTGATCCCGCGGCCGCTCTCGCTCACGATCGTCGGCGGCGTGATCTGCGCCTTGTCGCACGCCTCCTTGAGCGTCGAGACGACGTCGTAGGCGTACTCCTGCTCCGTGTAGTTCTTCGAGGCGTGGAAGTCGGTCTGGGAGCCGTCGTAGTCGACCGCGAGGCCGCCGCCGACGTCGAGGTAGCCCATCTTCGCGCCCATGCGCGCGAGCTCCACGTAGATCGTCGCCGCCTCGCGCAGCGCGTTCTTGATCGGCGTGATGCTCGAGATCTGGCTGCCGATGTGGAAGTGCAGGAGCTGGAGGCAGTCGAGCATCCCGCGCTCGGCGAGCGTGTCGACGACGCGGACGATCTCGTCCGCGCTCAGGCCGAACTTCGCGCGATCTCCGGCCGAGGTCATCCAGCGCCCGACGCCGCGCGAGGTGAGCTTGCTGCGCACGCCGAGCGTGGGCCGCACGCCCGTGCGCTCCGCCGCCTCGAGCGCGAACCCGAGCTCTTCGAAGCGCTCGAGCACCACGATGACCGTCTTGTCGAAGAGCTGCGCGAGCAGCGCCGTCTCGATGTACGCGCGGTCCTTGTAGCCGTTGCAGATGATGAGCTCGCCCGGATCGCGCGTGGCGCTCAGCGCGATGAGCAGCTCGGGCTTGCTGCCCGCCTCGAGCCCGACGCGCCACGGCTTGCCGTGCTCGACGACCTCGTCGATGAGGTGGCGCTGCTGGTTCACCTTCACCGGGAACACGCCGCGGTAGATCCCTGCGTACTCGTACTCCTGGATCGCGTTCGCGAAGCACTGGTTGATGTGCCGGATGCGATCCGCGAGCACGTCGCTGAAGCGGATCAAGAGCGGCAGGTCGAGCCCGCGCGCCTCGAGATCCAGGACGAGGTCGTAGAGGTCGAACGTCTTGCGGTCGTCGTCCGGGAACGGGACCACCTCGACGCGCCCCGCCTCGCTGACGCGGAAGTACGGGGTGCCCCAGCCGTTGATCTGGTACAGCTCGGCGCTCTTCGCCGCCGTCCAGGGCGTGTCGTCGTCCATGTCGGGCGGTTTCTAAGCGGTTCGGGCCCGGCGAGCAAAGGAAAACGCGGCGGTGTAGCATTCGGCCCGTGGACGACTCGCGCGCCCTGGCGGAGACCGTCGCCGCGGCCTCGGGGACGACGCCCTCGAGCGTCGCGCCCGCGCGCCCGTCGCTGACGGAGTCGCGGCTCGACCACTTCGCGATCGAGGCGCTGCTCGGGCGCGGCGGGATGGGCGAGGTCTACGCGGCGACCGACGTCTCGCTCGATCGGCCGGTGGCGATCAAGGTGCTGCGCGCGGACGCGACGGGCGGCCCGGAGATGACCGATCGATTCCTGCGCGAGGCGCGCGCGCAGGCGCGGCTCAAGCACCCGAACATCGTCCACATCTACTACATCGGGCGGCGCCCCGCGCCCGACGGGAACACGTCGCTCTTCTTCGCGATGGAGCGCGTCGAGGGCGGCGACCTCGAGGACGTCCTCAAGGCCGGCGAGACGATGGACCCGGAGCAAGCGCGCGTCGCGATGATCGAGGTCGCGCGCGGGCTCGAGGCCGCGCAGAAGGCAGGCGTCATCCACCGCGACATCAAGCCGTCGAACCTGATGCGCGACCTCGACGGCCGCATCAAGATCGCCGACTTCGGCCTCGCCAAGCCGATGGACGGCGACAACCAGATCACGCAGGAGGGCGCGCTCGTCGGGAGCCCCTACTACATCGCGCCCGAGCAGGCGACGGGCGACACCATCGACTTCCGCGCCGACATGTACTCGATGGGCGCCGCGTTCCACCACCTGCTCGTGGGCGAGCCGCCGTTCGAGGGCCCGCGGCCGCTCGCCGTCGTCGCCAAGCACCTGAGCGAGGATCTGGTGCCGCTCGCCAAGCGCGCGGCGCACGTGCCGCGGCCGCTGGCGAAGGTCGTCGAGCGGCTCCTCGCGAAGAAGCCGGACGACCGCTACGAGAGCTACGCGGCGCTCATCGCCGACCTCGAGGCGGCGGCGCCGCAGGCGCGCAGCTACGCGACCTTCACGACGCGCCTCTTCGCGGTGCTCGGCGACTTCGTGCTCGCCGGCCTCTTGATCGGGTTCCTCGGTTGGATCGGCCTCGTGGTCTACCTGTCGATCGTCACGGTCGGGCACGGTTGGCGCGGGCAGTCGCCGGTGAAGTACCTGCTCGGCATCGAGGTGGTGCGCGACGACTACGGCAAGCTCGGCTGGGTGCGCGCCGCCGCGCGGACGCTCGTCTCGCTCTGGATGCCCATGCTCGCGGGCGCGACGATCGCGCTGTCGGCGGGGATCCCGCAGCTGCTCGAGACGATGGAGGGGCTGCGCGCCGACTCGCTGCAGGACCTCGAGCGGCTCTTGATCGCGGCGGGGCTCAGCCACGGGTTCCTCACCGTGCTCTACGTGGTCGGGCTCGGCGTGGCGCTCTTCCATCCGCAGCGAAAGACGGTGCACGACATGGTGCTCGGGACGGTGGTCGTGCACCGGCTCGACCGCCGCACGATCGCGCCGCGCCCGCCCCCGTCGAGCGCGGGCCGGCGCTCGGTGAAGCAGGGCGCGGGCGGCTCGCGCGACGCCACGCCCGCGCGCAGCTCGTGATAGCGTGACGCCCGTGCTCGACGACATCGTGCGCAGCGCCGCGCAGCTCCTCGACGCGCCAGTCCAAACGGACGCGGGCAGCTGGTTCGTGGACGTCTGGGTGTTCCTCGATCCGCACGACGCGTCCGGCGGCGCGCGCCGGCAGATCGTGCAGCTCTTCGAGGGCGAGGCCGGCGATCGGCTCTACCTCGCGAGCACGGTCGGCCCCTACGAGCCCGCGCTCGATCTCGCGTCGCTCCTGCGCCAGATGGTCGGCGCGCTGCGCTGCTCGATCTACCTCGCGGGGCCGGACGCCCACGGCGTCGAGCACCTGAAGGTCGGCAGCGCGGTCGAGACGCGCGGCCTCGATCCCGAGCACCTCGCCGCGCGGCTGCGCGAGGTGGCGGTCTTCGCGGATCGCTTCGAGGCGGAGCTGTTCGGGCGCGAGACCGACGTGCGTTGAGTTGGCCGCGGGGTGCTTCGCGCCCGACGTCGACGCCGAGCGCGAATGACGAGATGACGAGGATCGTCCCCCCTCGCGAATGACGAAATGGAGAAGATCGTCCCCCATCCCGCTACGCTTCACCGGGATGGCGGACGACGAGGCGCCGCGGCTCGCGACCACGGATGGGAAGGGCGCGCGGCTCGGGCGCTACCGGGTGGAGCCGCTCGGCGCCGACGAGGACGGGCGGCTGCGCGTCCGGCTCGCGCGCGACGACGGGGCGGCGCTCGAGCTGATGGTCCATCCAGCGGGGAGCGAGCCGCGCGCGCTCGCGTCGACGCCCGCCGGGGACGTGACGTACGTGGCGCGCCACGGCCTCGACGACGCGGAGGCGGTGCGGGTCGGGCGCGCGTTCGCGCGGAGCCTCGCGCGCGCGCCAGGTGGCGTGATCGCGCGCTTCCCCCACGTCGCGCCCGTACCCGCGCGCTTGCCCGGCGAGCTCGGCGCGAGCCCGACGCGTGAGGTGCCGTTCGATCCGCCAGGGCTCGCCGCGCTGCTCGCGCCCGCGCTCGAGGTCGGCGGGCCGCCGCTCGTCGGCTTCACGCTCCGCTCGATCGAGCTGCCGCGCACGACCGACGCCGCGCCGGGCACCTACCTCTGCGCGCTCGCCACGCCCGACGGCGAGCTCGTCCACGTCGAGGTCGGCCCCGCGCTCGGGCGCCCCTTCGCGCGCGTCGGGCCGATCGAGATCGCCCTGCGCCGCTTCGGCCGCGGGAGCTCGCAAGAGACGTTGCTCTCGCTCGAGGTGGCCTCGCTGCTCTCGCACCTCGCGGCGCACCTCGGCCGCGCGCTCGAGGGCGTGACGCTGCGCTTCCCGCGCTCGCTCGCGGAGCTGCGCGCGCTCGCGGTGCCCGCCGAGGGCGAGGCGAGCGTGCCGACGAGCGTCGAGAGCGGCGCCGGCGTGCTCGCGCGGCCGGTGCTGAACCTCGCGGTCGACGCGGACTGCGGCCAGGCGTGCGCCTTCTGTTCGGTCAAGGAGTACCAGCCGCCGAGCGACGGCGGCGCCGAGGAGCGCGCGCGCCTCGAGCGCGAGCTCGCCCTCGCGCGCCGCGCGGGCGCCCGCGAGGTCCGCCTCAACGGCATCGACCCGCTCGCGTTCTCGGAGGTCCTGCCGCTCGTCGCGTCGATGCGCGCGCAGGGCTTCGAGCGGCTCACCGTGCTGAGCACCGGCCGGCGCTTCGCCGACGCCGCCTTCGCGCGCCGGCTCGTCGCGGCCGCGCCCGCGGCGCTCACCGTCGTCGTCCCGCTCTACGGGCTCGACGCGCAGACGCACGACCGGGTCACCGGCCGCCCCGGCGCGTTCGACGAGGTGCGCCGCGCGATCGATGTGTTGCAAGACGTATTGACGCCACCGGGCGCCCTCGTGCTCTCGACGGTCGTCGTGCGCGACAACGTCGACGAGCTCCCTCGGCTGCTCGCGCACGCGGACGCGCTCGGCGTGCCGATGCACGTCCACCTGCCGTACCCGATGACGCAGAGCCCACACGACCGCTGGCGCGACGCGGCGCTCGCCGAGGCCGACGTGCTCGCCCGCGTCCTGGCCGTGAGCGCCTCCGAGCGCGTGCGTCGCGAGCTCGCCCACCTCGTCGCCCACCCCTGCTTGCTCCTGCGCGAGGAGCAGGCGCGCGGCCTCCCGCTCCTCTCGCTCCGCGAGGTCGGCGCGCCGCGACACCTGCACGGCACCGAGTACCGCTCCCTCGCCTTCGTCCACGTCGGCTCGGACCCCACGGGCGAGCCTGCGTTCGCCGCCGCCACCGTCCCGTGCCCGCACCTCACCGCGTGCGCGCTCGCGCCCGCGTGCGCCGGCGAGCAGTACGCCCTCTACGTCGACCGCTACGGCTGGGCAGAGCTCGCCCCGATCAGCCCGCAGGCCCTCTACGCGCTCGCGCCGCCCCGCGGCGCGTGAAGAGCGGAGGGGACGATCCCCGTCATCTCGTCGTCTTGGGCAGCTCACCCCTCGAGGTCCGACTGCAGCGCGGCGCGCTGGACGTCGGTCAGCGCGACGCGTGCGCGGATCTTCGGGTGGTCGACCCCGAGCGCGACGGGCGCCGTCCGTCCGAGCCGGAACGCGAGGTACTGCACCGACGAGAGGCGCGTCTCGCCGACCTGCCGCGCGTCGAACTCGGGGCGCACGCGCGTTCCGTCGGGGAGCTCCGCGTAGAGGTGCTCGGGCAGCCCGAGCCACTCGGTCAGGAGGTGCGCGCGCTCCTCGGGGTCGTCGATCCCGATCAACAGCGAGCAGCCGAGGCGGCCGTCGTCGAACAAGAGCTCGTTGTACGTGGCGATCTCGTGCTCGATGTCCGCCTCGCGCACGATCTTCTCGACCCGCATCATCTCTTGGATCTGATAGCGGATGGTGTCGCGGTTCTCGAAGAGGAAGGTGAAGTGCTCGCCGAGCTGGACGCGACGCAGGTCCTTGGCCGCGAGCGCGGCGGGACGCGTCGCCTCGCGGCCGTCCTCGTAGGTCTGCCAGTCGACGATCTCGGCGCGCTCGATCGGCCTCATCCTTCGCCCTCTCCTTCGTCCTGCGCCTCGCCCGCGGGCCCGAAGCCGTCCGGCTCGTAGGCGCGCGCGAGGATGCTCATCGGGTGCATCGGCTTGACGCCCGCGTGCTGCTGGAACTGGAGCGCCGCGAGCGGGCAGTCCGTCGCCCAGATCTCGGCGCCCGCCTCGGCCATGCCCTCGAACGCCTTCTTGCCGAGGCGCGCGGAGGGTTCGAACCCATCCACCGTCATCGCGTAGGTGCCGTCGTGCCCGCAGCACTCCATCACCGTCGCCGGCTTCACGCCGGGGATCTTGCGCAACAGATCGCGCCCCTTGAAGCCGACGCCCTGCGCGCGCAGGTGACAGGGCGCGTGGTAGGCGACCTTGTCCCCCGGGCTCGAGGCGAACTTCGCGTCGAAGCGCGCCTCGTTGCGGATCGACCAGAGGTACTCGCCCGCGTCCATCACCGCGCCCGCGAGCCGCTCGCTGCGCTCTCGGTCCGCGCCCTCGAGCAGCTCCGGCCACTCGCGGCGCAGCATCATCGAGCAGGTGGGGTTGATCACGACGACCTTCGCGCCCGCCTCGACGTGCGGCATCAGCCGGTCGAGGTTCGCGTGCGCCTTCCGGCGCAGCGTGGCGAGGTCGCCCGACTCCCACGCGGGCATGCCGCAGCATTGCAACCCGCGTTGACAGCGGACCTCGACCCCGTTGCGCCGCAGGACCTTCACCGTGTCCTTGCCGACCTCGGGCTCGTTGTGCTCGACGTAGCAGGTCGAGAAGAGCACGACCTCGCCGGGCTCTCCGTCGGTGAGCCCCTCGGCGGTGGCCCAGCGCTCGAACGTCGACGCGGCGAAGTCGGGCAGCAGCTTGTCGCGGTGGATGCCGAGCGCCTTCTCCATGAACCAGCGGTGCAGCGCGACGCGGTTCATCGCATTGGCGAGCCCGAAGCTCGCGCGCGCGGCGGCGCCGGTCCGATCCGGGTCCGAGAGCGCGGCGCGCTGGAGCCACGACCTCCGGGAGCCGTGCACCGCGTTGTAGCGGTGCACGAGCTTGGGGAAGTCGAGCTGGAACTCGTGCCCGTCGCGCGGGGTGTACGGGCACTGGACCTCGCACAGCTTGCACTGGAAGCAGTGGTCGACGACCTCCTCCGTCTCGGCGCGCGTGAGCTTGCGGACGTCGCCCCCGTGGCGCTCGTCGATGAAACGGAAGAGCGTCGGGAAGGAGTCGCAGTACTTGAAGCACATCCGGCAGCCGTGGCAGACCTCGAACGCGCGCTCGAGCTCCTTGGCGAGCGCGGCCTCGTCCCAGTAGACGGCCTCCGTCGGATCGTACGAGAGGCCGTCGGAGGGCAGGTACGAGATGGGTCCGTCGCTCACGGCTGCCGGTGTCCTCGCCGCGTCAGGAGATCTCGTCGAGCAGCTGCTGGAAGCGGCCCGCGTGCGACTTCTCCGCCTTCGCGAGCGTCTCGAACCAGTCCGCGATCTCGCCGAAGCCTTCCTCGCGCGCGGTCTTGGCCATGCCCGGGTACATGTCCGTGTACTCGTGCGTCTCGCCCGCGACGGACGCGGCGAGGTTCTCCTGCGTGCCGCCGATCGGGAGGCCGGTCGCCGGATCGCCGACCTTCTTGAGGTAGTCGAGGTGCCCGTGCGCGTGCCCGGTCTCGCCCTCGGCGGTCTGGCGGAAGTTCCCCGCGATGTCCGGGAAGCCCTCGACGTCCGCGATCTTGGCGAAGTAGAGGTAGCGGCGGTTGGCCTGCGACTCGCCCGCGAACGCGGCCTTGAGGTTCTCGTGGGTCTTGGTGCCCTTCAGCTCCGGCATGTCTCTCTCCTCCGGTCGGTGACTGGAGCCCACGACCTAGTGAATCCCGGCGCGGAGAGCAAGATCTGATTTCTACGCCGCCTCGATCAGGCGCCGGCGGGCTCACTCTCGGCGAGCGCCTCGCGCACGAGCGCGCCGAGCGCGCCGAGCTGGGCGCCCTCGAACATCGTCTCGTGGACGCCCTCGAGCACGCGCACGATCGGCGCGCGCCCCACGCTCGCGTTCACGTCCCACTCCTCGGCGAGGATCAGGACGGTGCGGCCGTCGAAGGGGCGAGGCTCGTAGCGGTCGAGCGCCTCGAAGTAGTGCGCGAGGAGCAGCCGATGCTCGAGCTCGAGCGGGAGGCGCTCGCCGAGCCAGCCGCGCGCGCGGGACTCGAGCCGGGCCGCGCGCTGGCGCAGCTCCCGGCCACGGTAGACGAGGTTGCGCTGGAGCTTGCGCGCGGCCAGCGCCGGGCCACGCCGTCCCAACGTCCGCACGTGGCGCGCGAACCGACGGGAGAGAGGCTCCCGCACCTTCACCTCCGTGTCGTCGAGGAGCCACACGCCGTCGATCACGACGAGCGCCTCGACGATCTCGCCCGCCGCGCGCAGGCGGTGCGCCATCTCGAGCGCGACCTTCGCGTCGATGCAGTAGCCGGCGAGCGCGTACGGGCCGTGGGGTCGCACCGCGCGCACGTCGTCGAGGTAGCGCTCGGCGATCCACTCGACGGTCATCGCCTCTCCCACATCGCCCGGCAGCCCGAACAGGTTGAGCCCGTAGACCGGCCGCTCCGGCTCGAGGTGCGGCATCAAGAGCCGCGCCTGGTGCGTGCTCCCGACGAAGAGCAGCGGCGCGCGCGAGCCGGTGGGCCGGAGCGTCTCGAGGGTCGGGAGCGCGCTGCCGGTGAGCTCGCCGCGCACCAGCGCCGCGAGCCCGGCGACGGTGGGCGTGCGGAACACCTCGGCGAGCGGGACGCGCACGCCGTACGAGCGATCGATCCGCTCGAGCAGCTCGATCGCGAGCAGCGAGTGGCCGCCGAGCGTGAAGAAGCCCTCGTCGCGCCCCACGGCGGCGACGCCGAGCAGCTGCGCGACGTGGCGCGCGATCGTCTGCTCGAGCGGCCCCTCGGGGGGCTGCGCCTCGACGCGCTCCATCTCGGTGCTCGCCACGGGCTCCGGCAGCGCGCGCTTGTCCAGCTTGCCGCGGCTCGTGCGCGGGATGCGCTCGAGCGCGACGAGCGCCGAGGGGACCATGTACGCGGGCAGCTCGCGGCCGAGCCGTGCGCGGACCCGGCTCGCGTCGAGCGCGGCGCCCGGCCGCAGCACCACGTAGGCGACGAGGCGGCGGCCCGCCTCCGAGTCGAGCGCGACGACGACGGCCTCGGCGATCCCCGGGAGGCGCGCGAGCGCCTGCTCCACCTCGGCGGGCTCGACGCGGAAGCCGCGGATCTGGAGCTGATCGTCGACGCGGCCCAGGAACTCGAGCACGCCGTGCGGGGCGAGCCGCACGCGATCGCCCGTCCGATACCGCCGGTCGCCACCCTGCTCGACGAACCGCTGCCGGCTGCGCTCGGGCTGGCCCAGGTAGCCGGCGCCGACCCCGCCGCCGCCGACGTGGAGCTCGCCGGGGTGACCGAGCGGCGTGAGCCGGCCGCGCGCGTCGAGCACCCACGCCTCCGCGCCGCCGACCGGCGCGCCGATCGGCACCGAGCCGCCCGCGTCTTCGAGCGTGCACTCGTGCACCGTCGCGAACACCGTCGTCTCCGTCGGCCCGTACTCGTTGAAGAGGCGCGCGCGCGGCGCGACCTCGAAGTGCTGCCGCACGAGCGCAGGCGGCAGGGCCTCGCCGCCGCAGATCACCATCTCGAGCGAGCGGAGCGCGCGGCTCGCCTCGGGCGCGGACGCGAGCGCGGCGTACATCGACGGCACCGCGTCGAGGTGCGTGATCGCGTCCCGCTCGATCGCGTCGCGGACGCACCGCGGGTCCTGGCGCTCCGAGGGCCCGAGGAACGTGAGCGTCCCGCCGCAGAGGAGCGTCCCGGTGATCGGCGCGATGCAGGAGTCGAAGCCGAACGAGTAGATCGCGAGCGTCCGCTCGGCCGCGACGGGGTAGCGGGCGCGGCGCGCCGCGCACTGCCACGCCACGTTCTCGTGACGGATCGCGACGCCCTTGGGCCGCCCGGTGGACCCGGAGGTGTAGATCACGTACGCGCACGCACAGGGATCGACGTCGGGCAGCGGCACGTCGGGCGCGTCGTCCGGCGCGTCGGGCGACCAGACCTCGTCGACCGCGCCGTGCAGCGGCGGCGTGTCGCGCGCGATCAGGACGCGCGGCGTCGCGTCGCGCAAGAGGCTCCGCAGCCGCGCGTCGGGGTTGGACGGATCGATCGGGACGTACGCGGCGCCGCTCGCCATCACGCCGAGCAGCGCGACGAGGCACTCGAGCGGATCGGCGAGCCAGAGCGCGACGCGCTCGCCCGGACCGATGCCGGCCGACACGAGGCGGCGCGCGAGCGCGCACGCTGCGCCCTCGAGCGCCGCGTACGTCAGCGTGCGCTCGCCGAGCCGCGCGGCGATCCGGTCCGGGTGGGCTCGCGCCGCCTCGAAGATCAGGCCGTGGAACGTCCGCGGCCCCTCCGACGTCGCGAGCGCCGGGCCGCGCGCGAGCTGCTCGATCTGCGCGCGCTCCTCGGGCGGGACGAGCGCGAAGCGCGCGAGCGGGCGCGCCGGCTCTTCGAGCGCCTGCTCGAGCACGAACACGTAGTGCTCGAGGATGCGCGCCGCGTGCGCGCGGTCGAACACGTCCGACGCGTGCTCGAGCGTGAGCCGGTGGCGCCCGCCGACCTCGGTGACGTCGAGGGCGAGGTCCATGGTCGCGACGCCGGCGCTCACGCGGCGAGCTTCGACCTCGAGGCCGGCGAAGCGCGCGTCCGCGAGCGAGAACGGGAGATAGTTGAACATCACCTGGTAGACGGGCGCGCGGGCCGGGTCGCGCTCGACCTCCAGCCGATCGAGGATCGCCCCGAAGGGCAGCGCGCCGCGGGCGCGGGCGTCGCGGATGCGCTGCCGCGCCTCGCGCGCGACGTCCGCGAAGCCGTGCGTGTAGTCGTCCGGCGCGGCGATGCGCAGGATCAGCGTGTCGATGAAGCAACCGACGTGCGCCTCGAGCCCGGGCGGGCGATTCGCGATCGGCATGCCGACGAGGACCTCCTCCTCCTCGGCGTAGCGCGCGACGAGGAGCGCCCACGCGGCGAGCATGACGTGGTGGGCGCGCACGCCGATCGCCTCGGCGACCTCCGAGATCCGCGCCACGCTGCCGGGCGCGAGCCACCGATCGATCCGCTCGCCCTCCATGCTCGGCCGCGGCGGATGCGGGCGGTCGGTCGGCAGCGAGAGCACGGTGGGGGCGCCGTCGAGCGCGGCGCGCCAGTAGGCCATCGCCGGCTCGAGCCGCTCTGGATCGAGCAATCGGCGTTGCGCCTCTGCGAACGCCGCGTACTCCTCTGCGAGCGCGGGCAGCGGCGCGCCCGCGTACGCGGCGGCGAGCTCCGCGGGGATCACGCGCAGGAACGAGCCGCCGTCCGCGGCGATGTGGTGCACGCGGACGACGAGCGCGTGGTCGTCGCGGCCGAGCCGCGCGAGCAGCGCGGCGACGAGCGGCGGGCGCGCGAGATCGAACGGCACGCGGGCGAACGTGCGCGCCGCCTCCTCGAGCCCATCCTCGGGCGCGGCGTGATCCTCGAGCGAGAGGTGATCGAGCGGGCAGCGGGTCGGCGGGCGCGCCTCGGCGACGAAGCGCGCGCCCTCGCGGCGGTAGGCAGTGCGCAGCGGCGCGTGGCGCGCGACGAGGCCGTCGAGCGCGCCTCGCAGCGCGTGCTCATCCAGCCGGCCCCGGAGCCGGAGCAGGATCGTCTCGTTGCACACGGGCGCCCCGCCGGCCGCCTCGTGCAGCACCCAGAAGCGCTCCTCCACGGGAGCCATCGCGCGCCCCGCCTCGGCGCGCCCTCTCGGCGCGCGCTCGAGCTCCGTCCCCACCTCGTTCATACCGCCGTTTCGGAAGAAATCCGTTGGGCTCAAACGCGACGGTCATGCCAACGGCGTGATCGCCTCGACGCGCGCGCGTGTGTCCTGCGCAAAGGACACTTCGTCTCCGCGGCGTCCGCGCTGGTGGCCGCTCGCCCCGGGCGAAACCGCCTACCTGTCGGCCCGCACCGACACCGCGCGCGCGGGCGCCGTCTGGGCGCCGAGGGGGTACGGGAGCGCGCGAGCCGTCGCCGACCACGATCACGATCACGTCGACGATCGCGAGGCGGCAAGGCGGGAGGCGTGCGTGGACGTGGTCGTCGACGTGGTCGTGAACGGCGACGTGGACCTCAGCTCGAGGTCTGTCGATCAATCGAGCGCCCACGCGGACGAGCGCCCGTCGAGGCGTCTGCGCGAGACCCCTCCCCGCGCCGCGGGCGCACTCTGCTCGCCTCCGGGTCTCGTCGCCTCCCGCCTTCTCACGGGAGACGGAGTGAGAAGGGGAGACGAGGAGGGTTGGCACGCTGGAACGTGCTCCTCCGCCAGCTCAGTTCGGGGGCGTCTCGGTCACGAACACGTGCGCCTCGCCGGGCTCGGCGAGGAGCTCGTCGGAGAGCTCCACCGTCTCCTCGCCGATCTCGTACGGCACCGTGCAGCTCACGGGCGCCTCGCCCTCGTGCTCGAGGCGCACGAGGATCGCGCTCGTGATCGGCTCGCCGTCGTCGCCCTCGAGCGTCACGTCCGCGCATACCGCGATCGCGCGCCAGCGGCCCTCGCCGACCGACTCGCGCAGCCCGCCGTAGAGCGCGGCGAGGATCACCTCGTCCGACGCGCCGTCGTCCGCCTCGTCCTCGTCGGGCTCGATGTGGAAGATCTCCCCGTCTTCGCTGGCCATCGCCATCGCGAACGGAGCGAACTCGGAGTGCTCGGCGAGCAGGTCGGTCGCCACGTCGATCGCGCCGTTGAGGAGCGCGTTCATCTCGTCTCGGGGGGAGCTCATCGGCGCGGAGCGTGACCTTCCGCTCGCGACTCCGCAACGCCTCGCGGTAGGTTGGAGCCGTATGGACGCGGAGCGGGCACGGAGCGAGCGGCTGATCGAGACGATCCGGGCCTCGATCATCGGCGACGACGAGGTGATCGAGGGGCCCTATGGCCCGCGGCGCGTGACCTACGCGGACTACACCGCGTCGGGCCGCGCGCTCTCGTTCCTCGAGGAGCTGATCCAGGCGGAGGTGCTGCCGTTCTACGCGAACACGCACACCGAGGCGTCGGGCACCGGCCTGCAGACCACGCGCCTGCGCGAGGACGCGCGCGACATCATCAAGCGCGCGGTGGGCGCCGACGAGCGCGACGTCCTGATCTTCACCGGCTCGGGCGCGACCGGCGCCATCTGCAAGCTCATCGACGTGCTCGGGCTGCGCATCCCGCGCGAGCTCGACCGCCGCTACGGCCTCAGCGATCGGATCCCCGCGGACGAGCGGCCGGTCGTGTTCATCGGCCCCTACGAGCACCACTCGAACGAGCTCCCGTGGCGCGAGTCGATCTGCGACGTCGTCACGATCGCGGAGGACGCGGACGGGCACGTCGATCTCGCGCACCTCGAGGAGGAGCTCGCGCGGCACGGCGACCGACCGCTCAAGATCGGGAGCTTCAGCGCGGCCTCGAACGTGACGGGGATCGGCTCGGACACGCGCGCGATCGCGGCGCTGCTCCACCGCTACGGGGCGCTGTCGTTCTGGGACTTCGCCGCCGCCGGCCCGTACGTGAAGATCGACATGAACATGCAGGACGACGGCCCCGACGGGCACCTCGTCTACAAGGACGCGATCTTCCTGTCGCCGCACAAGTTCGTCGGCGGGCCGGGCACGCCGGGCGTGCTCGTCGCGAAGCGCCGGCTCTTCCGCAACCCGGTGCCCGCGGTGCCCGGCGGCGGCACCGTCGCCTACGTGAACCCGAAGGAGCACCGCTACCTCGACGACCCGGAGGTGCGCGAGGAGGGCGGGACGCCCGCGATCGTCGAGTCGATCCGCGCGGGGCTCGTGTTCCAGCTCAAGAGCGCCGTCGGCGAGGCGGTGATCCGCGAGCGCGAGCACGCGCTGATCCGCCGCGCGATCGAGAGCTGGTCGCAGAACGAGAACATCCGGATCCTCGGGAACCCCGACGCGTGGCGGCTGAGCATCGTCTCGTTCGTCGTGCGTCACGGGGAGCGCTACCTGCACCACAACTTCCTCGCGGCGCTGCTGAACGACCTGTTCGGGATCCAGGCGCGAGCAGGCTGCTCGTGCGCCGGCCCTTACGGGCACCGCCTGCTCGGGATCGACCTCGCGACCTCGCGCGCCTTCGAGCGCGAGATCATCGGCGGCTGCGAGGGCATCAAGCCCGGCTGGGTGCGCGTCAACTTCAATTACTTCATCAGCGAGGCGACGTTCGAGTTCCTGCTCGCCGCGGTGCACCTCGCCGCGCGCGAGGGCCACCGGCTCCTGCCGCACTACCGCTTCGAGCCGTCGACGGGCCTGTTCCACCACCGCGACGCCACGCGGACGGCGCCGCGGAGCCTCCACGACGTGACCTACCGCGCCGGCAAGCTCGAGTACCGCTCGCGCCACGCGACGGAGCCGGAGCACGTGCTCGCGGGCTACCTCGACCAGGCCCGCGCGATCCTCGATCAGGCGGTCTCCGAAGCGCAGGTCGTCGAGCCGCCGAAGCTGAGCGCCGACTTCGAGACGCTGCGGTGGTTCCCGCTCCCGCACGAGATCGCCGCCGAGCGGGCCGGCGAGCCGCGCGCGGCGGAGCAAAATACGTTGCACCCGCGTTGAGGCCGGGGCTGGCGCGTCCCCGCGCCCCGGCGGTATACGCTGGGGGCATGTACCACGAGAAGGGCCCGACGCTGCGCGAGCTCGCGCAGCAGGCGCTGTCCTCGACCGACCGGGGCTACGACCTGCTCGCCCCCAAGTTCGACTACACGCCGTTCCGCACGCCGGACGTGCTCCTCGAGCGCGCCGCGGAGCTCGTGCGCGAGCGCGGCGGCGCGACCGCGCGCGGCCTCGACCTCTGCTGCGGGACGGGCGCCGGGCTTCGCGCGTTCCGGCCGCTGTGCACCGAGGCGATCGTCGGGATCGATCGCTCCGAGGGGATGCTCGCGGTCGCCCGCGAGCGGCTCGCGGACGCGCCGGGCACCGCGCGCGTCGAGCTCGTCCGGGGCGACGCGCTCGAGACACCCTTCGAGAGCGGGAGCTTCGGCCTCGTCACCTGCTTCGGGGCGTTCGGGCACATCCTCGTCGAGGACGAGCCGCGCTTCGTGCGCGAGGTGACGCGCCTGCTCGCGCCCGGCGGCCGCTTCGTGTTCATCACGGGCGAGCGGCCGCCCGCGTGGGCGCCCGAGCTCTGGGTCGCCAAGGGCTTCAACGCCGTGATGCGCGTGCGCAACGCGCTGCTCAAGCCCGAGTTCATCATGTACTACCTCACCTTCCTGCTCCCCGGCGCGCGCTGGCTCTGCGAGGCCAACGGGCTCGAGGTCGAGGTGATCTCGGGCGCGTTCCCCAAGCCGTTCGCGCGCGCGAAGCTGGTGATCGCGCAGAAGCCCGCCACGCGTCGGCCGCTGTGATCGTCGTCGACGGCAGCCGGGGTGAGGGCGGCGGGCAGATCCTGCGCAGCGCGCTCGCGCTCTCGATGGTCACGGGCGAGCCCGTGCGCGTCGAGCGGGTGCGCGCCGGGCGCGCGAAACCGGGCCTCGCGCGCCAGCACCTCGCGGCGGTCGAGGCGGCGGCGCGCTGCTCGAGCGGCCGCGTGCGCGGCGCGGAGCTCGGCTCGACCGAGGTCGAGCTCGAGCCCGGGCCGGTGACCGGCGGCACGTTCCACCTCGCGATCGGCACCGCGGGCAGCGCCCCGCTCGTGCTCGCCACCGTGCTGCCCGCGCTCGCGCTCGCGGACGAGCCCAGCGTGCTCGTCATCGAGGGCGGGACGCACAACCCGCTCGCGCCGACGTTCGAGTTCCTGCGCTTCAGCTTCCTGCCGCTGCTCGCGCGGATGGGCGTCGAGGTGCGGCTCACCCTGGAGCGGCACGGCTTCTACCCGGCGGGCGGCGGCCGCATCCGCGCCGAGATCACGCCGGGCACGCTCGGCGCGCTCGAGCTCGACGCGCTCGGTCCGCTCGAGCGGCGCGTCGCGACGGCGACGGTGGCCGATCTTCCGCGCCACGTCGCGCGGCGCGAGCTCGACACGCTCGCGAAGAAGCTCGGCCTCGCGCCCGAGGATCAGGTCGAGGAGGTGCTCCCGCACGGGCGCGGGCCCGGGAACCTGTGCCGCGTGGAGCTGCGCTACGCACGCGCGAGCCTCGTGTTCACCGAGCACGGCGCGAAGGGGCTGCCGGCCGAGCAAGTGGCGGCGCGGCTCGCGAGCCAGGTGCGGCGCTTCGAGCGCGCCGGCGTCGCCGTCGACGAGCACCTGGCCGACCAGCTCCTCTTGCCGATGGCGCTCGGCGGCGGCGGCCGCTTCACGACGCTGCGACCGACCGCGCACACGCGCTCGCAGGCGGAGGTGATCGCGGCGTTCCTCGATCAGCGCGTGCGCACCACCGAGCTCGGCGACGACCGCTTCCTCGTCGAGGTCGGCGAGGCCTGAACGTCGCGCGCGACGCCGGAGCGCTTGCCCGCCGCCGGGATAAGTGTACAATCGACACTATGCAACGGGAGGGGATGCGCGCGTGGTGGCGCGAGGGGGCGCTGCGCTTCGGCGTTCGCGCGGTTCCCCGCCTCGCCGCGTCGGACGACGTGAGCGTGCGGGTGGTGATCGCGGGGCTCTGCCGGACCGATGTCGCGGTCGCGCGCGGGCAGCTCGCCTGCGCGGAGCCGTGCGTGCTCGGCCACGAGGTCGCCGGCGTGGTCGAGGAGGTCGGACCCGCGGTGCGCGGGCTCGCGCCCGGCGATCGCGTCGCCTGCCTTCCGCGCGTGGACGCGGCGCGCGTAGGGGTCGATCGCGACGGCGGCTTCGCCGAGCGCCTCGTGCTCCCGGAGCGGGCGCTCGCGCGGATCCCGAGCGGGCTCGACTGGCGGCGCGCGGCGCTGGTCGAGCCGGTCGCGGCATGCCTCGCGGTGAAGCGCGCGCCCCTCGCGGGTCGCGTGCGCGTCCTGGGCCGCGGCCGCATCGCGGCGCTGACCCGCCGGGTGGTGGTCGCGCTCGGGCACGCGTGCGTCGAGCGCGACGCGGACGTGGTGATCGAGACCGAGGGAACGGCCGCGTCGCTCGCCGAGGCGATGGCCACCGCGCCGGAGCGTGGGCTCGTCGTCCTCAAGAGCCGGCCGCCCGCGCCGATCGCCTTCGACGTCGCGCAGGCGGTGACGCGCGAGCTGCGCTTGTTCGCCGTGGGCTGGGCGAGCTTCGAGGACGCGTTCGCGCTCCTGCCCTCGCTGCGCGTCGACGATCTGCTCGGTCCGGTGTTCCCGCTCGACGCGCTCGGTGACCTCCTCGCCGCGCCCGACGACAAGAAGCTCTTCCTCGCGCCGGAGCCGGACGCGTGTGCGGCGTAGTCGCGTCCGCCGGCGCGCCGGCCGAGCTCGCGCCGGTGATGCGCGCGGCGCTCGCGGCGCTCGCGCATCGCGGGCCGGACGCGGAGGGCCTCGCGCGCCTCGCGGGCGGGCGGGTGTGGCTGGGCCACCGGCGGCTCGCCCTCGTCGATCCCGCGGGCGGCGCGCAGCCCCTCGCGAGCGAGGACGAGCACGTCTTCGCGGTGGTCAACGGCGAGATCTACGACGACGCGCGGCTGCGCGCGCGGCTCGAGGCGAAGGGGCACCGCTTCGCGAGCCGGTCGGACAGCGAGCTCCTGGTGCACCTCTACGAGGAGCACGGCGACGCGTGCGTCGAGCACGTGCGCGGGGAGCTGGCCTTCGTGCTCTTCGACGCACGGCGCGGCCGCGTCCTCGCGGGCCGCGACCGCTTCGGGATCAAGCCGCTCTACTGGGCGATGGTGCGCGGGCGGCTCTGCCTCGCGTCCGAGCTCGCGGCGCTGATCGCGCTGGGCCTGCCGCCGCGCTGGGACGCCGCGAGCATGCGCCACGCGCTCGCGCACCAGTACCTGCCGCCCTCGCGCACACTCGTCGCCGGCGCGCACGCGGTGCCGCCGGGCCACGTGCTCGTCGCCTCGCTCGAGGGGCCGCCCGCGCTGCGGCGCTACCACGAGCTCGCGCCGTCGAGCCCACGCGACGCGCCGTCGATGGCGAGCGCGGCCGCGGAGGTGCGCGCGCGGCTCGAGGAGGCGGTCGGGCTGCGCGTGCGCGGCGACGCGCCGGTGGGCGCCTACCTCAGCGGTGGGCTCGACTCGGCGGCGGTCGTCGCGCTCGCGGCGCGAGCTCACCCGGGCCTCGTCGCGTTCGGCGTCGAGTTCGAGCGCGCGCCCTGGGACGAGGGCGCGCTCGCCGCCGCGAGCGCCGCGGCGCTCGGCGTGCCGTTCGAGCCGGTGTGCGTCGGACAGCGCGACCTCGTGGACGGGCTCGCGGAGGCGGTGCGCCTCGCGGAAGGGCTCGCGATCAACGGCCAGCTCGTCGCCAAGCACCGCCTCGCCCGCGCCGCCCGCGCCGCGGGGGTCCGCGTGGTGCTCACGGGAGAGGGCGCCGACGAGGCGTACCTCGGTTACCCGCATCTGCGCCTCGATCACTACGGCGCCGCGGCGGCGCGCGCGGGCGACGCGATCGCGCGCGGGGTGATGATCCCGGGCGACGGGGACGCACCGCCGCTCGACGCGGTGGAGCGCGCGCTGGGCTTCGTGCCGAGCTTCGTGCGCGCGAAGGCGGCGTTCGGGGCGCGCCTCACCGCGCTCGTTTCGCCGGAGCTCGCGCGGGGCGAGGACCCGTTCGAGCGCCTCTTCGCGGAGCTCACGCCTCCGCCCGGCGCGCCGGTGGAGCGCGCGGCGTGGCTCTGGACGCGGCTCGCGCTCGGCGGCTACATCGTCCGCACGCTCGGCGACGGAACGGAGATGGCCGCGTCGATCGAGGGGCGGCCGCCGTTCCTCGATCACCACGTCTTCGAGCACGCGTGGTCGCTGCCGGTCGCGCTGCGCCTCGACGCGGGCGGGACCGAGAAGGCGGTCCTGCGCGAGGCGCTGCGCGGCGTGGTGCCCGAGGCGGTCCGCGTGCGCGCGAAGCAGCCGTTCCTCGCGCCCCCGGTGCTCGTCGACGTCTACGACGACGCGCGCGCGCTGTTCCTCGACGCGATCGAGCACGCGCCGTTCGTGGCGCGCGGCGCCGCGCGCGCGTGGATCGACGGCCTCGAAGCGGACGACGCGCGCGCCGCCGCGGATCCGGTGTGGACGACGTTGACCAGCGCGGGACTCCTCGGGCGCGCGCTCGGCCTCTCGGAGGTCTCGTGACGGATGCGATCGGCGCGGCGGACGGGTGGTGGGCGGAGCTCTACGACGAGCACCTCGCGGACGTGCTGCTCGAGCGCGACGAGGCGCCGCTCGCCACGCTCGACTTCCTCGAGCGCGCGCTCGGCCTGCGCCAGGGTGCCCGCGTGTTCGATCAGTGCTGTGGGATCGGGAGCCTCGCGGTGCCCCTCGCCGCGCGCGGCTACGCGCTCGTCGGCTGGGATCTCGTTCCGTCGTACGTGGCGCGGGCGCGCGCGGACGCGGCGCAAGCGGGGCTCGCGCTCGAGCTCCACGCGGCCGACGCGTTCGCGTTCGTACCGTCCGCGCCGTGCGACGCGGGCTTCAACTGGTGGACCGGCTTCGGCTACGCGCGTGACGACGCGAAGAACCTCGAGATGCTGCGGCGCGCCTACGAATCGCTCGCGCCCGGCGGGCGCTTCGCGCTCGACACGATGAACGTGCCCGGCGTCGTCCGGGCGTTCCGTCCAGAGGTGACGCTCGAGCGTCGAGGCATCCGCCTCGTGCGCCGCAGCGCGCTCGACCTCGAGGCGGGCCTGCTCCACAAGCGCTGGTCGTACACGCTCCCGGACGGGCAGCCGCTCGAGCGCCACAGCACGGTCCGCCTACACACCCCGTGGGAGCTGCGCGCGCTGCTCGAGGCGGCGGGCTTCTCGGGGGTGACGCTCGTCGGCGACGTCGACGGCTCGCCGCTCACCGTCGAGAGCCCGCGCTGCATCGCGATCGCCGCGAAGGACGCGCGATGATCGAGCCTGCGTCGTTCGCGATCACGCGCGAGGCGCCGCCGAGCTTCGCGGCGCTGCGCCGCGGCGTGTACGCGGGCGAGGTGTACCTGCTCGAGCCGACGCCCGGCTCGCTCGCGCTCGTCGAGCGGGTGCGCGCGCGGCTCGCGGACGTGCTCGGGGACGACCCGCGCCGCGCGCAGCACCGCATGAGCAACGACGAGCTCTTCGCGCGCCTCTCGCCGCTGCGGCGCGAGCTCTACTGCGACGCGACCTACCACGATGCGCTCCGCGCGTTGCTGCGCGAGCAGGGCGGCGATCCGGCCGCGCTCGCGTTCGACCCGCTGCGCCTGCGGGTCGTGCGGAGCCGCGGGGACGTCGAGGTGCCGGCCGCGCGGGCCGTCTACTACCCGCACCGCGACACGTGGTACGCGCACCCGCAGAGCCTCGTCGCGTGGTGGATCCCGCTCGACGATCTCGGCGAGGACGAGACGTTCGCGTTCTTCCCCGAGCGGTTCGAGCGCGAGGTCCCGAACGACTCCGAGGCGTTCGACTACGACGAGTGGGTCCGCGACGGCTGGGAGCTGAAGATCGGCTGGCAACGCCGCGACGCAGGGCTGACCGCACGATACCCGGGCGTGCTCGGCGAGATCGCGGCGGGCCGCGCGGTCGGGTTCAGCTGCCAGCGCGGGCAGCACCTCGCGTTCTCGGGGGCGCACTTCCACGCCACGCTCCCGCAGGCGACGGGGCGGACGCGCTTCAGTCTCGACTTCCGGCTCGTGCACCTCGGCGACGAGGCCGCGGGCGAGGGCGCGCCGAACGTCGACGGGCGCTCGCGCGGGAGCGCGCTCCGGGACTACGTGAGGACGCCGTGAGCGTGGCCGCTGCCGAGGCGCCGTTCATCGCGGCGTACCGCGACGTCGTGGCGGCGCGCGGCGCGCACCTCGCGATCGAAGACGCGCGCGAGGGGGACGTGGTCGCGCTCACGCACGCGGCGCTCTGGTCACAGGCAGACGCGCTCGCGCGCGCCCTCGGCGCCCTCGGCATCGGCCCGGAGGACGTCGTCGCGCTGTCGCTCGCGCGCTCGTCGGCGCTCGTCGTCGGGATGCTCGCGGTCTGGCGCGCGGGCGCGGCGTGGGTGGTCGTCGAGCCGAGCTTGCCGGCAGCGCGTCGCGCGCGGCTCGTCGCCCTCGCGGGCGCGCGCGCCGCCGTGGAGATCGAGACCGACCGGCTCGTGGCGCGGCCGCTCGCGTCGCGCAGACGCGGCATGGCGCCGCCCGCGCGGAGCGCCGACGACGCGCTCGCGTACGTCGCCTTCACTTCGGGCTCCTCGGGCGAGCCCAAGGGCGTGCGGGTAGAGCACGGCGGGCTGCTGCCGATGCTGCGCGCCCAGATCGAGGCGTTCGCGCTCGACGCGTGGAGTCGCGCGCTCTGGGTGCTCTCACCGAGCTTCGACGCGAGCGTGTCGGACGTCGGTACGGCGCTGCTCGCCGGCGCCACGCTGCTGATCGACGCGCCCGACCTGCTCGCCGATCCGCGGCGGCTGCGCGACGCGCTCGCGCGGCGCGAGGTGAGCACGATCGACCTACCGCCGAGCGTGCTGACGCGCCTCGACGCGGGCGCGCTCCCGGGGTGCCTGCGCACGGTGGTGATCGGAGGCGAGGTCGCGGACACGGCCGCGGTGCGACGCGCCGCCGCGCGCGTGCGCGTGGTCAACGTCTACGGGCCGACGGAAGCGACCGTCTGCACGAGCCTCGAGCGCTGCCTCGAAGACTGGCGGGGCGGCACGATCGGCGCGCCGCTCCCGCACGTCCGCTACCGCCTCGAGCAGGGCGAGCTCTGGATCGGCGGGCGCTGCCTCGCGCGCGACTACGCGGGCGATCTCGGCGCCGAGCGCTTCGTCTGGCGCGACGGCACGCGGTGGTATCGGACCGGCGATCGCGTGCGGCGCGACGGCGAGGCGTGGGTGTTCGAGGGTCGCCTCGATCGCCAGGTGCAGCTCGCGGGCCGGCGCGCGGAGCCCGAGGAGGTGGAGGCGGCGCTGCGCGCGCTCGGCGTCGAGGCGGCGGTGATCCCCGACGCGACACGCGGCCACACCGAGCTGGTCGCGTTCGTCGCGAGCGCGCACGACGCCGCGGCAGAACGCACGAGCGAGCTGCGGCGCGGGCTCGAGGCGCTTCTGCCTGCGTGGCTCGTCCCTTCGCGTTGGGTCGAGGTCGACGCGCTGCCGCGCACCGCGCACGGCAAAATCGACCTCGCCGCGCTCGCCGCGCGGTTGCCCGCGCCCGCGGCGCAGCCGTGGCCGCGCGATCCCGAGGAGCGCCGAATCGCGAGGCTCTACGCGGCGACGCTCGGGCTCGCCTCGGCGGGCCCGGACGACGACTTCTTCGCGCTCGGCGGCGACTCGCTCGCGCTCCTCACGCTGCTCGCGCACGCGGAGCGGGAGGGCCTCGCGCTCAGCGCGTCGCAGGTCCACGCGACGCCGGGCGTGCGCGCGCTCGCGCAGTCGCTCGCGCGCGGCGGCGACCCCGAGCGCCGATCGATCGCGGAGCTCGGGCGGCACGTCTGGCGCGTCGCGGCGGCGCGCGTGGAGGGCGGCGCGCATGACACGCTCGTGCTCACGGGCGCGACCGGATCGCTCGGCGTGCGGTTGCGCCGCGCGCTCTCGGATCGCGGCCATCGCGTGCTGTGCCTCGTGCGCGCTCCTTCGGACGAGGCCGCGCGCGCGCGTGTGGGCGGCGACGCGCTCGCCGCGGACGTCTCCCGCCCGCAGCTCGGCCTCTCGCAGCCCGCGTTCGACGCGCTCGCCGCGCGCGCGGCGTGCATCGTCCACCTCGCGGCGCGCGTGTGCCTCGCCGCGAGCTACGAGGCGCTCGCGCCCGTCAACGTCGAGGGCACCGCGCATGCGCTCGCCTTCGCCGCGCGCGCGGGCGCGCCCATCGTGTACGCCTCGACGCTCTCGGTGTTCGTCGCCAGCGATCGCGCGGACGCGACCTACTTCGAGGACGACGACGCCGCGGTGCCATGCACGATCGCGGGCGGCTACGCGCAGACCAAGTGGGTCGCCGAGCAGCTGGTGCGCCGCGCCGAGGTCCCGGCCACCATCGTGCGGTACGGGTTGCTCACGCCAGACCGCGAGCGTCACCGCGCGGCGCCCGGCGACTGGCTCGCCCGCTTCGTACGCGAGCTCGCGGCGCGCGGCGCCTACCCGCGCGGCCTCGACGACGACGCGCTCGCCTTCGACGCGACCCCGCTCGATCACGCGGTGGACGCGACCGCGCGGCTGATCGAGCGGCAGACGCGGGGGACCTTCCACGTCGCGGGGGCGCGCGCGGTGGCGGCGCCCCGGCTGCTCGCCGCGCTGCGCCGCGCTGGCGCGCGGCTCGCGCCCGAGGCGTCAGGCGGCGGCGCCGGCGCCGCGCTCGGGCTCGGTGCGGCGCGCGCGTACGACGGCGCGCGCCACGGCCGACACCGCGCGCTCGACCTGTTCGCCGCGAGCGGCGTGCGCTTCGACGACGCTCGCGCCCGCGCCGAGGGCGTCATCGCGCCGGCGGTCGACGACGACTACCTCCACGCGTGCGTGCGGGCGATGCTCGAGGCGTCGTGATCCCCAAGCTCGCGAGCGGGCTCGTGCTCGGCAAGATGATGCCGCCGCACTTGGGTCATCTCTACCTGATCGGCTGCGCGCTCCGGCAGGTCGAGCGCCTCTTCGTCGTGGTCGAGCACGTCGAGGGCGAGCCGATCCCCAGCGCGCTGCGTGCGGCGTGGGTGCGCGCGCTCGTGCCCGAGGCGGAGGTCCTGCACCTCGAGCGCGCGATGCCGCAGGAGCCGGCCGCGCACCCGCGCTTCTGGGCGCTGTGGCGCGAGGCGCTGCTCGGGCTCGCGCCGGCGCCGCCCGAGGTGGTCTTCGCGTCCGAGACCTACGGCCACCGGCTCGCGCGAGAGCTCGGCGCGCGCTTCCTGCCCGTCGATCCCGGGCGCCAGGTGGTGCCGGTCAGCGGGACGGCGGTGCGCGACGATCCCGAGGCGAACGCGCGCTTCCTCCCGGCGCCCGTGCGCGCGCACTACGGCCTGCCGGCGTCGCTGCCCGCCGGTCCGCCGCGGCGCGTGGCCCTCGTCGGGCCGGAGTCCACCGGGAAGTCGACGCTCGCGCGCGCGCTCGCGAAGTGTCTCGACGCGCGCTTCGTGCCCGAGCACGCAGAGACGATGATCGCGGCGGGTGTGTGCGACCCGAGCGCGCTCACGGCGCGTGACTTCGAGGACTTCGCGCGCGGTCAGCGCGCGAGCGAGGACACGCTCGCGAGCTTCGGCGGCGCGTGGCTCCTCTGCGACTCCGACGCGCTCACGACCCAGCTCTACGCCGAGCGCCTGCTCGGTGATTGCCCCGCGTGGATCACCGCCGAGGCCGGCGCGCGCCGCTATCCGCTGACCCTGCTCAGCGCGCCCGACGTCCCCTGGACGAGCGACGTCCACCGCGTCGACCGCGACGGGCGCGCAGCGTTCTTCGAGCGAGCCCGCGCGAAGCTCGAGCGGCTCGGTCGTCGCTACGTCGTCGTCGACGGGGGCTGGGCGGAGCGGCAGGCGCGCGCGCTCGCGGAGATCCGCGCGCTGGGCGAGGTCGACTGACGCCCGCCGCGGGGTGCGCGGCCGCCGGCGACCGCGGCTCCGAGGCGGCACGCGGTGGTAGCATCGCGAGCATGTCGCGCGCGGACGCACCGATCGTGATCGTCGGGCTCGGTGAGATGGGCGCCGCGTTCGCCCACGGGCTCTTGCGCCTCGGGCGCAAGATCGTCCCGGTCAACCGCGGGGACGATCCGCGCGCGATCGACGTCGACCCGGAGCTCGTGCTCGTCGCGGTGGGCGAGGACGACCTCGCCGGTGCGCTCGAGGGGCTCCCCGCCGCGTGGCGAGGCCACGTCGGACTATTGCAAAACGAGCTGTCACCGGCCGACTGGGAGACGCACGGGATCGTCGATCCGACGGTGGCGATCGTGTGGTTCGAGAAGAAGCGAAGCAAGCCGCTCAACGTGGTGCTGCCGACGGTGGTCGCGGGACCGCGGGCGCAGCTCTTGGCGGACGCGGTCACGGCGCTCGCGCTGCCCGCCGAGGTCGTCGGGCGCGAGCGGCTCGCGTACGAGCTCGTGAAGAAGAACCTCTACATCCTCACCGCGAACGTCGCCGGGCTGGTGACGGGAGGGACGGTGAGCGAGCTGTGGCGCGCGCACCGCGCGCTCGCCCACGACGTGGCGCGCGACGTCCTCGCGATCGAGGCGTGGCGGCTCGGCGCGCCGCTCCCGGAGGCGGAGCTCGTCGCCGCGATGGTCGAGGCGTTCGAGGCGGACCCGACCCACCAGGCGACGGGCCGCTCGGCGCCGGCGCGGCTCGCGCGCGCGCTCGCACGCGCGGACACGGCGGGCTTGGCCGTCCCGGCGCTGCGCGCGATCGCCGCGAGTCGCGGGGGCTGAGCTGGCTCACGCCCCGAAGAAGGCGGGCACCAAGTCGGCCGGGAGCGGGCGCGAGAAGTAGTAGCCCTGCACCGCGTGGCAGCCGAGCGCGTCGAGCACGGCGAGCTGGGCTTCCGTCTCCACGCCCTCCGCGAGCACCTCGAGGCCCAGGCTCTTGCCCAGGACGGTGATCGCTTGGGTGAGCGCGTGCGCGTGCTGGCGCGCGAGCCCCTCGCCGTCGAGGTCCTTCACGAACGCGCGATCGATCTTGAGCACGTCGACCGGCAGGCGCTGGAGGTACGCGAGCGAGGAGTAGCCGGTGCCGAAGTCGTCGACGGAGACGCGCACGCCGAGCCCGCGCAGCGCGCGCAGCTTCTCGACGGCCGCTTCGACGTCGTCCATCAGAGAGGTCTCGGTCACCTCGAGCTCGAGGTGCTCCGCGGGCAGGCGCGCGCTCGACAAGACACGTTGCACTGTACCGAAGAAGTCGGGCCGCGCGAACTGGTGCGCCGAGACGTTGACCGACACGCGCTCGATGGGGAGCCCCGCCGCGCGCCACTTCGCGATCTGGCGTGACGCCTCGAGCAGCACCCAGCTCCCGATCGGGACGATCAGCTCCGAGTCCTCCGCGACGGGGAGGAAGTGCGCGGGGCTCACGAGCCCGTCCTGGCGCTGCCAGCGGATCAGCGCCTCGAGCTCGGTCGAGCGGCGCGTCGCGAGGCTGACCTTCGGCTGGTAGTGCAGGAGCAGCTCGCCGGCGCCGAGCGCGCGGCGCAGGTGCCGCTCGAGGTCGCCGCGCCGCTCGACCTCGCCGCGCAGCTCGTCCGTGAAGCACTCGATGCTGCCGCGTCGCCGCGAGGCCTTCGCGCGGTGCATCGCGATGCCCGCGTAGCGCAGGAGCGTCGTGCCGTCCGTCGCGTCCTCCGGGTAGCGCGCGATGCCCACCGACGCGCTCAGGCTCAGCTCGTAGCCCTGCACGTGGAAGGGCTCGCGCACCACCTGGAGCATCCGGTCGGCGAGGCCGAGCGCCGAGCTCCCGCGCGGCCGTCCGGTGAGCACCACGACGAACTCGTCTCCCGAGCCGCGCCCGACGAGGTCGCGCTCCGACGTGGTGTCGAGGAGCCGCTCGGCGACCTGGCGCAGGAGGCCGTCGCCGACCTCGCGGCCCAGCCAGTCGTCGATGCGGTGGAAGCGGTCGAGCGCGAGGATCGCGATGGCGACGCCCGTTCCGTCGCGCTCCGCGTCGTCGAGCGCGACCTCCACCGGCTCCTCGAGCATGCGCCGGTCCGGGAGCCCGGTCACCGCGTCGTGGGCTCCGGCGGCGAGCGGCCACGCCGCGAGGTCGCGGATGTGGGGGGGCAACGTCTCTTTCCTCTCGCGGAGGACCCCTCGGACCGGCGTCGGGGGCGCGAGGTGGATCGTCGTCTGCGCCGCGACCGTGCGGAGCGCGCCGGGGTCGACGGAGTCGAGGTCCTCGCGCGGCTCGGCGTCGACCAGGACCATCGCGCCGAACTGCCTTCCGTCCTGCACGACGGGCACGCTCACCGCCGCGGCGACGCGGACGGTCGGTGGGAACAGCGCGATCTCCGGCGCCGCCGGGCCGCGCCCGACGATCGGCACGAGGGCGACGTCCTCGCGCGCGAGCCGCCACGCGGGCGCCTCGGCCGGGAGGTCGGCGACCCAATCGGGCGGCCCGAAGGCCGCGACCTTCTGGGCGTGGTTGCCGGCGAGCCGATAGATCACCCCGAGCGGCATCCGCGCGATGGCGCACGCGACGCGGAGCTGGGCGGTCAACGCGTGCTCGTCCGTGGACACGGCCCAGCAGCATAGCGCGTGGAGGTCGCGGACGTGGCTTCGATCCGTGCGCCGCGTGGCCACCGCGGCCCCTCGTCACGACGTGGCACGGGGTGCGACGGAGGCGACGGGCGCGGCGAGGTGCTCGACGAGCGCACCGACGCTCAGGTCTTCGGCCGCGAGGTCGCCCGAGAGGGCGGCGAGCGCGGCCGGCTCGCCGAGGCGCGCGCCGACCTCGCTCACGAGCTTCTCGCGGAGCACGGCCTCCATCGCGGGCGCCGCGAGCGATCCCGCAGGCAAGTCCACTTGCTCAGTGTCGCTCGTTCCGTCCGTCCGCTCGGCGCGGACGCGGTTCGGGAGCTCGAGCGTGATCGCGCCCTCGGCGGTGGGCAGGCGGTCTGGACGTAGCCGCGCGCGGTGCTCTCCGTGTGCGTTCGAGCACAATGTACTCGGACGAAACACGGCGGAAATCCGGCCTCGGTAGACATGCCGCGACACGGAGGCGGGGGCCTCTCGAGGCCGCGCAGTCGATCCGACGCGAGCGTCGGAGACGGTCGAGGTGCGCCCGCGCTCCGTCCACCCAGAGGAGAGATCCATGTCTTTCGATCCCACGTCCCACCGCCTCCGCGTCTCTTGGCTCGTCATCGCGACGCTCGCCCTCGGCAGCCTCGCGCCGAGCGCGCCGGCCGCGGCGCAGGAGCTCGACGACACCGTGTCCGAGCCGATCGCCGACGTCTCCGCGACGGCCGCTGCGTCCAACGAGGACGCGGTGCCCACGAGCACCGACGCGACCCCGGCGGCGCACGCGCCGCT
This sequence comes from Sandaracinaceae bacterium, assembly GCA_019637095.1. Taxonomy (GTDB): domain Bacteria; phylum Myxococcota_A; class Polyangia; order Polyangiales; family Sandaracinaceae; genus JACKEC01. Next base: position 34,639 of record JAHBWG010000054.1, on the reverse strand, counting down.
CGAGGCCGCCCCGGCCGCCAACGACGAGGCGGCGCCGAGCGCCCCCGCCGCGGCGGCCGCGGAGGCCCCCGCCGAGAGCTCGGGCCCGCGCACGGGCTTCACCGCGAGCCTGAACCAGGATGCGTTCTTCGGCTTCTACGGGACCGCGCAGGGCACCATCGAGCTGACCCCGGGTGTCGCGTTCAGCATCTACACGATCCTCTGGACGACCCCGAGCTTCTCCGCCAACGGCAGCGGCGGCAGCGGGCTGTGGACGGAGGTCGGGGCCGGCGTGGTCTTCTCGCTGCTCGACGACACGCTCACCATCAACCCGCAGGTCGGCATCCTGAACGGCGTCCTCTTGTCGGGCGCGGACGCCGGCGTGGTGTTCGACGGCATCGTGCCGAACCTCACCGCCAACTACGTCAACGACCTCTTCCAGGCGCAGGTGTACTTCGGCTACTACCTCGGCCTGCGCGAGCAGCGGACGAACGACTTCATCCACTACTGGGTCAACGCGGGGCTGCGGCCGACGAGCTTCCTCGCCTTCGGCGCGCACTTCGAGCACCTGGTCCACTCGCGCGGCGCGGCGGCCGGCGGCGAGCACCTCTACGCATGGATCGGCCCGTACGCCGAGGTCACGGTGGACAGCTTCGCGCTGCGCTTCACCGCCGGCCCCGACATCGCCGACGCCGACACGCGCGTCGGCGAGTTCTACAAGCTCACCGTCACGGGCACGTTCTGAGATCGGTGACCGCGCGTCGGCCGCTGGCCCGGAGCCCGGAACGCCGACCCGCGCTCCGGGCCAGCGGACGCGCCGGCGCGGGTCAGCGGGTGCTCGCGGCGGCGATCCGGATCACGCGTCCGTCGTCGGCCGCGTAGTACACGCGCAGGCGGGTGCCGTCGTCGTCGAACGCGGGATCGCGCACGCCGAGCGCGTCGAGGCCGCGGCCGCTCGGGCCCAGGACGGGCACGCCCACGGGCTCGTGCCAGAAGGAGGTGCCGTCGTCGCTGACGAGCATGCCGAGGCTCCAGCGCGTCCCGCGCCGGCCGGCGTAGTAGAGCCGGAAGACGCCGTCGCGCAGCAGCACGGCCGGGCCGTCGATCTCGTCGCGGTCGAACGCGAACGTGTCGTCGGTCCGGGGCGCGTGGAGGTCCGCGAGGTGCTCGGCTGCGCCGGTGAGGCGGTAGAGCGCGAGGCGGTGCGTCGTGCCGTCGTCGACGCGCACGACGACGTGGAGCGTGCCGTGGATCTCGAAGGTCTCGGCCGCGCGGAAGCTCGCGAGCTCGGTCGCCTCGAGGCCGGCCACCTCGAGCGGCGCGCCGAACGCCTCGAGCCCGTCGTCGTAGATCGCGCGCCCGATGGTGCCGCGGCCGCTCGCCCAGCCGGTGAACAGCACCTCGAGCCGGTCCGCGCGGTAGAGCAGCGCGGGGTCGCTCACGCCGTCGGCGGCCCACGGCACGGTCGGCCGCGCGAGCGGCGGCTCGCCGATCGGGTGGGTCAGCACGAACCCGCCCGCCCCGGGGACGGCGAGGTGCAGCTCGCCGTCGACCATCAACGCCATGCGCACCTGCGGCTCGCCGCGGACGTCGACGTAGCGCAGCACGTCGGGCTCGCCGATCAGCCCGTGGACGCTCGCCCACGACGGATCGGCCCCGGGCGCGGGCACGCTCGGCGCGCTCGGCCGATCGAGCGCGGACGGGATGTCGCAGACGCTGGGCACGACACGCAGCCGCTCGAGCCGCGCCGGCGCCACGGCGGCCGGGTCCGCGGTGCGCCCGTACACGAGCGCGCGCAGCGAGGACGTGTACGCGACGCGCGCGCTCGCCTCGATCACGGAGGGCGTCGAGCTCAGCCGCACCTCGCCGGTCGGCGCGAGCTCGAGCGTGTAGTCGACCGCCGCGTCGGTCGTGAGCGGCGCGCGGTGCACCACGTCGCCGGCGACCACCAAGAGCACCTCGCCGCGGTCGCGGCTCACGATCAGGCCCGCGATCGGCACCGGCCTCGAGAGCTGGGTGACGTCGATCCGCGCGTCGATGAGCCCGACCCCGACGGCCTCGACGCCCTCGGGCGCGCCTCCGTCGAGGGGCGCCGCGATGCGCGCCTCGAGCCGCAGCGCGCCCGCGCGCGGGTCGAGCGCGCGCGAGAGCACCGCGCCCGCGTCGCTCTCGCGCCCGCCGGGCAGGACCACCGGGACGCCGTCGAGCTCGCGCGCGATCGGCCCGGGCGCGCCGAACGTCGCGAAGGGGACCCCCGCGATCGCGCAGTCGGCGAGCGGTCCGACGCAGCCCGTGGCGGTGAGGGTCTGCTCCTCGCCGTCGGTACAGCACGCGCCGCTCGCGCGACCGACGCAGCAGCTTCGCACGTTTCGTTGACAGCTCGCGTCGGCGCAGTCGTAGACGCCGTCGCCGTCGTTGTCGATCCCGTCGAAGCACGCGGCGCGGGCCTCGGTCGCGTCCGCCGCGGCCTCGTCGAACTCGGCGCGGCCCGGAGCAGGGACCCCGGCGTCGGCCGCGGCGACCGGGCCGGCGTCGCCGGCGCCGGCGTCGGAGCCGGGGGCGCCCGCCTCGGGCGCCATCACCGCGCCCGCGTCCGTGGCGCCGCCGTCCGCGCCGGCCATGCACGCGGCGTGGCCGAGGAGCAGCGCCACGCCCGCGATCTTCACCGCTCGCCTCATGGAGCCGCCCCTTCTGCGCGCCCGATCGCGACGGTCACGCCGTTCGACGCCGTGTAGAGGAGCTCGAGCCGCCCGCCCGCGAGCAGCACGCTCGGGTGGCGCACGCCGAGCGCGTCGTGCCCGCGTCCCGAGCCGGACAACACGAGGGGGGCCCCGGGCTCGCGCCAGGTGAGCCCGTCCCCCGAGACGCGCACGCCGACGCTCCAGCGCGTCCCGCGGCGCCCCGCGTAGTAGAGGCGCATCAGGCCGAAGCGGTCCTCGAGGAGGTCGGGGTCGGCCACCTCGTCCTGGTCGAAGCGCGACCCCTCCGCGCCCCGCCGCACGAGCACCGAGCCCGCCGCGCTGCCGGCCGCCCAGTCGAAGACCGCGCCGCGGCCGTCGATCGCGACGAAGAGCGCGATCACCGTCTCTGCGTCGACCTCCGTGCGCGCCGCGAGATAACGCTGGCCGCGATGCTCGAGCACGGCGGGCGACTCGGCCCACGGGACGTCGGCGGGCAGCGCCACGTCCTCGAGCGCCGTGAACGACTCGGCGTGTCCCTCGCCGCCGTCGGCGCGGACGATCCGCGGCGCCTCCCCGTCGACCTGGCGCGTGGCGTAGAGCACCCAGCGCGTCGGCTCGCGGACGAGCTCCGCGTCGCGCACCTCGTCGTTGATCTCGGGCACGAAGAGCGGCGCCTCGACGCGGCCGCTGCCGGCGAGCCGGAGCGTTCCGTCGGCCGCGCGCCGCGCGAGGTGGATCGCGCGGTCGAGGGAGAACGCGACGAGGTGCCCGTCGCCGTCCGCCGCGATCGACGGATTGGCCACGGCGCGCCAGTCCCACGCGACGCCGTCGAACGGGAGGGTGGGCCGCGGGTCGCGCCGCAACGCGGCGGGGATGTCGCAGCCGCTCGTGCGGATCGAGACCGAGCGCGCGCGCGCCGTCGGCGCGTCGCCGGGCACGTGCGTGCGACCGAAGAGCATCGGCACGCGGTCTCGTCGCGGGCTCGCGCTCGCGCCGAGCGCGCGGCGACCGTCGACGTGGAGCGTCACCGCGCCGTCCGGCGCGATCGCGAGCACGTATTCGTGCTCGGCGCCGTCGACCAGCGCCTCGCTCGCCACGGCCTCGCCGGCGACGACGAGCGCGACGTCGCGGCGCGAGGCGCGCACCATCACCGCGACGTCCGCGAGCACGCGGCCATCGGCGGGCGGCCCCGCGAGGCCGAGCGCGAGCACGTCGAGGCAGTCCGTGCAGCCGTCCGCGGGCGCCGTGATCCGCGCGCGCAGCTCGACGCGCTCGCGGGTCGGATCGAGCGCGGGGCCGAGCACGAGGCCGCCGTCCGAGTGCGCGTCGCCTTGCGGGACGAGCGCGCCTCCCTCGAGGCGGGCGCCGCCGAACACCACGAGCGACGGAGCGCACCCGCGCGGGTCCGTCCCGGCGCACGCGTCGAAGTCGACGGAGAGCGAGGTGCCCGCGCCGGTGCAGCACGCGGGCGCGGCGCTGCCGACGCAGCAGTACGGCGCCGCGCTGCAGCCGTCGTCCTCGCAGTCGGCCGCCTCGTTGGCGTCGTTGTCGAGGCCGTCGAAGCAGGCGTCGTCCTCCTCGCCGAAGAGGCCGCTCCCCGCGTCGGGAGACGGGGGGGCAGACGCGTCGCTCGCGGCCCCCGCGTCGATGCCCGCGCCCGGCGCGCCGTCCGGGTAGTCGGCGATCGCGCCGGCGTCGCCGGCGCCGTCCGCGTCGTCGGGGAACGAGGACGGAGCCCCGAGCTCGCACGCGGGCAGCACGAGCAGCCACGCGATCGGGCCGATCCGCACGATCGGCGCGAGCCGGGACGGTCGAAGATCACGCTTTGGCACAGTCGGGAGCACCCCGAAGGGGATCATTCACCGTACGTGCCACGAGGTCCAGCGAGCCCAATCGCCCCCTCGTCGCCGCCGGTGCCGACGTAGTAGAGCCGCACGGCGCCGTCGTCGTCGAGCCAGGGCGCGGGCGCGCGCGCGCCGAGCGCGTCGAAGCCGCTCCGGTCTCCGGCGAGCACCAGGCCGAGGTCGCGCCACGCCGATCCCTCTTCGGAGACGAGGAGCCCGATCGACCAGCGCTGCCCGCTGCGCCCCGCGTAGTAGACGCGCCACGTGTCGCCGACGCGGACGAGCGCCGGCTCCGCGACCTCGTCGCGATCGAGCGCGAACGCGTCGCCGGAGGGCGCGCGCACGGTGGAGCTGGCCAGCTCGCCGCGCGCCCAGAGGAAGCGGCCGCCGCCGTCCATCGAGACCAGCTCGGCCAGCCGCGCGTGCTCGCCCGTCCCGACCCTCGCGATCATGCGCCAGCGGCCGGCCGCGAGGTCCTCGACCCACACGGTCGGTCCGTCCGCCGAGTCGACCTCGACGGGCAGCACGACCGGCGCGGGCGTCGCCAGGACGAGCGAGCGATCCGGGCCGCCCTCGGCGCGCAAGACTTCGAGCTTGCCGTCGGGCCGCTCGCCCGCGAAGTAGACGACCACGCGCTCGCCGTGGAGCAGCAGCCAGGGATCGTGCAACGCCTCGTAGCCCTCGGGCGCGGTGAGCAGCAGGTCCGGCGCGCCGTCGGCGCCGACGAGCCGGCCCGCGGCGTCGGGCGACGCGACGTAGAGCGCGCGGTCGTGCGCGAACACGACGAGCCGGCGCTCGGGCGTGTCGAGCACCGCCACGCGGCCCAGCGAAGTCGGGCGGAAGCCGCTCGCGCCGTTGGGCAAGACGGGTTGCGTCGCGCGGCCGAGCGCAGCGGGCACGTCGCAGGCCTCGAAGGCCGCGGACGCCTCGCGCACGCGCACGGTGGCCGCGCCGGCCGGGACCTCGTCGGTGCGCCCGATCACGGCGGGGACGAGCGCGCTCGGCAGCGCGACCTCGAGCGTGCGCGCGTCGGTGAGCCCCTCGATCGTCGCGCGCCCGTCGATCGTCAGCGTGATCGCGAGCGAGCGTACGCCCGCCGCGCCGAGCGACTCCGCGTGGATCACGCGATCCGCGATCAGCACCTGCAGCTCACCTCGCCCCGCGTTGGCGAGGACGCCGACGCGGATCCCGACGCGCTGTCCGTCGACGGGCACCGCGTCGAGCAAGCCGATCCCCGCCGCGTCGATGCAGGCGGTGCACGGCGCGGAAGGGATCTCGACCTCGGCGCGCACGACGACGTTCACCGCGCGCGGGTCGAGCGCGGGCCCGAGCGCGACGCCGCCGTAGCTCGCGCCGCCGCCGGGCACGAGGCCCCCGTCCTCGAAGCTCGGCGAGATCGCGCCGAACGGGACCAGCGCGGGGTCGAGCCCGCCGCATGCGGCGAAGTCGCCATCGCACGCGGCCGGCGCGTCGAAGGACGCGCTCGTCCGGGCCTCGGCGCAGCACGCGGCGTTCGCGACGCAGCACACGGGGTCATCGGCGCAGTCCTCGTCCGCGCAGTCCGTCTGACCGTCGGCGTCGTTGTCGACGCCGTCGTAGCAGGTGCCGGGGACCCCCCGGCGCTCCTCGCCCAGCCCGCGCCCCGCGTCGATCGCGCCGTCGGCGGCGAGGCCCCCGTCGATCGGGGAGAGCGGCGTGGCCGCGTCGCTGTCCTCGCGCCCCACCCCGCCGCCGTCGCAGGCGGGAAGCAGAAGCAGGAAGAGCAACGAGAGCGTGCCGAGGCGTGCCAGTCGCATGACCGAACGTCGGGGCTGCAACGATCGATCCATCGCGTGGCCGTCAGCCGCCGCTCGGGCGCGGCTGGCGCAGCGGGATGAGCTGGTGGTCGACGCCGCCCGCGCGGAACACGCTGCGCTCGACGAGGAACACGTACGAGGGCTCTCGCCCGAAGCGGTCGGGCCACAGCGACGGGCGGCCCACCGTCGCCGCCACGCCGAGGGACTCGATGAGGCAGCCGCCCGGGCACGGCCCGCCGAGGAGCGGATCCTCGGCAGACAGGATCGGGTTGCCCGGATAGGGCCCGAGCCGTGGCGCGCCCGACGAGCCCTCGCTCGCGTCGACGTCGCCGTACGCGAGCCCGACGCGGACCTCGCCGTCTCCGTCGCGCGCGAGGAACCAGAGGCGGAACGAGACGCGCCGCGCCGCCGCGTCGACGGATGTCACGACCAGCTCCGGCGACCACACACCCTGGCTCGCGTACGCGCCGATCTCGGGGGCGAGGAGCGTCATGGGCGCACCCGTCACCCGGTAGCCGTTGGGCGCCGCCGCGTCGCGCCGCACGCGCACCCCCGCGATATGGCTCGGCTCGCCCTGCCGCTCGCAGGTGAAGAGGACGAACAACGCGTTGCGCCCGTCGAGCGCGATGGCGGCGGGATCGCGCAGGCTCACGCAGTCGATCTCGACGTCGTCGTTGCGGCCGGGCACCAGCAGCGGCGTCGGCGTCGGGCTCGCCGCGATCGCGTCGTCGAGATCGAAGCGCGCGAGCTCGTACACGTCACCGCCGGTCGCGCGGCGCCGGGCGAACAGCACGAAGTGCGGGTCGAGCCCCTCGCCGACGACGAACGCGGGCTCGCGGCTCGAGACGGGGCTCGGGCCGATCAGCTCGTGTCCGCCTGCGCCGCGCGTGCGGTGCAGCCAGCCTCCGCTCGAGTTGCTCCGGAAGCTGCCCGCGATCGCGAAGTCGACGAAGCGGAAGATCTCGTCGCTGCGCTCCGTGCGCGAGGCGTCGAAGAGGAGCGACAGCTCGCTGGTCGCGCCCATGCTCGCGCGCGTCGCGAGGGTCGGCTCGCCGGCGCCTCCGGCGCGCCAGTCGCCGGTGTCGGGGGGCAACAGGCTCGCGTCGGCGAGCGGGCCCATCGCGTCGCTCAGGAACTGCGTCGGGTTGTTGCAGCTCCCGATCCGCGTGCTGAGCGCGCTCCCGATGGTCACGGCGTCGCCGCGACCCTCGACCGCGACGAAGAGCCCGTCGGGCGAGCACCCACCGCCCGCGTCGACGAGGCCGGTGAGCGGCATGAGCATCTCGCCGTCGGCGAGCGCGAAGTCGCCGATGGTGGCGCTCACGAGCAAGATCGGGCGGCCGGCCGCGTCGATGGACGGCGTGAGGTCGATGCGCGCGTCGGAGGCGCCGACCGGCAGCTCCGTTCCGTCGGGGGTCTGGCCGAGCAGCGCGCCCGCGCGCTCGAGGCGCGCGCGTCCGTCGCCGCTCACGCGCAGCGTGAGGTCCGCGAGCAGCGTGCGGTCGCCTCCCACCCGCGGCGTGCGGACGGGCGCGAGCACGAGCGAGGCGAAGTGCGTGGGCTGGGCTGGACCGCCGGCCCGCGAGAAACTCAGCGAGAGGCGGACGCCGAACGCGAGCGGCGCGCAGTCCGGGTGCACGCGCTGCCCGATGCCGGTGCCGAACTCGACGTTCGCGGCGCCCGCGGTCGGCGTGCTGCCGTGCGCCTGCCAGCTCGGGAACGTGACGAGGTCGCCCGTCCACGCCGTGGTGCCGCGCCCGAGGTCGCAGCAGTAGCCGTCCGCCGCGCAGTCCGGGTCGGCGCAGTCGACGTTGCGATCGCAGTCGTTGTCGACGCCGTCGCTGCAGCTCACCTCGAGCGCCTCGTTCGGCGTGCAGCCGCCGCCGTCGTACCCGGCGTCGCCGCCGTCCTCGCCGCCGTCGCCTCCGTCGGGGAAGACGTCGGCGTCGATCCCCGCGTCGAGGCTGGCGTCGGGGCGCCGGATCTCGTCGCGGTCGGGCGCGAACAGGAGCGAGCAGCCGCTCGCGAGCAACGCGACGGCGACGAGCGCGCGCCGCATCAGAAGCCCCTCCCGCGCAGCGCGAGCGCGCCGCCGAAAGGCAGCGGCTGCGCGGCGAGCTCGATCGTCGAGGGCGTGTCCGTCCCCGGGTCGACGATCAAGAGCGCGATCGCGATCGTGCCCATCACCGCGGTCACGCTCCAGAGGACGTCCGTCGCGATCGCCGCGACCTCGAGCCGATCCGCGAGGTCCTCGAGCTCGCGGGCCTCGCTACCGTCCGCGGGCTGGGCCGCGATCCGGCGGTCCCACTCGCCGCGCAGATCGACCGCCGCGCCGGTCGCGACCGCGGCGCCGATCAAGCTGAACGCGGCGAGCGCGCCGGTCACCCCGCGCGCCGCGTACAGCCCTCCCGCGGAGACCTCCTCGCCCATCGTGACGTCGAGCGCGAGCGTCTGGTCCGCCGCGAGCGTGATCGACCGGGTCGCGGTGTGGCGCCCGGCGGCCTCGACGCGCACGACGTGCTCGCCCGGGGGCGCCGGCAGCTCGACCCGATCGCCGCGCCCGACCGCCATCCCGTCGAGGAAGACCTGCGCCTCGACGTTCGCGCTCACCACCACGCGCGCGGCGCCCGCGGCGCTGCCCGCGCCGAGCGAGATGTGCATCGGCTCGCCGCCGGGAGGCACCTCGAAGCGCCGCTCGACCGGCGGCTCGTTCGGCAGCTCGAGCCGCACCAGGTGCGGCCCCGGCGCGACCCGCACGGCTCGCCCGGCGGCGATCTCGGCGCCGTCGAGCAGCAGGCGGCCGCCGCCCGGCGCGATGAACTGCACGGCGACCGGCTCGCCGCTGAGCTCTACGGCGACGATGGCCGTGTGGCCGACGTCGACGTTCACCGACGCCCGCGCGTCTTCGTAGCCCGCGCGCGAGAACAGGAGCTCGTGCGGGCCGGGCGGCAGCGCGAGCTCGAGCGGCGTCGTGCCGCGGGCGGGCAGGTCGCGGCGCCCCACCCGCACCTCGGCGCCGGGCGGCGTGCTCGTGATCGAGGCGACGGCGAGGCGCGGTCGCATCGCGTCGACCCGCTCCTGCCCCGCGGCGCGCTCCTCCGCGCTGAGCTCGAACTCGCGCAGGTACTGGCTGAAGTAGTTGAACGCCTCGGCCTCGCGCCGGAGCTCCTGGAGAGTGAGCCCGAGGTTGAACAGGACGTTGCGCGTGCGCGCGCCCAACCGCAGCACGCCGAGGTACGCGTCGAGCGCCTCGCTCAGCTCGCGATCGCGCCGCGCGCCGCGCGCGCGCATGCCCGCCGCGAGGTGCTGGTTGCCGCGCTCGAAGAGCAGGCGCGCCTCGCCCTCCTGCGCGGCCGCGCGGGGCGCGACGTGAGCGATCGAGAGGAACGTGAACGAAGCCAAGAAGAAGGGGAGCGCCCGTCGCATCACATGCCGGTCTTGATGGGCAGGAGCTCTCCCCCGGTGCCGCCGGACGAGCCACCCCTGCGTCGCCGCCGCAATCGTACCTCAGGAACCGCGACGCCTTCGACGGGCACGAGGGTGATCGTCTGGGCGAGGTGCTCGTCGAGCTCGTACGTCAGCGTCACCGCCTCGTCCGAGACGTCGAGCGCGGTCACGAGCGGCGTGGTGCCGAGCTCGCGATCGCCGAGGCGCACGCGCGCGCCGCTCGGGCTCGAGGTGAGGTGCACGCTCACCCGCGCGGGCGGCTCGACCCCGCGCGGCGGCTCGGCCGGCGGCTCCGCGGCCGCGATCGCCACCTCGGGCGGCGGCTCGGGCGGGGCAGGCCGCGGCGCCGGCTCGCCCGCGACCGGCGTGGTCGGCGCCTCGGACGGCCCGGTCGTGAGGGCGTAGATCACCGCGCCGCCCGCGAGGACGGCGCCGAGCCCGAGCGCGGCGATCGGCCAGGGGCTGCGGCGCGGCGGCGTCACGTCGGTGCTCGCGGCGCGTCGCGCGGCCGGCGCCGGGCGGGCCGCGACGTGCTCGGTCGGCGCGCGGGCGAGCGCGTCGCTCGGCTCGATCGAGGTTCCGCGCTCCACCTTCACGACGCTCGCGAGCACCTGCGCGAGCGTGCCGAGCTCGTCCTCGACGTCCGGGGCGACCGCGATCAGCGCCGCCTCGAGCTCCGCCATCGTCTGGAAGCGATCGGCCGGGTCCTTCGCGAGCGCCTTGAGCACCACCTCGTCGAGGCCGGGCGGGATGAACACGTTCGGGTTCGTCTCGTGCATCGACGGCGGCAGCTCGTTGCCGTGCTTCCACAGGAGCTCGAAGTAGTTGCGCCCTTCGAAAGGCGGCGCCCCCGTGATCATCTCGTAGAGCATCACGCCCATCGCGTAGATGTCGACGCGGCGATCGACGTCCGACTCGCCGCGCGCCTGCTCCGGCGACATGTAGAGCGGCGTCCCGACGAGCTGGCCGGTCTTGGTCATGCGGACCTGCTCGGCCTCGGCCTTCTTCACCTTCGAGATGCCGAAGTCGAGGACCTTGACGACCGTGCGGCCGCGGCGCTCCGTCAAGAAGACGTTCTCGGGCTTGAGGTCGCGGTGCACGATCCCGTGCTCGTGCGCGGCGTGGAGCGCGCGGCAGATCTGGTAGGTGATGGGCAGCGCATAGCGGAGCTCGAGCGGGCCGCGTCCGAGCGTGTCGGAGAGGCTCTCGCCCTTGAGGAACTCCATCACGATGAAGACGGCGCCCTCGGGCGTGCGGTCGAAGTTGACGACGTCGACGATGTTCTCGTGGTCGATGTTCGCCGCGGCCATCGCCTCCTGCTTGAGGCGCTCGACCGCGTGGTTCTTGCCGGCGACCGACTCGACGAGGACCTTGACCGCGAACTGCTTCTCGAGGTGCACGTGGCGGGCGACGTAGACCGAGCCCATCCCGCCCTCGCCGATCTTCTCCTCGATGACGTAGACGTTGCTGAGGGTGCGGCCGAGCCAGGGGTCCGCTTCCTCGGGCACCGGCGTCTTCTCGACGGGGAAGCCTGGCTTCACGTGAGGTGTGTCACGCACGTCGGCGGGGCCGAGCGCGGTCCCCGAAACGTCCACTTCGTCGAGCGTTTCCTTCATCCCGCCGTCGCCGCCATCCTACTCGCGAGCGGACGCGCGCGCAGCCTTCGCGGCTTTCTCGCCCCGAGGGGGTATGCTAGCCCCAACCCCATGCGCCTGTTCGAGTTCACCGAGGAGGTCCACCAGCTCGCCGACGGGAAGATCAAGCTCCCGAAGGGTAAGGACCGGCCGATTCGGATCCAGGTCTACAAGAACACCTTCCTCGAGAAGTGGTTCGCGCAGGCTCATCCCATCACCCCCGGCATCTGGTTCGGCTGGATGGTGGTCTACGGGCTCTACGTCGCGGTGACCGCGCACCCGGCGTGGATCGGGCTGCTCGCGTTCGCGGGCGGCGTCATGATCACGACGCTGATCGAGTACTTCCTGCACCGCTTCGCGTTCCACTTCGAGCCCAAGAGCGAGAGCGGGCGCCTCAACCACTTCATCCTGCACGGCTACCACCACGAGTTCCCGAACGACCCGATGCGGCTCGTGTTGCCGCCGATCGGCATCTGGCCGGTCGCGGTGGGCGTGAGCGTCCTCTACTACTTCGTGTTCGGGCCGTACTTCTGGGTCGTCCTGGGCGGGACCGCGCTCGGGTACATCGCCTACGACTGGCTCCACTACTACACCCACCACTTCAACCCGAAGGGTGGGCCGGGCAAGTGGCTGAAGCGCTACCACATGCTCCACCACTTCGACTCGCCACATCACCGCTTCGGGATCACCTCGCCGCTCTGGGACCTCGTGTTCGGGACCTACATGCCGCTCGAGCAGTCGTGGCGGAAGCAGCAGCGCGAGGAGCGCGAGGCGAAGGTCGCCGAGGCGCCGTGAGGCTCGGCCTCGTCGCGCTCACGCTCCTGATCGCCGCGTGCAGCGCGCCGCCGACCTCGAACCGATGCGGGAGCACCGCGTGCAGCGCGGGCCAGACGTGCTGCACCGCGTGCGGCGGGAGGCAGTACTGCGCGGCGAGCTGCCCCGACGTGGGCTCGTGTCGTGACGCGGGCCCGACGGACGCGGGCGCGGCGCCCGACGCGGGCGCCGACGCGGCCTCGCCGCTCGACGCGGCCGCCCAAGACGCGGGGATGCTCGCGGACGCGGGCCTCGAGGAGGACGCCGGCGCCGAGGACGCGGGGACCGAAGACGACGCGGGGACCGAAGACGACGCGGGCGCCGAGGACGACGCCGGGGCCGAGGACGACGCCGGGGTGGACGCGGGCGCCGAGGACGACGGCGGGATGGACGCGGGCGCGATGGACGCGGGCGTCGACGCCGCGAGCGGGATCGACCTCGACGCGGGCCTCCCCGCCTGTCAGACCGGCGAGTGCCGCGTGGCCTCGGACGTGTGCGAGCTGCCCACCGGCCCGACGGGCAACGGGTGTTGCGCGTGTGCAGCCAGCGTGTGCAGCGTGCCGTGCCGCTGCCTCGCCGCGGACACGCCCATCGCGACGCCCTCGGGCGAGGTGCTCGTCTCGGCGTTGTCGGTGGGCGACCTGGTGTTCAGCGAGCACGACGGCGGCATCGTCGCCGTGCCCATCGTCGAGCTGCGCCGGGTGCCCGTGGTCGATCACGTCGTCGTGCGCGTGCGGCTCGCGAGCGGCGCGACGCTGAGGGCGAGCCCGATCCACCCGACGGCGGACGGCCGCCGCTTCGCGGACCTCGCGGGCGGTGACGCGCTCGACGGCGTCGCGATCCTCGAGGCCGCGCTCGAGCCCTACGAGGGCGCCTTCACCTACGACATCCTGCCCGCCTCGGACAGCGCGACTTACTACGCCGGCGGCGTCCGCGTCGGCAGCACGCTCGCTCGCTGAGCCTTCGGAGGGGTTGTTCCAACGTTCCAACCCCTCCCCCCATCGCGGCCTCGATGGCGCATTCGGCCGCGTGGGCGCTCGACTAGTCGACGGTCGCTGAGCCGCGCCGCGCGCCGCTGAGGTAAGGTCCGGCGCGTGCGCATCGCGACCTGGAACGTGAACGGGCTCAACGCCCGCCTCGACTACGTGGGCCACTGGCTCCGCGCCGTCTCGCCCGACGTGGTGGGGCTGCAGGAGCTCAAGATGACGGACGACAAGTTCCCGCACGACGCGTTCGCCGCGCTCGGCTACCGCGCGCTCACGCACGGGCAGAGGAGCTGGAACGGCGTCGCGGTCCTCAGCCGCGAGCCGGCGCGCGCCACGCAAGTCGGCTTGCCCTCGTACGGCGAGCTCGGGGCGCGCCTGCTCGCCGCCGAGGTCGCCGGGATCACGTTCGTCACCGTCTACTGCCCGAACGGAAAGACGGTCGACCACGAGGACTTCGCGGGCAAGCTCGCGTGGCTCGACGCGCTCGCCGCGTGGCTCGAGCAGGCGCACGACCCGAGCGCGCCGTTGGTGCTCTGCGGAGACTTCAACGTCGTGCCCGCGGCGATCGACTCGTGGAACGAGGAGCGGCTGCGCGGCGGGATCTTCCACACCGACGCGGAGCGCGCGCGCCTCGCGCGCCTGTGCGACTGGGGCCTCGTCGACCTCTGGCGCCACCTGCGCCCCGACGATCCGGGCCACTCGTGGTGGGACTACCGCGCGGGCGCGTTCCACAAGCGGATGGGCCTGCGCATCGACCTCGTGCTCGGCACGGCGCCCATCGCCGCGCGCGCCGCGGCGGCGCACGTCGCGCGCGACTGGCGCAAGAAGGTCGAGGGGCTCACCCCGAGCGACCACGCGCCGGTGTGGGTCGATCTCGATTGAGCTCGGGGGGAGGTCAGCGCCCGCGCCGGTTCCAAGGGGTATTCATGGGGACGCGCGCGGAGGCCGTAGTCTGAATACGCGGCTTGCGGCACAGTCTCCGTCGCATGCACTCTCGCGCGACCCTCCAGGCGCTCGCGGCCTTCGCGGCCATCTCGCTCTTCCACGTCGCCCGCGCCGACGCGCAGGGCGTCGCCGTCGTCCAAGGCGACGGCGTCTGTCCCGCGGGGATGGCCCCGCTGACCGTCGGGCAGGCGGAGGCGCAGCGCGCCGCCGTCTGCGGGCAGCTCGGTCAGTGGGTCATCGCGCGGCTCGCGGGCGGCGGCTCGATGGATGGCCCCGGCTATCGCTGTCAGATCCGTCCGCAGGACGGCCGCCCGCTCGGCCACACGCTGTGCGCGCCCGTGGCCGGCCGCCGCCCGGCGCCGCCGCCGGACCGCCCGCTGCGCATCGGGCCCGGCGAGTTCGACGTCCGCGACGCGCGCGGCCGCACCGACGTCTACACGCTCGCGCCCGACGGCACGGTCACCCGCGCGGGGATGCGGCGCGGCGGCCGTGGCCGCTGGTACGTCCAGGAGCCGCTCCTCGTGATCGAGTGGAGCCGGCGCGACGTCGAGCGCTTCCGCCGCGTCGAGCGCGGCGAGTTCCTCGGCGACCGGGGCACGCAGATGGCGCGGCGGATGGCCGGGCCTCCGCCGCCGCCGCCGCCTCCGCCGCCGCCGGCCCCGCCCCCGCCCCCGCCGCCCCCTGCCATCACGGTCACGCCGGGGATCTACGACGGCGTGCACCCGCACTGGCGCGACAGCGTCACGCTCGCGCCCGACGGGAGCTATCGCCGCGGCAACGGCGACCCGGGCCGCTGGTCGGTCGAGGGCGACGAGCTCGTGCTCGCGTGGCAGAACTGGGGCCCCGAGCGCCTGCGCCGCGTGGGCCCCGGCGCCTACCGCGCCGCCAACGGCTTCACGCTCACGCACCGCGTCACCGTGCAGCCGCGGCAGAACCCGCCGCCGCCGCCGGTCCCGGCGCTCGTCGTCGCGCCGGGCACCTACGACGGCGTGCACCCGCAGTGGCAGGACCGCGTGCAGGTGTTCCCGGACGGCACCTTCCGCCGCGGCGGCACGGGGGACCCCGGGCGCTGGTACGTGGAGGGCACGACGCTCGTGCTCGCCTGGCAGAACTGGCCGCCAGCGCGCCTCGTCCTCGTCGGCCCCGGCACGTTCCGCGGGCCCGACGGCTTCACGATCACCTTCCGCACCCCCCGCCTGCCGACGCGCTAGCGATCGGGGCCCGGCCATCGCGCGGCGGTGGCCGACGGCCGCGGGCTCAAGTGAAGAAGACGATCAACACGAGCGAGATCGCCCCGAGGACGCCGGTGGCGACGAACGGCACGTCGCGCAGCATCTGCTCGGTGGGGCTCTCCACCTCGGGGTGGGTGCGCACGAGCATCACGAACCGCAGCACGCCGGCGAGCATGAACAGCGCGCTGACCACCATGTAGTCGGTCCCGAACTGCGCGCGCGTGCTCGGGTCGAGCGTGTACACGACGTAGGTCACGACCGTGGCCGTGCCGGTCGCGAGCAGCAGCACGTGCACGACGCGCTTGTCGTAGCGCTCGAGCACCTTGCGCGTCTTGCTCGAGCCGACCTTCTCTTGCTGCACCAGCTCGTGCATGCGCTTGCCGAGCCCGAGGAAGGCGGCGAGCACGAAGGTGACGATCAGGAGGTAGGTCGACGGCGGCACGTCGGCCGCGAAGGAGCCGGCGAGCACGCGCAGCTCGAAGCCGAGCGCGATCGACAGGACGTCGACGTAGGCGATCCGCTTGACGCCGAAGCTGTAGGCGACGTTGTTCGCCACGTAGCCGGCGAGCGTCGCGACGAACAGCCCGCCGAGCAGCCCGCCCGCGGCGAAGGCGGCGAGCGCGAGCGCCACCATCGCGACGCGCGCCGCCGGGAGCGACACGACGCCGGCGGCGATCGGGCGGTTGCACTTCACCGGGTGCGCGCGATCCGCCTCGACGTCGACCACGTCGTTGAGCACGTAGACCGCGCTCGCGAGCAGCGAGAAGCAGGCGAAACCCAGCAGCGCGCCGAGGATCTTGTCGACGTCGACGTGTCCGGTCGCGTGGGCGCGAGGCAGCTCGTAGTAGACGACGGGCGCGAGGACGAAGAGGTTCTTCACCCACTGCTGAGGCCGCATCGTGCGCAGGAGCCCCCGGACCATGGCGGCCATCCATAGCGCAAAAGATCGCCGCGTGCTCTCGCGCGTCGGTAACGCGCCGGCGGGGAACCTCGGCTCGCCGCGCTTGTCCAGCCCACACCGCGTGGGTACCGTTCGCCTTCCTCACTCTCGGAGAACGCGCTTGGACCATCCGTCCCGACGGCGACCGCTCGTGCTCGGGCTCGGGCTGCTCGTCCTCACCACGTCCCTCCCCGCGCTCGCGCAGGGCAACCCCTACGAGGCCGAGCAGCAGCGGCTCGCCGACGCGACGCGGCGCGCGGGCGCCTCGCCGCGCGCGATGCTCTCCCTGCTCGAGCTCGACCGCTCGTTCGGCAACGTGCCGGCGGCGATCACCCTCGCGCACTTCGAGCGGATCGCGGCCGACCGGCGGCTCGCGCCGGCGACGCGCGCCTACGCCCGCTGGCTGGTCGCGCGCACCCGCACCCGCATGGGCGACCCCGACGCGGAGGACCGCGAGCTCCACGCGCTCGGCTACGTGCACGAGTGGCGCGTGATCGGCCCGTTCGACAACGAGGGCAAGACCGGCTTCGACCGCGCCGATCCGCCCGAGGCGCGCCGGATGGAGCCGCTCGAGGCGGACGCCTCGTACCCGGGCCGCGAGCGCGCGGTGTCGTGGCGCGCGTACCCCGAGGTCACGCGCGGCGGGTACGTCTCGTTCGACGCGCCGCTGCGCCCGCGCAACAACGTCTGCGGCTACGCCGAAACGTTCGTGACGAGCGAGCGGGCGCAGGCGCTCTCGCTCTGGATCGGCGGCGGCGGCGCGACGCGCGTGTGGTGGAACGGCGAGGTCGTCCACCAGGACGCCGCGTACCGCGGCCCGCACCCGGACCGCGCCGTCGCGATGGTCGGCGCGCACGCGGGCCCGAACCGCGTGCTCGTGAAGACCTGCGTCACCGACGGCGCGTGGGGCTTCTACCTGCGGATCGGCGACGCCCGCGGCGAGCCCGGCGCGCGCGGCGTCGTGCTGAACGCCGTGCTCGCGCCCGAGGACGTCGCGCGCGTCCGCCCGGGCCACGGCGCGCCGCTTCCCCGCGCGCCGCTCGCGCCGTTCGCCGCGCTGAGCGAGGCCGGCGGGCGAGAGGGCGCCTCGGCGCAGGCGCTCGAGGACCTCGCGCGCTTCCTCGTATGGACCGGCGCGGACGATCCCGCGGAGGGCCGCGCGCGCGACCTCGCCGCGCGCGCCGCCGAGGCCGAGCCGACGGTGGAGCGCCTCGGCCTCGCGGCCTCGCTCGCGACGCAGCGGGGCGTCGCGATGCGCTTCTTGGCGCGCGCGCGCGCGATCGCGCCAAACGACGCGCGCACGCTGCTGTTCTCCGCGAACCTCGCGAGCGGCGGCCCGAGCCCGGAGGACGCGCTGCCGCTCGTCGACCGGCTCCCGCGCGGGACGACCCAGTGGATGAGCGGCGCGCTCCTCGCGTCGAGCATCCTGAGCACCCTCGGCCTCGGAGAGGCGGCGCGGGCGCGCGTCGAGGAGGCCGCCGCGCTCGCGCCGGGCGCCTCGCGTTGGGTCGCCGCGCGCGCGAACGCCGCGGGCAGCGTCACGCGCCGCGACGAGATGATCGCGCTGCGGCGTGCGCTACTCGCCCTCGCCTACGACGACCTCGGCTCGCGCCGCGTCCTCATCGACGACGCGCTCACCCGCGGCGCGACCGACGAGGTGCTCGATCAGCTCGCCGTCTACGAGCGGCTCGCGGCGTCGCACACGGGCACGTACACGATGGCCGCGGAGATCTACGAGGCGATCGGCCGCGTCGACGAGGCGCTCGCCGCGCTGCGCCGCGGCCTGGAGATGGCGCCCGAGGAGGCCGCCCTCCACGTCGCGCAGGGGCACGTGCTGTTGCGCGCCGGGCAGCGCGACGCGGGCGCCGCGGTGCTGCGCGAGGCGCTCGCGCTGCGCCCCCAGGACGCGGCGACCCGCGAGCTGCTCGAGGACCTCGAGCCGGAGGAGCGGCGTGACGAGGCCTACGCGCTCGGCGCCGAGGAGCTCCTCGCGCGGCGCCGCGAGGCCGGCGGCTACCCGCTCTCGGTGCTGCAGGATCTCTCCGTCACCACCGTGTTCGAGAGCGGCCTGGGCTCTCGCTTCCGTCAAGTCGCCGTGCAGATCCACGACGCGGAGGGCGCACGCCAGTACCGCACCTTCCCGATCCAGTACGACCCCGACGTGCAGCGCGTCGAGATCCGCCAGGCGCGGGTCCTGCGCGGCACGCAGCGCATGAGCGCGATCCGCACGGTGGAGCAGTCGCTCGGCGAGCCGTGGTACCGCATCTACTACGACACGCGCGCGCTCGTCGTGATCCTCCCCGACCTCGAGCCCGGCGACGTCGTGGAGGTCCAGTACCGCGTCGACGACGTCGCGCCGCGCAACCTGTTCCACGACTACTTCGGCGCGCTGACGTACCTCCAGCGCACGGTGCCGCTCGGGCGGCTCGACTACGTCCTCATCACGCCGCGCGGTCGCGCGTTCCACTTCAACGAGCCCTCGATGCCCGGCCTCACGCGCGACGTGCGCGAGGAGGGCGAGCTGCGCATCCACCGCTACCTCGTCGAGGACGTGCCGGCGCTGCGGCCCGAGCCGTCGATGCCCGGGATGACCGAGCTCGTGCCGTACCTACACGTCTCCACCTACCGGACGTGGGAGGACGTCGGCCGCTGGTACTGGGGCCTCATCCGCGATCAGCTCCACCCCGACGAGGATCTGCGCCGCACCGTGCGAGAGCTCGTCGCCGGCGCGCCCGACACGCGCACCAAGGTGCAGCGCATCTACGACTGGGTGATCCGCAACACCCGCTACGTCGGGCTCGAGTTCGGGATCCACGGCTTCCTGCCGTACCGCGTCACGGACATCGTCGACCGCGGCTTCGGCGACTGCAAGGACAAGGCGTCGCTGATCTACGTGATGCTGCGCGAGGCCGGGATCGACGCGCGCATCGTGCTCACGCGCACGCGGCGCAACGGGCAGATCCACGACCTGCCCGCGTCGCTCGCGGTGTTCGACCACGCGATCGCGTACGTGCCCGAGCTCGACCTCTACCTCGACGGCACCGCGGAGTTCTCCGGCATCGACGAGCTGCCGCGCATGGACCAGGGCGTGACGGTGCTGCGCGTCGGGCCCGACGACGTGGTGCTCGCGCGCACGCCGGTGCTGCCGAGCGACGCCGCGCGGCGCACGCGCGAGGTCGAGCTCGAGCTCTCCGCCGACGGCTCCGGCCGCGTCGCGGTGCGCGAGGTGATCGTCGGCGTCGACGCGCCCGGCTTCCGCTCCCGCTTCCAGGCGGAGGGCCTGCGGCGCGAGCGGCTCGAGCGGCAGGCGCGCACGCTGTTCCCCGGCGTCGAGCTCGGAGAGCTCTCCTTCGAGCGCCTCGACGACTTCAACGCGCCCGTCGAGCTGCGCTTCCGCGCCACCGCGCCGACGCTCGCGGTGCGCGACGGCCCGGCGCTGCGCGTCGCCCCCACCGTGCTCGACGACCTGAGCGGGAGCCTCGCGCGCGCGTCCGACCGGCGGCTGCCGCTCGAGCTCGGCGGGCGCTCCAGCTACGTGGAGGACCGCCGCGTGCGCCTCCCCGCCGGCTGGCGCGTCGCGGAGCTGCCGCAGGGCGGCGTCGCGGAGTCGCGCTTCGGCCGGCTGTCGATCGAGGTCGAGCGTCAGGGCGCGGCGGTGCGCGCGCGCACGACGTTCTCGATCGAGACGGACCGCGTCGCGCCCGAGGAGTACCGGGAGTTCCGGCAGTGGGTGGAGCAGGCCGACCGCATCCTGCGGCAGCGCCTCGTCGTCGCGCCCGGAGGTGAGTCGTGAGGCGAGCCACGAAGATCTCGCTCATCCCGATGGTGCTCGCGCTCGTCGCGCTCGCGTGCAGCGGCACGCAGCACGGCGCGCGGCCGACGATCGAGGACCTGCGACGGCGCGCCGCCGAGCGCCCCGACGACCCCGACGCGCAGCGCGCGCTCGCGGAGGCCGAGCTCTTGCTCGAAGGAGGCGACGCCGCGCGCGCCGCCGCGCAGATCGAGCGCGCGCGGGGCCTCGCGCCGGACGACCTCGGCCTCGTGTTCCTCGCCGCGACCGAGCGCGAGCTGCACGGGACGCCGTCGGCCGCGCTCGACGACTACCTCGAGGTGATCCGGCGCGCGGTGAGCTCCGAGGATCCGCTCGCGCCGGCGTACGCGACGGTGGCGGCCGCGGAGATCGAGTCGCTCGACGACGCGGTCGAGGGCTACGCGGAGCGCGTGGCGAGCGCGCTCGCGCCGATCCACGCCGCGCCCGGGAACCTCGGCGACGAGGCCCGCGCGACGATCGGCGACGTGCTGATCGACATCGCCTACCGGCGCGCGGAGCTCGCGCGCGTGGCGGAGCTCGTCGAGGCCGGCGGCTGCGTGCCCGCGTGGCGCGTGGCGGGGCCGTTCGGGCCGCGGCACCTGCTCGGCTACGACGCCGAGCTCCCACCGGACGCGGACGCCACGCTCGCGGACGCGTACGAGCTCGGCCCGTCGCGCGGGCGGCGCGCGACGCGCTCGCTCCGCGCGCGCGGCTGCAACGTGCACGTGGGCGGCGGTCCCGCCGCGGGCTCCGGGACGACGTTCGCGGAGGCGACGGTGCGCGTGCCCGAGCGCGGCCGCTACGTGGTGCGCGTCGAGACGCCGAACCCCGTGCAGATCTTCCTCGACGGCGCGCCGCTCGCGGCGATCGATCGGCGGCGCCAGTCCGTCGGCCGCGTCACCTACCACGCGCGCACGCTCGAGGCGGGCGAGCACCGCATCCGCGCGCGGATCACGAGCCGCCACCCGAACCCGGTGCTGAACGTCTCGCTCTCGCGCACCGCGGGCCCCGCGGGCGGCGGTCCGATCCGCACGCGCTCGTTGACCGCGGCCTACGTCGCGGCGGGCGACGCGATGGCGCGCGGCGACGTCGTCGCGGCGCGCGAGCGGCTGCGCACACACCTCGTCGAGCGCGGCGCGTCCGCGTTCCTCGTCGCGGGCGCGGCGGCCTCCCTCAACGACCCGCTGCGCGGCTCGACGGAGCGCCACGACGACGCGCGCCGCCTGCTCGGCTGGGCGCACGCGCGCGACGAGGCGGCGTGGTTCCCGGTGGCGACGCTCGCGCAGCTCGAGGCGAACGAGGGCCGCCCGCAAGCGGCGATCGAGCTCTTGCGCGAGGGGAGCCGGCGCTGGCCCGAGCTGGTGGTCCTGCCGCTCTCGCTCGTGGACCTGCTCGGCGCGCGCGGCTGGCACGCGCAGGTCGCCGAGGCGGTCGACGCGGCCTCGCGCGCGGTGCCGAGCGCGTGCCGCCCGCGCCGCGCCGCGATGACCCAGGCGATGCGCCGCCACCGCGCGGCCGAGGTGAGCGAGCACGCGCGCGCGCTCGTCGCCTGCGACGCGCGCTCGGACGCGCTCCTGAGCCTCCACGTGCGGCGTCGCGACTGGGACGCCGCCGCGGCGGAGCTGCGCCGCCTCGCCGCGCTCGAGCCCGAGGACGAGACGCTCGGCACGCTGCGCGCCGAGCTCGACCTCGCGACCGCGCGGGGGGACACCGCGAGCGTGGACCGGCTCGTCGCGCGGATGCGCGAGCACCTGCCGCGCAGCGGCGACCTCGTGCTGCGCGTCGCGGACCAGCAGCTCGCGAGCGGGGACGGCGCCGCCGCGCGCGCCACGCTCCAGGCCGCGCTGCTCGCCGAGCCGGACGCGATGGCGGAGCTGCGCCGCACGCTCCGCGCGATCGGCGGCGAGAGCCCGCTCGAGCCGTACCGCCGGGACGGCGCGGAGGTGATCCGCGCGCTCGAGGCGAGCGGCCGCGTGTACGAGGAGGCCCTCGTGCTCGTCTTCGACTACACGGTCTACCGCGTGTTCGAGGACGGCTCGATGCTCGAGCTCACGCACAACATCTACCGCCTCGCGAGCCAGGAGGCGGTCGACGAGCGCGGTGAGTTCGAGGTCCCCGAGGGCGCGCAGATGCTCACCCTGCGGACCGTGAAGGCGGACGGCACGCAGCTCGAGCCCGACGAGATCGCCGGCAAGGACACCATCTCGTTCCCGAGCCTCTCGCCCGGCGACTACATCGAGTACGAGTACGTGCGGCCGCGGCCGCCGCCGGCCGGCTACCCGGGCGGCTTCGTCGGCGACCGCTTCTACTTCCAGAGCTTCGAGACGCCGTTCGATCACTCCGAGCTCGCGGTCGTCGTACCCGAGCGCGTCGAGCTCGAGCTCGACCCGCGCGGGCCGGCGCCGACGCTCGAGACGCGCCGCGCCGACGGCACGCGCGTGTATCGCTGGGCGGTCTCGGAGAGCCGGCCGCTGGTGCGCGAGCCGGGCTCGGTCGCGGCGCGCGAGTTCCTGCCGTCGATCTACTGGGGCCGCGACGTGAGCTGGCCGAGCTACGTCGAGGCGCTGCGCGACGTGCTCGTCGATCGCGACGTCGTCGATCCGGCCGCGCGCCGGCTCGTGGGCGCGATCGTCGGGGAGGACTCGCAGGCCACGGGCGAACAGCGCGCGGAGCGCATCTACCGCTGGGTGCTCGAGAACGTCGAGGACTCGAACGACGTGTTCGGCCTCGCGCCCGCGATGCTCGCGGCGCGCAACGGCAACCGCACGCGCATCCTGCACTACCTCTTCGGGATCGCCGGCCTCACGAGCCAGCTCGCCCTCGCGCGCAGCTACGCGACCGACGCGACCATCTCGACGATGGCGGACGACGAGACGTTCCAGCACCTGCTCGTCCGCGTGCGCGGCACGCACGACTGGATCTGGGCCCAGGGCGGCGCGCGCAACACGCCGTTCGGGTTCCTGCCGCGCCCGCTCGCGGGGATGACGGCGCTCTTGCTCGACGAGTCCGCCGCGGAGGTGACCGTCGCCGAGCGGCCGCTCGAGGAGGACCTGCGCACCGTCGAGGTCAGCGTCGCGCTGCGTCGCGACGGCGGCGCGCGCGTCGAGGTGATCGAGACCCAGCGCGGGACCTTCGCCGCGCAGTGGCGCAACGACCTCGAGGAGATCCCCGAGGACGTGCTCGAGCAGCAGTTCGAGTCGCAGTACGTCGCGAGCTTCCTGCCCGGCGGCGACCTGCGCCGGCTCTCGATCACCGGCCGCGACGACCCGAACGGGCCGCTCGTGCTGCGCTACGAGGTCGAGCTCGGCTCGCTCGCGCGCGAGACCCGCGAGGGCCGCGTGCTGCCGCCGCTGTTCCGCGCGCGGCTCGCGCCGCAGTTCGCGAGCGCGGCGAGCCGCACGACGACGATGCTCGTCGCGTCCGGCCTCGCGCTCGACGTGTCGGTGCGCGTGACGCTGCCGGACGGCGCCGCGTTCCCCGGCGCGCCGGCGGACGTGGCGCTCTCGTCGGTGCACGGCGCAGAGATGCGGCAGCAGAGCGCCGCGGGCGCGCGCGAGCTCACGGTGCGCCGCAGCTACCGCATCCCGCGCATGCGCGTGAGCCCCGCGGACTACCCCGCCTTCGCGCGCTTCTGCCGCGAGGCCGACGACGCCGAGGCCGCCGAGATCCGCGTCCGCATGTGATCGCGCAGCGCGCCGACGAAGACCCGGAGCCCCCGGAGCGTCTTCAACCCAACCAGGCGTACGCGGCGGAGAGCGCCATCGGCGCGTCCACCTCGATCGGTTCGCCGTGGGCGACCACGAGCCGCTCGAACGGGCGGGCGAGCAGCGCGTCGACGCTGCGGCGCGCGGCCCGGCGATCCGAGAACGCGGTCCAGCGGATCACGCGGCTCAGCGCCACGCGGCCGTAGAACCCGCCCGCCTGGGCGTAGAGCCTCGTCCAGGTGCCCTCGGGCCGACCGATGTTGTGGACGAGGTCGGCCACCACCGCGGTGCGCGTCGCGAGGTGCACGAGCGCCGTCTCCCCGAGCCGGAAGCCCTCGATGGGCACCTCGTCGATCACACCCGCGAACGCCGGCTCGGGCGCCGCGCCGACCACCCGATCGACGCGAAGGTCCGGGCGCTTCCTCGCGAGACCCGCCGGTGCGTGGACGCGGGCGTCGGGGAACGCGGCGGCCCACTCGCCGAGCCAGAGGTGGTGAAACGTGTTCGGCGCGTAGAGGTGCGCCACCCGTCCCACCGCCTCGACCGCGGCCGCGCGCGCGGCCGTCATCGGGACCGGCGACCAGAGCACGACCTCACCCCCCGGGAGGCGGAGCACGGCCATCGTCGTCGTCAGGCGCGTCCCGACGATCCGCACGGGCTCCGTGTCCAGCCACACGTCGTCGGTCAGCCTTCGCAGCGTCGAGCCCGTCATCGCCACCCCCAAGCCGGGAGCATGGGGTCAGCGGCGCGCGGCGACCAGCTTCAGCGCGACGTGGCGGGCGGCCCGGCGATGCCCTCGATCGCGCGCAGGGTCGCGGCGAGCTCGCTCGCGTCGCGGAAGCGCGCGTCGGGGTCCTTCGCGAGGCAGCGCATGACGACCGCCTCGATGCGCGGCGGCAGCGGCCGACCGAGCCGCTCCGAGGGTGCGGGCGGCTCGCGCGTGAGGTGCGCGAGCGCGAGCGCCTGCGCGGAGTCGGCGCTGAGCGGCGGCGCGCCCGCGAGCAGGTAGTAGAGCACGCCCCCGAGCGCGTAGATGTCGGCCGCCGGCGTCGCGGGCTGGCCCGTGATCACCTCCGGCGCGATGTAGCCGGGCGTGCCGATGATCATGCCGGTGGCGGTGAGCTGCTCCTCGCCGAACCCGGTCCGGGCGATGCCGAAGTCGATGAGCTTGACGAACTCGCGGCTCACGTCGCTCGTCACGAGCAAGAGGTTTTGCGGCTTCACGTCGCGGTGGACGACGCCCGCCGCGTGCGCCTCGGCCAGCGCCTCGGCGGCCTGCCGCACCAGGCGCACCGCGCGCTCGGGATCGATGGCGCCCTCGTCCTCGACGAGCTGCGCGAGGTCCGCGCCCTCGAGCAGCTCCATCGCGTAGTAGAGGATGCCGTCCTCGGTCACGCCGTAGTCGAACACGCGCACGACGTACGGGTGCGTGAGCCCGGTGAGCGTCTTGACCTCCCGCTCGAAGCGCGCGACCGCGTCCGGGTCGGCGCCGACGCGCGGCTGGATGAGCTTGACCGCCACGTCGCGGTCGAGCCCGACGTGGCGCGCCGACCAGACCTCGCCCATCCCGCCGGCGGCGAGGCGCCGGCGCAGCTCGTAGCGCCCGATCGAGCGCGCCTGCGAGAGCTGCGCGCGCAGCGACCACATCGCGTGCCCGCCGAAGAGCGCGAGCGCCATCCCGCCGACGACGAGCGAGTAGCTCTCGAAGAAGCGCGTGCGCGTCGCGGCGTCGCCCCACTGTCGCGCGAGCTCGGGCTCGAACGCCGCGGCGAGCCCGAGCACCGCCGGCACCATGAGGGTCGTCGCGAGCAGCGGGCCGATCGCGTGACGCCACGCGCTGCCGAGCGTGACCGCGTGCGCGAGCAGGACGAGCGCGGTGCCGGGCACGTGCACGCTGTCGAGGTGTCCGTCGACGACGGCGAAGAGGCCGACCCCCGCGCCCGCGACGGTGAACCCGAAGAGCTCGATCGCGCGCAGCGTGCGGATCGACGCGTCGCGCGCGCGGGTCAGCCAGACGTACGCGAGCACCACCGGCCAGGCCGTCGCGACGCGCGCGAGGATCATCGTACGCGGGTCCTCGAGCGTGCCCAGACCCCAGCGCAGCAGGTCCGTGAGGATGAACAGGTGCCACGCGCCGAGGCCGACGGCGAAGGCGCGCAGCAGCCGGCGCCGGTGCCCTGCCTCTTCCTCGCGCTGGGCCAGAGCGCGCTGCCGATCGGTCGGGCTCGTCGCCGCGCGCCGGCTGCCGCCGGTCGTCAGCGCATCGGCCGGCGGCTCGCGCCGCGTGGTCACCGGCGGCTGGGTGAGCGGCGTCATCGGCACCGTGCTCGCCGCGGCGTCGACCGCCGTGTCGCCCGAGCGAGGTCCTTCGTCGCGCGGCACCCGGGTCTGCCCCCTCAGGGCCCGACGACGCGGCAGGCCTCGTCCATCCCGAGCGAGCAGGCGCGCGCGAACAGCTCGCGGGCGCGCGCCCGATCGCGCGCGACGCCGAGGCCGCTCGCGTGGCTCGCCGCGAGGTTGAAGCAGCCGCGCGCGAGGCCGCGCTCGCAGGCGCGGGCGAACAGCCCGCTCGCGCGCGCGTGGTCCTGCTCGACGCCGCGCGCCGAGCTGTAGAGCGAGCCGAGCGCGACGCAGCCGCGCATCTCGCCCGCCGTGCATGCCCGCGCGTAGAGCGCGCTGGCGCGCGCGTAGTCGGGCGGGCTCGCGTCGGCGAACATCGCGCCCAGATTCACGCACGGCTCCGGCCGCGCCTCGTCGCAGCTCCGCTCGTAGATCGCGCGCGCCTCGTCGGGGCTCGCCGGCCCCCCGCGGCCCTCCTCGTGGAGCTCGCCGAGCCGCGCGCAGCTCGCGCCGACGCCGCGCGCGCACGCGCGATCGAGCAGCTCGCGCACCCGCCCGAGCTGCGCCTCGCCCTGCGCCTCGAGCGCGAGCGCGAGGTTGTGGCACGCGTCGGCGCTCGCGCCCTCGCAGCCGCGCGTGAAGAGCGCGATCGCGCGGGCCTCGTCGCCGTCCGCGCGCGCGAGGAGCGCGAGGTTGTTGCACGCCGGCGAGAGCTCGCCGTCACAGGCGCGCTCGAAGAGCGCGCGCGCGCGCCCGGGGTCCGCGGGCACTCCGTCGCGCGGCGTCGCGATCAGGACGCCGAGGTTGTAGCAGCCGAGCAGGTCGCCGCCGTCGCACGCGCGGTCGAACAGCGCGAGCGCGCGGCTCGGGCTCGCCTCGACGCCGCGGCCCGTGAGCACGTGGGCGCCGAGCGCGGTGCACCCGCGCGGCTCGCCGCCGTCGCACGCGCGCTGGTAGAGGGCGTGCGCCGCCGCGAGGTCCTCCTCGCCGCCCTGCCCGGTCTCGCTCGCGCGCCCGGCCTCGAGGCAGCCGCTCGCGTCGCCGGCGTCGCAGCGCGTCAGCGCCGAGGCGTCGACCGGCTCGCGCGCTCCGTCGCTCCGCGGCGCGCCGCCGCACGCCGCGAGCACGAGCCCCATCGCGATCGTCCTTCGCATGCGCGGGAGCGTACCTCAGCCGGCGCCGCGCGCGCGCTCCGCGTTCTCGCCGATCCAGCCGGTGAGCGCGGGCCAGAGCGCCTCCGGGAGATCGTGGCCCATCCCCTCGACGAGCTCGAGGTGCGAGCCGGCGATCGCGCGGTGCGTGAGCACGCCGCCGAGCGGGCGGATGAGCGGGTCCACCGTGCCGTGCACGACGAGCGTGGGCGCGCGCACGAAGCGCAGGCGCGCGGTCCGGTCGCCGGTCGTCGCGATCGCGCCGAGGTGCCGCAAGAACCCCGGCGGGTGGTTGCCGCGGTCGTACGCGCGGCCCGACAGCTCGCGCATCGCGGCCTCGTCGAACGCGAAGCCCGTCGAGCCGATCGTACGCCACACCTCGACGCCGCGGTCCATCGCCTCCTCGCGCGAGCGCGGCGGGGTCCCGAGGATCGCGCGGATCGCGCGCGGCTCGTGGATGTAGCGCCGCGGCTCGCCCGTGGTGCTCATGATCGAGACGAGCGAGCGCACCCGGTGCGGGTGGGTGAACGCGAGCGTCTGCGCGACCATCCCGCCCATCGACGCGCCCGCGACGTGCGCGGACGCGAGGCCGAGGTGATCCAGGAGGTCGACGACGTCGCGCGCCATGTCCTCGAGCGCGTACGGCCCGACGACGTTGACGCCGAGCAGCCCGGAGAAGACCGTCGGCAGGATCGGGGGCACGCCGAGGTGGTCGAGCCGGCTCGACTCGCCGATGTCGCGGTGGTCGAAGCGGATGACGCGGAAGCCCCGCGCGCACAGCGCGTCCACGAGGCCCTCGCGCCAGTAGAGGTACTGGCAGCCGATCCCCATGATGAGCACGAGGGGCTCGCCCTCGCCGCGGTCGTCGTAGAAGAGCTCGATGCCGCTCGGGAGGCTCGCGATCGCCACGCCGTCGCTCAGCGGTAGGTGAAGCGGATCTCGTAGTCGCAGAGCTGGTAGACGTCGCCCTCTTCGATCCGCTTGCTGTCGACCTTACGGCCCTGGAACTCCACGCCGTTCGTCGAGCCGAGATCCTTGATGTACCAGCCGCCGTTCTGCCAGATGACCGCGGCGTGGCGCCGCGAGATGTTGCCGTCCTTGATCGGCAGGTCGGCGGTCTTGGTGCCGCGCCCGATGATGAACTCTTCCTTGGCGACGGGGAACTTCTGGCCGTTGAAGATCACGTAGAGGGGGATGAGGCCGCCGCCGTGCGCGTGCGCCATCGGCAAGGGCGGCGGAGGCTGCTGCTGCATCGGCGGCGGACCGCCGAAGCCCGGCTGCGGGTAGGCCTGCGGCGGCGGGTGACCGGGCTGCCCGTACGCGGGCGGGCGGTGCGTCGGCGGCGGCGGCGGGTACGACGACGGACGCGGCGGCGGCGGGTAGCCGCCTCCCCCACCGCCGTAGCCCTGCGGCGCCGGCCGCGGCGGGGCGGGCTGGGGCGGCGGCGGGTAGCCGCCTCCACCGCCGTAGCCGTAGCCGCCTTGCGCCGCGGGCGGCGGCGGCGCGGACGGGATGTGCGGCTGCGGACCGCCGGCGAGGCTCGGGATCGCGCCAGGAGTCGGCGAGCCGGGGCGCGACGCGCCCGGTCCCGGCGTGCGCACGCCGTAATTGCGCGAGCGCGCGTACTGCCGCATCGACTCGTTGATGAGGTAGTCCACCGAGCACTCGAGCTCGGCGCTCATCTGCTCGAAGATCTCCCAGAGGTAGTCCCGACACTGGAACTGGCGGAGAGTCTTCTTGTTCTGGTCGTGGTTCATTCGCCCTCGCCGGACGAGCCTGACTCGTCGTTTGCCTGCGTGCCCTGACCGAGCCGCTCACGAACGGCGCGGGCGACTGCAGCCGCGAGCCTACCCACCGTCGTCTGATCTTCCCAGTTTCGGCCCCGCGTCTCGGCCGCGTCTCCCTCGAGCGCCGTGATGCGGGCGATGTCGGGCTCCTGCGCGCGCCGCTCCAGGTAGTAGAGGGCGATACAGCGCTTGTGCCAATCCGACGACGTGAGCTGACCCAGCACGAAGTCCGCCGGCGGCGGGCGCATCGACGCGAGGCGCTCGCCGTAGCCGTGCAGCTCCTCGCGCGCGTACTCGGCCGGAGGGAGCGCGCCGAAGAACTCCTGCACCACGTCGTTGCCACCGAGCGTCAGGATGAGGCTCCCGACGCGCCAGCGCACGCGCCAGTCGCTCGTCTCGCGGAACACCGGCCACAGCCGCGGGATCGCCGCGGTCGAGCGCGAGTCGGCGACGCGGTCGAACGCGTAGTCGCGCACGGCGAGCGGCGAGGCCTCGGCGAGCGCGAGGTCGAGCAGCGCGTCGACCTGCTCGCGGCGCACGCCGCCCTCCATCGCCTGCAGCGCCTTGACCCGCCGCTCCTCGACGCGGGGTGGCAACAGGCCCTCGACCTGCGCCGTCTGCGCGAGCTCGAGCAAGCGGTCTTGCACCACCCGCTGGTCGTTGAGGTGCCGCATCGCCGGCAGCGCGCCGAGCGTGATGAAGTTCTCGCGGTTCTCGATCGCGGCGCGCGTGAGGGCGTCCTGGTTGATCTCCACGTCCTCGCCGCGCTCGCGCCGGATCTGCTGGCGCAGCCGCTCGACGAGCGAGCTCGTGAACTCCGCCGACTCCATCTCGCGCTCGATGTCGACGAGCCGCTGCCCCGCCGCCTCCTTGGTGGCGCTCGAGCCGAGCGTGGAGATCAGCTCCGCGACCTTCACGAGCGCCTGCTGCGGGAGCTGCGCGTTCATCGCGTTGACGAGGCGCGACGCGGCGGGGGCGCCGAGCTGCCGCACGACCTGCTCCGCGCTGAAGTTGCCCGCGAGGTTGCGCCCGTTGAAGTCGCGCGCGAACCAGTCGACGATCTCGTCGCGGAGCTGCGCTCCCTGGGCCTCGCTCGCGTACGGGAGGATCAGGAACGCGGCGTCCTTCGCGCGGATCTGCAGGAGGCCGACCGCGTCGCCCTCCGTCGCCTGCGGCGTGTCCTCCCCGCGCATCATGTTGACGAGGTCGGGGATCATCAGGTCGACGATCCGCCGGCGCGTCTCCTCCGGCAGCCGCCGCACCGCGGCCTGCAGCTCCGTCACTCCGTCGATCGGCTCGCTCGTCGTCGAGGGCGGGCGGGGCTCCATCCGCACGAGCGCGAGCCCCGCGTAGACGCGCAGCTCGTCCTCGTACTTGTCGGCGAGCAGCACGGCCACGATCTTGCCGGGGCCCTTCTGCGTGCCCATCCAGTAGTCGATGTCCTCGGTCGTGACCTTGCACCCCGGCAACGCCGCGCAGAGCAGCAGGGACAGCACGGTCACGACGTTTCGGCTTCGCATGGGTCCTCGTTGAGCCGGGAGAGCTGGGTTCGAGGTGGCCCCCGATAGTAGAGGAATCCGACTTTCAAGCAAGGGACCGATCGGTCCCCGAACTTGACGGAAGCCCGCCCGATCCGTCATGGTGCGCGATGTAGGGAGTTGTTCCACTTGGGCGCACCTCACATCACATCCGCTGACGACACGGTCCCGGACCTCGGGCGAAGGCACGAAGTGCTCGGGATCCTCGGCCTCGCGCTGACGATCCTCGTCGGCCTCGCGCTGCTCTCGTACGACGCCGAGGGCGGCGAGAACTGGATCGGCCCCGTCGGCGAGGGGCTCGCCGGGGTGCTCGCGAGCGCGTTCGGGATCGCCGCGTGGCTCGTGCCCACCGAGCTCGCGCTCGCGACCGCGCGCATGTTCATGCGCACGGCCGGAGGCCTCGGCGTCGGGCGCGTCGCGAGCACCGTCGTCATCGTGCTGATCGGGTGCGCGATGGTGCACCTCGCGTTGACGGGGCAGACCGTGTTCGGCGGCCACCTGCCGGGTGGCGTGCTCGGCGAGGTGATGGGCGAGGTGCTGCGCTCGCTCCTCGGCGTCGCCGGCGCGTACGTCGTCGGCACGGCGGTGCTCCTGATCACGCTCGTGCTGCGCACGCCCTTCAGCGTGATCGAGGCGGTGCAGCGCGCCGCGATCGCCGGGCTCGCCGGGGCGCGGCGCGCGCGCGCGTGGCTGCGCGAGGTGTGGGACGCGTGGCGCGAGGCCAAGGAGCTCGAGCGCCGCGAGCGCGAGGAGGCCGCGCGCGCCGCCGCGCCGCGGATCGTCGCGGGCGAGTCCACGCTCGACGAGTCGTTCGAGGTCGACCGCGGCAAGCCGGTGATCTTCGCGCAGGCCGATCCCGCGGACGTCGAGCTCGAGGAGACCCCCGTCGAAGACGACGAGGTCGAGGAGCCGGAGCCGCCGCCGCTGCCCGCGAAGAAGCCGCGGGCGCCGCGCGCGAAGGCGGGCGGCCCGACGATCGTCGCGCCCACCGAGGAGCCGGGCCGCTCCCCCAACCGCGTGCGCATGCCGGAGGTGCACGGCGACTTCGCGCTGCCGCCGACGGACCTCTTCGACGCGCCGCCCCCGCAGTCGATCCAGATCGACGCCGCCGCGCTGCGCGCGAACGCCGCGCAGCTCACCGAGAAGCTCGAGGCCTACCGGGTGAAGGGTCGCGTCGACGAGATCCACCCCGGCCCGGTCGTGACGATGTACGAGTTCGAGCCGGAGAGCGGCACGAAGATCTCGAAGATCGCGGGGCTCGCCGACGACCTCGCGATGGCGCTCGCCGCGCACAAGGTGCGGATCGTCGCGCCGATCCCCGGCAAGGCGCGCGTCGGCTTCGAGCTGCCCAACGAGAACCGCCAGACGGTGTACCTGCGCGAGCTGATCGAGGACGATCGCTGGACGAACCTCAAGTCGGCGCTGCCGCTCGCGTTCGGCAAGGACATCGCCGGTCAGCCCGTCTACGGCGACCTCGCGAAGATGCCGCACCTGCTCGTCGCGGGCGCGACCGGCGCCGGCAAGAGCGTCGGGCTCAACGTCATGCTCTGCTCGCTGCTCCAGCGCCGCTCGCCCGAAGAGGTGCGCCTCCTGATGATCGACCCGAAGGTGGTCGAGCTCGCGGTCTTCGATGGCATCCCGCACATGCTGTTGCCGGTCGTGACCGACATGAAGAAGGCCTCCCTCGCGCTGCGGTGGGCGGTCGACGAGATGGAGCGCCGCTACCAGCTCTTCGCGGACGCCGGCGCGCGCAACATCACGACCTACAACAAGCGCATCGAGAAGATCGAGACGGGTGAGCTGACGGCGGACAAGGTGTTCGCGAGCCGCAAGGGCAAGGTCCGGGCGCGCAGCGCCGACGGGCAAGACGAATTCCTCGATCCGGTCGACGGCGAGCGCGCCGACGGGCTCGACGCGGTGCCGGAGCGGCTGCCGTACGTGGTGGTCGTCGTCGACGAGTTCGCGGACCTGATGATGGTCGCGGCCAAGGACGTCGAGGCGGCGATCGCGCGGCTCGCGCAGAAGGCGCGCGCGGCGGGCATCCACGTGATCCTCGCGACGCAGCGGCCGAGCGTCGACGTGATCACGGGGATGATCAAGGCGAACTTCCCGGCGCGGATCGCGTTCAAGGTGAGCCAGCGCGAGGACAGCAAGACGATCCTCGGGCGGCAGGGCGCGGAGCACCTGCTCGGGATGGGCGACATGCTGATGATCCCGCCGGGCTCGAGCGATCTGCACCGCGTGCACAGCGCGTACGTGTCGGAGGAGGAGGTCAAGCGCCTCTGCGACCACCTGCGCGAGCAGGGCAAGCCGGTCTACGACGAGAAGATCCTCGAGCCGCGCGGCGACGACGACGAGGCGGGCGAGGGCGGCGGCGGGAGCGACGACCCGATCTACGACCGCGCGGTCGCGTGCGTGGCGCAGGCGGGGTACTGCTCGATCAGCCACATCCAGCGGCAGCTCGGGGTGGGCTACAACAAGGCGGCCAAGCTCGTCGAGCAGATGGAGAAGAGCGGGGTGGTCGGGCCGCCGAGCGGCAAGGCGGGCGGGCGGCGCGAGGTGCTCGTCCAGGCGCTGTGAGCGTGCGCGCGCGCGTGAACACCGGGCCCGCCGGGCGCGTCCGAGCCGAGCGGGTAGACTCTCGGACGGACGGTCCCATGCGCACCTCGATCTCCCTCGCCCTCGTCGGGCTCGTCTTCGCGGCGCTGCCCGCCGCGGCACAAGACATGTCACCCGGCGATCGCGCGGTCGGCGCGCGCCGCGCGCGCGAGCTCGCGAGCTGCCTCGCCGCGCAGTCCGCGGAGATGCAGCGGGTCACGGCGCTGCTCGACGCGGCGGAGCGCCAGCGCGACACCGCCCCGGACCCGGCGGCGCGGCGCGACGCGGAGGCGGCGATCGAGGCGCTGCTCGTGCGCATCCAGTCGGTCCAGCGCGACGCGGCCGAGTGCCTCCGCATCACCGTGCCCGGGCCGCGCCCGACGACGGTGGTGCTCGAGCCGCCGGCCGATCCGGCCGCCGACGCGGTGGCGGGGACCGGCGGCAGCCTGCCCGCGGTCGAGCGCGAGGCGCGTCTGTCGGAGCACATCGTCGTGGTCCTCGCGCAGCAGGTCGACGGGCGCGGGCGGCTCGACGCGGGCGCGGTGCGCGGCGCGTTCCGCGGCGCGGTGCCGAGCCTCGATCGCTGCTACGAGCAGCACCTCGACCGCGGCTCGATCCAGGCCGCCACGCTCGACCTCGTGTTCTGGCTGCGCGGCGCGGGCCCCGCGCGCGAGGTCACGATCGAGAGCTCGCGCTTCTCCGATCCGGAGTTCGAGCGCTGCGTCCGGACGGCCGCGCAGCAGATCCGAGCGTCTGCCGCGCCGCGCGGCGGCGACGCGCAGTTCAGCTATCGCCTGCGCTTCGGGCGCTCGTAGCGAGCGTCAATCGTCGGAGCGCTTGCTGTCCTTGAACAGCTGGTTCAGGCCCCACACCTCGCGGGCGCGAAGGCTCCCGAACTGCACGCCCATCCCGTCGTCCTTCACCCACCGCACGACGGCCTGCAACGTGACGTGCTCCTTCAGCGCGGGCAGCAGGAAGCGGACCTGGACGTCGGTGCCATAGGGGAGCTGCGTCTCGGCCACGAGGTACATGCCGCCGAGGCTGATGTTGCGCGACACCGTCGCGACCTCACCGCCTGCGTGGACCACCGTCACGTCGAGCTGGCGATCGTATCGTTCGTGGACGCGGCGCCCGGTCACTCTTCGCATCCTCTCCGGCGAGCAGGGAAAGCGCGTTATCCTCGCCACGGACGGTGAAGTCAAGGTGAGCGCGCGCGACGACGAACGCGACGAGGATGGCGACGACGACGCGCGGCGCGCGGACGTCGGCGACGGCGAACGAGCGCGCGAGGAAGCGCCGACGCGCGCCACCGGCGACCCGGTGAGCGAGGCCGACGAGGACGGCGACGAGGACGGCGACGAGGACGGCGACGAAGACGGCGACGAGGACGGCGACGAAGGCGGCGACGAAGGC
>JAHBWG010000053.1 GCA_019637095.1 Sandaracinaceae bacterium | reverse complement strand
GCGCCCGGCTCGACGCGATGGACCACGGGAGCGTCCGGCAGCGCGGCGAGCGCGGCGAGCAGCGCCCGGAGATCGCCGACGGCCGCCGCCGCGCTCGCCGCGCGCGCGGCGCGGAGCGAGGCCGTCGGCGAGAGCGAGACCTCGACGGGCGGGCGGTCGCCCTCGAACACCGTGATCACGGACGCCCAGCCGTGGTGGGCGGGCGCGTCGACGCGCAGGAGGTGTGGGCCGACCGGCGCCTCGACGGTCGCGGGCAGCGGGCCGAGCGGGGCGTCGTCGAGGAAGCCGACGGCGCCCTCGACGTCGGCGCGGACCTCGAAGCGGCCGCGGGGCCCCGTCGCCGCGGCGCGCGCGATGGCGCGCGCGCGCGCCACGAGATCCGGGTGCGCCTCGGCCGCTTGCACCGCGCGCGTGGCGTCGACGGAGGCGGCGCGGCGGAGCGCGGCCTCGCTGACGCCGGCGAGGCCGACCTGCGCCGCGGTGATCGCGATCGCGAGCTGGACCTCTGCGTACCACGCGGCCATCCCGGGCACGTCGAGGTGCGCCTCCGCGAGCGCCTCGGCCTCGGCGAGCAGGCGCCGCGCGTCGCCCTCGCGGAAGCGCGAGCGCGCGTGCCGCGCGCCGACGAGGAGCTGCTCGATGCCCGAGAGCACGACGAGGCGCGCCGGCGGCACGGTGGCCACGGGCTCGCGCGCGCGCGCCCACGCCTCGAGCTCGACCGGCGCCGCCTCGAACGCGGCCTCGAGCCGCGCGCGCCACCGCGCCGCCGCGTCGGGGCTCGCGCCCGGATCGACCACCACGACCTGGCCACACGCGGGACGCGCGCTCAAGAGGAGCAGAGGAGCCAGGGCGAGCGGCAGCCACGCGCGCATGCGAGCGTCAGCGGCGCTTGTCGCTGCGGTTGCCGCCCCCGAAGTCGATGGCGCCCGCGCGCGTGCGGTCGCGCGGCGTCACCTGCGAGCCGATCGCGCCGAGGAAGAGCGGGATCCAGATCGCGACGCCGACCAGCCCGGTCAGCCCCGCGAGCTGTTTGTCGTCCGTCGCCAGGTATACCCCGATCGCCGCCGCGAGGGCCACCACCGGGAGCACCGCCGCCGCGATGCGGAAGCGGCGCCGCCGCTCCTCGAACACCTCGGTGGCCGCGCGCTCCTCTTCGACCGCGGCGTCGCGCTCCTCGCGCCGCTGGTCGCGCTTCGTCTTCTTCTTGCTCATCGCCCGCGCCCAGCATAGCAGCCGCCGGCCGATCGCCAGGATCTCGGCGGAAAATCGTAGGTGCGGGGGCTGGTTGCCCCGCTGTGGCGCCTCCTCTATGGTTCGCGCCCGCTCGCGGAGGGCGCGCTCGAATCATGTGGGACAATCTCAGCAAGAAGATCCAGACGTTCTTTCTGGTCTTCATCGTCGTGCTCTTGAGCTTGGTGATGGGCGTGATCGGCTTCGGCACGCCCACCGGCGA
The DNA here is from genome assembly GCA_019637095.1 of Sandaracinaceae bacterium. GTDB lineage: Bacteria > Myxococcota_A > Polyangia > Polyangiales > Sandaracinaceae > JACKEC01. The sequence goes on along the minus strand of JAHBWG010000053.1, from coordinate 63,429 downwards.
GGGCTGCAACACCGAGGGCCCGGGCTACGCCGCGAAGGTGTACGGCGAGACGATCTCCGAGGGTGAGTTCCGCGCCGCGTACACGCTGACCGGCTTCAGCCGCTACCCGGTCGACCGCGCGCAGGCGCTGCGGCTGCGCGAGTACACGCTCGACGGCCTGATCGAGCGTGAGCTGCTCGTGCGTGAGGCGAACCGGCTCGGCATCCAGGTCGACTCGGAGGAGCTCATGCGCGAGATCGCGCGCCGCGAGATCGTCCGCCTCGGCGGGCCGATCGACGCGCCCGACGGCTACCCGGGCGGCGAGCTGCCGCAGAGCTTCCGCGACCGCGACGGCCGCTTCAGCGCCGAGTTCTTCGAGCGCTTCGTGCAGAACTACCTGCGGCGCAGCATCGACGAGTTCGTCGAGTGGCAGGTGTCGGAGGCCCGCGCGAACCGCGTGCGCGACATGGTGACGTCGTCGGTGACGGTGAGCCCGCGCGAGGTGTGGGACGCGTACGTGCAGGAGACCGACCGCGCGCAGCTCAGCTACGTGCGCTTCGACCCGGCGCACTACGCGTCGCGCGTCGAGGTGACGGACGCGGCGGTCGGCGTGTGGATGCGCGCGAACGACGCGGCGGTCGACGAGGAGTACCGCCGGCAGCGCCACCAGTACACGGGGCTCGAGGAGCAGACGCGCGCCCGGCACATCCTCGTGCGCTTCCCCGACGGCGCGACCGACGAGGTCCGCGCGGCCAAGCGCACGGAGGCGGAGGCGCTCCTCGCGCAGGTCCGCGAGGGCGGCGACTTCGCGGCGATCGCGCGCGCGCACAGCGAGGACGTGGGTAGCGCCGCGCGGGGTGGCGAGCTCGACTGGTTCGGCCGCGGTCGCATGGTGCCGCCGTTCGAGCAGGCGGCCTTCGGCGCGGAGCCCGGCACGCTCGTCGACTCGCTCGTCGAGACGCAGTACGGCTACCACATCATCGAGGTGCTCGGGCGCCGCTCGGGCGACGTGCCGGAGCAAGAGGCCAAGCGCGAGATCGCGGAGCGCCTCTACCGCGAGGCACGCGCCGGCGAGCTCGCCCGCGAAGAGGCCGACCGCGCGCTCGCGTTCCTGCGCGACGGGCACACGCCGGCCGAGCTCGACGCGCGCCTCGCGAACGACTGGGCGGAGCCCGCGGAGGCGCCGGAGGCGCCGAGCGAGGACGAGCCGCCGCCGCCCGCCCGCGACTCGCGCGCGCCGCAGGTCCGCGAGACGCTGAACTTCAGCCGCGCGGAGCGGGCGATCTCGGGCCCGTTCGACAGCGGCCCGCTCACCCAGGCGGCGTTCGAGATGACGCTCGAAGCGCCGCTGCCGGAGGCGCCGATCCAGCTCGGTGACAGCTGGTTCGTCTACCAGCTCATCAGCCGCTCGACGCCGGACCGCGACGCGTTCGACGAGGCGAACCAGGAGCGCCTGCGGACGCGGCTGCTCGCGCAGAAGCGCCGCGAGACGCTGAGCGCGTACATCGGCCGGCTCCGCCGCCAGGCGGAGGCCGAGGGCCAGATCCGCATCAACGAGGCGATCCGCAGCTACGGCACGGCGGGCGCGGACGGGGGCGTCCCCGAAGAGACCGCCTCTCGCTGAGCTCGGCGGCGCGATGCAGCTCCCGCCCGACCTCACCCGAGCCGGCGTGGTCGCCCGGGAGCGCGCGCACGTCTGGCCGCCGTACACGTCGAGCGAGCGGCACGAGCGCGTGGACCCGCTCGTCGTGGTCGGCGCACAGGGCCCGTGGCTGTTCGACGCCGACGGTCGCCGCCTCTACGACGCCAACGCGAGCTGGTGGACGTGCACCCTCGGCCACGGGCACCGCCGCCTGCGCGCCGCGCTGGCGCGACAGAGCGAGGCGCTCATGCACGTCGCGGCCGGCGGCATCACGCACGCGCCGGTGGCGCTGCTCGCCGAGGAGCTCGCGGCGATCGCGCCCGGTGACCTCGCGCGCGTCCACTTCTCCGACGACGGCTCGACGGCCGTCGAGGTCGCCGTCAAGGCGGCGTTCCAGTACTGGCAGCAGAACGGCCGGCCGCGCCGCACGCGCTTCGTCGCGCTGAGCGGCGCCTACCACGGCGACACCCTCGGGGCCGCGAGCCTGGCGGCGCTGACCGAGTTCCACCGCGTCTTTTCGCCGATCCTCTTCGACGTGATCCGGCCGCCCGCGCTCGGCGAGGCGGGGGGCTGGGAGCGCGTGTTCGAGGCGGCGATCGCCCTGCTCCGCGCGCGGCCGGACGAGATCGCGGGCGTGATCGTGGAGCCGCTGATCCAGGGCGCGGCGGGCATGCAGATGTACGCGCCCGAGCTCCTGCGCGCGCTCGCCGACGCGACGCGCGAGCTCGACACGTTCCTCATCGCCGACGAGGTGTTCACCGGCTACGGCCGCACCGGCGCGATGTGGGCGTGCGAGCGCGCGGGCGTGGTGCCCGATCTGCTGTGCACGGCCAAGGGCTTCACCGCGGGTGTGCTGCCGATGGCCGCGACGATCGCGACGCCGCGCGTCTACGACGGCTTCCGCGGCGGGAGCGAGCGCGCGCTGATGCACGGCCACACCTTCTGCGGCAACCCGCTCGGCGCCGCCGTCGCGCGCGAGGTGCTCGCCATCTACCGCGACGAGGGCGTGCTCGCGAACGTCGCGGCGCGCGCGCCCCAGCTCGCCGCCGCGTTCGAGCGGCTCTCGGCCATCCCCGGCGTGCGCCGCGTGCGCGCGATGGGGCTCGTCGGCGCGGCGGAGGTCGGCGGCGGCGGCTACGGCGGCGACGTCGGCTGGCGCGTGTTCGAGGCGGCCCTCGCGCGCGGCGTGTTCCTGCGTCCCCTCGGCGACGTGGTGTACGTGACCCCTGCGCTCAACGCGACGGACGAGGAGCTCGCGTTCCTTCTCGACGCGCTCGAAGAGAGCGTGAGGTCGGTCATGCGCTGACACGGCTTTCTGCCCCCCGTCACGTCTCTAATCGTAGACTCACGCCCAGTGCCCGCCTTGATCGACGCGATCGCGGAGCTCGTGACCCGGCGCCGCGGCGCGGTGCTGGGGGCGATCGTCGTGGTGACGCTGGCGGCGGGCGCCTTCATCCCCAGTCTCGTCGCGGACCCGCGGCCGCAGCAGCTCACGACGAGCAGCATCGAGGACCAGAACGCGATCAACGCGCTCTTCGCCGAGCGCTTCGGCAACCCGGACCACGTCGTCGTGCTGCTCGTCGAGGCCGACGACGTCCTCGCGCCCGCGCCGCTCGCGTACGTGCACGGCCTCGCGCGCCGCTTCGAGCAGGCCGAGTACGTCACGCGCGTCGAGGGGATCACCGTCACGCCGCTCCCGATCCCCATCGACGCCGACGAGGCGCCGCCCGACGCGGGCACGCTCGACGACCTCGACGACCTCGACGAGGACGGGGCCGACGAGGACGCGGGCGAGAGCGGCGACGAGGGCCCGCCCGCGGCGCCGGACGAGCCCGAGGTCGACCCCGCGCTCGAGGACGCGCTCGGCGTCATCGTGCGCAGCGACCCCGCGCGCTTCCCGCTCGGGCTCGCGACCGTCGCCGACCGCGTCGGCGCCTACCGCTACGGCCCCGTCGTCTCCGGAGACCTCGTCACCGAGGCGGACCACACGCGCCTGATGCGCGTGCTCGAGGACGCGCCGATGGTCACCGGCCGCCTCATCAGCCGCGACCGGCGCGTCACCGCGGTCGCGCTGTTCCTCGACGCGCGCGTCGAGGATCACCGCGTGATGGAGCGGACGGTCGAGGAGATCGACCGCGTGGTGGCGAGCCTGCCGCCGCCGGCCGGCGTGCGCGTGACGACGGGCGGCCTGCCGCACCTGTTCAACTCCATCATCGACAAGATGGAGGAGGACAACTTCCGCATCGTCCCGCTGACGCTGCTCGTGTGCCTCGTCCTGCTCTACGTCTCGTTCCGCTGGCTCCCGGGCACGCTGCTCCCCGTCGTCGCGGTGGGCATCAGCGCGGTGATCGTCCTGGGCGCCATGGCGATGGTCGGCGAGACGATGACGGTGCTGAACAACATCGTCCCCTCGCTCTTGATCATCATCGGCGTCAGCGACTCGATCCACCTCATCGGTCGCTACCGCGAGGAGCTCGAGCACGCGCCGAGCCCGCTCGTGGCGGCGCGCAACACCGTGCGCTCCATGGCGGTGGCGTGCTTCCTCACCTCGATCACCACCTCGGTCGGGCTCGCGTCGCTGATCGTGAGCCGCACCGAGATGCTCCAGCGCTTCGGCGTCATCGCCGCGATCGGCGTGATGATCGCGTACGTGGTCACGATCGGGTTCTTGCCGAGCGCGATGACCTACTTCCGGCCGCCGCCGCTCTCGCGCGAGAAGTCGCCCTACCGCGATCCGGCCGAGCGCGACGTGCCGGCGGCGGACCGCGGGCTGCTCGAGAGCGCGATCGTCTGGCTCACCAGCCAGATCCTCGCGCACCCCTGGCGCTTCCTCGCGGGGGCGCTCGTGCTCGTCGGGCTCTTCGTCTGGACGGCGCTGCGGATCACCGTCGACAGCGCGCTGCTCGACGAGTTCGACGAGGACGACGCCGCGTACGTCACCACGCGCCTCATGGAGGACCAGCTCGACGGAGTGCGCCCGCTCGAGATCATGCTCGAGAGCGAGCGCCCCGGAGCGATGACGGACCCCGCGGTGCTCGCGGCGATCGACGCGGTGCAGGCGCACCTCGAGCGCGAGCGCGCCGTCCTGAGCACCGCCTCGTCGACGGACTACCTCCACGCGTTCTACGCCCGGCTCGCCGGCGATCCTGCGGCGGCGCGCGAGCCGTTCCGCAGCGAGGAGCAGGTCGGCGCGCTGCTCGACGTGTTCGCGACCCTGCCCCGCGATCCGGTCGCGCCGTTCGTCACGACGGACCGCCGCGCCGCGCGGATCCAGGTGCGGCTCGCCGACGTCGGCGCGGCGGCGAGCCTGCGGCTGATCGAGGAGCTGCGCCTCGAGCTCGACGAGCGCTTCCGCCCGCTCGGCGTGCGCGTCGCGCTGACGGGAGAGGGCTACACCGGCTCGGTCGGGCTCACCGCGGTGGTCAACGACCTGCTCGGCAGCCTCTCGACCGCCGTCCTCATCATCTTCGGCATGCTCGTCGTGCTGCTCGGGAGCTGGCGCCTCGGGCTCTTGAGCATCCCGCCGAACGTGATCCCGCTCGTCGGCACGCTCGCGTGGATGTCGATGCGCGGCATGCACCTCAACGCCTCGACCGTGATCGTCTTCTCGATCAGCCTCGGGCTCGCGGTCGACGGATCGATCCACGTGCTCGCGCGCTATCGCGAGGAGATCGGGCTCGGGCTCGACCGCGACGCGGCGCTCTTGCGCGCCGCCCGCGGGACGGGGCGCGCCGTGGTGATCTCGTGCGTGACCTTGATGGTCGGCTTCGGCGTGATGCTGCTGAGCTCGTTCGTGCCGGTGCAGCGCTTCGGCGAGCTGGTCGGGGTGACGGTGGGGATGTGCCTGCTCTCGACGCTGATCGTGCAGCCGGCGCTCCTCGCCGTGTTCGCGCCGGCGACGCCGCCCAACCGCTTCCGCCGCAAACACGCCTCGAAGCGCCCCGCCGCCGGGGCGCCCGCGGGCGCGAGCCCCGAAGAAGAGTAGTCGCCCGTGCAAACGGGCGACTCTTGGACTAGCTTGCGCGCGATGTCGGCAGCACGGCCTCGCATCCTCGTCGCCGAGGACGACCCCGATCTGCTCCGGATGCTCGAGCACGTGATGCGCGCCATCGGCGACGTCGTGACCGCGATCGACGGGCTCGACGCGCTGGAGAAGGCGCGCGCGAGCCGCCCCGACGTGATCGTGACGGACGTGATGATGCCGCGCATGGACGGCGTCACGCTCGCCAAGCAGCTCAAGGAGACGCCGGCGCTCGCGAACGTCCCGGTGGTGATGCTGACGGCGAGGACCGGCCCGCGCGACGTGATCGCCGGGATCAACGCCGGCGCACGCTTCTACGTGACCAAGCCCTTCAAGACCGAGGAGCTCGTCGCGAAGGTGCGCAAGGCGCTCGCCGCCAAGCCCGCCGCATGACGCGCAAGAAGAAGCGGCAGCCTCGGGCGGCCGCGGCGGCCGCGGCGTCCACCGAGGCCGCGACCGAAGCGGCGCCGGCCGAGGCGAGCGCCCCGCGGCCGGCCCGGCGAGACTGGGGCGAGATCGGCCGGTGCTACGCCCTCCTCTTCGCGAGCGCGGTGCTCATGTTCCTCGGCTTCGCCGGCTTCGGGATCTGGCCGCTCGCGTTCGTCGGCATGATCCCGGCGCTCTGGGTGATGGACGAGCACCCGGTGAAGGGCTGGGCGTTCTTCCGGCGCGCGCTCTTCTTCGGCTACGTCGCGTGGTACGGCGGCTTCTACTGGGTCGCCGACACCATCGCGGACTACGGCGGCTTCCCCTACGCGCTCGCCGCGGCCTTCGCCTCGGTCTACTTCCTCTACCAGGCGCTGCAGTACGTGCTCGTGCTGTGGCTCTACCGGCGCGCGCGCGAGCGCGGGTTCGGGCCGACGCTCTCGCTCGTCGTCGCGTTCGTCGCGGTCGAGGCGGTGTTCCCGCACCTGTTCGACAACTTCTACGGCAACAGCTTCCACATGCTGCCGTACCTCGTGCAGGTCGCGGACCTCGGCGGCCCGCTGCTCTTGAGCGCGATCGCGATGCTCGGCAACGGCGCGCTCTACGAGCTCGTCCGCGCGCTCGCCCGGCCGCGCGAGCGCTGGCCCAGGCTCGCGCCCGCGCTCTTCGCCGGCGCGCTCGCCGCGTACCTCGGCTACGGCGCCTTCCGCATCGCGGAGGTGGAGGAGCGCATGGCCGCCGCGCCCGCGCGTCAGATCGGCGTCGTCCAGATCAACATGGGGATCTTCGAGATGCGCGACGATCGCGGCGAGGTGCTGCGGCGGCACCTCGAGCAGTCGCTCGAGCTCGAGCGGCAGGGCCCGCTCGACCTCTTGGTGTGGCCGGAGTCGTCGGTCGGCTTCGGGTTGCCGCGCACGCCCGGCGCGCCGATCCCCGGCACGCTGCGCCGCGCGCTCGAGTTCTACCGGCTCGAGGATCCCGGCTTCCCCGCCGCGCCGCTCCTCTTCGGAGGGCAGAGCGCGGAGCGCGGCGAGGACCGGCTCCGCCACTACAACACCGCGTTCCTCACGGACGCCGAGGGCCGGATCGCGGACTTCTACGACAAGACCTACCTGCTCGCGTTCGGCGAGTACCTGCCGTTCGGCGAGACGTTCCCGATCCTCCACGAGTGGTCGCCGCACAGCGGCCGCTTCACGCCGGGCGACCGCGTCCACGCGCTGCGCCTGGGCGACGACCGCATCGGCGCGCTCGTCTGCTACGAGGACATCCTGCCGCGCTTCGTGCGCTCGCTGATGCGCGAGGACGCGCCGCACATGCTCGTGAACATCACGAACGACGGATGGTTCGGCGACACGCACGAGCCCTGGGTCCACCTCGCGCTCGCGAAGATGCGCGCGGTCGAGCACCACCGCTACCTCGTGCGCGCGACGCTCACCGGCGTCAGCGCGATCGTCGACCCGCTCGGCCGCGTGGTGACGCACTCCGAGACCTACGAGCGCGCGAGCCTGCGCGGCGAGGTGCGGATGATGGAGGGCACGAGCGTCTACCAGCACGCCGGCGACTGGCCGGGCTGGATCGCCCTCGCCGCGATGGCCTACCTCGGCCTCGTCGGGCGGCGCGGCCCGCGCGAGGCGCCGACGCCGGCCGAGGCCTCGCCCGCGCGCGACCCCGCGCGACGCGAGGAAGACGGCGCGTAGATCGTTGCGCCGGGGCCGGTGAACTGAGGTACGCTCCCCGCGTTCCACGATGAACGGATTGATTTGCCTTCGGAGGATCCCTTGACCCGCATCGGAATCGCGCGCGTCGCGCTCGCGCTGTGCGTGCTCGGCGCATCGAGCGCCGCGGCCCAGACGGGGACGCTCAATCGCTTTCGCGCGTCCGAGACGAACGAGGACGACTTCGAGCTGAGCCGCGCCTCGGACTTCGGTGACATGCGGTTCGGCGCGCAGCTCACGATGGACTACGCGTTCAACCCGCTCGTGTACGAAGGGATCCTGGGCGATCCGTCGAGCGAGTCGCACTCCGTCGTCGAGCACCTCTTGACCGGGACGCTCGGGCTCGCGCTCGGGCTCGCGGATCGCGTGGTGATCTTCGCGGGGCTGCCGGTCGTGTTCCTCAACGAAGGCGACTCGATGGTGCCGGCGGGCGTCGCGCCGGCCGACGGCGGGGGCCTCGGCGACCTCTACCTCGGCGGTCGCGTGCGGCTGTTCGGGGAGGCGGAGGACGTCGGCGCGCTGGCGCTGCAGGTGACGGGCACGTTCCCGACCTCGGTCGACTCGACGTACCGCGGCGACCCCTTCCTCACGATCCACCCCGAGCTGCTCGCGGAGCTGCGGCCGGGGGCCGGGGCGCGCATCGTCATCAACGTGGGCGCGCGCTTGCGGGAAGAGACCGTGAGCATGGCGAACAACCTCCAGTTCCGCCACGAGCTCACCTACGCGATCGGCTTCGCGATCCCGTTCTGGACGGACGCGGCGGACCCGCGCACGCACCTCGACGGCCACGTGCAGCTCTACGGCGCGAGCGCGTTCGCGCTCGTCGGCGAGCGCGAGGGCACGGCGCTCGAGGCGCTCGCCGGCCTCAAGCTCTTCCACGAGAGCGGGATCGTGGCCGGCCTCGCGATGGGGCCCGGCCTCAACCGCGGGTTCGGCTCGCCCGACCTGCGCGCGGTGCTGAACATCGGCTGGATGATGCCGCGCGAGCTCGCCGCCCGCGACCGCGACGGCGACGGCCTCTACGACGACGTCGACCAGTGCCCCGACGAGCCGGAGGACTTCGACCAGTTCCAGGACGAGGACGGCTGCCCCGATCCGGACAACGACGGGGACGGCATCCTCGACGTCGAGGATCGCTGCCCGAACGAGCCCGGTCCGCCGGAGACGCAGGGCTGCCCGACCGGCGACCGCGACGGCGACGGCCTCCTCGACCACGTCGACCAGTGCCCGGACGAGCCGGAGGACTTCGACGGGTTCGAGGACGAGAACGGCTGCCCCGATCCCGACAACGACGGCGACGGCATCCCGGACACCCAGGACGCGTGCCCGAACGAGCCCGGGCCGCGCTCGAACCAGGGCTGCCCGGACCCCGACCGCGACGGCGACACCGTCGTCGATCGCGTCGACAACTGCCCCGACGAGCCCGGCCCTCCCGAGAACCAGGGCTGCCCCGAGCCTCAGCAAGTCGTCTTGCAGGAGGGCCGCCTCGAGATCCTCGACATGGTCTACTTCCAGACCAACCGCGCGACGATCCTCGCGCGGAGCTTCCCCCTGCTGCAGAACGTGGCGCGCGTGCTGAACGCGCACCCCGAGATCCAGCTCGTGCGGGTCGAGGGCCACACCGACTCGCGCGGCCGGCGCGCGAACAACGTCCGGCTGAGCCAGCAGCGCGCCGAGTCGGTCGTGCGCTTCCTGACCACGCAGGGCGGCGTCGACGCGTCTCGGCTCGAGGCCCACGGCTACGGCCCCGACCGCCCCGTCGTCGAGAACGCGAGCACGGCCGAGGAGCACGCGCAGAACCGGCGCGTCGAGTTCAACATCCCGAACGTCTCCGGCATCGAGCAGCGCCGCGGCGGCGCCGGTTCCGACACCATCGACCGCTGAAGGTCTGTCGACGGCGGCGATGCGGCGCACCCCGGGGACCCCGCGCCTCGCGTACGAGCTCGTCGGGACCGAGGGCCCGCCGGTGCTCCTCGTCATGGGGCTCGGCATGCGAGGGCGCGTGTGGCGGCCGCAGGTCGACGCGCTGCGCGCCGACCACCGCGTCGCGACCTTCGACCACCGGGGCGTCGGCGAGAGCGATCCGGCGCCGGGCTCGTTCACGCTCGCCGAGCTCGCCGGCGACGCGCTGCGCGTGCTCGACGCGCTCGGCTGGTCGAGCGCGCACGTCGTCGGCGTCTCGATGGGCGGGATGGTCGCGCAGGAGCTCGCGCTCGCCGCCCCGGAGCGCGTGCGCTCGCTCGCGCTGATCGCGACGCACGCGGGCGGGGCCGGCGCCTGGCGCATCCCGCTCGGCGGGCTCGCGCGCTTCCTCGCGGTGAACCTCGGCCGGGACGACGAGCGCTTCGGCGCCCTCGCCGCGCTCCTCTACCCTCGAGATTTCTTGCGATCGTTCGAGCGCGAGGCGCTCCTCGCGCGGATGCGCGAGCACCTCGGCGGGCGCGCGCCGGCGCGCACGCGCCAGCTCCAGATGCGCGCCGTGATGAGGCACGACACCCGGGCCCGGCTCGCCGGCCTCGCCGTCCCGACCCTCGTCGTGAGCTGCGGGCGCGACCTCCTCGTCCGGCCCGCGCGCCAGCGCGAGCTCGCCGCGCGGATCCCGGGCGCCCGCCACGTGCACCTCGACGAGGCCGGGCACGGCGTGATCTTCCAGTGCGCGCCGGTCCTCGCGGGGCACCTCCGGCGACACGTCGCCGCGCACGAGCCGGAGGCGGCGGCGCGCTGACGTCGCCCGCTCGTCACGCCCTGCCCATTGACAGCTCGCCGTGCATGGCGTTCGATGGCCGGACCTTCGTGACGCGCCGTTTCGTCAGTCTTCTTTTCGGGTTGGGGACCGTCGCCGCCCTCGCCCTCGTGCCGCTCGGCGCGGCGGGGGACTCGTTCACGCGCGTCTACGTCAACGGCGTCCCGGTCCCCGTCTCCTTCAACGACGGCGACAGCTTCCGCGTGCAGGCGGGCGAGTTCCGCGGCGCGCAGTGCCGGCTCGGCGGCTTCAACACGCTGGAGAGCTTCGGGCCCGCGCACCAGTGGGGGGACTTCCACCCCTACGAGCTCTACATCAACGCGAAGATGGCGACCCTGAACGGGCGCCGCGGCACCTGGCACTGCACGAGCGACGGCTCGACCGACACCTACGGCCGCGTGCTCATGGACTGCCCGGACCTCGCGACCGATCAGATCCGGCGCGGGCTCGCGCACGCGATGCAGATCGACGACACGCCCTCGCGCCCCGCGTACCTGCGGGCGCAGCAGGAGGCGATCCGCGAGCGCCGCGGCATGTGGGCGCACGGCGTGCCCGACTACGTGATGACGAGCATCCACTCGGCCGACGAGAACCCCTCGCGCGAGTGGCACTACAACCGCCTCGTCTCGGTGCGCGACGGCCACAGCGAGAGCATGCGCCACCGCGACACCTACCGAGAGTGCGAGTGGGTGTGCAACGACGAGCTGCGCGTCGAGCTCGGCCCGGTGCGCGAGGCCGCGCGGCGACTGCGCGCGGACCCCGAGATCGCGCCGCACCTCGCCGACTTCTTCAACCTGCACCTGATCGAGTTCGTCTCGCGCTACCGCCGGCTCGGCGAGCTGCCCGAGTACCTCACCGGCCCCGCGCGCGAGCGCGTCGCGCGGCGCCTCGCGCGCGAGCAGAGCGCCGGCCAGCTCGGCGCGACCCGGACCGAGCGCGGCTCGTGCATGATCCACGTGCCGTTCGAGCGCCGCTACGGGCAGCGCCAGGCGCGGTGCCTGCGCGGCCACGGCACGTGGGACGGCCCCGGCGGGGAGCACTGATGTGACGAGCCTGTCGCGGCGTCACCTCCTCTTCGCGCTCGGGCTCGCGCTCGCGCTCGGGCCGGGCTGCTACACGCTCGACTTCAACGGCGACGGCTTCCCCGACCGCGGCCCGGTCGCCGGCTACGAGACCGACGAGGTGAGCTGCCGCAACGGCCGCGACGACGACCTCGACGGCCTCACCGACTGCCGCGACCCCGACTGCATCATGCGCGGCTTCTGCGCCGAGATCATCCCGGACACCTCGCCGCTCGGCATCGAGAACACCTACGAGCTCTGCACGAACGGGATCGACGACGACCTCGACGGCACGTTCGACTGCGGCGACCGGGACTGCCAGAGCATCCTCGAGCTCTGCTGCGCGGCGGAGTTCAACGACGCGACGTGCAGCGACGGCATCGACAACGACGGCAACGGCCAGGCCGACTGCCGGGACTTCGGGTGCCGCAACAACCCCTACGTGACCGTCTGCGCGTTCGAGTTCGACTGCGCGAACGGGCGCGACGACGACGGCGACCGCCTGATCGACTGCCGCGACCCGGACTGCCGCGAGTTCCACGCGTGCCGCGAGTCGAACTGCAGCGACGGCATCGACAACGACGGCAACGGCTTCACCGACTGCGCGGACCCCTCGTGCACGGTGGAGCAAGGCTGCCCGCCGCCCGAGTCGATCTGCGACAACGGCATCGACGACGACGCCGACGGCCTGACCGACTGCCGCGACCCGGACTGCTGGAGCTCGGCCGCGTGCCTCGGGCCCGAGAACACGCTCGCGCGCTGCATGGACCGCATCGACAACGACCGCAACGGCTTCGTCGACTGCGCCGACTTCGGCTGCTCGCGCTCGACCAACCCCGACATCCTCGCCTACTGCGCGACGGTGACCGAGACGACGCTCGCGCAGTGCTCCGACGGCATCGACAACGACGGAAACGGCTTCACCGACTGCAACGACTTCTCCTGCAGCCGCTCCTCGATGCCCGACGTGCTCATGTACTGCGAGAGCATCGCGGAGAACACGCTCGAGCGCTGCACCGACGGCATCGACAACGACGGAAACGGCTTCACCGACTGCAACGACTTCTCCTGCAGCCGCTCGACCAACGTCGAAGTCGCAGAGCTCTGCCGCCGCCTCACCGAGGGCACGTTCGAGCTCTGCACGGACGGGCGCGACAACGACCGCAACGGCTTCACCGACTGCGGGGACTTCAGCTGCCGCTTCACGCGCGTCTCGCGCACGGGCCTGTGCGCGACGCACGAGGAGTGCCCCGCCGGCCAGAGCTGCTACCGCGGCAGCTGCCTGCGGCTCGAGAGCCCGTGCATCGAGAGCATGTGGCTCGAGCGCACCACGGTGACGCAGGGCAACGAGGATCGGTCCATCCCGACGGACACCACGATGGCGGAGCGCATCGCGATGGCGGTGCGCAGCTGCACGGACGGGATCGACAACGACCGAGACGGGTTCACCGACTGCGAGGACTGGGAGTGCAACCACAACCCGCTCGTGGTCGACGCCGAGGGCAACCCGATCTGCCGCCGGCAGACGGGGCGCACGTGCATCGCGGGCCCGTTCGCGGGCCGGGCGTGCTCGGGCGACGAGGACTGCAGGATCGCGTACACGGGGGCGTGCGCCCGGCCGGGAGGCCGCGCGGGCCGCGCGTTCGTCTGCCCGTAGCGGGCTCCGAGAAGGAAGGATGGGGATGAGGGGTCTCGACCATTGCATCCTGGGTGTGCTCGCCGCGCTCGTCGCGCTCGGGCCGTGCGCGCTCGCCGTCGCGCAGGACGACGACGATCCGCCCGCGCCCTCGATCGATCCGCCGGTTCCGGGCCAGCCGGCGTCACCGCCGATGCAGCCGGCGCCGCCGGCGCGCGAGACGATCTGCGACGATCGCATCGACAACGACGGCGACGGGCTGACCGACTGCGCGGACGCGGACTGCTTCGGGCACCCGCACTGCGAGGCGGGCGGGCGCGAAGAGCGCACGAACGAGGCCTGCAGCGACTGGATCGACAACGACGGCGACGGCGCGATCGACTGCGAGGACGACGACTGCCAGGCGCCGCACATCACGGTGTGCCGCGGCTCCTGGCAGGGCGGCGTGGCGAACCCCGGCCCCGCGGACGCGCCGGGCGCCGGCGACGTGCCGGAGCTGTCGGGCGGGATGAGCGTCGAGGACCTCATCGGCCGCGGCGGCGACGTCGACGGCGAGCGCAACGACTACCTCTGCTCCGACGGCATCGACAACGACGGCGACGGACGCATCGACTGCCAGGACTTCGGGTGCCGCTTCGATCCCTCGGTCACGGTGTGCTCCGGCGCCCCCGGGATCCGCTTCAGCGTGGTCGCCGGCCTCTCGGGGAGCCTCCGGATCAACGAGACGCCGGACATCGACGGTGACGGCTTCAGCGAGTACAGCGATCCGATCGGCGACGTCCGCGTGCAGCGCCTGCAGCTGCGCGCGCTCGGCCCGATCCCGCTGATCCAGAACTCGTTCTTCTTGATCAACGTGCGCGCGGAGCGCTCGCTGCGTCTGACCTTCGCGACGTTCAACATCCCGCTCGGCAACGAGGGCCACTACCTCTCCGTCAACACCGGCTCGGGCGGCCTGAGCCCGGGCCTCGTCGTGTCGACCGCCAAGCAGCCGCTGCTCGATCCGCCGTTCTACCTGTTCAACGCGTTCGAGCAGGCCAACGGCGCGGCGCTCGAGGTCGGCGGCCCGATCACGAGCGACAACGTGCTGCGCTTCCGTGTGTTCGCGATGGGCGGCTCGGGCGAGCGGACGGGCAACGTCGGCGGCGTGTTCTTCCGCCCCGGCGAGGAGGCGCGCAACTTCTCGTACTCGGGCGGCGCGCAGCTCCACATCAACGCGATCGGCTTCTACGACCGCTTCGACACGCCGTTCCTCTACGTGCCCGTGCCGCTGACCCTCGCGTTCATGGCCGGCGCACGCTTCGACCAGCGCCCGATCGAGCGCTTCGTCGCGTGGAACGCGTTCGCGACCTTCCGCTACTCCATCTTCGCCATGCGCGCGGAGGCGTACGGCCGCTACGTGATCGACTTCGACGGCGTGCAGCAAGCGTGGAACGTGCAATTCACATTGCTCCTCGTGCCGCGCACGCTCGTCCTCGCGGCCGACGTCGGCGGCTTCTTCGTGCCGGTGGAGTACGACCCGGCGGTGCTCGGGCCCTCCGGCGGCTTCAGCTCGCTCTTCCGCCAGCCGGTCGAGGAGTTCCAGGTGCGCGCCGCGCTGCACTGGTACTACTTCCGCAACATCGGCCTCATGAGCCTGATGTACTCGATGCACATGTTCTGCGTGCGCGACACGCAGAGCGCGCCGCTCGCGAGCGGCGTGTTCGCGGACGAGTGCCGCACCGCCGACGCGACGCCCGACGCGAACCTCACCGAGCACGAGATCCGGCTCGAGACGCAGTTCCGGTTCTGATGTTTCTGAGGGGTGCTTCGCACCCCTCCCCCGCTACGGCAAAGCCGCAGCGGGGGCCCCACCCCAGTCCGAACGCGGCGAAGCCGCGTTCGACCCCATCGCGGGGCGATGGGGCGCCTCGATAGTGCGTTCGACGTGGGCGCTCGACTCGTCGACGCTCGATCCGCCCGATCCGCCGCGTCGAAAGCGCGCGACCGGGCGGCGCCTCCTCGCTACGCTGTACGCCGTGCGGTGGATGATGTCGTTCGCGCTCGCGCTCTCGCTCGCGGGCTGTCCGCGCCACGTCGGGGGCGGCGACGCCGGCACGGACGCAGGCGACGGGCCGCGGGACGGAGGCGGGTACGATCCCGTGCTCGGCAACGCGTTCGATGGTCCGCTCCTGCTCGATGACGAGCGCCTCGCGCGCATCGATCCGTCGGGGCTGCGCGCCGGCCCCTCGCCGTGCCGCGCGCCGATCCGCGGGCGGCTCTATCGCGTCATCGACGGAGACACGTTCCTCTTCACCGCCGCGGACGGCTCGATCGACGCGCGCGTGCGGATGATCGGCGTCGACACGCCGGAGCTCGCGCACGACGGGATGCCGGCCCAGTGTTACGGGACGGAAGCGGCGGCGTTCACGAGCGGGCTGCTCGACCGGCAGGTCTGGCTGACGTTCGACGCGGACTGCACCGACTCGTTCGGGCGCATGCTCGCGTACGTGCACGTCGGCGCGGGCAGCGGCGACTTCTTCCAGCGGCAGCTCCTGCGCCGCGGCTTCGCCCGCGTGCTGACGATCGGCGGCAACCGCCAGTACCGCGCGCTCTTCGAAGAGGACGAGTCGGCGGCGATGGGCGCCGGAGCCGGCCTGTGGTCCGCCTGCTTCTGACGCGCGCCGCCGCGACCGCGCTGCTCGCCGCGGGCTGCACGTGCGAGCACGCCGCGCCGCTCGAGCCGGCCGAGCCGATCGAGCCGGCCCCTGCGCCGGTCGCGACCGCCCTGAGCGTGACGTGGCCCGACGCCGTGATCGCGCTCGCCACGCGACCCCCGGCGACGCGCGTGGTCGTGCGACCGGACGGGCTCGAGGTCGACAACGGCGCGCTCGTCCGCACGTGGCCGCACGCCGCGATCGAGCGCGCCCGGGCCGACCCCGATCCGTCGCACCCGGAGTGGCCGCGCGTGCGCGCGCGGCTCGAGCCCGGCGACGCGTCGGGCCTCGTCGCCGCCTTGGCCGCGACGCGCCACGCCGAGCGGGCCGCCTCCGGCGCGGGGACCGGCGCGAACGTCTGCGATCTGCGCGTCGCCGCCGAGGTGTCGTTCGAGGCGTTCGAGGCGGTCCTCGTGTCCAGCGGGCGCGCCGGGTACGGCAGCCCGCGCGTCCTGTTCGGCGAGGACGACGCGCTCGTCGCGTTCGAGTGGCCCCGCGCCCCGCCCGCGAGCGCGCCGAGCGAAGCGGACGTGCGCGCCGCGCTCGAGGCGATGCGGCGCGGCGAGCCCCCGGGGCTCGCCGATCCGGCGGCGAGCGAGGTGCGCGTGCGGATCACGGACGCGGGCGCGCGGGTGCTCGTGCGCGGCGACCCGCGCTGCGGCGAGGTCGCGCCCGCCACGCTCACCGCGTGCCTGCGCGAGCTGCCCTCGGACCACGTCACGATCGAGGTCTCGCCGAACCTCGACTTCGGCGACGTCGCCCCGTGGGTCCAGCACGCCTCCACCACCGGCCGCGCCGTCAGCGTCCGCTCCGCCCTCTGACCCTCGGCGACGCGACTCGAAGACCTTCCCCCCGGCGCCGTAGGCGCACTCTCTTCGCCTCCCGTCTTTCGCGGGAGACGAGGAGCTGGAACGTCGGAACGACCCCTCCGAAGGCGAGGATCAACTCGCGATCGCGCGGAGCGTCACGTTGACGCGGATCTCGTTCGCGACCTTGAGCCGGACGGGCAGCGGCACCGACACGTTGTAGTCGGTCAGGAGCACGCGGAAGCTCGCTTGCACGCGGATCACGTCCCCGTCGACGTGGTTGGCGCGCAGCTCGTCGGTGAGCGGGATGTAACGGACCTGCGCGTTGGCGACGATCTCTCGCGTCACGCCGTGGAGGCTGAACCGGCCGTGGACGCGGAGGTTCGCGACCTGGTTGGGCGCGAGCCGGCTCGCGCCCTCGATGCGGGTGACCTCGAACGTCACGTCGGGCCAGCGGTTGGCGTCGAGCCAGTTCGGTGCGCGCAGGTGCTCGTCGCGCAGGTCGATGCCGGTGCGCAGGCTCGCGACGCGCACGCGCACGGTGCCGCGCATCGCCGTGGCGTCGTTCACGTCCGCCTCGAGCTCACCGGTCACGTGCGTGCTCACGCCGGTGATCGTCTCGAGGGGCGCGTCCGAGATGAACTGGATGCGGCTGCCGCCGTCGTTGCGGATGCGGAAGGTGCGGGCCTGGGCCTCCGCGTTCGCGGCCAAGCCGGCGCCCGCGAAGAGGACGGCGGCGCAGAGGACATTGACGATTCGCATGAGCGGCTCCTTCGTCGACACGCCCGACCTCGACGGACGAGGCGTGGCTGGCATTCAGATCGGGCCTGGGACGCCCGTGCATACGACCCCGTGAGCGGCACGTTACGCGATCACGGCCGCGCGTACCAAGGTCCGCACGGCGGGACGTCGTCGAGCGCCGCCGGCGGGCTCGTGATCGCGTCGCGGAGCGCGCGCGCGTCGGGCGCGTCGTCGAAGGCGAGGCTGCCGTCGGCGCGGTGCGAGAGACCGAGCCGCCGGTAGGTCCGCTCGAGCGGCAGCAGCTCGGAGCTCCCGAGCGCCGCGCGCGCGACGCGGCCGAACACGCCGTCGCTCGCCGCGTCGAGCCGCTCGATCGCGTCGCGACCGGGCATGGGCCGCGCGCCGCCATGGCAGCACGCGTGCAGCTCGGCGAGCGCGTCGTCGAGGCTCCGCGCGCCGCGCGCGCGCAGCTCCACGTCCGCGGCGAGCGCGATCGCGGCGCCCGCCCAGTAGACGCGGCGGTACGCGGCCGTGCGGCGCATGTCGCGGCTCTCGTCGGCGAGCGAGCGGCCCGTACCTCCGGCGCGCCCGCGGGCGAAGCCGTCGTCGAGGTTGCGCCACGCCTCCTCCGGCGCGATGAGCCCGGCGCGCGCCCGCAAGATCTCTTGATAGTACGTGGCGAGGCCCTCGGAGAGCCACGCGTCGTCGCGCTCGATGAGCGGCACCGCGAGGTGGCTGAACTCGTGGACGG
Organism: Sandaracinaceae bacterium; assembly: GCA_019637095.1. Lineage (GTDB taxonomy): Bacteria > Myxococcota_A > Polyangia > Polyangiales > Sandaracinaceae > JACKEC01. Next base: position 45,215 of record JAHBWG010000053.1, on the reverse strand, counting down.
GGACCCACGCGCGCTCGAGCCGCTCGGGCGCCGCCTGCTCGCCGACGAGGATCGCCACCGTCGGCAGCGTGCCGCGGCCTACGACGCCGAACGGAGACGTGGTGGACAGCGGCGTGGGCACGGCGAGGATGCTCGCCTCGCTCACCGGGAAGCGGCCGAACAGGAGCGCGGCCGCCCCGGCGCTGCGCGCGAGCGACGCGCTGAGCGCGTCGTGGCCCATCGCGACCCGGCGGCCCAGGAGGCTCACGTGCAGGCAGGCACCCGGTACGCCGACGTGCCGCACCTCGAAGCGACCGAACGCGGCGAAGGCCTCGAGCTCGAACGCGCGCGCGTCGAGGTACCAGCGCTCCGCGTCGCGCGGCCAGAGCGGCGAGACCACGACGCCCTCGGGGAGCGTGAAGCGCGCGCTGGCGCGGGCGTCGGGCGCGCGCGGGCGGGGCGCCCAGAGCCACACCGTGGTGGACGCGATCAGATCGTCGCCCACGCGGTACGCGCCGGTGATGCCCCCTCGCTGCCGCGCGGCCGCGTCGAGGTCCACGACGTAGCGGACGCACGCGTCGGGCGGCAGGTGGGCGGTGAAGACGACGTCGGCGTCGCGCGGGAGCGGGGCGGCGTCTGGACCGAGCGGGCCGTCGGCGCTCCGCAGGAAGCGGCGACCGCGCCGGTCGATCGGCGCGAGGACGGGGGGCGCGGGGCCCTCGAAGCAGACGTCGACCTCGAGGCGGCTGAGCGCGTCGTCGATGCGCAGCTCGTAGCGCCACGCGCGCGCCTCGGGCCCGCGCTCCGCGCCGAGGGCGAGGCCGCCGCACGACGCGAGGCAGCACGCGAGCGCCCACGAGCCGGTGGAGAGGGCGAGGCCCTCGCCCCTCACCTTCGCGAACCGACGATGATCGCGCGCTCGACGAGGTCCGCGAGCAGCCCCGCGAGCGCGTCGACGAAGGTCGGCTCGGGCGCCGCGCCGCGCGCCGCGAGGACCGCGCGCGCGCCGTCGGCGAACGTGCGCTCGGGCACGCACCACGCGTCGTAGAGCGCGCTCGCGCGCGCGTCGAGCGCGTAGCCGAACACGCGCGCGTCGCGCGGCCGGCGGTAGAGGAGCACCCGATGCGGCTCGGCGACCGGCTCGTCGCGGCGCGCGTCGTCGCGGTCGACGCGGAAGCGCACCTCGACGGCGCGGACCGTGGGGTTGTGGACCGGGACGCCCTCGAAGTCGAAGGGCTCGACGACCGGCGCGGGCTCGACCCACTCGAGGCTGCCGACCTGCCACTTCGTCGCCTCGTAACGCACGAGGTCGGCGAGGTGCGGCGGCAACGCCGGATCGGCGCTCCAGGTCGGGAGCGCGTGCGCGGCGAGCTCCTGGACGCAGTCGCGGATGTAGCGGCTCGTCACCCCGCGCTCCGCGAGGTACGCGCGCATCGCCGCGTCGAGGCGCGCCTCGCCGACCGTCGCGACGGTCCGCGGCAGGCCGCTGCGCACCATCCCGAAGAGGCGCGAGCGCACCATGCGGCGGTAGAGCAGCCAGCGCTCCCGGGGCCCGTGGAGCAGCGCGAGGTCCGCCTCCGCCGGCGTCGCGTCCAAGCAGATCCGCGAGAACGCGCGCTGGACCTCGACGAGGCTCGGCTCGGTCACGCGGCCCGCTCCGCCTCGAACGCGGCGACGCCGCGCTCGTAGATCGCGCTCAGGCGCCGGACCTCCGCGAGCAGGTCGTCGAGCGGAGGCACGTTCTGATCGCGCTCGAGCAAGACGGGCACGGGCCCGAGCCGCGCGATCGTGTAGCCGAGCAGGTCGTACACGCCCTCGCACACCGGCTCGCCGTGCGTGTCGATGATCACGCCGTCCTTCCCGGTGAAGTGGCCGGCGACGTGGATCTGCACGACCCGCTCGCGCGGGATGCGGTCGATGTACGCGCGCGGATCGAACCCGTGGTTGAGGGAGTTGACGTAGACGTTGTTGACGTCGAGCAGGAGCGCCGCGTCCGCCGCGTCGAGGACCTCGAGCAGGAAGTCCGGCTCGGTCCAGCCGCCGGGGTCGAGGGGGTCGGCGTAGTAGCTGATGTTCTCGATCGCGAGCGGGCGCTCGATCGCGTCGCGCAGCTCGCGCGCCCGCGCCGCCGCGGTGCGGACGGCCTCGCGGTTGAACGGCAAGGGCAGCAGGTCGTGCAGGAACGTGTCGTCGACGCCACCGAAGCAGAGGTGCTCGCTGTGGAACGGCGCGCCGACCGCCTCGAGCAGCTCGCGCAGCTCGCGCGTGTAGCTCGGCTCGAACGGGCTCGCGGTGCCGACTCCGCACGTCAGCCCGTGGGTGACGATCGGCCAGTGGGCCCGCGCCTCCTCGAGGTTCAGCTCGAAGCGACCCCCGCGCGCCACGTAGTTCTCGGGGTGGATCTCGAGCCAGCGCACCTCGTCGGGCCGCCGCTCGAGCAGCTCCCGAGCGAGGTCGTGCCTGAGGCCGAGGCCGACGCCTTCGACGCGCGTGTTCATGCGGCTCCGAGCTCCTGCGACAGCTTACGAACGAAACGCGGGAGCCTCCACCGGAAGCTCCCGCGTCTGCGATCCTCGAGCCATGAAGCGGGCGCTCGCCTGCGCGCGGGTCATCACGCGCGACGTGCGAGCCGGAGAAGACCGGCTCGCGCGCGCGAGGCCTCGGGCGACGGGCGCGCCCGCCTCAGCAGCTCACTCGCCGTCGCCGCCTTCGCCGCCGCAGCTGCCGGCGCCGCAGGAGCTCTCGCCCCCACCCTCGCCGCCGCCCTCGCCGCCGCCTTCGCCGCCCTCGCCGCTGCCGCTGCAGGACGCCTCGCCGCCACCGGTCTCGCTGCCGCCGGAGTCGTCGGCGCTGCCACCACCGCAACCGTAAGCCGTGAGGCCGAGGGTGGCCGCCGCGATCGCGACCAGCTGGGTCTTGAGCATCGTCTTCATTCCTATTCTCTCCCCAAGTCCCTACCTGGACTCGAATTGGGTCGCCGCGAAACGTTTCGAGCCGGCGACGTTCACCTGAGGTCGAGGCGCATAGTATCCCGCCCACCGGAAGTTACAAGTCTCTTGCCACCGTGCGCGGGAACCCACGGGAATCGAGGCGAGATCCGGTGGCTCGAGCGGCGCTCCGGCTACGGCGACGGCGGCACGAGCAGCGTGTAGGCGCCGCGCGCGTCGGTCGTCGCCCGCGCCACGAGCAGCGCGCGCATGCTCCCGTCGGAGCCCTCGACGAGCGCGTAGGCGCGGACCTCGCCGTCGACGACGGGCTGCGTCGTGTCGTCGACGCGCCAGCGCGCGACGCCCGTCACCGGGACCGGATGCTCGAGCTCGTACACGCTCGTGAAGGGCGCGCCGGAGCTCCCGATCGCGACGTCGCGCTCGATCCGCCACGGGAAGTTCGTCCCCGCGGGAGGCTCGATCACGACGTCGTAGAGCCCGACGTCGAGCCGCAGGTCGAAGAGCCCGTTCGCGTCGGTGCTCGTCTGGTTGGAGCGCGCGAGGAAGGCGGCCGGGTCGAGCGCGCCGTCGCGGTCGCTGCCGCGCGTGCGCGCCTCGACGCGGGCGTCGAGCATCCGCTCGCCCGTGAGCGTCTGCACGGTGCCGCCGAAGCGAGCGCGGGGCGGGGCGGTGAAGAGCTGGCCGTTCGCGCTGCTGCCGAGCACCCGGCTGACCCGCAGGACCCCGGAGCTCCCCTCGCTCTGGCTCGGGGTCACGACGATGTCGTACGTGGCCGGCGAGTCCGCGTGGCCGAGCAGCTCGACGCTGAACGCGCCCGACGCGTCGGTGCGCACGCTGGCCGTGTAGGTGCCCGTGATGTTCGTCGTCGGGTCCGTCACGTCCGTCGAGGTGAACTGCACGCTCGCGCCCTCGAGCGGCCGCCCGTCCGCGTCCTCGACGGTGCCCGCGTAGGTCAGGCGCATCGCGTCCACGTTCGGCGACAGCACGCGGATCATCCCGTCGAGCTCGGTCAGCGCCTCGGCGGGGCGCGTGTAGATCGGGCTCGGCCCGACCTCCTCCACGCGGTGGGGCGCCGGCGAGACCCGCAGGAACCACCCGTCGGTCGCGCGCCAGTGCTCGACGGGGAACACGAGGCGGAAGTAGCCGGGATCGCGCTCGAGGTCCGACGCGGTCACGTAGCGCGAGGAGAGCGGGCGACCCGTGAGGCGGTCCACCAAGCGCACGACGACGCCGGCCTGTCCGACGCCCGCGCGGTCGACGACCTGGCCCTCGAACGTCGCGAGGCAGTCGGTGTCCGCCGCCGGATCCGCGCAGAGCGGCGGGTAGTCGAGCGGCAGGAACCCGTTCCCCTCGGCGGGCGTCTCGTACGCGCGGTAGAGCGGCGGGAAGAGCGCGCGCCACTCGCCGGTCGGCGACACGGTGAGCTCGTGCCGGCCGGGCAGGAGCTGGGTGAGGAACGCGGCCTCGCGCCCTGCCTCGAGGCGCACCGGCGTCGCGCCGCTCGCCTCCACCGTGATCGTGCTCGGCGCGCGGCCGGGGATCGGGCTCTGGCGGCTGAAGGTGAGCTCGGCCGCGATCGGCGCGCCGCCGCCGCGCACGAGCCCTTGGACGAGCACGCCGGGCTCGAGCTCGAGCTCCTGCGGGCCGGCGCCGTCGAGCGCGAACGGCGCGAACGGGATCGCCTGCACGCTGCCGCCGTACGGCTCGGTCATCGGCCGCACCTCGAGCGCGAGCCGCATCGGGCGGCGCGACTCCGTCACGCACATCCCGAGCGCGGTGTCGCAGCGCGCCGCGACGCACTCGTCGTCGCTCACGCAGTGGTTGGACGGAGGGCCGCCGGTGATCGACTCGCACCCCGCGCTCAGCGCGAAGAGCCCGACGAGCGGGAGGAGGATCGCCCGCCTCACGGGGTCCTCCCCGGGGTCACGCACTCTTCGAGCGAGATCTCGTCGTCTGCGTTCTCGAACACGCGCACGAACCAGAAGCCGCGCCCGAGGTCGCCCGACCGCCGCGGCGTGGGGTTGCGCGTGTTGACGAACGCCTCCGAGACGTGCAGCTCGATCACGCGGCAGCCGCGGCGCAGCTCGCTGTAGTCGATGAAGAAGCGGACGTCGCGCGTGTCGCGCGCGCTCGGCGGGATCGCGATGTCGTTCGTGATCGTGCGGTTCTCGCTCGCGTCGAGGTCGTAGTCCTGGAACACGAGGCCCACGAGCGGCTGCTCGAGGTCGGGGTCGCGCACGATCGCGCGGACCTCGAGCTGCATCTCCACGCCGCCGTCCGCCGGGCTGTCGCCGCTGAGGTTGACCCGATGGAAGGTCCCCATGCGGAAGTCCGGATCTTCGAGCACCACGGCGGGCGTGTTCTCCGGAGATTCGTAGGTGGGGTTTCGCGTCAGGATACAGCCCATGAGGGAGCAACCGCAGAGGAGCGCGAGGGTCGCTCGGCTCATCCGCGATCCGAGTGCAAGCACGGTGCCACGAACGCCACATCGTCCCATGCGGCGCGGAGTGAGCCCAATTGCGGGGGCGTCGCGGGGGGCCGGGTCCATGCGCTGCGACATCGGTGTCAGGGGGCGCCCCACGTGCCGGGCGCGCGCGGATCAGTCCTTGGCGGTGCCGCTCGTCGGCTCGGGCGCGTCGGGCTCGCGCTCGAGGTAGCGGAAGATGGTGCGTGGGTCGACGCCGAGGTCGCGCGCGGTCTTCGTGCGGTTGCCGTTGTTGCGCTCGAGCACCTCGAGGATGTAGCGGCGCTGGAAGTCCTCCCGCGCCTGCGCGAGCGACTGGATGGGCGCGAGCGCCTCCGGGAACAGATCGAGGTCCTCCGGCCCGACCAGGGTCTTGTCGCACAGGACGATCGCCTTCTTGATCCGGTTCTCGAGCTGCCTGACGTTGCCCGGCCAGTCGTACTTCTTGAGCGCGATGAGCGCGTTGGGCGTGAAGCCCTTCACCTTGCCGCCGAACTCCTCGGCGTACTTCTGGAGCAGGTACTTCGCGAGCACCACCACGTCGTCGCCGCGCTCGCGCAGCGGCGGCAGGTGCAGGTTCACGACGTTGAGCCGGTAGAACAGGTCCTCGCGGAACGTCCCCTTCTGGATCTCCTCCTCGAGGTCGCGGTTGGTCGCCGCCACGACGCGGATGTCGACCGGCTCCGGCTTGGTCTCGCCGATCTTGACGACGATCTTCTCCTGGAGCGCGCGAAGCAACTTGACCTGCAGCGCGACCGGCATCTCGCCGATCTCGTCGAGGAACAGGGTGCCTCCGTCCGCCGCCTGGAACTTGCCGTTGCGCGTCGCGACCGCCCCGGTGAACGCGCCGCGGACGTGCCCGAAGAGCTCCGACTCCATCAGGTTCTCGGGGATCGCGCCGCAGTTGACGACCACGAACGGCTTGTCCGCGCGCGGGCTGCGCCGGTGGAGCTCGCGGGCGATGAGCTCCTTGCCGGTGCCCGTCTCGCCGGTGATCAGGACGTTGATGTTCGTCGCCGCGACCTTCTCGACCTTGGTGAACACGTCCGCGAGCGGCGCGCAGCTCCCGATGATGTCGCCGAAGCGCCGGTCGTCGAGCTGCTCGGCGAGCGCGTCGCGGTCCGTCTTGAGCTGGTCGAGGAGCAGGGCGTTCTGCAGGATGAGCGACGCCTGGCCGGCGAAGATCGTCAGCACGTCGAGGCTCGACTCCTCGAACAGGCTGCGGACGTCGTCGTTGCCGACGTAGAGCAGGCCGAGCAACGTCCCTTGCGCGATCAGGGGAGCGCACATGACGCTCGCGAGGCGCAGGTTCATGACGCTCTGGGCGCTCGAGAACTGCGTGTCGTGCAATGCGTCGCTGACGATGAGCGGGCGGCGCGTGTCGATGACCTTCTGCAGGATCGAGTCGCTCAGGTGGGTGACCGCGTCCGGCAGGTCTTGGTGCCCGAGGTTTCGCGCCACCGTCACGCGCGGCTGGCCGCTCTCGAGCAGGATCAAGAAACCCTTCTTGGCGTGCGTGACCTCGATGATCGCGTCGATGAGCGCGGAGAGCTGCTCGTCGAGCCGCGTCGAGCGCATGAGGCGCTCCGAGAACTCGTGCAGCTTGCGCAGGCCGGCGAGCTCCGCCTCGTGGCCGGGGCCCTCGTGCTCGGCGTCGTCGTCGAGCCCGGCCGTCTCGTCGAAGAAGGAGAACGAGAGCTCGACGTCGCCGACGCCGATCCGGTCGCCGTGGAGGATCTTGCCGCGCCGCTTCTTCTTGCCGTTGATGCGGAGGTCGCCGTGCGGGTCGATCTCCGCGAGCGAGAACTCCTTGCCGTCGAAGGTGATCTGCGCGTGGTGCTCGGCGAGGCTCGGGTCGCGGATCACGACGTCGTTGCCGCCGGCGCGGCCGATCGAGGTGATCTTCTTGTAGACCGCGAAGGTCTGCGGGCGGCCCTCCGACTTGAGCCACTTCAGCGACGGCATCGGGGGGAGCATACCCCGTTCTCTCGCCGAGCGGCGGCGCCGGAGCTATCCTGCGCGCCATGACGCTTCGTGGATTGGTGCTCTCGGTGCTCCTCACCCTCGGTCTGCCGCTCGCCGCCTCCGCCGACGTCGTGCCCCCCGACGCCGCCTCCGGCGAGGACGCGGGCGAGACGCCCGGCACCGACGCCGGCGGGACGCCCGGCACCGACGCCGGCAGCGGGGACGGCGGCGGAGGCGGCTGCGCGGTCGCGCCGACCGGCGGCGCCGCGTTCGCGATCTTCGGCGCGCTCGCCGGCGCGGCCCTGCTCGCGCGCCGCGCGCGTCGCTGACCCGGCGTCCAGGGCGCTCGCGCGAGCGCGCGACTCAACGCAAGCGGCCGTTCGCGCTGTCGATGAGGCGCTCGAGCTCCTGCCACCACGGCATGCTCGCGGGCACCGTGGCGTGCAGGACGCGCGCGTCGTCGTGGAGCGCTTGCGCGCGCGCCGGCGCGATGCCGAGCGCGCCGCGCAGCTCCGAGAGCAGGCCCGCCTCGCTCACGTCCTCGCGGCCGTCGACCGACGCGAGCCACGCCGCGCACAAGTACACGAGCTCGCGGGAGCGCGCGTCGATCCCGGCCGCCGCGATCTTCGCGACCGGCGGGGGCCCCGCGTCGAGCGCGTCGAGCACGTCGTCGGGTAGGGCGAGCACGCGGCCCGCCGCCTGGATCGCGAGGATCTCCTCGCGCTCGAGCCGCGCGTCCGCCCACGCCATCGCGAGCAGCGCCTCGAAGATCGCGCGGCGCGTCGCCGGGTCGAGCGGGCGAGTCACTGCGCCGCCTCCTCGCGCGCCCGCGCCGCGCGCGTCACTCGCTCGATCGCCCAGTACACCTGCTCGGCCGTCGCGGGCGAGGCGAGCTCGACCACGCGCGGCGCCTCGCCGAACGCGGCGACCGCCTCGCGCAGGGCCTCGCGCACGCTGAACGCGAGCATGAACGGCGGCTCGCCGACCGCCTTGCTGCCGTAGACGACGCCGGGCTCGGTGGCCATGGGGAGCAAGGTGACGTGCATTTCTTCAGGACACTCGTGCAAGGTCGGGAGCTTGTAGGTCGAGGCGTTGAGGGTGGCGAGCCGTCCGTCGGGCGCCCAGACGAGCTCCTCTTGGGTGAGCCACCCGACGCCCTGCGCGAAGCCGCCCTCGACCTGGCCGCGGTCGACGAGCGGCGAGAGCGAGTCGCCGACGTCGTGCAGCAGATCGACGCGCCGCAGGGCGTACATGCCGGTGAAGCGGTCGATCTCGACCTCGGCGACCGCCGCGCCGTACGCGAAGTAGTGGAACGGGTGGCCGCGCCCGCTCGCCTCGTCGAAGTGCAGGCCGGGCGTGCGGTAGTAGCCGGTCGCGCTCAGCTGCACGCGATCGTAGTAGGCGCGGCTCGCGACCTCGGCGAAGGGGAGCCGCGCGCCCTTGCCGTCCCGGCGGCCGACCTCTCCGCGCGCGAAGACGAGCTCGCCCGGATCGACCTGGAGCAGCCGCGCGGCGACGGACGCGAGCCGCTCGCGCAGCGTCTCGCACGCGGCGCGGATCGCGGCGCCGTTGAGGTCGGCGCCGCTCGAGGCCGCCGTCGCGCTGGTGTTGGGCACCTTGTCCGTGCGCGTCGGCATCACGCGCACCGCCGCGAGCGGGACGCCGAGGGTGAACGCCGCGACCTGCTGCATCTTGGTGTGCAGGCCCTGGCCCATCTCGGTGCCGCCGTGGCTCACCTGGACGCTTCCGTCCTTGTAGACGAGCACCAGCGCGCCGGCCTGGTTGTACCACTTGGCCGTGAAGCTGATGCCGAACTTGACCGGCGTGATCGCGAGGCCGCGCTTGGCGTTCGGCGAGCCCGCGTTGTGCGCGCGGACCGCCGCGAGGCGCGCGTCGAAGTCGCTGGAGGCCTTGAGCTCGGTCCAGATCCGCGCGACGCGATCCGCCTGCGAGACGGGCTGCTCGTAGTGCGTGGTGTGCCCCTCGCGGTAGAGGTTCGCCTCGCGCACCGCGTGGGGCGCGAGGCCGAGCGAGCGCGCCACGCGGTCGAGCGCGTCCTCGATCATGATCATGCCCTGCGGGCCGCCGAAGCCGCGGAACGCGGTGTGCGAGCAGGAATTCGTCTTGCAGACACGGCCGACCACCCGCACGTGCGGCAGGAAATACGCGTTGTCGGCATGGAACAGCGCGCGGTAGAGCACGGGCACGCTCAAGTCGAGCGAGTAGCCGCCGTCGCTGTAGAGCGCGAGATCGAACGCCTCGACGCGCCCGTCGTCGTCGAAGCCGATCCGGTAGCGGCCGAGGAACGGGTGGCGCTTGCCGCTCAGCGCGAAGTCGCGCATGCGGTCGAGGCGCACGCGCACCGGCCGGCCGGTGACGTGGCAGCCGATCGCGGCGACCGCGGCGAACGTGTTCGCCTGCGTCTCCTTGCCGCCGAACGCGCCGCCCATCCGCAGCGACTGCACGACGACCTGGTTCTTCGGCAGCGCGAGCACCCGCGCCACGATCTCCTGCGTCTCGGTCGGGTGCTGCGTCGAGGACTGCACGAGCACGCTGCCCGCCTCGTCGACGCTCGCGATCGACGCGTGCGTCTCGAGGTAGAAGTGCTCCTGGCCGCCGACGAAGAGCTCGCCCGAGGCGACGTGCCGCGCGCGAGAGAGCGCGCCCTCCGCGTCGCCGCGCGCGATCGTCTTGGGCTCGGCGTGGAAGCTCTCCGCCTCGATCGCCTGCTCGATCGAGGTGATCGCGGCCAGCGGCTCGACGTCGACCGCCACCGCGAGCGCGGCCCGCTTCGCCTGCTCCTCCGTCTCGGCGAGCACCCACACCACCGGCTGGCCCCAGTAGACGATCTCGTCGGGGAACAGCGTCTCGTCGAGCTTGGCCGCGCCGACGTCGTTGACGCCGGGCACGCACGAGGCGTCGAGCACGGCGACGACGCCGTCCATCGCGCGCGCCGCGCGGGCGTCGACCGCGCGCACGCGGGCGTGGGCGTGCAGCACCTGCACGGGCCACGCGTGCAGGCAGCCGGGATAGCGGCCGACGAGATCGTCCGTGTAGAGGGCCGCGCCGGTGACGTGCCCGATCGCGCTCTCGTGACTGACCGCCTCCCCGACGCTCATCGGCTCGCCCCCACGTCCGCCCAGAGCTTGTCGAGCAAGCTCGTCACCATCGCCGCGCGGTACGCGGCGCTCCCGCGCTGATCCGTCATCGGGGTGAAGGCGCCCTGGGCCTTGGCCTTGGCGTCCTCGATCGCGCGGGCCCCGAACGGCTTGCCGACGAGCGCCTTCTCCGCCTCGAGGGCGCGCACCGGCGTCGCCGCGACGCCGCCGTACGCGAGGCGCGCCGCGCGCACCGTGCCCGCCTCGTCGAGGTCGATCGCGAAGCCCGCCGCCACCGTGCTGATGTCGTCGTGCACGCGCTTGCTCACCTTGTAGAAGCGGCCGATCGACGGGTACGGCTTGGGGATGCGCACCCGCGCGATCAGCTCGTCGGGCGCGAGCGCGGTCGCGCGATAGCCGGTGAAGAACGCGTCGAGCGGGATCGCGCGCTCGCCTCGCGCGCTCGCCGCGACGACCTCCGCGCCGAGCGCGAGCAGGACGGGCGGTGAGTCGCCGATCGGCGAGGCGGTCGCGAGGTTGCCGCCGAGCGTGGCGCGGTTGCGGATGAGGCGCGACGAGAAGAGCGGGAAGAGCGCGCCGAGCAGCGGCGGCGCTCCGCCGACGCGGGCCTCGACCTCGCTGAGCGGGACCGCGGCGCCGATCACGAGCGCGTCGCGCGCGTCCTCGAAGCAGCGCAGCTCCTCGACCGCCTCGAGCGAGAGGATCGTCTCGAAGCGCGCGTGGCGCTGGTTCAGCTCGACCACGAGGTCGGTGCCGCCCGCGACGAGGCGCGCGTCCGGGTGCGCGGCGCGGAGCACGCACGCCTCGGCGAGCGAGGTCGGGCGCAGGAACCGCCGCGCGCCCGCGGTGTAGTCGAGCGCGCTCGGGGAAGGGGCGGGGCGCGCGAGCCGCGCCGCGTGCGGATCGGCGGCGTCCACCATCGGCAGCGCGCGGCCCGCGTCGCGGATCGGGCGGTAGCCGGTGCAGCGGCAGAGGTTGCCCGCGATCGCCTCGAGGTCGAAGCCTCCCTCGGCGCGGCCCGGCCGGTAGTGCTCGGCGAAGAGGCTCATCACGAAGCCCGGCGTGCAGTAGCCGCACTGCGAGCCGCCGAGCTCGACCATCGCGCGCTGCGCCGGGTGCAGCGCGCCGCCCGGCGCCACGCCCTCGACGCTGAGCACCTCGCGGCCCGCCGCCGACGCGAGCAACAGCAGGCACGAGTTGACCGGCACGTAGCGCGCGCGTCCGTCGGGGCCCGGCTCGACGAGCACCACGGCGCACGCGCCGCACTCGCCCTCCGCGCACCCCTCCTTGGTCCCGGTCAGGCCGCGCTCGCGCAGCCACGCGAGGAGCGTCGTGTTCGGGTCGGCCCCCGACGCGTCGACCTCGCGCCCGTTGAGCGTGAACCGCAGGCTCGCCATCGGGGCAGCTTATCGCATCCCCGCCGCGCGGGGCGTCACTTGCTCGACGCGCCGGGCGGGAGCTCGGCGGCGGCTTCGGCACAGAGCTCGCCGCCGAGCACGCGCGCGAGCGCCGGATCGTCGAGGGCGCGCAGGTGCGCGGCGGCGTGCCCGTGGCGCAGCGCGACGAGCTCGGCCGCGATGCTCACGGCGATCTCCTCGGGGCTCACCGCGCCGAGGTCGAGCCCGACGGGCGCGTACGTGCGCGACAGATCCGGCAGGCCGCGGCGCGCCGCGATACGGGAGAGGATGCGGTAGATCTTGCGCCGGCTGCCGATCAGGCCGAGGTAGCGGTGCGGCAGGCGCGCGAACACGTCGACCGCCTCCTCGTCGAGGCGGTGGTCGTGCGTTACCACGAGCAGCCAGTCGCGGTCGGTCGGCGCCACGGCGGCGGCGGCCTCGGACGGCTCGAGCAAGACCCGTTGACAGCCCGAGAAGCGAGCCTCGCTGTTGAGCTCCTCGCGGTCGTCGACGACGAGCACGCGGAAGCCGAGCGTCTGGGCGAGCGCCGCGGTGGCCTTGCCCACGTGGCCGGCGCCGAACACCACGAGGCGGGGCCTCCCCTCGATCGGCTCCACGAACACCTCCATCCGGCCTCCGCAGCACATGGCGAGGTCGCGCACGAGGTCCTTCTGCACGACGCGCGGCCGCCCGTCGGCGAGGCACGCGCGCAGCTCCTCGAGCACGTGGTGCTCGATCGCGCCGCCGCCGATCGTCCCGACGCTCGTTCCGTCGGGCAGGAGCAGCATGCGCGCCCCCGGCTCTTGGGGCGTCGAGCCGCTCGAGCGGATCACCGTGGCGAGCGCGCCTCGGCCGCCCTCGTCGAGCAGCCGCAGGGTCGCCTCGGTCACCTCGCGCATGCCGCAGCTTAGCTCATGACGGCGGCGCGCGCGGACCGACCGCGGCGCGCGCCTCGAGCCACTGGAACACGGCCGCGACCGCGATCGAGAACGCCGTCGTGAGCGCGAAGGCGGGCAGCGCCGCGCTCGGGACGAGCGTACACACGACGCCGCAAGCAGCGTAGAAGAGCGCGACCCACGCGAACCAGCGCAGGTAGGCGATCGCCGCGATGAGCCCGGCGGCGGCGAGCGCGAAGCTGTCGCGCGCGAAGTGGTGCGCGAGCGGGACCTCGACGAGCAGCCCGAGCGCGCGGCCGAGCAGGACGAGCAGCATCAGCACGTGCAGGATCAGCGTGAGGTCGCGGTTCACGCGGGTACGGAAGGCGGCGCGCCGGAACACCGCGGTCCCGACGACGAGCGCCACGAGGGTCGCGACCGGATAGAGCACCGCCTCGATCGGTGTCGGCTCCCGAGCCTGCGCGAGGGCGACGGCCGAGATGGCGCCGCCCGCGAGGGCGAGCAGGGCGAGCCCGAGCGCGCGCTTCATCGCCGAGACGCGCGGGTCGCGCTGGTGTGCGTCACGCTCGAGGGCGGCCGCGCGCTCGCGCCGCGCGCGCAAGAGGGCCTCGAGCCGGGCGTGGGCCGCGCGCGAGGGCTCGTCGCCCGGCCAGCCCGCGAACGCGCGCTCGAACGCGAAGCTCGCCTCGGCGGCGAGCCGATCGAGCTCCGCGCGCTCCTCGAGGGTCGGCTCGCTCAGCGCCGCGAGCGCCTCGAGCCGGTCGACCCGCGCCGTCGCGTCCCGCGCGAGCGCGGCGAGCTCGCGGTGCGCGAGGTGGGCGGCGATCGCGTCGCGGAACGCGCGCGGGCTCTGGGGCCGCTTCGCGGGGTCCGGATCGCACGCGGCGTTCGCGAGCGCGGCGAGGTCGGCGGGGACCTCGGGGCCGTACGCGTAGGGCTCGGAGAGCCATGCGCACAGGATCGCCTGCGCGACGGTGTCGCGGTCGTGGCGCTGCCGACCCGTCAAGATCTCGTGCAGCGTCGCGCCCAAGAGGTACACGTCCGTCCGCTCGTCGACGAGACCGCCGCCCGCCATCTCGCGCGCCATGTAGCCCGGCGTGCCGACGAGGTGCGGCTCGCGCGTGCCGACGCGCGTCGCGACGCCCCAGTCCGCGAGGTAGACGTCGCCGAAGCGCCCGATCAAGACGTTGTCGAGCTTCACGTCGCGGTGCACGAACCCGCGGCTGTGCGCGAAGTGCAGCGCGTTGGCGACCTGCATCAGGATCGCCAGGTGCCCCGGGAGCCGGTCGTCGGGCTTGCCGGGCCAGTCGTCCCAGACCTCGTGATCCGCGCGCTCCCACAGCGCGCGCCAGGCGACGCCCTCGATGCGCTTCATCACGATCGTCGGGCGCCCGCCCGCGTCGAGGCCGAGCAGGTGGACGGGCACGATGGCGGGGTGCTCGAGCTGGCCGGTGATCGCGCCCTCCGCGAGGAGCGCGCTCGCCGCGACGGTGTTCTGTGGGTCCTTCGTCGTCTTGAGCGCGACGTCGCGCGCGAGCGAGCGCTGGCGCGCGACGAGCACGCGCCCCATGCCGCCCTCGCCGAGCACGCCGCGGACCTCGAGGTCCGAGCCGAGCGAAGGCGGCGCCTCGCGGGCCCCGCCCTCGAGCCCGTCGAGATCGACGCTCAGCCGCGGTAGCGCCGCGGCGCTCGGCGCGCTCTCGAGCGTCGCGCCGAGCGAGGCGTCGGCGAGGGTGGGTCGGATCGTCGCGCCGATCGACGTCGTCGCGTCCACCCCCGCGCTCGCGAGCCGCGCATCGAGCGTCTCGTCCACTGCGGCACGATACACACACTCGGCCGAAAAAAAGCGGTCACCCGTCCGTCACGCTATCCTCGGGACGAATGAGTAAGGCGTCGGTCGTTTCGCGCATCGCTCACGAGAAAAGCAAAGACGCGCCGGTGATGATGCCGGAGGGCGCGCGGTGGTGGGAGCACCTCGACCGCGACTTCCACCGGCGCGAAGAGCCGTTCGAGCTCGCCCTCGCCGACCGCGTGCAGGTCCGCGCGACGGCGGCGAGCGACGTGGTGATCCGCACCGTGGGCGCGTGCCTCGTCGGCACGACCGCGCTGCCGCTCGGGTTCACGCCCAGGAAGCTCTCGGGCGCGCTCGCCGATCGCTCGTTCTACGGCCCGATGGCGGAGAGCGGCGACCCGACGCGCTTCTTCCGCACGCCGCCCGCCGGCGTCCGCGTCGCGACGCGCAGCGCGCGCTTCTCGCGTGTGCGGCCGCTCGGTCCGGGCGTGACACAGGACCTCTCGTTCGAGAGCCCGTACGTGCCCGCGAACCCGCGCGAGCGAGCCGACTACCTGCGGCACCGCGACAACCGCGTCGCGCACCTGCGGCACTGGCGCCACCCGGACGGAGGTCGCCCGCTGATCGTCGCGATCCATGGCTTCTCCGCCGACCTCGCGCTGATCAACGAGTGGTTCTTCGCGCTGCCGTGGCTCTACCACATGGGCTTCGACGTCGCGCTCTACACGCTGCCGTTCCACGGGCGGCGCCAGACGCGCTACTCGCCGTTCTCGGGCCACGGCTTCTTCTCCGGGGGCGTCAACCACATCAACGAGGCCTTCGGACAAGCGGTCCACGACTTCCGCATCTTCCTCGACCACTTCGAGCGCGAGCTCGGCGTCACGCAGGTCGGCGTGATGGGCGTGAGCCTCGGCGGCCACACCGCGGCGCTCCTCGCGGCCGCCGAGCCGCGCCTGCGCTTCGCGATCCCGAACGTGCCGGTCGCGAGCGTCGCGGACCTCGTGCACGAGTGGGAGCCGATCGGGCTCGCGGTGCGCACCGGCATGAGGCTGCTCGGCGTCGGTGTCGAGGACGTGCGGCACATGCTCGCCGTGAGCTGCCCGCTCAGCTACGCGCCGCGGATCGCGCGCGAGCGCCTGTTCGTGATCGGCGGCGTCGGCGACCGGCTCGCGCCGCCCAAGCACTCGCGCCTCTTGTGGGACCACTGGGGGCGCTGCCGGATCCACTGGTTCCCGGGGAGCCACCTCCTGCACCTCGATCGCGGCAGC
Source organism: Sandaracinaceae bacterium (assembly GCA_019637095.1). Taxonomy (GTDB): domain Bacteria; phylum Myxococcota_A; class Polyangia; order Polyangiales; family Sandaracinaceae; genus JACKEC01. The sequence goes on along the minus strand of JAHBWG010000053.1, from coordinate 29,387 downwards.
TACCTCCGGTACATCGCGCGCTTCCTACGCGACGTCGGCTTCTACGATCACCTCCCGCCGCCGGGCCCGCAGCGGCGGTTCTGAGCGCGCGTCAGAACGTGCCCGAGCCGCCCATCATGCAGCGCTCGCAGCCGGGCGCCGTCGGGTTGGTGTTGCAGCTCAGCGGGCAGTAGTTGACGCGGTTGAACACGTACTCGGCGCCGCTGCCGTCGTCGACGGGGTCGCACTCCACGCTCAGGCCGAGCACGCTCATCTCGCCGTAGCCGCCCGAGTCGCGGAAGCTGCGCGCGCACGCCGAGTCGGGGCTCGTCCACGACGGCAGCGGCGGCAGCTCTTGGAGGGCGTCGCGGGTGGAGTACCAGAAGTCCCCCGTACACACGCGCGCGAGCACGCAGTCGCTCGGGCTCGCCGTGTCCGCGTTACCCGCGCGCAGCGTGTAGCAGAGCTCGAAGCGGCCCTCGCAGTCGACGGTGAGCCGATCGGTGCTCCAGCTCGTCCCGGCCTGCGGCGCGGGCGGCGGGCTCGCGCCGGACGGAAGGGTCGGACACTGCGACCGGCCGGCGCCGTCGACGTAGGTGCTCACCGCGTAGACGCCGCGCGCGCCGTAGTCGACGAAGCACGGGCTGAGGTTGTCGATCTGCCACTGGCCCATCGAGAAGCAGCGGCACGCGGCGGGCCCGCGGGTCGCGCCCTCGGTCGGCAGGACGTAGCCGCGGCAGGCGCCCCAGCGGCCGGTGAACTCGTCGAACGCCTCGCAGGTCGTCGTGCCGTCGCGGCAGATCCCGCGGTTGCGGTTCGCGCGGAGGCCCGGCCAGCACGCCGCGGTCTCGCCCGGGGTGTCGCACCGGCAGCCCTCGCGGTTCTTGTCGTCGGGGCACTCCGGCGTGCCGCCCGGCGGATCGACCGGCGGCCCCATCCCGCCGTCCTCGAGGCAGACCATCGGCGGCGGGTCGTCCGCGAAGAACGCGTCCGGGTTCGGGCCCACGTCGGGCGGCCCCTCGGGGCCCGCGTCCGCGCGCGGCAGCGACCCGTCCATCGGGCCGCCACCGCCAGCATCGCGCCCGGTGCCCGTCGGGTCGGTGCAGATCCCCCCAACGCACTCGAGGCCGGTCAGGCAGCGATCGCCGCTCGCGCAGGGACAGTCGGCCTCACCCGCGGTGCAGCCGGGTCGGATCGGCGAGGCCGAGCAGTCGCAGCCGACGATCGGCGTCGTTCCCAGGGCGGCGAGCGCCAGCGCCGCGAGCCAGCGTGCGTGCATTCGAAGACCTCCGATCGGAGCCAGCGTAGCAGTGATCGGACCAGCCCCGAACCGCGACGCGAGGAGCACCACGCACGGGTCTCTGGTCCCCATCTCGCGGCGTCCCGAGCGTGCGGGATGGTACGCTCGTCCCCGCCTCCATGGACGTACAGGTCGTCGACTGGCTCGCGCTCGTCACGCGCTGGCTGCACATCATCTTCGGCGCCGCGTGGATCGGCACCTCGTTCTACTTCAACTGGCTCAACAACCACGTCCGCCCCGTGCTGAGCGACAAGCCACCGCCGGGCGTCGCGGGCGAGCTGTGGTCGATCCACGGCGGTCACTTCTACCAGGTGGTGAAGTACGAGGTCGCGCCGCCCGCGCTGCCGAAGCTCCTTCACTGGTTCAAGTACGAGGCGTACTTCACCTGGGTCACCGGCGCGGCGCTGCTCGTGCTCGTCTACTACCTCGAGCCGACCGCGTACCTCGTCGACCGTCGCGTCGCGAACCTGGATCCCGCGGTCGCGATCGGCGTCGGCGTCGGCACGCTGATCGCGGGCTGGCTCGTCTATCACGCCCTCTGCAAGAGCCCGCTCGGGCGCTACCCGGTGCCCTTCGCCGTCCTGGGCTTCTCGCTGATGACCGGCGTCGCGTACGGGCTCAGCGAGGTCTTCGGCGCGCGGGCCGCGTACATGCACGTCGGCGCCCTCATCGGCACGATCATGGCGTGGAACGTCTTCTTCGTGATCATCCCGAACCAGAAGCGCTCGGTGGAGGCGATGACGAAGGGCGAGGGGCCCGACCCGGCGCTCGGGCGCGACGCGGCGCAACGTTCTTTGCACAACAACTACCTCACGCTCCCCGTGCTCTTCATCATGGTGAGCAACCACTACCCGATGACGTTCCAGCACGCGTGGGGCTGGGCCCTGCTCGCCGGGATCAGCCTCGTCGGCGCGGGGGTGCGCCACTGGTTCAACCTGCGCGGGCAGGGGAAGAAGAACGTGTGGATCCTGCCCGTCGCGGCGGCGGGGATGCTCGGGCTCGCGCTCGTGAGCGCGCCGCGCAGCACCGCGTACGAGGGCGAGGTGACCTTCGCGATGGTGCGCGACATCGTCGAGCGCCGGTGCGTCGAGTGCCACAGCGCGCAGCCGACCTCGACGCTCTACCCGGTGGCGCCGCAGGGCATCGTGTTCGACCAGCCGACCGAGATCGTCGATCGCGCGGCGCGCATCCACAACCAGGTCGTGGTGACGCAGCAGATGCCGCTCTCGAACCTGACCGGCATGACCGACGAGGAGCGCGCGATCCTCGGCGCCTGGTTCCGGCGCGGCGCGCCCGGGCCGTGAAGCGCGTCGGGTTCGCTGCTATCGTCCGGTGACTCGATGGGCGACCGAGACAACCCGCGGATCGTGCTGGTCGACGACGACCCGACCTGGCTGCGCGCGCTGGCTCGGCTGCTGCGGCAGGCGGGCGCGGAGGTCGACACGCTCGAGCGACCCGACGACGCGCTCGCGCGGCTCGAAGACGGCGTCCCCGACCTCTTCGTCCTCGACTACGACCTCGGCGCGCACGGCACGGGCGCCGGGCTCGCCGCTCGGCTGCGCGAGGCGCTGCGGAGCTCGTGCCCGCCGCTCGCGCTGCTCACCGCGCAGCTCGCGAGCGTGCCGGATCGCGAGCTCGGATCGTTCGACCTCGCGCGCTCGAAGGACACCGACCCGGCCGCGCTCGTCGACGCGCTCGTCGCGCTCGCGACGCAGCGCCCCGGCTCGCGCTCGGGCTTCCTGCGCGCGGCCGACGACGGCGGCGGGGGCGAGCGCGCCTCGGAGTAGACTGCGCCCGTGCTGCGGCTCCTCCTCCCACCCTCGGTCGGCGCGGCGCGAGCGCGCGCGCGCGCGGAGCTCCTCGACCAGTCGCTGCGCGCCGACCTCGGCGAGACGCTCACGATCGAGGTCGCCGACGGGTACGCGGAGCTCGCCGAGCGCGCCGAGCGGGGCGAGGCGGACGTCGTGTGGATGCCGCCGACGGTGTGCGCGCGCCTCGAGCCGAGCCTCGCGAGCGCGTTCAAGTGCGTCCGGCAGGGGAGCACGTCCTATCGCTCCGCGATCGTCGCGAAGCGGGGTACGCACGCGACGCTCGACGAGCTGCGCGACGCGAGACCGGCGTGGGTCGACCGGCTCTCCGTCGGCGGTCACCTCCTCGCGCGCGCCGCGCTCGCCGCGCGCGGCCTCGCCGACACGCTGCGAGAGCCGCGGTTCTTCGGGAGCTACCCCGCCGCGCTCGAGGCGGTGCTCGACCACGAGGCCGACTTCGCCGCCGTCGCGGTGCGCGACGACTCGGCGGCCGCGCTGCGCGAGGCGCTGGCCGCGTACGTCGGCAAGGTCGCGGTCGACGCGCTCGCGTGCCTGTTCGTCACCGGCGACACGCCGAACGACGCGGTCGGCGTGACCCGCGCGGTCGAGCCGCGCGCCGCGGACCGGCTCGCGCGGCGCGTGTTCGAGAACGAGCGCGCGCGCGCGCGCGCAGCGTTCTGTCTGGCCCTCGACGCGGAGGGCTTCGTCCGCGCGGTGCCCGGCGAGTACGCGGAGCTGCGCCGGCTGCTCACCCATGCGTGAGCGGCGCCGCGCCGGCTGGCCCGAGCTCGCGGTGCTGCTCGTGTTCCTCGCGGGCAGCTCGTACGTCGCGTACCAGACGCACCGCGCGCTCGTGGACCCGCCGCCGCCGCGGCCACGCCCCGCGCTCGAGGCGAGCGACGCCGACCCCACGACGTGGGTGCACCACGCGTGGATCCCCGACGCCGGCGCGGCGCCGCTCGCGCCGCCGCCGCCCGTCGCGCCGCTCGCGCCGCCGGCGCAGGACGAGGTGTACGACCCGCAGCGCTGGGCGATGGTGCGCGCGTTCGGGCTCGCGGGCGACGCAGGCGACGCGCTGCCCTTCGCGCCGATCGAGCGCAGCGCCCGCATCACTTCGCTGCGCGGGCAGCTCCCGTTCGGACGCGCAGCCGCCTGCGACGTGCGCGTCCTGCCGGTGCGCTCTGGCGCGTTCGACTGCCTCGTGCGCGTGCGCTGCGGCGATCACGTCGTCTACCCCAACCCGACGCAGACCGCCGGGTACGTCCGCTGCGAGCGCGACGACGAGGGCGGCTTCGGGCGGATCGAGGACGCGGGGCACAGCGCGCTCGACGGCGATCCGCGCCTGCGCCTCGAGCTCGCGCTCGATGAGGTCCACGTCTCGGACGAGGGCGACGGCGTCGCCCCGTTCGAGCTCACGCTGCGGCTCCTTTGATGGGCGCGCGCGGGCGCGGCAAGATGCGGGATGCGTCGACGCTGGATCCTCGCGCTCGCCGGCGCGCTGCTCACCGCCTGCGGCGCCTTCGCGGTGCGCCGCGCCCCGCTCGCGTCGCCCCGGCCGGTCGGCCCCGCCGCGAGCGCGGCGCCGAGCGCGCCGCCCGCGCGCTCGCTCTACGTCGCGAGCTTCGACGAGCGCGAGGCGGCGCTCGCGTTCGCGCTCGAGCACGGCGTGTCCGAGCTCACGCTCTACGGGCTCGGCCGCGCGCTCGGCGCGGAGCCGGCCGCCCTCGCCGCGTTCGTCGCCGAGGCGCGCGCGCGCGGCCTCGCGGTCGCCGCGCCGATCGCCGGCCTCGATCGCGTCGAGGCCCTCGCGCGCTACGAGGCCGCGCACCCCGAGGGCCGCTTCGACGGCTGGTCCACCGAGCTCGAGTACTGGAACGCGCCCCCGAACGAGCGGCCTCACCACTTCGAGCAACTGCAAGCGCTCTTGACGGCCATGCGGGCCGCCAAGCGCGACGGCTGGATCGCCTGCTACCTCGGCTACCCGAGCGCCGAGGAGGCCGCGTGGATCGCGGCGCACGTGGATCGCGTCTACCTGAGCTTCGCGGTCCCCGACCCGGCGCGCGCGCTCGAGTGGGGCGAGGGCCTGCGCAGCCACCGCGCGCGGCACGGCTACTTCGACGGGCGCGTCCCGATCTGGCCGATCGTCTACACGCGCGGCGACGCGCACCTGCGCCCGTGGCTGGCGCAGCGATCGATCGCCGCGCTCGAGGAGGCGCTCGCGCGGGCGCTCGGCGGGCGGATGGCCGGCGTCGCCTACTTCGACCACGGGTCGTTGCGCGACGTCTTCCGCTGAGGAGGCGGGGGCGGCGGCGGAGGCACCCATCGGCGGACGACCGGCGCGAGCCACGGCATCACCCACACCTCGCGCCGGTTCGCGCGCCACGCGGCGACCATCCGGACGACGACGCGCACGAGCGCGAGGATGACGAACGGACAGAGGAACGCCGCGGCCTCGAGCGCAGCCGGCGCCGACGCGACGGCGAGCGGGATGGCGAGGCACGTGCCGAGCGCGAGCGCGAGGAACCCCTCGACCGCGAGGAGCACGAGGCTCTGCTTGGCGGCGAAGCGCAGGCGCGCGTGCCGCGAGGTGAGGAGCGCGAGGAGCGCGTACGCCGCGTTGACGCCGTCGAGCGGCGCGTACGCGAGCGCGGCCCAGCGATCCTCGTCGTGAGGGACGAGGCCCAGCGCGCCGCGCGCCGCCGAGGGCACGCGCGCCTCGACCCCGAGCGCCTCGGCGAGCACGTCGGCCGCCTCGGCGAGCGCCCGGCCGGAGCCGTGCGGCACGCGGCGGACGAGCACCGCGGGAACCTCGCCCTCGAGCCGGAGCGACCAGCCGAGCAGGCCCGCGCGCGCCACGCTCACGCGCGAGGGCCGGCGGTAGACCTCGGGCGCGCGCCCGACGCGCTCGACGAGCCGCTCGCCGAGGTCGACGACGACGCGGCTCCGTTCCGCGCGGCGGCTCGCGCGCGCGATCGTCACGAGCCCGTAGAGGCCACCGAGCGCGGCCCCGAGCGCGACCCCCGATCCGGTGATCACCAGCGCGCTCGTGGCGCCGCGCTCCGCGAAGAGGGCGAAGAGCCCCCAGCCGAGGCCCGCGACGATCCACGGCGCGACGAAGAGCGCGAGCGCGCCGCGCACGACGTGATCGCGCGCGGACTCGCGGATCTCCACGCGATCGCCTCGCACCTCGACGTAGCGCACCACGACGTCGCGCACGGGCCGTCTACGGCCCCGGGTCGTGGGGCAAGCTGCCGCGCGGCGAGCGCAGGTAGACGAACGGCGTCAGCGCGAGGAAGTTGGACACGCGGGACGTGTAGATGTCCGCGTAGCGCTCGATCTGCCGCGCGAGGTGGCTCTTGTCGTTGCCGGTGCGCAGCAAGAGCCCCCAGCGCTCGTTCGACAGCTCGCCCGCCCGCGCCGCGAGCGGCCCGATGCGGGCGTCGAGCGCGACGAGCTGATCGCGCAGCGCCCGCATGCGCGCCTCGAGCGCCGCGACGCTCGAGTCCGGCCGTGGGCCGTAGCCGCGCTCGAGCCGCTGCTTGCCCAGGCGCAGCCGCGAGAACTGGTGCTCGAGCCGCTCCTTCTCGTCCATCAGCGACGACAGCTCGCGTTGGTCCGCCTCGAAGCCCGCGATCGCGTCGAGCTCGGGCTCGAGGTCGCGCAACACGAGCGCCGTCCGCCACCGCAACAGGCTCCGCGACACCCGCACGTCGCTGAAGATGTGATCGCCGACGTAGAGGATCTCCCCGCCGCTCAGCCCGAGCGAGGTCTCGACCGCCGCGGCGTGCGAGCCGAGGTAGATGCCGCCGAGCTCGGGGCGCAGGACGGGCAGGAGCCGTCCCTCCTCGTCGATCACCTCGAAGCACGGGTCGCGCAGCTCGAAGAACGACGGCTTGCGCGCCGACACGATCACCATGTCGAACAAGGCGCGCCACGTCGTGCCCTCGGGCAGGAAGCGGTCGAACGCGTACGCCATCAGGTCGCGCGTGTACGGCCACTCGCTGTTCGTGATCAGCAACAGCTTCTTGCCCGCCTCGCGCAGGTCGCGCAGCGCGAGCGGCAGCTCCTCGTCGAGGACCACGAAGCGCGCCGGGTCCGCGAGGATCTCGGCCTTGAGCTGCCCCTCGACGTGCGCCTCGTCGAGGCTCGCGCGGATGTGCCCGTAGAGGTCGGCGTAGCCCATCGGACCGGGGAGGCTCCCGTCGTCGAGGCGGTCGACCATCTGCCCGTACATGCACGCTTCGGAGAGTGAGAAGAGGGTGTTGAGGAACACCCAGCGAGGCGAGCTCAGGTCGACGCGATCGCGCGCGTACAGCGTGCGCTGCTCCTCGTAGGGGAGCGGCCGCGTGCCGTGGACCGCGCGCTTCACGTAGCCGAAGCGGTTGGCCTTCACGATGTTGCCGTGCTCGAGGTCGAGGATGAGCCCGAGCCGCACGGACTCGTGGTCGAACGCGAGCCCGTCGACCGGCCAGCCGCGCGCCGCGAGCCGGTCCTTCACGTGCCGGTAGGCGTGGTCCTCCCACGCCTCCACCCGGTAGTGGATGAGCGTGTAGTCCATGTCGAAGCCGACCGCGCGGATCGACCGGAGGTTCAGCGTCCGGTTGCAGAAGATCCGGCGCCGGGCCGGGGGCAGCTCGAGCTCCTCGTCGTACGCCATCCGAGGTTCTTACCTCAACCGACGTACTTCTTGGCGAGCGCTTTCACTTCTTCGATGTCGAACGGCTTCTCGAGGGCGTCCGCGACGCCGAACTTCTCGGCGACCTCCTCGCGGCGCACGCTCGCGGTGATGAGCACGACGGGCGGGCGCGGCTGGCCGAGCACGCGCAGGAGCTCCTCGCCGTCGAGGTGGGGCATCATGAGGTCCACGAAGAGCATCGACGGACGGTTGAGCTCGAACGCGCGGATCGCCTCCATCCCGTCGCTCGCCGTGACGACGCGATAGCCGGCGTGGGTCAGCGTCCTTCGCAGGATCTCGCAGAGGTCGGGGTCGTCGTCGATGACGAGGATCGGTCCACCTTGGTACGGCATCGCCGCAGATGATAACGCCGAAGGCGGGCGGGGCCGTTCGTTTCGGCGCGCGCGCGTGCCAAGCTGCGCGCGATGCAGGCGCCGCGGCATGCCGAGCGCAGCCGGCCGATCCTGCGGCTCACCGCCGCGAGCGCGGCGCTCTCCGTCCTGCTCGCGGGCGCGCTCGGCGCGGCGCACGTGGTGTTCTCGAGCCAGCTCGCGCTCGCGCAGGCGGCCGACAGCCTGCTCGACGTGCTCACCGCGGCGGCGCTCGCGTGGGCCGTCCGGGTGGCCGCGCGGCCCCCGGACGCCAGCCACCCCGCCGGGCACCACCGCGCGGAGCCGCTCGCCGCGCTCTTGACCGCCGTGGTGGCGGGCGGGCTGGCGCTCGAGGTGGTGCGCGAGGCGCTCGGGGCGATCCTCGGCGAGTCGCGCGTCGAGCTCGGCTGGCCGCTCGCGGCGATCTTCGGGGTCAAGCTGGTCGGAAAGATCGCGATCGCGTTGAGCGCCCGCGCGAGCGACCGGCGCACCCCGAGCCCCGCGCTGCGCGCGCTCTTCGTCGACGCGCGCAACGACGTGGCGGTCGGCGCGCTCGCCGTCGGCGGCTTCTTCGCGGCGCGCTACGGCTGGACGGGCCTCGACGCGTGGCTCGCGCTGCCCGTCGGCGCGTGGATCGGCTGGGCTGGGCTGGCGCTCGCCCGAGAGAACCTGGGCTTCGTCATGGGCGCGAGCGTCGAGCCGGCGCGCAAGGAGGCGCTCGCCGCGATCGCCGCCGGCGTCGAGGGCGTGCGCTCAGTCCACCAAGTGCGCGCGGTGCACCACGGGGTCGAGGTGGAGGTCACCCTCCACGTCGTCGTCGATCCGAGCCTGACGCTGCGCGCCGCGCACGACATCGGGCACGCGGTCGAGGCGCGCCTGTGCGCCGAGCCAGACATCAGCCACGCGTTCGTCCACGTCGACCTCGAGACCGACGAGTAACCGCCTCAGATCGAGAAGAACTCCCGGATCCGCGTGAGCAGCTCGCTCGAGCGCTGCTCGACGCGCTCGCGCGAGGGCGCCATCGAGCCGCGGGAGTGATCGCCGAGCGCGGCCTCGCGCGCGGCGAGGATCTGGCTGAACTTCTCGGCGAGCTCCGGCGAGGCCTCGAGCACCGGCTGGAGCGTCTCCTTGGAGACGACGAGCAGCGTCGACTCCGCGGTGGTGCGGACCGTCGCGGAGCGCTCCGCGCCCGTCATCAGGCTCATCTCGCCGAAGACGTCGCCGACGCCGACGGAGGCGATGTGCTCCATCCCGTCGTGCACGTCGACGAGCACGTCGAGCGCGCCGCGCTCCACGATGAACAGCTCGTGGCCCACGTCGCCCTGCTGGATGACGACCTCGCCGGGCGCGTAGAGCCGCCGCTCGGTGTGCATCGCGACCTCGTGCAGGAGCACGTCGGGGAGCGGCGCGAACAGCGTCACGCGCGCGAGCGCCTTCTCGATGTCCACGATCTGCGCCGCGTGCTCGAGCTGCGCGCTCGCCGCGTTGTGCTCGATCATCGTGACCGTGCGCTGCGGCGGTGGGATCGCGAGCGCCGCGCGCCGGAGCGCGTACCAGATCCGATCGCGCACGCGGCTGTCGATCACCTCTCGCTGGTCGTACGCCTGCAGGAAGTAGCGGACGCGGTACTCGACGCCGCGCTCGTTGAAGTCGAGCGTCTGGATGTCGGGCGAGGGCTCGTCGAGCACGCCGTCCACCTCGGTCACCGCCTCCGCGAGCAGGCGGTGCACGCGCGCCGGCGGCGTGGCCATCGGCGCCACGACGCGCACCTGGCGGCGGACCGCGTGCGTCGGGCGGCTGAAGTTGCGGATCGCCGCGCGCGCCAGCGTGTTGTTGGGGACGGTGACCTCGACGCGATCGATCGTCATGAGGCGCGTGGCGCGCCAGTTGATCTCGACGACCTCGCCGGCCTTGCTGGGGTCCTCGTCGAACTGGATCCAGTCGCCGACCTCGAAGGGCTGCTGCACCTGGATCGCGATCCCGGCGAACAGGTTGCCGAGCGTGTCCTGGAGCGAGAGGCCGATGACCGCCGTCAACAGGACGGAGCTCGTCAGCAGGCTCCCCGGCTCGACGCCCGCCTCGCCGAGCAAGACGAACACCGCGACGACGTACATGCCGACCTGGACGACGTCGCGGAAGATCCCGGAGAAGACGCGCGAGCGCGTCCGGCGGCGGCTCTCGAAGATCCCGTAGAGCAGCGCGAGGTAGAGGCTGCGCGCGATCGAGAAGAGGAGCAGCGCCTGTTGGGTCAGCCGCAGGGCCTGGTCCATGTCGCTCGGCGGGAGCAGGCCCTCGACGACGGCGAGCGCGAGGGAGCCGAGCAGCATGAGCAGCGGCGCGCGCACGACGGACTTGCACGTCGGCGGCACGATCAGGCGCACGAGCAGCAAGAGCGCGAGCCCGAACGCGAACCCGAACGCCATGAAGGGCGTCACGCTGCCCGAGAAGAGCGTGTAGACGTCGTCGGCGCCGGGCACCGCCGGGCATCTTACGCCGCGGCACGCGCCGCCACACCTGTCGTTCTACGGGCGCACGAACCGCGCGCGGTAGGCCGCGAAGCGCTCGGCGAGCGCGCCCGCCTCGAGGCCGAAGTCCTCGAGCGCGTAGCGGTGGACGCCGTGCTGATGCTGCGGCTGCTCGGCGAGCACGCGCCGCATCCGGCGCTCGGCCTCGGGGCGGAGCGGCTCGCCGAGCGCCGCGTAGATCCGGCGCACCTCCGCGAGCGGGTCGCGCACGAGGTCGTCGTAGAAGACGTCGATGAACGCGTCCTCGTGGCCGCGCGCCCGCGTGGCGAGCGCGCGATCGACCATGCGCGCGACCTTCGCACCCCAGTCGCGCCCGACCTCGCGCGGGTCGACCGCGTCGCTGAACACGCCGCGCCCGTGCGCGACCATCGAGCAGAACGAGGCCACCGTCACGACCGGGTCGCGGTGCGTCCACACCACGCGCGCGCCCTGGAACACGTCGAAGAGCACGTCGAGCCACTCGAGGTGGTGCGGCGTCTTGAGCAACCAGCGCTTGTCCGCGCCGCGCTGGCGCGACAGGAGCGAGAGCAAGAGGCGCTCGTGGCGATACGCGGGGGTCTGGTCGGCCGACTCGAGCCAGCGCGAGTAGGTCGGCACGCGCAGCGTCGCCTCGGGGACGGTGCTGCGGAACGCCTGGTCGAGGAGCAAGACGTCTTCCTCGGGCGCGTGCGCGTGGACCGGGTGCACGGCGAAGAAGTCCGGCGCGAGGTAGGCGAGCGCGCGCTCGGCCCGCTCGGCCGCGGCGACGCGCGGGTCGGCGCCGGAGCGGGCGCCCGACGGCGCCGGCGAGAGGGCCTCCCACGAGGCGAGCCAGCGGCGCGCCGGGTCGGCCGCGAGCAGGCGCTGCAGGAGCGTCGTGCCCGTCCGCTGCAGGCCGGTGATCACGACCGGCGGGGCGAGCTCGAGCGGGCGCGTCCACGGCCGGTGCGCGGCGAACACCCGCAGCCGGTTCACGAGCACGCCGACGAGGCGCTCGCGCGTGATCAGGTGACCGACCGGCGTCAGGCGCGCCTCGCGCGCGATCGAGTCGAGCAGCACGTCGAGCGGCTCGAGGAAGTCCGGCGGGCCGAAGTCGTCGAGCTTCGCGCGGGCGCGCGCCGCGTCGAGGAGCGCGTCGCGCTCGAGCCGCCGCGGGCGCGGGAGCACGCGGTTCGCCACGCGCACGGCGCGCGGGCGGTAGGGGCGCGCGTAGTCGCGCGAGGTCGTCCGCGCGCTCACGGCAGCGAGGCGACGTCGCGCAGCGCGACGACGCGGGTGGCGGGCTGCGGGTGCTGCTCGGCGCGGACCCAGCGGAAGCACATCGTCCCGCGCGCGTGCCCGACCGTCTGGATCCAGTTCGGCACGCCCGGGTCCTCGTGCGCGACGACGATGCGCACCGAGCCGTCGGGGCGGTAGGTGGCGGTCTTCGAGCTCACGTGGATGCGGAAGTAGCGGTAGTCGAGCGACTCCATCCAGTGGTTGTTGAGCTGGAAGTTCCAGTGGTCGCAGGGCGGCGGGGTCGCGTCGATCACGAGCGCCTCGTCCGGCCCGAGCCGCCAGTAGGAGTGGTAGTAGACGATGTTCGGGTCGCCGCCGGCCATGCGCGCGCGCTCGCGGTCGAACTCGGGGAGCGTGTTGGTGTGCGCCTCGAAGCCCTTGGCCCACGCGCCGAACATGTTCGCGGCGAAGAACACGAGGTTGCCCGCCTGCGTCAGCCCTTCGTCGATCGACGCCGCGCTCACGGGGGTGGGCGCGCGCACGCCGCCGACCGGCTCGACGTGGATGCGCGCGAGCGTCTCGTCCCGCGCGAGGCGCGTCTGGCGCACGATCAGGGTGCCGGTCTCCGGCTTCATCGGCAGCCAGTTCGCCGCGCCCTCGGGGCGCTCGGCGGCGAGCGCGATCTCGAAGGTCCCGTCGTCCTCGACGTGCATCTGCGAGGCGTCGAGCGAGCCCGACGGGGGCATCGCGGCGCCCTTGCCATAGTGGCCGATCATCGTGCTGAAGCTGAGGTAGTGCACCGTGCCGCGGTGCCCGAAGACGCGGTAGCGGTGCGCGCCCGAGATCGCCGCGTTCTGGTAGAAGTTGTCCGGGTTGTCGGCGCCCATCTTCGCCGTCTCGTGCACGACGCGTTGCAGCACGGGGGCGAGCGGGTCGGCGTGCTCGACGAACGTCTCGAGCGCGGCGCGGGTGATCCGGCTGAGGTAGCGGAAGCCCTCGGCGCGATCGAACGCGTCGTCGGGGCCGTCGAGGACGACCTGCCCCGCGGCGCGCAGGCGCTCGCAGAACTCTTCCCAGGTCTTGCCTTCGAGGATTCGCTTCTCGCTTCGGCTCGTCACGGCGCGCTCCTTCGGGCCAAGAGCTCGTACGTCGCGTCGTAGAGGCGGGACGCGACCGCCTCGTCACACGCGAGCTCGCTCGGCCGCTTCTCGATCCAGCGATGGAAGTAGACGCCCGTGCGCCCCTCGAGCGCCGAAGCGCACGCGAGGTAGACGACCGGCTCGGCCGCGAGGTCCGCGGGCGAGAAGAACGCCTTCATGGTGGGGTCGAGCAGCGCGTGCGCCCACCGCGGCGCCTCGCGCGCGATGCGCGACTCGACGGGCCCCGGGCAGATCGAGTGGACGGCGATCGCGGGCCGGAGGCGCCGCGCCGACTCCTGCGCCCACGCGAGGAGCAGCGCCTTCGAGTAGCCGTAGCGGCGCATGACGCCGCCCATCCCGTAGTCGTCGGCCACGCCGAGCCCCTCGAAGTCGACGTGCTCCGCCGAGCGGTGGCTCTCGGACGCGACGACGACGATGCGGCCGTGGTCGAGCTTGCCCGCCGCGCGCAGGCGCTCCACGAGGTACGCGCTCGCGAGGTAGTTCACGCCGATCATCACGTCGAACCCCTGCGCGGTCGGGCGCGCGCGCGCGGGGACGATCCCGGCGCAGAGCACGACGAGCCCGAGCGGCGCGTCGATCGAGGCGACGAGCGCGTCGATCGAGCGCAGGTCCTCGAGATCGACCGGGCGATCGACCGCGCGGCCGCCGCGCGCCTCGATGCCGGAGACGATCGCCGCGGCCGAGCTCCGCGCGGCGCACGTCACGCGCGCGCCGCGCGCGGCGAGCTTCTCCGCGATCGGCCGGCCGAGCCCGCCCGTCGCGCCGGTGACGAGCGCGTCGACGCCGTCGAGCCGGTCGGCGGGCGACAGCGCGAGCGGGCGGTTGGGCCGAGCCACGCGGTCGCGCACGGCGACGAGCGTGGCGGTGAACGCGCTCCGGTACTTCACGACCGCGCGAGCCTACCGCCCACGCGTCCGACTTTCGATGCTCTCGAAGACCGCAGACCTGAACCGTCGGGGTCCGCGCCGTGCGCGAGGAGCTCGCGCCGAGGCGCCAACAGATCGGTCTTGGCGACTCTGCGCCTTCGCGCGCGATGAGCTCGCGCCGAGGCGCCAAGACGCCAACAGATCGGTCTTGGCGACTCTGACCGTCGCGCAGCGACGGGCGTCGGTCGAGGGGGCCCCATCGCTGGAACAGCCCCTCCAGCCAACTCAGCTCAGTTGCCGAACGGGTTGCGCAGGTCTTCGCGGCTCGGCCCGGTGCCGGGCGTGCCCGTCGTGCCCGTCCCGGGCGTGCCCGTCGTGGCCGGAGGGCGCGTCGTGCCCGTCGGCACGCGGGTCGGCGAGCCGATCGCCGGATCGACCGGCGGCGTCGTGGTGCCGGGGCTCGTCGTCGTGCCGCCGCGGCGCCCCGTCGCGGCCGGCGTCCGGCGCTGGTCCATCGTCAGGTGCACCTCGGGCACGGTCATCGCGCCGACGGTGAACGTGCGCTCCGCGAAGCCGGAGAGCTGGATGCGGTACTCGATCGCGGGCTCGCCGCGCGCCGGCTTGATGATCGTGACCGGCGTGTTGCCGACGAGCGAGCCGTCCGGGCCGAACACCTCGGCGCCCGTCGGCTCGGTGTGCAGCACGACCGTCGGGTTGTCGGGGCTGTTGCCGACCTCGACGGTCTCGGTGCCCTGGCCGGGGTCGGCGGCCGAGCCCGCCGTGCGCCCGGGATCGGCCGGCGGATCGGAGGGCGGATCGCTCCCGCGGCCCTCGCCGGAGCGCGGCGCCGGGTCGCTCGCGACCGGGCGCGGATCCTCCGCGTCGTCGCTCGGCATCGCGAAGTAGGTCACGCCGAACGCGGCGGCGGCGAGCACGGGCAGCGCGATCAGCGCGATCGTGAGCCCGGAGGGCCCCTTCTTGTCGACCGGCGGGACCGTCTGCACGGGCGGCTGCGTCGAGGTCGCCGGCGGCTCGCCCGGGACGATGCCTGGCCCGGTCTCGAACGGAGTCTCGGGCTTGGGCGGCAAGCTCCGGTCGATCTCCGACATCACCGCCTCGGGCGTCGCGCCCTTGGCGAGCGCGTCGAGGTCGGCCTTGAGCTCCGCCATCGTCTGGTAGCGGGAGCTCGGCTTCTTCGCGAGGCACTTGAGGATGATCGCCTCGAGCCCCGGCGGGACGTCGACCGGCGGTGGGAGCTGCCGCGGCGGGATGGGCTGCTCGTAGACGTGCTTGGTCAGGAGCCCCATGAGGTTGTCGGCGTCGAACGGGACGCGGCCGCACGACATCTCGTAGAGCATCACGCCGAGCGCGTAGATGTCCGTGCGGTGGTCGACGTCGTGGCCCGCGCACTGCTCGGGCGACATGTAGTGGGGCGTGCCGAACACCTGGCCCGCCTGCGTCAGCTTGGTGTCGCCCGAGGTGGCGACCTTCGCGATCCCAAAGTCGAGCACCTTGACGAATTCGGGGTCGCTCCCGTGCTTGACGAGGTGGACGTTGTCGGGCTTGAGGTCGCGGTGGACGATCTGGCGGGCATGCGCGGCGCCTAGCGCCTCGGCGAGCTGCGAGCCGATCTTCAGGATGCGCGCGGTCTCGAGCGGCTTGCCGGTGAGGATCTTGGAGAGCGACGGACCGTCGAGCATCTCCATGACGAAGTAGGTCGAGCCGTCCTCGAGCGTGCCGAAGTCGGAGACGTCGCAGATGTGCGGGCTGCCGATCGCGCTCGCCGCGCGGGCCTCGCGCTTGAAGCGCGCCATGATCTTCTCGTCGCGCGAGACGTCGGGGCGCAGGACCTTGATCGCGACGGGCTTCTCGAGCGCGTCGTGCAGGGCGAAGTAGACGACGCCCATCCCGCCCTGGCCGAGGAGCTTCTTGACCACGTAGCGGTTGTCGAACTTCGTGCCGATCCGCGGGTCGCTGGGACCGCCGGTCTCGGGCTCGACGAGGGTCAGGTTGGGCTGGGAAGACATTCGTGCTCGCGGGGTGGGTTCCCACAGGGGACCTCACGGCCCTGGGACCACGCGGCGGCCCTGAGCTTGGCGCCGGACGCGCAGACGCTGAAGAGATGCCCGTCTACTGTGGCGGGGTGGGCCCCAGACTTCAAGGACTCTCGCCGGCGAGCCGGTCGAGGTCCTCCCGGAGCTGTTCCATGCAGCGCGCGACGTCCTCGACGCGGGCCTCGGCGAGCAGGCCGGTCCCGCCGACGAGGCTCTCGAGGCGGTCGGCGGTCGAGCGCACTCGCCCGAGGAGCTCGCGGCGGTGCTCGTCGTCGCTCTTGGGGTGCAGGACCTCGTTGAACCGACGCCGCAGCGCGGGCGCGCCCGCGAGGTCGTCGAAGATGGCGGTCTTGAGCTCGGCGACGACCTCGTCGTCCGGCGGCGGCGGCGGCGGCTCGCCGTGACGCCGCGGGCGCGGGTCGAGCGCGCGCGCGAAGTAGTCCACCGCGTCGATGGTGGGCAGCTCCTGGGCGACGCCGTCCCACTCGAGGACGTGCGGCACGTGCTGCTCCATCGCCGAGTAGCTCACGGTGAGCTTGTCGCAGGTCGCGCGCTTGATGTTCAGCTCCTCGAGCGCGTAGGCGTGGAGGGACTCGTAGCCCCAGCGCTGGAACAGCCCCTCGTCGCGGACCTTGCACAACGCCTCGGCCATATCGACCCACGAGCGCTTGAACGCGCGCGCGCGGCTGACGACCTGCATACGGAACGCTTCCTTCGACACGGCGCGATGATAGAACCCTCGGCGCCGATGCGCTTCCTCCATCCCGAACGCGACGAACGGCTCGAGCTCGCCCTCGAGGACGTCTTCTTGGTCCCCCAACGCTTCGACGGGCTCTCGCGCCTCGAGGTGAACCTGACCCCCCAGGACTTCCCGGGCGGGAGCCACCCGGTCGTGACGGCGAACATGAACGCGGTCACCGGCAAGCGCATGGCCGAGACGGTCGCGCGCTTCGGCGGGCTCGGCGTCCTGCCCCAGGACATGAGCCTCGAGACGGTCGAGCGCATCGTCCGGCACATCAAGGCCGCCGACCCGCGCTACGACACGCCGCTCTCGGTCTCGCCCGACGCGACGCTCCGCGACGTGGAAGGGATCTTGCGCAAGCGCGCCCACCACATGGTCGTGGTGGTCGACGACGCGCGCCGCCCGGTCGGCGTCGTCACGCCGGCGGACCTGCGCGATCGCGATCAGTACTCGGCCGTCCGTCACTTCATGCAGCGCGGCGTCGTGACGATCCCGACCGGGACGAGCAACCACGACGGCTTCCTCGTGATGGAGCGGGAGCGCCTGAAGGCGGTCCCCGTGATCGACGAGGCCGGGCAGCTCGCCGGGATCCTCACGCGCGACGACGCGGTGCGGCTCGAGCTCTTGAGCGCGAGCGTCAACGCGCGCGGCGAGCTCATGGTGGCGGCGGCGGTCGGGATCTCGAGCGAGGCGGCCGCGCGCGCGGGGGCGCTGCGCGAGCTCGGCGTGGACGCGCTCGTGCTCGACACGGCGCACGGACACCAGCGACGCATGACCGAGGCGCTGCGGGCCGTGCGCGCGGACTGCCGCCTGCCGCTGATCGCCGGCAACGTCTGCACCGCGGAGGGCACGCGCGAGCTGATCGAGGCCGGCGCCGACGTCGTGAAGGTGAACGTGGGCCCGGGCGCGATGTGCACCACGCGGATGCAGACGGGGGTGGGCCGGCCGACGTTCAGCGCGGTGCGCGCGTGCGCCGCCGAGGCGCGCCGGCTCGGCAAGCACGTCTGGGCGGACGGCGGCGTACGCCACCCGCGCGACGTGGCGCTCTACTGCGCGGCCGGCGCGGCGCGCGTGATGGTCGGGACGATGCTCGCGGGCACGTTCGAGTCGCCGGGCGACGTGCTCGTGGACGCCGAGGGGCGCATCTACAAGCAGAACTACGGCATGGCCTCGGCGCGGGCGGTGGCCGAGCGCACCGCCGGGCTCGACGCGTTCGAGCGCGCGAAGAAGGGCTTCTTCCGCGAGGGCATCAGCACGTCGCGCATCTACATCCAGCCTGGGCGCGAGTCGGTCGGGGCGATCCTCGTCGACTTCATCACCGGGCTCTCGTCGGCGCTGACCTACGTCGGCGCGCAGGACCTCGAGGAGCTCCACGCACGCGCCGTCGTCGGCGTGCAGACGGCGAGCGGGTTCGGCGAGGGCACCCCGCACGGGCGCGTCGTGGGGTAAGACGTCGGGATCGTCAGGCCGCGAGCGCCGCGTCGCGGTCGACCTTGTAGAACGGCTGGTAGACGGGCACCGAGGTGATCCCGAGCTCGACGCGCACCTCGTCGAGCGGGCGCGAGAGGAGCTGCTCCCACGGCGCGGTCGGGAGCGAGCGCGCGCGCAGGCCGCGAGAGAACATCTCGCGCGCCATCCGGCGGCCGGCGCCGCCGCTCTCGGGCAGGGTGTAGCTGTGCGCGTAGCCCGCCGCGACGAGCAAGCCGGTGCCGAGGCTGCCGGTCTGCGCCGTGGTGAAGGCGAGCACGCCGAGCTCTCCGGCGAGGTCGGTCCGGCAACCGGTGACGACGTGGTAGAGGTCGTGCGTGTCGCGCATGCGCTCGGCGATGTACCGGCGCTCGTCGTCGAGCTCGTCGCGCTCGTCGTTGGCGCTGGCGTCGACGAGGCCCCCGGCGTCGACGCCCTCGCGCTCGCAGTAGGCGAGGTAGGCGCGGCCGAGGCTCCCCTCGGGCATCGCGGCGAGCGCGGCGCGATCGCTCAGCATCGCGAGGATCGAGGGGCGCCCCTCGAGCAGCCTCCGACCCTCGGGGGTGCTCGTGAAGCGCTGATGGAGCCGGTCGATCCCACCCCCGTCGATCACGCGCACGATCGTGAACGCCTCCTCGGTCTTGTCGGGATCGTCGAGCAGACGGCGCATGGCACGCGCGGCTTCGAGCGGGCGAAACGTGTGTTGATTCATGATGTTCTCCCGTAGCTTACGTTCCAGTAAGTTACGTGTGAGTAAGTAAGTTCGATCCGACCGCGGGTCAAGGGGTAGAATCGCGCCCGTGCCGAGACGGCGGCTCAAGGGGCCCGAAGCGCGGGCGCGGATCCTGGAGGCGGCGAGCCAGCGGCTCGCGGAGGTCGGGCCCGAGGGGCTCCGGCTCTCGGCGCTCGCGCAGGAGCTCGGCGTCTCGCACCAGGCGATCCTCCATCACTTCGGGAGCCGCGAGGGGCTCGTCGCGGAGGTGATGAAGCGCGCGATCGACGACCTGCACCGGGAGCTCGCCGCCGGCCTCATGGTGCT
Organism: Sandaracinaceae bacterium; assembly: GCA_019637095.1. GTDB lineage: Bacteria > Myxococcota_A > Polyangia > Polyangiales > Sandaracinaceae > JACKEC01. The sequence goes on along the minus strand of JAHBWG010000053.1, from coordinate 10,204 downwards.
CGACGACCCGGCCGGGGGCTCGCGCGAGCTCATCGGCAGGGCGTTCGACGTCCTGGTGGGGCAAGGCTACGGGAAGCTGCTCGCGCACCTCGCGCTCGCGCAGCCCGCCGGAGACGAGCTCGATCGGCGCCGGCCCCTGCAGATGCTCGCGCAGATGGCGCACCTCGTCCGGGAGCGGAGCACGGAGCAGCGCCACGATCCGAGGGACACCGCGTTCGTCCTGCTGCTGCTCGCCTACGTGGTGCTCGGTGCCTCGGTCTTCGAGGAGGGCGTCCTGCGCGCGGCGGGCCTCGCCGACGACCCGCGCGTGCGCGACGAGTTCCGCGCGTGGCTCGCCGCGCTCGTGAGCGCGCACGTCGAGCGGCCGTCCCAGCCTTGAACGCGGCGGCGCCTGCACTATCGTCGCCCTCGTGCGGACCCTGGCGCCGCTGACGCTGCTGGTGCTCTCGCTCACGAGCGGGTGCGTCCTCGACCGCTCCGGGACGCAGCCCGACCGCGACGGGTCCGTCCCGACGCGCCTCGACGCCGGCGCGCTCGACGGCGGCGCCGGCCCCGACGCCGCGGCGGATCGAGACGCGGGCGCGCCCCTCGACGCGGGCGCTCTCGACGCGGGCGCTCTCGACGCGGGCGCGCCGTTCGACGCGGGCGCTCCCTTCGACGCGGGCGCGCCCTTCGACGCGGGCACCGACTTCGATGCGGGCACCGACTTCGATGCGGGCACCGACTTCGATGCGGGCACCGACGCGGGACACGACGCGGGCAGCGACGCCGGCGCCGGCGCGCCGAGCTGCGCGGCGATCTACGGCGGCGTGGGCGGCCACCGACCCTGCCTCGAGACGGAGACCACCTGCCACTTCTACTTCGCGCCCACCGGGATGGGGACGTGCAACGGAGCTTGCGGGGGCTCGAGGTGCCTCGGCAGCTACGACAACGGCGCGACCTTCTGTCCCCCGCCGCCGTCCACCCTCGACGCTTGCACCGCGAACCGCCGCGACCAGGTCTGCGTCTGCGCGCGCCGCGAGTGACGGGCGGCGCTCGCCGAGCGCCGCGCCCGTTGGCGCTCTCAACAGCGAGCAGGAGCGCTGCATCGCGGGCCCCCGCCGGCGGCGGGCTCACCGCTCGCAGACGTAGGGGAGCGGGTCCTCGCAGCGGCGGTCGAGCCAGCCCGTCGCGGTGTGCTCGACGCAGTCGCGCCACGGCGGGACGCTGCGCGGCGCGTCCGAGCGCCAGCGCGCGTAGCCGAGCGGGCGACCGTCGACCCACTCGAACACGCCCTCCGCCGCCTCGTCGCTCAGCCCGATCCAGATCCCGTGCCCGAGCGCCGCCTCGACGGCGAGCTCCTCGTCCGCGTCCTCGTAGATCACGAGGTGGCCGCCCCAGACGACGCACGCGCGCTGCGCGGCGGCCCACGGGAGCGCCGCGGCGAGGCGCCGATAGCAGCGTCCGTCGCGCTCGAGCCCGCAGTCCGGCCCGGCGTCGGGCGGCCCGGCGTCGGGGAGCTCCGCCGCCGCGTCGACGCGCGCGCCCGCGTCGAGCGGCTCGACCCCGGCGTCCATCGACCCCGCGTCGAGGAGCGCGCCGGCGTCGACGCCTTCGACGCCTCCGTCGGCCGGCGTGAACCCCGCGTCCGGCTCGGCGCCACCCTCGCATCGCCCCGCCCGGCACTGCGAGGCCGCGCACGCCGGGTGCTCGTCGGTGGTCGCGAGCGGCACGACGACACGGGCGCCCTCTGGCAGCGGGAGCTCCGCCTCGACGCACCCGCGGGCGATCGTGCGGCACGTCCCATCTCGCGCGATGCCCGCGAGACCGTAGCGCCCCGGCGCGAGCGCCGGTGGCGCCGGCCCGGTGCCCGCCTGCGGCACGTCGGCGCGGTAGATCGGCGCCCCGGCGCAGCCGCCGGCGAGCACGAGCGCCTCGACGAGCGCGCTCGCCGCCGCGACGCCCGGGTCCTCGAACGCGAGGCCCCAGTCGTGCTGGCGCGGAGGGCCCTCGCAGCCGCCGAGCACCACGCCGAGCGCGACGATCGCAGCGAGCAAGTCGTCTGGACGACGCGCCGTCGGACGCAGCATCACGGGAGCTCCACGCGCACGCGCGCGGTCTCGCCCGCGGCGACCTCGACGGGCACGCGGCGCACCTCCGTGCCGCCGTGCGGGCGCACGACGAGCGTGTGTCGCCCGGCCGGCACGACGAAGCGACCGGGCGTCGTCCCGAGCCGGCGCCCGTCGAGGTAGACCTCCGCCCAGCCGCCCGAGGTGGCGACGTTCACGGTGCCCGCGCCCCCCGCGAGCGCGGCGCGGCGCGAGGCGCGGCGGCGGGCCGGCGCCTCGGCGACGAGCGCCTCCGCCGCGGGCTCCTCCACCTCCGGCGCGACCTCCTCCGGCGCCGGCGCCGGAGGCTCGACCTCGACGGCGGCGGCGGGCTCGGGCGGCGGTTCCGCGAGCGCGGCGGGCCCCGGCGAGGTCGCGCGCCAGGGCGCCGCGTGGAGCGCGTACGCGCCGCCGGCGAGCGCGCCGAGCGTGAGCACGGTCGCGAGGACGGCGAGCCCGCGGCCCCGCGGCGGTGGCGCGCTCGAGCGGCGCACGATCGAGCTCCGCTCGGGGTCCGGGCCGTCCTGCCCGAAGCGCGCGAGCCCGTCGACGAACGCGTCTCGCACGCGCCCCTCCGCGTCCTCGGCGGCGCCGGGGAAGAGCGCGTGCATGGCGCCCTCGAGGTCGACCGGCGCGTACGCCGCGAGCTCACGCGCGAGCCCCGCCGCCAGCGCGCCCGCGCTCGGCGTCCGCGCGTCCGGCTCGGGCGCGAGCGCGCCCGCGAGGACCCTCACGAGCCCCGGCGACAGCCCCTCGGGCAGCGTCCGCTCGTCCAGCCCTCGGTGCGCCGTCACCGCGAGGACCGTCTCCGTCTCCGTCGCGCGCTTGAAGAGCTTCGAGCCGGTCAGCAGCTCGTAGAGGATCACCCCGAGCGAGAACACGTCCGCGCGTCGGTCGACCCGCGCGCCGAGCATCTGCTCCGGCGCCATGTAGGAGAACTTGCCCTTCACCGTGCCGGTCTCGGTGTGGTGCAGCCGGCCGCGCGCGCGCGCGATGCCGAAGTCGATCACCTTCACCGCGCCGTCGTAGGTGACGATCACGTTGTGCGGGGACACGTCGCGGTGGACGACCTCGAGCGACGCCCCGCTCGCATCGCAGAGCTCGTGCGCGGCGTGCAGGCCCTCGGCCGCGCGCATCACGACGTGCATCGCGAGCGGGACGCGCGCCTCGGGCGGCAGCCGCCGCAGGCGCTTGGCGACCCGCGAGAGGGGCCGGCCGAGCAGGAGCTCCATCGTGAGGTAGTGCGCGCCGCCCGCCGCGCCGAGCTCGAAGACGCGCGCCACGTTCGGGTGCTCGATGCGCGCCGCGAGCCGCGCCTCGTCGAGGAACATCTCGACGAAGGCGCGCTGCGACGCGAGGTGAGGGTGGACGTACTTCAGCGCCACCGCGTCGCGAGGGCTCGTCGCGTCGTCCGCGAACGCGACGTAGACGGTCGCCATGCCGCCGGTGGCGAGCGGGTAGGCGAGCCGGTAGCGCCCGACCCCCTCCGGGACGGGGATCTCATCGAGGACGATCTCGGGCTCGGACGCTCGCATCACGGTCACCAGAGCGAGGGCCCCGAGAGCTGCGTCGTGCCGCTCGGCGGCGCGAGCAGCACCGCGAGCGCGATGGCGACGCCCGCGACGAGCGCGGCGGCGCCCGCGCCGAGCCCGACGAAGAGCGCAGTGTCGCCCGCCGCCGCCGCCGCCGGCGCGGGCGCGAGGGAGAACGCGGCGTGCTCGACGCGCAAGACGTTGGGCTGCGCGCGCGTGCCCTCGCTCGCGAGCGCGACCTCGCCCGGCCCGAGCGCCTCCGCGTACCAGCGCAGCGCCGCGCCCCCCGCGAGCGGCCGCTCGACGCGGGGGTACGCGCGCCACTCGCCCTCGCGCACCCAGATCCGCACCGAACGGACGAGGTCCGCGCCTCCCTCCGCGCGCGCCTCGATGCGCGCGACGCCATCCTCGACCACTGCGGCGGCGTCGAGGACGGGCGGCCGCACGCCGGCCCGCCGCAGCGCCTCGAGCGCCTCGCGCAGCTCGGGCGGCGCGCTGTGCGGGAGCGAGGCGTGCGCGCCCATCGCGAGGAGCCGCGCGAGGTCCTCACGCGCGCCGTCCTCGCGGCCGAGCGCGAAGGACACCATCGCGCGCGTCCCGTAGAGCGCGACGCGCTCGTCGCGCGAGAGCGCCGCCGCGTCGGCCTCGTTCAACGCCTCGAGCGCGAGCTCGAAGTCCGCCGCCTCGGTCAGCGCCACCCCGCGCGCGAGGGCCGGCGCGTCCTGCGCGGAGACGTGCCCGGCGCTGCCCAGCAGCAGGACCGAGACGAGGATCGTGAGGCGTGACCCTCTGTGCACTGCGATCTCAGGATGCGCCGCGCGCGCTCGGCGCCTCATCGGGGAAATCCCCGACCTGCGCGATCACGCCGCGTCCGCGGCGCCTCACCACTCGCCGTCGCTGACGCGGAGCTCGTCGAGGCCGGCGTGGAGCAGCTTGCGGATCGGCCCCGGGCTCACCGGCGCGTCGTCCTGCAGTACGGAACCGAACTTGTCGGCGTCCAGCTCCTTCACGCTCTTGATCTTCGCCAGCGTCTCGGTCGGCGCGAGGGTCGGCGCGCGCTCGTCGTAGAGCTCGAACCACGGCAGGCCCGCGCTCGCGTAGGAGCGCGCGGTGACCGGCGTCGCGGGCGGCTCCTCGCCGGTGATCTCGCGCCAGAGCTCGCTGTTGACGATGTGCACGAACACGCGCGCGCTCGCGTCGAGGTCCCACGTGTCGAGGCCGTGGGGATCGGGGTAGACCTTCTGCTTCATGCGGCCGCCGGCGGCGAGGCCCATCGCGCCGATGCGGCGGCGCGGCGTCGGAGCCGAGCACGCCGGGGGCGGACCCGCGCACGCGAGCTCGAACACCGCGCCTCGCGAGAGGCGGTCCCGCCCTACCAAGCGCCCGGGCTTGGGCGCGTAGGCCTGGAGCTGGATGCCGCCGTGCGTCTCCTCCCCGGTGACCTGCGCCTCGACCGTGTAGCCCATGCCCAACGGCATCGCGACGAACTGCCGGATCGTGCCCTCGTCGCTGGCGATCCCGTCGAGCCACGGCTGCGCGCCGGTGACCACGTAGTCCTGCGGGCTCGAGCGCAGCCCGTCGCGCCACGGCTCGCCGCTCACCGCGCACACCTTGCCGATGCCCACCTTGAGCGCGTGCGGCCCCGCGCCGCCGAACGACAGCCACATCGCCTCGCGCTGGTACATCGGCAGGAACACGCCGCCCTTGGCCGCCCAGCCGTCGGGGACGCGCGCGGCGTAGTCGGCGACGCGGCGCAGCGGGAAGCACCCGAGCCCGGGGGGCAGCGGGTAGCTCCGGCCGTCGTCGGGGATGCGCAGGGTGCGCTGGAAGGTGATCCGGGCCTCGCCGAGGCGAAGCGTGGTGCCGTGCTCGATGTGGACGTCGTTCATGGGTCGTCTCTCCTTTCGCGAGAGATCGACTCGACCAGGCGGTGCGGCGTCACGCGGGCGCGCGAAGAAGAGTGGAGACTGCCGTGATCATTGCGCAATCCGGCGAGCGCCGAGAAAGTCGGTGACAAGTCGCCCGCTCGTTCGTCCATGCTCTCGGGGGAGCCCCGCCGGGAGATGGACGCCGCGCCCGATCGAGACACCGAGCTGCTCCGCGCCGTGAGCGAGGGGGAGCTCCGCGCCGCCGGCGCGCTGCTCGTGCGCGGTTACGCCGACGAGGTCCACGCGCTCTGCCGCGCCATGGTGCGCGACGCGACGCTCGCGGAGGATCTGAGCCAAGAGGTGTTCGTGCGCGCGTTCGACGCGCTCGCCGGGTTTCGCGGCGACGCGTCGGTGCGCACGTGGATCCTGCGCATCGCCCGCAACCGCTGCATCGACGAGCTGCGCGCACGAAGGCGCGCGCTCGGGGCCGAGGGCGAGGAGCCCGACGCGCACGCGACCGAGGAGCCCGACGTCGCGGATCTGCTCGCGCGCCGCGAGGACGTGCGCGCGGGGCTCGACGCGCTCGACGAGCGCGAGCGCGCGCTCGTCGTCCTGCGCTTCGGCCACGAGCTCGGCTACCCCGAGCTGTCGGACGCGTTCGGCGTACCGGAGGGCGCGGTGCGCATGCGCATCAGCCGCGCCGTCGCGAAGATGCGCGCCGCGATCGAGGCGCCGGCGCCGCCGCCCCTGGGCGCGATCCCGCCCCCCGCCGCGGCCGCTCCCGCCGCGCCGCGCCTCGCCGCGCGCGCGCTCGAGGCCGCGCCGGCGCGCGGCCGGCGCCGTCGGATCCTCGGCTGGCTCGGGATCGGGAGCGGCGACGCAGACGAGGGCGCGGCGCCGACCGGCGGCGCGCCGGGAGCGCTCGACCGCCGCGCCGAGGTCGAGCTCGACCTCGAGGGCCTCGCGTCCGCCGGCGCGCATTCCGGCCTGTCGCCGTTCGCGCATCCGGCACCGGCATCGTTGCGGGCGCGCCTCGCGGAGCTCCTCACCGAGCTTCGCGACCAGGGCGCATGAGGTACCTCATTCGGGCTTGCCTGGGCACGTGCTTCGCGCGAGCTTGCGCGCCCATGTCGTTTCGTCGCAGCTCTGGGCTCGGTGACACCGACCTCGCGCCGTGCGTCGCCTCGGTCGAGCATCACGCGCGCGAGGGAGCGTGCTTCATGGCGCAGGCGCGTGCGCTCCGCGCTGCGCTGGGCGCGACACGCGGTGCTCGTGAGTCGAGGTGAGCCGATGCGCGGCCCCTTCGACGCCGTTCTCTTCGATCTCGACGGCACCTTGCTCGACTCGATCGCGCTGATCCTCGAGAGCTACCGCCACACCTTGGCCGCGCACGGCCTGCCGCCGCGCCGCGACGAGGACGTGCTCTCGGGGCTGGGCACCACGCTCGAGGCGCAGTTCCGGCGGTGGGGCTACGAGGCCGAGCTCGACGCGCTCGTCGCCACCTACGTCGAGCACAACCTCCGCGTCCACGACGCGCTCGTCCGGCCCTACGAGGGCGTGAGCGAGATCGTCCACGCGCTCCACGCGCGCGGCGTCCCGCTCGGGCTCGTCACGAGCAAGCGCCGCCGCGGCGGCGTCGAGGGCCTGCGCGCCCTCGGGCTCGAGGGGCGGTTCGCGGTCGAGATCTACGGCGACGAGGTCGCGCGCCCCAAGCCCGATCCCGATCCGGTGCACCGCGCGCTCGCCGGCCTCGGCCTCGCGCCGTCGCGCCGGATCACGTTCGTCGGCGACGCGATCCACGACGTCGAGGCGGGCCGCGCCGCGGGGATCCACACCAGCGCCGTCACGTGGGGCTCCGGGCGCCTCGACGAGCTGCGCGCCGCGGACGCGATCGCCCACGACGCGCGCGAGCTCGCGCGCGTCCTTCTCGGCTAGTCTGCTCGGCTCGCCCTCGACGCGATGGCGGCTCGGCGGCGCGCCGTGTATAGGCACGGCCGTGTACCGAGGCCGCCGGCGTCCCTGTCCCGCGTGCGCGCTCCCGATGGAGGAGCTCCCCGTCGCCGCCGATCCGAGCGGCACCGAGCACGCGGAGATCGATCGGTGCGAGCGCTGCGGCGGGCTGTTCCTCGAGTTCTTCGACGGCGAGCCGAGCGCGCTCTCGCGCGCCTGGGAGGGCGGCGCCGATCCGCGCGCGCCGCTCGTGCCCGAGCGCCCGATCACCTGCCCCGACTGCGAGTCGCCGATGGTGGAGCGCGCGTACCTCGGCCACGGGCCGCGGCTCCCGCGGTGCGAGACGTGCCTCGCGGTGTTCCTGACGCCGGCCTCGCGGCAGGAGCTGGCGCGGATGTCGCTGCCCAGAGAGCGGGAGCCCGAGCCGGGCTGGCTCGAGCGCGCGCTCGCGTGGGCCCGCGGCCTCGGTTGATCAGAAGGGGCGCGGGAGCGCGCCGGCGGCGAACGCGAACGCGAGCCCCGCGCCCGCGACGAGCGCGAGGCGCGCCCAGTGCTCGCGGGCGAAGCGCCCGAGGTGGCCCTCGGCGCCGCGGCGCCACTCGACGAGCGAGGTGACCACGAGCGCGAGCGCGAGCACTGCGCTCGACAGCACGACCGCGAGCAAGAGCAGCGCGAGCAGCGGCGTCGTCCACGCGGCCACCATGCGCAGTTGCGCCTCGCCGAAGCCGCCGAACGGCTGCGCCGCGAGGTTGACCACGAACGCGAGGAGCACGAGCGCGAGCGCCCCTCGCGCGGCGCCGCGCAGATCGCTGCGGCTCGGGGCGAGGTGCGCGCCGATGCAGGTCGCGACCGCGAGGAACGCCCAGAGCCGCCACGAGGCGAGGTGGCGCGGGTCGAACAGCGCGACGCTCGACCAGAGCGCGCGCTCGAGCGCCTCGCGCGCGGGCACCTCGGTCGAGGGCGCGTCGAGCAGCGACGCGAGCGCCGCGTCGGGCAGCGCGGCGCGCGCCACGAGGTAGAGCGCGAAGGCGCCGCCCGCGAGCGGCGCGAGGCCGATGAACAGGCGGCCCAGCTCGGCCCACGGGTTGGCGGCCGGCGCGCGGTGGCGCACGAAGCCCAGCCGGCCGGACTCCGGGTCCGGCGAGAAGAGCTTCACCTCCTCGACCTCGTGCATGAACACGAGGCACGCGGCGACGTGGCTCAGCTCGTGGACGGGCACGCCGAGCCAGCCCGTCGCGAGGACCGCGCGCCAGCCGAACGTGCGCGCGAGCAGCGCCGACGTGAGCCCCTCGAGCTGCGAGAGCACGATCGCGCACGCCGCCGCCGGCCCCAAGAGCCAGAGCAGCTGCATGCCCGTCGCGCACAGCGCCGCGAGCAGCGCGTCGCCGAGACCCGCCATCGTCGCCAGGGTACCGACGCGGCGCGAGGCGCCCCCAGTTCGCGGTGTGACGACACGGCGCGCTCCGCTGTACGGCGCCCCGGACGCCCGGCCGCGCCGGCGGTCGGCGTGTGGCCGCCGAGGACCCCTCGGAGCGGCGGCACACCGGTTGCCCAGGCGGGCGCCCATGCTCCGCCGTCTCACCCTCTGCGTCGCCCTCGCCTCGCTCTCGTCGCCCGCGCTCGCCGACCTCGGCGACAACGGCGTCGGCATCAACGCCCACGTCCCCGACGACGCCGTGGCGGACCTGGTCGCCGCCGCGGGCGTGAACTGGATCCGCGTGGACGCGAACTGGTTCCAGCTCCAACCGGCGCGCGACCGCTACGACTGGTCGGCGATGGACGGCGCGGTGGAGCGCGCGCACGCCCGCGGGCTATCCGTCTACATGACGCTCGCGTACACGCCCGCGTGGGTCGCGCGCGTGCCGGAGCGGCGCGCCGACGGGCAGACGCACAACGACGAGCCGGCGGGCAGCGGCGAGTGGGCCGCCTTCGTCGAGGCCGCGGTGAGCCGCTACGCGGCGCGCGGCGTCACCCACTTCGGCCTCTGGAACGAGCCCAACCTCCCGCAGTTCTGGGACGGCACGGCCGACTCCTACGTCGACAAGATCGCGCTGCCGGGCGCCGCCGCGATCCGCCGCGCGTGCTCGACGTGCGTCGTGCTCGGGCCCGACCTCGCGCACGTCGGCAGCTACGACACGTTCCTCGACCGCGTGCTCGAGCGCGCGAGCGCCGCCTTCGACGTCCTCGCGCACCACATCTACAACGACTGGCCCGAGAACGGGCGCCAGGTCTGGGACGGAGACCGCTTCCTCGAGGCGCTCGAGATGCGACGCTCGTCCTTCACGCGCGCGAGCCTGCGCGAGGTGCTCGACCGGCGCGGCTGGACCGGCGAGGTGTGGATCACCGAGACGGGCTTTCGCGCAAGGCCGGGCGACGCGGCGGAGGAGGCGAAGCAGGCGACGTTCGTGCGGCGCGCGCTCGAAGAGCAGCTCCTCAGGCCGTGGTGGACGAACACGTTCTTCTACGAGGCGGTCGACTGCCGGCCCTTCCAGCCGGACTGCGGCATCGACGGGTTCGGGCTGACGCGGGCGCACACGGCGAGCGCGCGCGCGTGGCCGGCGGACTACCGCGCGAAGCCGGCCTACGAGGAGCTGCGCGCGTTCATCGCCGCGCACCCGGAGCTCCCCGGCGAGGCGCCGCCACCCGGGACGGAGCCGCCGCCGCCGCCCGACGCTGGCGCGTCCTCCCCCGACGCGGGGGCGCCGCGCGCCGACGCCGGCGCGCCGCCGAGCGCAGACGCGGGCATCGCCCCCACGCCGGATCCCGA
>JAHBWG010000052.1 GCA_019637095.1 Sandaracinaceae bacterium | reverse complement strand
CCCCGGACGCCTCGACGAGCACGGCCGGCATCGTGACCGGCAAGCGCTCGCAGCCGTGGCCCTTGCGACCCACTGGCTCACGCGCTGTGCGCGGACGTGCTCGCTGCGTTCGTCGGCGCGCTCGCGCGCTCGCTGCGCTGGCGCGCGAAGCGTCGGCTCCGGTTGCGACCCGCACCCCCCCGGCGGTACCGTTTCCCTAGTTCGGATGTCTTCGGCGCCTGGCTCGTCCATCGCCCCCCGGCGCGCACCGCCGGGCTCACGTCGCTCGGCCGGTGAAACGATCGCGGAACATTTGGCGCGGCCCCGCGCTCACGTTCGGTCGGCTCGGGTCGCCGCGGTGTTGGCACTCCCGGTACGCCCGAGGAAGAATGGCCCCGCTCCTCCCTCGCTGGCTGCTCCTCGTCGTCCGCCTGCGACTCGGACACCCCCGCGTCGCCCATGACCGCGGTGGCCCCGCCGCCGGCGCACGTGGCCTCGACCCGCGGCGAGATCCTGCGCGTGTACCGGACGCTCCGTGCAGCCCAAGGCGAGGGCGACGAGCACACCTTCCTGGCTCCGGACTGGTTCCAGACGTGCTCGGGCGGCGTCCCGCAGGGGAACGACGGGCACGAGACGCCAGCGACCGACGCCGACTCCCTCCGCCATCTCATCGCTCACGATCCCGACCCGGCCACGGTGGCGCTCGCGATGCGATGGCTGCCAGCCCTCCCCCATCGTCCGGAAGACGTCGAGTGGCTCGAGGGCTGGTTCCACGATGACCGGCCGGGGTTCTCCCAGCCCCGCCTGCGGCAGGACGGCCAGCCCCTGGGCCCGGCGCCCTCGTACCTGGAGTGGGAGACGCTCACGGTCGGTCAGGCCGCGGTGGAGGCGGCGAGCGTCATCGCATCCGGTCGCTGCACCCAGGATGCGTCCGAGCTCCGCGCCTACCTCGAGCGAGCTGGCCCGCTCGAAGAGACGCCGGAGTTCTGGCGGAGCGCGATCGGTGTCGACGAGGCGGCGCGGAGCCGCCTCCGCGAGCGCGACTCCGAGCTCTACTTGCGGGTCGCGATGTTCTACGTGCCCGACCTCCCGAACGATCCGAGCTATCTGCCCCTGTTCCGCGCCCGCGTACCCGAAGCCCGCTTGATCCGGATGTGGCGCGGTGACGGCGATTGGCCGGAGCTCATCGCGCATCCGTTCCCACACGACTTCGCGAGCTGGACGCTCGATCACGCGGACGCCCTCCTCGCCGACGCGGACGAGACGCTTCGTCGACTGTTCGACGAGGGGCTGTTCGCGGACTCTCCGCAAGCTCGCGGGATCCTCGCGCGTGCGGCCGCCGCGCGCCTCCAGGATCCCGCGCCCGTGCTCCGGCGGGTGCTTGCGGAGCGGCCCGACGACTGGCTTCTGCACCGCGACGTGGCCCGCGACCACCCGGTCCGGGTCGCCGACGAGCTGATTGCGCGAGTGCATGCGGGAGAGGCCTATGAGGACCATCGAGTTCGGGGCTCGATCCTCGATGGCCTGCGGGAGGCGGGACCCCGCGCGCGGCCCACGATCCTGCGACTCGCCGCGGACGCCCCCCACCTCGATCCCGAGCAGATGCGCGCGCTCGTCCGGACCGCGCAGGCCGTGGGGTTGCCGGTCTCCGAGGACTGTCTCGAGCGAGTGGAGGTCGGCATCGACTACGACGGCCGCGATGAGCCGCCGCCCGGCTGGGACGCGGCCGTCCGCCGCGCCAACCGCCGCCAGGAGCGGCGCACGCGGCGGTGCCTCGCCGAGCTGCGCGCCGCCGGCCGCGAGGCGATGAGCGCCGCTCTCTGACTCCCTCGGTAGGGCACTCGTCGATCGTCGCCGAGCTCTTGATGACGTCGCTCGTCGCGGGCCTCGGCTTCTTGCCGATGACCTCGCGACCGGCGTCGGCGCCGAGGTGCGGGATCGTCACGAGCACGCTCCTCACGCAGGTGATCCTGCCCGCGCTCTCGCCGTGGCTCGCGGGGCGCGAGCCGGCCGGTCGGCGAGGGCTCTCCGTCTCAGGGCGCGAACGCGACGCCGAGCCCGACGCGCACCGACGCGCCGTAGACGTGCACGACGTCGTCGAGCGCCTCGACGCGCACGCCGTAGAAGACGCCGGCGTCGATCGCGGCCTGGAACGCGACCGCCGGATCGACGCGCAGGCTCCCGCCGAGGCGCACGTGGGCCCCGAGCGCGGGGCTCACCTCGGTGGTCCCGACGTAGCCGGCGGTGTTGGAGCGAGCGCTGGTGATGACGGCGCCGCCCTCGAGCCAGAGGCCGAGCGCGCCGACGAACCGCCCCTCGCGCAGCGTGAGCGACGCGCCCGCGGAGGCCGTCGCGGCGACGACGTCGAGGTCTGCGGCGGCGAGCCCGAGCGGCGCGCCCTCGACCCGTACGGCGACGCCGAGCCAGTCCCACGCGAGGCCGAGCTCGACGCTCGCGAGCGCGAGCGCGCTCTCCCAGATGAGCGTGCGGGCGCCGGCGAGGGCGTAGAGCTCGACGCGCGCGCCGTCGTCGGTCGCGGGTGGCGCGGCAGGCGTCGTCCCCGAGACGGGTGCGGCGTCGAGGGACGGCGCGACCGCGGCGGGCTCCGCCTCCGCCGGCTCGCTCGCGCTCGGCTCGCCTCGGGGAGCCACGCGCCCGGCCGCGCCGCCCGCGAGGATCGCCGCCTCGACGAGCTCCGCCGCGACGAGCGCGACCACGCGACTGCGCAGGTGCTCGGGGGTCTCCGCCAACCCGACCCGGCGCTCGATGCGGACCTCGGCGCTCGCGTCCTCGACGACGATCCGCGCGGACGTCGGCGCGCACTCGATCGCGATCGCCAACCGCACCGATCGCGGCGAGGCCGCCGTCTCCAAGGTGACGGCTCGCGCGAGCTCGCCCTCGTCGAGCCCGACCTCATCGCAGTGATCGATCACGACGAGAAGATCGTCTTGGGCGCTCGCGATCGACGGGCCGAGGGCGATCGCCGCGAGGAGCGCGAGCGACCTCAAGGCGCGTCCGGCTCCTCGAGCGCGCGCCGCGCATCTTCGGCGAGCTCCGGTGGCAACCCGAGCTCGAGCGCGCGTCGATAGCGAGCGCGCGCCGCCTCGGCGCGGCCGCGTCGGGCGAGGAGCCTCGCCGCGGTGAAGGCGGCCAGCGGCGCCTCCGCGCTCGAGGGATGCTCGCGCGCGATCCGGTCGAAGGTGGCGATCGCCTCGCTCGCGTCGCCGCGCGCGCGCGCCGCGTCCGCGGCGATCATGAGCGACGCGGGGCTCTGCCACGCGGGCTCCGCGCCGGCCGCGAGGTCCGGCGGCGATCGCGAGGGAGCGGGCGGGTCGGCCCTCCCACGCGGCTCGCCGCGGAGCGGCGCGAGCGCCGCCTCCTCCGTCTCGCGCGTCGTCTCAGGAGTCCCCGTGGCCTCCGCCGCTCGCGCGATCGCCGGCGGCGCCTCGGGCGCCGTCGTGTCGGGCGTCGTCGTCGCGCGCGCGCGCGGCACCGCGATCGACTCGCCTGCCGCGAGCCGCCGGACGCCATCCGGGACGCCGTCCCCGCGCACGACGACCGCCCCGCGCTCCACGGCGACGCGCACCTCGTCGGGCGTGCGCTCGACGACGAAGACGGTGCCGACGACCTCGACGCTCAGCCCGCTCGCCTCCACGCGCCAGCGCCGCCCGGTGCCCGGGGTCACCCGAAAGCGGGCGCGGCCGCGCGTCAGGTGCAGCGCGAGGAGCCCCGCCTGGTTCTCGAGCACCTCGAGCGCGGCGTCGTCGCCCGTCTCGATGCCCGATCCGTCGCCGAGCGCGACGTGGCTCGCCGGCGCGATCGCGCGCAGAGGCGCGCCGCCGGCGACCGCGAGCGGGCCGGGCGGTGCGCCCGTCGGACGCCCGGCGAACAGCGCGAGCGCGGCCGCCGCGGCCAGCGCGGCGAGGGCGATCCCGCCGGCGCGCAGGCGAGGGCGACGCGCCGGGACGCGGGCGCGCTCGATCGCGTCCCACGCCGTCGCGAGGTCCTCCTCGCTCGCCACGTCGCGCAGCGCGGCGCCGAGCGGCGCTTCGTCGCGCTCGGGCTTCATCGGCTCCTCCGCGCGTGGGCCTCGAGCGTGAGCTGCGCCGCGGCGATCTCGCGCTTGACGGTGGCGAGCGAGACCCCGCACGCGTCGGCGACGGCGGGCAGCGTCTCGCCCTCGACCCGGTGCAGCACCCACGCGATCCGCTGCCGGTCGGAGAGCGTCGCGAGCACGCGCGCGATCCGCGCGAGCTCGGCGTGCGTCTCGGGCGAGGCGCTCGGGTCGGCGAGCGCGTCGAGCGGGAGGTCGATCTCGCCGCGGTCGAGCCCGAGCACGCGCCGGAGCCGGCGGCGCCGGAACACGCGGTGGACCTGCCGCACGGTGCGACGCAGCAGCCAGGGCCGGAGCGCGTTCGGATCGCGCAGCGCGCCGAGCTCGCCGAGCGCTCCGACGAACACGTCCTGCAGCACGTCCATCGCGTCGGCGTGCCGCGCGAGCAGACGCCCCGCGAGGTTCGCGACGAGCGGCGCGTAGCGGCGGTAGATCGCGCCCTCGGCCCAGCGGTCGCCTTCGAGCGCGCGGCGCACGAGCTCCGCGTCCGTGATCGGCTCCGCCCGCAGCGGCTCGACCTGCGGCGGCGCGGCAGGGATCCGGGAGATGCGCGTGCTCATCACGAGGTCGGGGCCTCCAGCGCCCCGAACCGGCTCGCCATCGCGCCCGCCGGTCTCACGCCCCACTCGATGCGCGGACGGTGCGGATCGTTCGCGGCTCGCCGAGTGGGTCATCTCGGAATGGGGCCACGGGCGCCCGCAACCGGCTCGAATGAAGAGACTTGAGCCGCTCGAGCGCTGGGCCGGCCCTGCCCGTCGACCGCGGCGAACGGCGCCCCGGCATGCGAAAGGCCTGGTCACGAACATGATGAAGCACACCCTCCTCTTCGCGCTCGCGCTCCTCGGCGTCGACGGATGCCTCGAGCCCGCCACGCACGACGCGCTCGAGACGGACGAGTCGGCGCGCGGCGGGCCGTGGACGGACTGCACGGCCGCGCTGCGGTACGGGCGCACGAACGAGCCGTGCGACTTCGGCGAAGGGGTCGGCGGCTGCGGCGAGCCGCTGCCCACCAGCTACGTCTACGAGCTGGCGCTCTGCGTGAGCGGCCGCCTCACGCGCCACACCGAGACCATGGTCCTCGAGGACGCGTGCGTCGCGCCCGAGCCCGCGCGGATGGTCGAGGACGACTGCCTCCGCGCCGAGGTGAACTGCAGCCACTTCGTCTCGCCGGACACCGGGGAGATCGAGGTCAGCTCGGTTCGGATGCACCTGTGCCCGGGCGCGAGCGCGCCGCGCGACCCCGCGTCGTCGGCGTCCTGGTCGCTCGACGCGCCGGGCGGGTGCGACGCCGCGCTCGCCGCGGGCTTCGCCGGCGACCCCTGCACCGGCGCGAGCTTGTGCGAAGGCCGGGTCCGGGCGGACACGGAGGACGGCGCCTACCACTACCTCAGCGCGTGGTGCACGAACGGGGCGCTCGTCATCCTCTCGCCGCTGCGCGCCGAGCCACACGGCATCTGACCGGCGTCACGGCGCGCGCCGACGAGGCTGCCGTGGCGTCGTCGCCGCGTTACGGTTCGAGCGCGTGGCGCGCTGGGCAGGAGAGTACCGATTCCTTTGAGACCGCCGGCATCCGCGGGCGGAAGGGGTTCCCGGCGCGGCCCGCCGCTCCTCGTCGCGTCGGACCACGCCAGAAGCCCGTTGCGCTCCGAGGCTTCTCGGCGCTCCAAGTGGATCGGTGCTCTCGCGGTGGTGCTGCTCGGCGGCGGGATCGCGCGCGCGCAGACGAGCGACGCGGTGGCGCTGGTCACGCGCGGCGCGCGCGCGGCGGAGGCAGCCGGCGCCTTCGCGACGTTCGTCGCGCTCGACGCGGCGCGTCGGTTCGACGAGGCGCCCCCGACGATCCCGGCGGACGTCGATTGGCTCGTCACCATCGACACCGTCGACGCCGACGCGCCGCTCGTGCGGGTCTGGTCGCGGCGCACCGGCGTCACGCTCGAGCGGCGCTTCGAGGCGCAAGAGGACGGCTACGCGCTCGCGGTGGTGGCCGCCGAGCTCCTCGAGGTCGCGCGGACGGGCGCCGATCCGCGGAGCGTCGGCGCGACGGTCGAGCCAGCGCCGCCCGCGCCGGATCCGGCGCCCGATCCGGCGCCCGAGCCACCGGCGCAGCCGGCGCCGGCGCCGACGACCCGCGAGGCCCGGAGCGCGCCCGCGGCGCTCGCGGTCACGGTGGGCGTGGGCGCGGAGGTGTGGGGAGCGGCGAGCGCGGGCGGGCCGTGGCTCGCGCAGCCGGCGCTCTTCGTCGAGCTCGTGGGCCGTCCCGACGGCGAGGGGTGGGTCGTCGGCGGCGCGCTCTACGCGTCGGGGCTCGGCGCATACGCGGCGACGTCGGAGGGCCTCGACGTGCGCTACGCGCGCTACGAGGTGGGCGCACGGATCAGCGTCGGCGGCGAGCTCGGGCCGGCGCGCACGCGCCTCCTCGGCCACGCGCGCGCGGGGGCGGCGGCGGTCGTCGCGAGCGCCTCGCGCGCCGACGGAACGCAGGGTGGGGAGCACGCGCGCGCGGGCTGGCACCTCGGGGTCTCGCTCGAGGGGCGCCAGCCGCTGGTGGCGGGGCTCGAGCTCACGCTCGAGCTCGGGGCGGACGTGCTGCCGGCGCCGGTCACCCTCGTCGCCGACGGCGCGCGCGTCCTCGCCGAGGGGCCGGTGCGGGTCGGGGGGCGGCTCGGGCTCGCGTGGTGCTTCGAGTGACCGGGGCGTTTTCTCTGATCGCGGCGGGCGCGTCGGGCGACTCATGAGCGTGCCCGCCCCGGTGTCGCTCGCGCTCGCTGGCTCGGAGGCCGACCTCGTGCGCCGCGCGAAGGCCGGCGACGGGCCCGCGCTGCGCGCGTTGGCCGAGCGCGAGCTCCCGCGCGTCGAGCGGCTGCTCGGCCGCATCCTGGGCCCGCGCCGCGACTTCGAGGACCTCGTCCAGAGCGTGTTCCTGGAGCTGTGCCGCGCGCTCCCCGCGTTCCGCGAGGAGAGCCGGTTCTCGACGTTCGTCGGCGGCATCACGGTCCGCGTGGCGCGGCGCGCGCTGCGCCCGAGCGCGTTCGACGCGCGGCGCGCGCCCCTGTCGGACGAGGACGCCGCGTCCCCCGAGGTGGGACCCGAGGCGAGGGTCGCCGCGCAGGAGCGCTTCCGGTTGCTGCACGCCGCGCTCGACCGGCTCACGCCCAAGAAGCGGGTCGCCTTCACGCTCTGGGCGCTCGACGGGATGAGCCCCGAGGAGATCGCCGAGCTGACGGAGGCCCCCGTCCACACGGTCCGCTCGCGCATCCACGCCGCGCGCCACGAGCTCATGGCGAGCCCGCGCGTCCGGGCGCTGTTGGAGGACCGGTGAGCGACGACGACGCGCTCCGGCGGCGCCTCGCCGCGCTCGCCGACGACGCGGCGCCGCGCCTGAGCGCGGAGGCGCGCTCCCGCGCGCTCGCGCGCGTCGAGGCCGAGGGCCCGGCGCTCGTCGCCGCGGCCGCGGACGAGGACGATCTGCGCGACCGGCTCCACGAGCTGGCCACCCTCGGCGCGCCGCGCCTCGACGACGCCGCGCGGGCGCGGATCTTGGCGCGCGTCGAGGCCGAGGCGGTGGCGGCGTTCCGCGCGGCGCCTGCGCGCCCCTCGCGCTCGGCGTGGCGTTTCGGTGTCGCGCCGCGGCGGCGGTCGCGTGGGGGCTCTTCGGTCGCGGGGAGCCGCCGAGCGCGCCGCCGCGCGCGCCGGGATCGCTCCCCGCGTGCGCCGCGTGGCCGGCCGCGCGCGTCGTGGAGGATCGCGTCGCGCTCGGCCCTCGCGGCGAGGCGTCGGCAGACGCGCCGCTCGCGCTCGGCGCGGCGGACGGCTGCACCACGGAGCTCGTCCTCGGCGAGGGCACCGTGGACGTGCACGCGCGCGACCTCGGGGGCGGGACCCTGCGCGTGCGCGCCGGCGAGGTCACCGTCGAGGTGCGCGGGACGCGCTTCGAGGTGCGCCGCTCGTCGACCGACGTCGAGGTGCGCGTCGCGCACGGGCACGTCGTGGTGCGCGCGCCCGAGGAGCGCGAGCTGCACCTGCGCACCGGCGAGCGGTGGATCCGGGGCGGCCCGCTGGCCGCCGCCGACGCGCCCACGAGCGCGCGCGCAGAGGGAGCAGAGGGAGCAGAGGGATCGGGCGAGCCGGCGCCGCGCGCGCTCGACGCGCCGGAGCCCGCGCTCAGTGACGGCCGTCCGCGCGCGTCGAAGCGCGCCGCGCGCGACGCGCCGCACGCTGACGAGGACGAGGACCCGCACGCGCGCCTCGCGCGCGCCGAGGCGCGGTGGCGATCCGGCGAGCGCGCGGAGGCGCGCGCGCTGTTCGAGTCCGTCGGCGCGGGCTCCGGCGCGCTCGCCGAGGCCGCGTGGATCCGGCTCGCGCGGCTCACGCTCCGCGGCGGAGACGCCGCCGGCGCGCGCGAGGCGACGCGCGCCCACCAGCGCCGCTTCCCCGACGGCCGGCTCGCGGCGGAGGCCCTGTGGATCGAGGCCGAGGCGGCGCGCGCGCTCGGCGAGCCGCGGGCGGCGGAGGCCGCGCTCGCGCGCCTGCGGGCGCGCTTCCCGGGCTCGCCGCAGGCGCGCGCGGCGGCCGAGGCGCCGTGAGGCGCGCGACGATCGCGGCGGCGCTCGTGCTGTTCGCGGGCTGCGGCGAGCAGCGCGTCGACCTGTTCGGCGGGTGCGACGCCTGCGCGCCGCGCGACGCCGGCGCCGATCTGCGGGCGCGCGATCCGCGCCGGTGCGGCGACGACGCGCGCCGGTGCGAGGACGACGAGTACTGCGTCGCCGGCGCGTGCGTGTGTCGCGAGCGCCTCGTGCGGATCGGCGAGCGGTGCGTCGACGTGGACGCGGACGGCGATCGCTGCGGCGCCGACCGGATCGACTGCCCGGCGCGCTGCGAGGACGGCGCGTGCGTCGCGACGTGCGCGGCGGGACGCCTCGAGTGCGAAGATGGCTGCGTCGACGTCTCGCGCCACCCGCTCCACTGCGGGGAGTGCGGCCGCCCGTGCGGGTCCGATCAGGTCTGCGTGGACGGGCGCTGCCGCGCCTTCGTCCCCGTCGAGGCGTGCGACGCCTGCGCGTCGGCGTGCTGCGGTTACCCGGGCCGCCCCCTCGATCTCGTCTGTGTCGCGGCGGACGCGTGCTGACCCCTCCCGTTTTTTCTGATCACGGCGCCGCCCATTGGTGACTCATGGGCCATGAACGCCCCCTCCGCGTCCTCCCTCCTCGTCTTGCTCGTCGCGCTCGGCGCGGCGCTCGTCGCCGGCTGCAGCGCCGGGCCGGTCCTGCCCGACCTGCCGCCGTGCCCCGGCCCGGCGTGCACGTGCACCAACCCGGACGACTGCACCTGCGCCTCGCGCTCCGAGTGCGCGCTCCGGTGCGGCGACGGCTGTCGCTTCCACTGCCGCGAGGACTCCACCTGCGCCGCGGCCTGCGGGAACGCCTGCAACCTCGAGTGCGTCGAGGACACCGACTGCACGCTCTACGCGGGCGACGACAGCAACGTTCGTTGCACCGCGAGCACCTGCGTCGTCGAGATCGGCGCGCGCTCCGCGATGAACTGTCGCGACCGCGCCATGTGCGAGATCACCTGCCTCGGCGCGTGCACGGTCGCCTGCGAGAGCGGGACGACGTGCCGCTACCGCTGCGGCGCGGGCGGCCCGTTGGTGGACGGCCCCGGCGCCTGCGAGTGAAGTGAAGGCCTGTCGCTGAATCGAATCGAATCGAATCGGACCGAGCGCCGGGGTCGAGGTGAGCAACGCCGCGGACGGCCCGCATCGGCCGCGGGGCGACGGGAGGTTCATCGACAGACCTCGAGCTGCCGGGACCGAGCGGAGGTATCGGCGCGCGCCCGACGCCCTGCCGACCGGGGTCCGCGAGCGGTTCGACCCGCCCCATACCTCCCGGCTTCATAGCCTCCGCCAATGGCTCGCATTGCGAAGGGCGCACTGCCTGAGGGCCCGCGGGGCGCGCATCCTGTGAGGCATGGACACTTCGAAGCTCTTTCAGGTGCTGGTGGTCGGGGGCGCGATGCTCGGGCTCGGCTGCGTGGACTCGACCCTCGCGAGCGACGCCGGCGAGGAGCCGACGGATGCGGTGGTGGCCGCGACCGACGCGGCCAGCGACGTCGACGCGGGCGAAGGCACGGACTGTGGCCTGTGCCCGAACGAACTGTGCTGCGAGGCGCAGCCCGACGGGACGCGCGCGACGCGGCCCGGCATGGTGTGTTGCTGGGGGACGAGCTGCTGACCGACGAGGCGATCGCCGCCGCGATCTGGCGCATCCGCGAGCGCACCGAGCACGAGGTGAGCGCCGTCTTCGCGCGCCTCGCCGCCGATCTCGAGGCAGCGGAGGCCTCGCCGGAGCTCGCGGCCCTCGCGCGGCGCTGCGCGGACGACGAGGTCCGGCACGCCGCGCACTGCCGCCGGATCGTCGACGCGCTCGCGCCGGGTCTGCCGCCGCTCTCGCCGGACCGCGGCGTGGTGCTGGGTCCGCGCGATGCATCCGCGGCGCGCCGCGCCCTCTACGCGAGCGTGGCGCTCGGGTGTGTCACCGAGTCGCTCAGCACCGCGCTGCTCATCGAGATGCGCCCGCACGCGACCACGCCGGAGGTCTCGGAGGGGCTCGACGCGATCCTGCGGGACGAGGTTCGCCACAGCCGCCTCGGCTGGGCCCACCTCGCGATCGAGGCCGCGCGCGGGGACGTGTCGTGGCTCGCGCCGTCGATCCCCGCGATGATCGAGGCTGCGCGGGCCGCGGAGCCGACCCCCGGAGGAGGGGAGCCACGCGACTTGCGTTGCTACGGGATCCTCGGCGCCGGGGACGTGGCCCGCGTTGCTGACGCCGTCGTCGAGACCACGATCCTGCCGGGCCTCGCCCGGTATGGGATCGCGGGCGCGGGCCGCTGAAGGGGCCTCCCCGAGCGCAGGGCGACATCGGGCCGCGGGCGCTCGGCCTACGCGCCGGCGCTGTGCGCGGACGTGCTCGCGGCGTGTCGGCGCGCGACGCGCTCGCTGCGCTGGCGCGCGAAGCGTCAGCTTGGCTTGCGAAGCGTCGAGGACGCCCTCGTGGCGCGGTGACCTTCATCCAGCGCAGCGCGATCTGCGGCGCGGCGAACGCGGTTCGCCGCCTCGAAGCTCAGATCGCGCTCCCGCCGCGGTTCCCGACGAGATGGCTCGCGCCCTCGGCGTGGAGCTCGACCTCCCACCCGTCGCAGTAGCGGCGCTCGATCGCGAAGGTCGGCGGGGCGCCCTCGAGGAGCACCGCGCCGATGAACGACACCTCGTCGTGCTCGGCCTCGCCGCAGCCGCCCGGGGAGGACGGGACGACGAGCGCGAGATCGAGCGTGTGGCCGTCGCCGAGGGCCAACACGGCGACCACCGACGCGGCGGGGCCGTCGCCCTGTCGCGCGACCGCGCAGAGCGCGGAGGCGCAAGGGATCGTGCGATCGTCCATCGTTCGCGGTCGCGGCGTGGCGTGCGCGCGGACCACGACGCGGGTGTGCGTCCCGTCCCCGACCGCGACGACCTCGTCGACCGTGCCGGCGAAGTCCGCGGGGTCGGCCCCGGTGCTCCGGGCGAGCGCCTCCAAGGCCCGGGCCTCGGCGCGGGCGCGCTGTGCGGGGTCGAGCTCGACCGGTTGCCCTCGAAGATCGAGGTCGAGCGCGGTGACCGAGCTCCCGCGCGCGAGCCCCTCCGGCTCCGCGAGGCAGCGGTTGACCTCGTCGTCGAGGAGCTCGGTCGGGAGCGTCACCGACCGTCCGTCGAGCGTGACCTCGCGGCCCGGCAGGACCTCGCAGCCGTCGATGGGATCGGAGGACGTGAGCGAGCCGGCGTGCGCGCGGGCGATCGGGAAGACGTCGTGGTGCCCGAAGGAGTCGTGCGAGACGAGCACCCAGCCGTCGAGCGCGGGCGGGATCGCGAGCGGCGCGACATCGGTCCGACGCGGCGGGGCGGCGACGAGCGCGTCCGGCGCGAGCCGCGCGAGGAGCCATCGCGCGGCGTCGTGAGGCCCGCCCGCTTCGCCCTCGGCGTAGGCGTCGCGGACCAGCGCCGCGCGCTCGTCCGGCGTGAGCCCGACGGCGGTGGCGAGGTCCGCTCGGCTCAGGTGCTCGATCGCGCGGACGCGCGCGAGGTGGCGCGGGTACTGCTCGTCTCGCATCCGCGCCTCGATCGTGAAGGCGTCGCTCGACTCCCAGCCGTAGAAGTACCGCTCCTCGAGCAAGCCGCGCCGGAGCGCCGGCAGCGACGCGCGGTCGTCCGCCCAGGCGAGCCCGTACGCGGCGGCGTGGCTCCCGGCCTCGAGCGACGCGCGCCATCGCTCGACCACCGCGTCCCGATGCGCCCTCAGCCTCGGGAGCCGGTCCGCGAACGTCTCTTCGAAGCGCTCGAGGGAGCAGTCGTCGAGCCCCTCCGGTCCCGCGCAGCGCGACAGCCGCGCGAGCGCCTCGAGCTTGGGGGCAGCCGTCGCCGGCGTCCCGCAGGCGCTGACGAAGAGCAGCGCGAAGGCGCTCCATCGACGCATGGCAGTACTACGCGCGGCGCGGGCGGAGCTTCCCGTCGACGAGGCGTCGTGCAACGTCCGAAGACGTCCTCGGGTCCGCGCGTCCGCGCTCACGCCGCCTCGCTCGATCCGCTGGACTTCATCGCGCGGCCGCCCGAGCGCCAGAGACCCTGCCCGCCGTACACACCAGCGCATCGATCGCCTTCGCCCGCCGGTTCGGAAGCGTGTGCGGATGCTTGGATCGTGCGCGCGCGGCTCGCCGGCGCCGAGGACGCGGGCGTCGTCGTTGCGCCGGCGTGCGCCACGGGCTGCCGACCGCCCTCGATGTACTGCTCGTCCAGGTCGCCGGGCGCCCAGTCGACCGAGAGGCCGGACGAGGCGAACGTGTTGCGGAACCTCACGCGCGAGCAAGTGAAGCGCTCGCGTCCTGGGGGCCGGCCTGCCCCCGTCGCAGTCGACGTGCGTCGATGCAGAGCAGCCTGCGAGCAAGGCGAGAGCGATGCGAGAGCGATGGGGGTTCGTGCGGGCATCGACCTCTGGAGTAGGCTGCCGTCGATGGCGACTCGAGGGCGAGCTGGGCGGCGGTGGGTGAGCGCGCTGGCGCTGTGGCTGAGCGCGTGCGGTGGGAGCGGCAGCGGCGCGGCGATCCAGCCGCGCTACGACGCGGCGAGCCTGTCGGCGACGCGCTACCACACCGTGCTCGTGCTCCAGCCGTCGGGGCGGCCGGGCCGCACGATCAGCGCCGCGTCGACGGTCGCGGTGCAGCGCGCGGGCGCGGGCTTCGACGTGAGCGTCGAGTGGTCGCCCGTCCACGTCGCGGGCGAGGGCGGGAGCCTCGCGCAGGCGCCGGGCGAGGCGCGCGCGCGCTTCACGCTCGACGCGCGCCGCCGCATGAGCGCGGCGCCCGTGGTCGAGGGGGACGACGCGGCGCACGCGCTCGCCCGCGCGCTCGCGGAGGAGCTCGTCCTGCCGGAGCACCCGGTCGCGCCGGGGCAGACGTGGCCGCTCCCGCCGGTCACGCGAGCGGCGGGGGAGGCGACGATCACGATCGAGCGCGTCGCGCGGCTCGGGGCGGTCGTCGACGGGGTCGCGCACGTCGAGGTGACGGGCCAGAGCCGCGGCGCGCGCGTCGAGCTCGCGGGGGTGGCGATCGACGTCGAGGCGACGCTCGCGCAGTCGTTCCGGATGCGCGTGGCCGACGCGGCGATCGTGGAGATGCGCAGCACGTCGGAGCTCGCGCGGCGCACCGCGGTCGGGCGCGTCGTCGATCGCGAGTCGGCCCACGTGGTCCGCGTGCTCGGCGCGCCGCCCGCTCCGTCGACGCACGCGCCGGCCGCGGCGCACGCGGGCCCGTGCGCGGCGCGCCTGTCCGCGATGGCGCAGCGGCTCGAGCGCACGCCGCGCGGGGTCGATCTCGACGCGACGATCGCGGCGAACGTCGCCGTGCCGGTGCGGCCGACCGGCGAGCCGATCGACGAGCCGGGGCCGGTGCTCGCCGGCGTCGACGAGGAGACGCTGCTCGGCGCGGCGGGCGGCGCCGACCTCGTGCGCACCGTGGCGGTGTACGTGATGGCGCCCGAGGCGGTCGCGGATCGCGAGCTGCGCCGGTGGCTCGCCGGGGTCGTCGCGCCCGGGATCGAGCTGCGCCGCGTGGTGCGTGGCCAGGTGCACCCGCCCTCGCCGGCGGCGCCGCCCGAGGTCGAGGCGCTCGCGCGGCGGCTGCGCGGCGCGGGCTCGATCGAGCCCTGGCGCGCGGAGGTGCGCGCGCTGCTCGCCCTCTGCGACGAGGCGCTCGCGGCGTTCGAGGCCGCCGAGGCGCTGCCGGCCGCCGAGCGCGCGCGCGCGAGCCGGCAAGGGATCTTGCGTGGGATGACGCGCTGCGGCTGCGACGCCACGGACCTCGTGCGCCTCGAGCGCACGCTCGACCTGCGCTTCGGCGGCCCCGAGCTCGGCTGGGAGCCCATGGAGTGAGGCGCGTCAGCCGGTGTGGCGCTCGAGCGCGCGGATGCGGTGCTCGTGGTCGTCGACCGTCGCGCGCAGCTTCCGGTCCTCGAGGATGACGTCGCGCAGCTCGTGGACCGCGGAGACCACCGCGACGAGCTCGGTCGAGAGGCGGAGCTCGGTGGCCGTCTGCCGCTGCTCGAGCCGGCCGAGCCGGTCGTTGGTCTGGTCCAGCCGCGCGTTGGTCTGCTCCAGCCGCGCGTGGGTCTGCTTCAGCTCGTCGGGGATCTGCTTCAGGATCTCGACCGAGAGGTCCGTCATCGCGATCGAAGTCTAGCACTTCGAAGACGAAGAGGGCCGCGGCGTGGCCGCGGCCCTCGTTCGATCGGAGATGCTTCGTGTGGGGGCGTCCGCTCAGCGGACGACGACGGACCAGCGGTCGAGCGTGCCGACGTCGGCGCGCGCGGTGTCCGCGACGCGCAGCGTCCAGGTGCCGCTCGGGTCGCCGGTGAAGGCGTTGCCCGTCGCGTCGAGCGTGAACGTGCGCACCAGGTTGCGCTGGTTGCCGCCGGCGCGGTCGTGCAGCGTCCACGTGCGGCCGTTGTGCTCGACGGTCACGAGGAGGTCGCCCACCCAGGTGTGGGTGATGCCGACGTCGATCGAGACGGTGCCGGCGGTGACGCCCGCGACGGTCGCGGTGCTGCTGATGCCGGCGGGGGTGTTGTCCGGGATGGCGACGCCGCCCTGGCCGTCGAAGCGGCGGGTCGTGTCGGCCGGGGGCGGGGTCGGCGTGCCGCCGGCCGCGCCGATCTCGATGCTCCACGAGTTGAGGGTGCCGACGTCACGGCTCGCGCGGTCCGACACGTGGAGCGTCCAGGTGCCACCGGCGGCGGCGCCCTCGAAGCCCACCACGTTGAAGGTGCGGCGGATGTCGTCCGCGCTGCCCCCCTCGCGGTTGTGCAGGGTGCGGCGCACGCCGTCGTGCTCGAGCTCGACGAGCAGGTCGCCGATGTACGTGTGCGTGAGGTCGACGGTGACGCGCACGGTCGCGACCACGCCGGTGCCCGAGACGTTCGCGGGGCTCGCGATGCCGGTCGGGTTGTTGTCCGGGATGGCGACGTTGCCGGTGCCCGAGGCGGTGAGCGACGAGCCGCCGCCGGGGGTCGTGGGCTCCGCGCGGCTCATCGCGATGAGCATGCGGACGTCCGAGATGTTGAGGTTCGGGATCGGGCTGCGCGTCACGCGGCGCGGGTTCCAGAGGAAGTCGGGGTGCTGGCGGCGGCTGTTGCCGAACCACTCACCGCCGATGACGCGATCGTTCGCGTCGACCTCGAGGATGTACGTGTAGTGATCCTGGCGCGTGTAGCGGCTCGCGTCGGAGGGGGTGCGCGACGCGTGCGACTCGGTCAGCCAGCTCACCGTCGCGTGCACGCGGTAGAGCTTCGCGGCGTCGCGGTTGTAGGTGTACGTCTCGCCGGTCAGCCCGAGGAGCTGGTTGGCCTGCTCGACCGTGATCTCCTCCTGGCGGGTGATCTCGTAGCCGGAGACGGGCTGGTTCCAGACCTCGTAGTCGTAGGTGCGATCGAACAGGAAGCCGCGGCTGCGCAGGCCGAGGTAGTTCGTCAAGATGACGTGCATCGCGCCGGGGTTGCTGTCGCGGCAGTTCACGTCGATCGCGCGGCCGTGCTCGTCGCGCTCGACCTGGTTGTCGCCCGAGCCGGAGTTGCAGCGACCGCCGATCATCTCCGCGCTCACCTGGTTGTACGTCGCGATGATGAGCGCCTCGAGGTCGCCGACCTCGAAGCGGACGCCGTTGTGCGTCACGGCGCGGAGCGGACGATCCTCGAGGATCGCGGCCGGCGCCCACGCGTGGCAGAGGCCCCACCACGTCTCGACCGGCCACTCACCCGAGGGGCGGCCGTTGTTCGCGACGGCCGCCTCGCGGTCGCGGCGGTTGCCCATGTTCTGCGAGACGTGGCGCGCGAGCGGGCCGAGGCCGTCGTAGTACGCCGGATCCCAGTCCGTGCCCGGCACGGGCGAGTTGCGGCGGAACGGGCGCAGGGCGAGCCACTCGGCGCTCGGCCGCCAGCCGTTGAAGGCCATGTCGTACTTGGCGGCGGGCGACAGGTCGCTCATGCGGTCGCCGGTGCGCTGCCACTCGACCGAGATCGAGTCCTCGTAGGTCGCCCAGTAGGTCGACGGCCACGCCTCGCGCTCGGCGGTGCCGCTGCGCGGCAGGTCGGCGAGGTGGTAGTTGAACTCGCCCTCGAAGCGGGCCGGGTTGTTGATCGCGTTCCAGCGATCTTCCTTGCCTGCCTCGTCCTCGTCGCCCTTGTCGTCGGCGCCGCCCTCCATCGCGCAGCCGCCGAGCATCAGGATCGCGGCCATCAGGCCGAGCCACCGCTTGGTATTCGTTCCCATCGAAGAACCTCCGGCTCGCCCTAGCTTCATGGCCCGTGCCAGCGCCCGGAGGGCCTCCGAACCGCGAGATCCGGGGGCTGCTCGGGCCGCCACTCGGCGCGAGTAGCCGGCTAGCCGAGTGGCCGATCGACTGGCCGCTCGGGTCCTGGACCGAGCGGTCGCCGCGCGCTAGACGGGCGGCCGTGGGATTGCAGTACGGGCCGCGCGGGGGCGCCGGCTCGGTGGTCCCGTTCGCTCGAGACCCTCGTGAGGGAATGATGACGCGCGTACGACTCTCGCTCTGTGTGCTCCTGATCCTCGCCGGCTGTGATGGGGCCGGCATGACCCCGCCTCCGGGCACGGACGGCGGCGTCCTCGAGCTCATGGACGGAGGGGGTGGCCCGCTGCCCGAGACGGACGGCGGCGGCCCGCCGCCCGGCACCGACGGCGGCACCCCGCCCGCGGGCGGCAGCCGCCCCGGCGCCGCGTGCGACTGCGACGCGGAGTGCGAGGGCACCGCGGCCAACCCTGGCGTCTGCGTGCAGGGCGTCTGCATGACGCGCGCGACCGGCACGTGCTCCGCGGCGGGCTCCGCGGCGGAGTGCCCGGCGGGCTCGCGCTGCTGGGGGCTCGAGGGCGTGACCGGCGGGCTCTGCTGGCCGGACTGCGCGGCCGGCTCGTGCGCGGGCACCTGCGACTCGGACGGCTCCTGCGTGCCGAACGACTCGACGAGCTGCAACACGTCTTGCGCCGCGATCTGCTCGGACGGCGGCGGCGGCGACGGCTGCCCGCCGAACGCGAGCCGCTCGAGCGACGGGATGAGCTGCGTGTGCAACGAGGGCTTCGTGCCGAACGCCGAGCGCACCGCGTGCGTGCGCGAGTGCACGATGGACACCGACTGCGGCGCGGGGCTCGTCTGCGTCGACAACGCCTGCCGCACCCCGCCGTGCACGGCGACCTCGTGCCCGTCCGGGACGATGTGCAGCGCGAGCGGCGAGTGCGTGATCGACATCGGCACGCCCCCGACCGGCCCCGCGCCGGCGGACTGCCGCGTCGGCTCGCGCGGCGTGCCGGACTGGCGCTGCACGAGCGACTGCGCGCGGCTGGTCTACTTCGATCCGCGGCGCGCGAGCGGCTACTGGGACTATCCGCTGAACGGGGAGACCGAGGCCGACCAGTACCGCTCGTGGGTCCGCCGCGACGTGATGATGCTCGTCCGCTACGCGACCGCGATGGTCGCGTGCCAGTCGACCGGCTGGGCGGGCAACGGGGGCGACCTCGGCCTCGGCGACATGAGCGAGCAGAACGGCGCGATCCCGGGGACGCGCGAGGGCTCGCCCGGGCACCCGGCGGGCACGCACGTGAACGGCCACGACATGGACATCGCCTACTACCAGACCGGCACGAGCGACAACCGCCTGCGCTCGGTCTGCCCGCACACGAGCGGCGGGCGTGACCAGTACCACTGCGTCGGCGAGCCGAACTACCTCGACCCGTGGCGCACCGCGCTCTTCCTCGGCCACCTCCACGCGACTCCGAACCTGCGCGTGATCGGCGTCGACGGGCGCGTCGGCCCGCTCGTCGAGTCCGCGATGTCGCAGCTCTGCGCCGGCGGCTGGATCACCGGCACCGCGTGCACGCGCCACAGCGTGACGTACGAGACGACCGACATGGGCCGCGGCTGGTTCCGCTTCCACCACCACCACCTGCACGTGAGCATCAGGGGGTGAGCCGGTGGCAGGGGTCGTTCGACCCTTCCAACCCTCCTCGTCTCCCCTTCGCTCTTCGTCTCCCGTGAAGAAACGGGAGGCGAGGAGACCCAGAGGCGAGGAGAGTGCGCCTACGGCGCGGCGGGCGTAGTACGGTCGCCCCGTGAAGCGCGCGCGCGCGATCGTGCTGTCGCTGTTCGTCCTCGCCGGGCTCGCCGCGTTCGCGCTCGGCGAGCGGCGGGTCGTCGCGCAGCCGGGCGCCGAGCGCTCGCTCGAGCTCGAGCTGCCGCGCGTGGCGCTGCGCGAGCTGTCGTTCACCGTCGGGGTGAAGCTGCGCGGGTCGGGCTGGCCCGAGCGCGGGCGCGTGCTCGTCGAGGGGCCGGGCGGCGCGACGCTCTACGATCAGGAGCACGCCCTGACGGAGGAGCTGAGCCTCTCGGGCGTGCGCGCGCCCGCGTCGAGCGGCGCGATCGTGGTGCGCGTCGTCGGGCAGGCGGAGGCGCGCGGCTCGCTCGACGTGATCGCGGCGTGGCTCTCCATCCTGCCGCCGCTGTTCGCGATCGTGCTCGCGATCGTGGTGCGCGAGGTGATCGTCGCGCTGGTCGCGGGCGTGTGGCTCGGCGCGACCTTCACGCACGGCTTCGATCCGCTCGCCGGGCTCTTGCGTGCGGCCGACACGTACGCGGTCGGCGCGCTCGCGGACCGCGACCACGCGTCGATCGCGATCTTCAGCCTGCTGCTCGGCGGGATGATCGGCGTCATCGCCAAGTCGGGCGGCGCGCTCGGGATGGCCGAGGTCGTCACCAAGCTCGCGAAGGACCGGCTTCGCGGCGCGCTCGCGACCTGGCTCATGGGGCTCGCGATCTTCTTCGACGACTACTCCAACGCCTTGCTCGTCGGCACCACGATGCGGCCGATCACGGACCGGCTGAAGATCTCGCGCGAGAAGCTCTCGTTCCTCGTCGACGCGACGAGCGCGCCGGTGTCGAGCTTCGCGCTCGTCTCGAGCTGGGTCGGCGTCGAGGTCGGCTACATCGCGGACCAGTACGCGGCGGTCGGCCTCGCGGGCGATCCTTACCTCGTCTTCCTCGAGACGATCCCCTACCGCTTCTATCCGATCCTGATGCTCGTGTTCGGGCTCTACGTGATCCTGATGCGGCGCGACTTCGGGCCGATGCACGCGGCGGAGCAGCGCGCGCTCCGCGGCGAGGGGCTGGTGAGGCCGGGGAGCAAGCCAGCGAGCGACTTCGACGCGCACGAGCTGACGCCGCCCGAGGGCAGGCCGCCGCGGTGGGCGCACGCCGTGATCCCGATCGCGGTGGTGATCGTCACGGCGGTGATCGGGATGTACGTGACGGGCAGCGAGGCGCTCGACGCGGCGCGCGCGAGCGCAGAGGAGGCGCTCGAGGCGGCGCGCGAGGGCGGCGACGCGAGCGCGCTCGCCGCGGCGGAGCGCGCGCTCGCGCAGCTCGAGCCGAGCCTGCGCAACGTGTTCGGCAAGGCGAGCTCGCTGAACGCGCTCCTGTGGGCGGCGCTCCTGGGCGGGCTCGCGGCGATCGTGACCGCGCTCGCGACGCGCACGCTGCGCCTGCGAGACGCGATGGAGTCGTGGGTGCACGGCGTGCGCTCGATCGCGCTCGCGGTGATGATCCTCGTGCTCGCGTGGTCGCTCGGCGAGGTGTGCGCGCACCTCCACACCGCGCGCTTCATCATCTCGGCGATCGGCGAGCACCTGCCGCCGGCCGCGCTCTCGGGTGCGGTGTTCGTGGTCGCGGCGGTGGTGAGCTTCGCGACGGGGACGTCGTGGGGGACGATGGGGATCCTGTTCCCGCTCGTGGTGCCGCTCGCGCACGCGCTCGCGCCGGACGAGCCGACGATCGTGCTCGGCTCGGTGGCGTCGATCCTGAGCGGGTCGGTGTGGGGCGATCACTGCTCGCCGATCAGCGACACGACGATCATGAGCTCGATGGCGTCGAGCTGCGATCACGTGGACCACGTGCGCACGCAGCTGCCGTACGCGCTCGCGGTCGGCGGGGTGAGCCTCGTGGCCGGCGAGCTCGCGATGGGGCTCGGCCTCTACGGCCCGTGGGTCGCGTTGCTCGTCGGCGCGGTGATGCTCTTCCTGCTCGTGCGCTTCCTCGGCAAGCCGCTCGCCGGCTGAGCGGCGAGGGCGCACTCCGGGGCAGGGCCATTGGGCGCTCACGCGTGCTCGAGGCGCTCGAGCCACGCGGCCATGTGGGGACAGCGCGCCCGGATGGCGGGAAGACCGATCGCGCCCACGGCGATCGGACCGTGAAGGGGTTTGCGGTACGGCGGGAAGGTCCGCGCCAGACGCTTCGACGGCGCGGTGTCCGGTCCCTCGTCGACGAGCTCGGGGCCGCCCGCGGTCGTCGCGATCGCTTCGAGCTGGGCCGCCACGGCTGCGTCGTCGAAGACCCAACACGCACGCGCTGGCTCCGCGTAGATCCAGGCTTCGTACTCGTGGAGCACGAGGTGTGGGATGAAGCGGCGGTCACCGATCCGTCGCGCGAGCTCGGCCTCCACGTGCGCGACGCGCTCGCGGGGCGTGCCGGGTGGGCGCGACCCGATGCCTGGGAAGTCGTCGGGAAGCCCGTAGTAGTCGAGGAGCGTGGTCACGGCGACGGCGCTCGAGTCTCCGAGGAGGCGGCGCAGATCACCGAGGACCTGTGCGGTGCTCGTGACTCCGCCGCGGAAGTGCCCGCCCGACTTCACCCGCTTGGTCTTGAGGAGCACCGCGATCGAAGCGAGCCCGTGTCCCTCGAGGTGCGGCGCCAGCACGTCGCGCACGAAGGCCTCCTCGGTCTGTCCTTCCACGAGAACGAAGAGCTTGCGCACGTCATCCTCGCTGCGGTCGGCCGCCCAAGACGTTCTTCTCCCACAGCTCGCCGAGCGAGTACTCATCGGTCCACGACGCGATCTCGGCCGCCTGGAGCCGCTGGAACGTCGACTGCCCGTCACGGCGATCGACGACGATCACGACGTCCGGGGAGAACTGGTTCATCAGCGTGACCGACTGCGTCGCCACCAAGAGCTGCGTCCGGGTCGCCGCCGACTCGAGCATCGCGGCGAGCTGGGTGATCGCGAAGGGGTGCAGGCCGATCTCCGGCTCGTCGATCAACACGAGCGAAGGCGGCGAAGGCTGCAGGAGGAGGGTCGCGAGGCACACGTAGCGCAGCGTTCCGTCCGAGAACGAGTGTGCGTTGAAGTAGGCGTCGGAGCCTCGCTCGGTCCACTCGAGCTGAATCAGGTCGGGCCGCACCGGATCTGGGCGCAAGACGAAGTCGTCGAAGAACGGTGCCACCTGGCGGATGGACGCCACGACGCGCTGATAGGCGCCTGCGCCGTCGGATGCCTCCCGGAGGCGGTAGAGGAACGCGGCGAGGTTGCCGGCATCCGGCCGCAGGAGCGCGTTGTCGTCGATGCGGCCCTTCTGCTTCACCGGCGCCATCGGGCTGGTGTCGTGGAAGTGGTAGAGCCGCCACTGGCGGACGCGCGCGAGAACCCACGCGCACACTCCGCCCGGGTGGGCTCGGGCCTCCGCCTGAAGCCTCGTCTCGTCGTGGCCGCTGCCCATCGGAACCTCGAAGGGCGCCGAGTACCGAACCCCCTGGCCCCAGGCCCGCTCGTCCTCGAAGAAGAGCTTGTCTTGTGGCGCGTAGGCGAGCCGCGCCATGTATCGGTTGGCGCCGGAGCGCACCTCGATCCGCATCGCCGGCGTTCGCTTGGGCCCGTGGTGCAGCAGCGAGGACGCGCCCCCGGCGCGGGCGACCGCTAGCTGGAGCCGCCCCTCGACCAGCTCGCCGAGAAGCGACAGCGCGCCGACGAAGTTGCTCTTGCCCGCGCCGTTCGCGCCGACGAGGAGATTGATCGCGCTCAGCTCGAGGCCCATCGAGCCGATCGACTTGAAGCCCTCTACCTCGATCCGATCCAGGCGCATCGCGTCCGTCAGCGTAGTCGGTTCCGAGCCGCCAGTCCGGATTCGCGCGTCGCCCGTCGGCCATCGTTCCACGTCCCCGCATCGGCGGACAGACGCGCCGGTTTCGCGCGAGGCCTCCGGCTCGACTACGAGCTCGCCCGCCGCGCGCGGCTCAGGGGTCGGTGGGCAAGTTGCGCGACGCGCGCTGGCGGGCGCGGATGGCGCCGCCCGCTAGGGCGGGATCGAGCGTGCCGGTGACGGTGTGGGTGAGCGAGAGGGTGGCGAGGCAGCCGCGCGCGGGGCCCGCGTCGACGTAGGGTGCGCCGCGGAGCGTGCCCGGCTCGATCCGCGCGGTGCCGTCCCGGAACGTGCGCGTCAGCGCGCGGAAGCACGCGCCGCTCGGGCCGGGGATCGCGGGGCGCAGGGCGAGCTCGATCGGGACGGCCGGCGCCCAGCGCACCTCGAGCGCGTCGCCGCCGCGCGAGAGGCGCGCGGGCCCGGGCGCGAGCAGCGTGAACCGCTCGGGGAGCGTGACCACGCTCTCGGTCGCGGCGGCGTGATCGCGGCGGCGCAGCGCGACGCGCACGGGCTCGCCCGGGCGCGCGGGCACGCGCGCGGAGTGCTCCCCCGGGCTCGCGAGGACCGGGCGCAGCGCCTGCGTCGCGCCGCCGTGGGTGACCTCGAGCCGGTCGCCGTCGTCGAGCGCGACGCCGACCGGCGCCGCGCCGGTGCCAGGGACGAGGGCGCGGTGCGTGCTCACGCGCGCGGTCACGACCAGCTCGCCCTCGCCCTCGTCGACCGCGTCGACGTCGAGCCGCAGCGCGCTCGTCGCGAGCTCGCTCGAGCCGTCGCCGAGCGACGGGCACGCGCACGCGAGGGCGAGGGGCAGGCCGGCGAGCGCCGCGATCCGGCGCGCGCGATCCGGCGGCGTGCCCTGGCGACGCATGGCGATGGAGTACCACGCCGGCGGCGGTCGCGGGACTCCCGCGGCGGCTGCGCTATCGTTGGCCGATATGCACGTCGGACGCCGCACCGCCGGCGCGATCCTCGGCTTCGCACTGCTCTTCTCCTTCGCCGGCTGTGATGGCGGGCCGCCCGGATCGGATCCGGGCTCGTGCGAGGGCGCGCCCGCGGGGCCGAGCGGCGGCGCGGCGACCGACCGCGCGGTGCTCTGCGCGCTCGACGAGGCGGGGGCGCCGATCGCCGGCGCGGAGGTCGCGATCGGCGGCGCGCCGGCGGGCGTGACCGACGCGCGCGGGCGCGTCGAGGTCGACCTCGCGCCGGGCAGCGCGATCGAGCTCGCGGCCGCGGGCCGCGTCCCGCACACGCTGCTCGGCGTCGGGAGCCGGCGCTACGGCGTGGTGCTCGCGAGCGCGACGCCGCGCACGCGCACGATCACCGGCACCGTCTCGGGCATCAACGCGCTGCCGCGCCCGCCCGACGGCTTCCGCCGCGTGGTCGAGGTGCGGGCGGCGAGCCGCTTCACGCCGCTCGGGCTCGCGGAAGGGATCGCGGTCGGCGCGCCGGTCGACTGCACGCTCGCCGGCGACGAGTGCGCCTTCACGCTCGAGGTCGAGGAGGGCGTCGAGCACGTCGGGGCGACCGTCGTCGACGCGACGAGCGCCTTCGCGGATCGCCGGGTCGCCGCGTTCGCGTTCGGCGCGATCGTCGACGGCGCCGCGAGCTTCGCGATCCCGGGCCGCGACGGAGGGCTCTTCGCGGTCGAGCTCGACGCGGGGCTCGACGTGGTCGTCGGCGTGCCGGGCGCGCGCGTCGGCGACGACGTGCTGCTCTTCGGCTCGCCGACGGCGACCGACCTCGTGCCCGTGCCCGGCGAGGCGCTCGGCGGCACCGCGTGGCTCGCGGTGATCTACGCGGGCGCGACGGACGAGCTGCACGCGGGCGTCGTCGTCGAGCCGGGCGCCAACGCGAGCGCGCCGAGCGCGCCGGGCGTGCGGATCGGTGGGATGGCGCTGACGCTGCCGGCGGGGCGCCTCTCTACGATCTCGGTCGCGCGGGCGGGCGTCGAGCGCTGGCGCGCGACGGTGCTCGACGGCCGCACGACCGTGTCGGTGCCGAGCGCGGACGCCGATCGCGTCGCGGTGCTCGTGCACGGGCCGGCGGGCGGCCACACGCCCGACGCGATCCGGACGGTCGAGGCGGTCTCCGTCCTGCCGGTGATCCGATGAGCCCGCCCGGGACCGAGCGCGACGCCGCGGCCGCTGGGCCTGCGCCGGCCGCGCCCGCGCCGCCTGCGATCAAGACGCCGGTGACGGTGGAGGAGGCCCGCCTGCGCACGATCCTCGACTCGATGGTCGAGGCGGTCTACGTGACCGACGCGACGGGCCGCGTGACGCTCACGAACCGCGCGCTCGAGGCGCTCATCGCGCGCGACGTGGTCGGCCGGCGCGCCAAGAACGTCATCCGCAGCAAGGAGCTCAAGCGCGCGATCCGCCGCGCGCGCAAGCGCAACCAGGCGACCGACGTCGAGCTCGAGAGCGTGATCGGCGACAAGATCCATTCCTTCCACGCGCAGGTCTCGCCGCTGCCCGACGGAGAGGGCGTGGTCACCGTGCTGCACGACGTGACGCGGCTGCGCGAGGCGGACCGGATCCGCCGCGACTTCGTCACCAACGCGAGCCACGAGCTGCGCACGCCGCTGACCGCGATCCGCGGGTTCGCCGAGACGCTGCGCGACGGCGCGTACAAGAACCCCACGGACGCCGAGCGCTTCCTCGACGCGATCCTGCGCCACGCCAAGCGCCTGCAGCGGCTCGCCGAGGACATCACCCTGCTCGCGCAGGCCGAGGCGCCGGGGGACGACGACGAGCCCGTCGCCCTCGACGTGCGCGGCGCGATCCGCGAGTGCGCGGCGAGCCTCGAGTCGTTCGCGAAGGAGCGCGACGTGCGCTTGTCGCTCGAGCTCGCGGACGAGCCGCTGGTGCTCGAGCTGAGCGGCCGGGCCTTCGAGCACATCGTGCTCAACCTCATCGAGAACGCGATCAAGTACTCGCACGCGGGCGGCGAGGTCGTCGTCGCGGCGCGCGCGGCCGAGCACCATGTCGTCGTCGAGGTGCGCGACCGCGGGGTCGGCATCCCCGAGAAGTACCGCGAGCGCATCTTCGAGCGCTTCTACCGCGTCGACAAAGGGCGCTCGCGCCACGAGGGCGGCACGGGGCTCGGGCTCTCGATCGTCCGCAACCTCGTGCGCCGCATGGGCGGCCGCATCGAGGTCGAGAGCGCGGTCGACGTCGGCTCCACGTTCCGCGTGCGGCTCCCCGTCCCCGGCTCCGTCGAGGATTGAGCGCGCCGTCGCGGTGGCGCGCGATGGAGCGATGACGGCGACTGAGATCGTCGGGGGCTCTGGAGCGTCATTCGCGGGGTTCGGTGCCGGAGCTCACGAACGGCAGCACCACCACGGCGAGCTCGACGCCGGGCGCCTCGGAGTCGTCGCTGGCGGCTCTGCGCAAGCGCCTCGATGTCGCTGGAGTCCACCGAGGCAGAGTAGGAGTCGGCGACGACCCCGCGCGACGATTCCGCACGGCCTCCGTGAGCGCCGCGTGCGAGGGCCGTCGGGCGCGCCATGGACTCCGCCCGTGCGCAGAGATGGCCGTGGCCGAGGCGGCCCATCTGCCGGCAGCCGCGGCGAGGAGCCGCCGCTGCGCGCGACGACGGATCCGTCAGGGGGATCCCGCGTGCTCGTGGCGGTGCCGCGTCGGCGGGGCGCGCGACAGCAACGGCCCGCCGCGCATCCGTCGGGTCCGTCAGGTCCGCCCGCAGCTCTTCCTCGGTGCAGAACCCCAGCCTCGCGCGGCACGTCGAGTCATGCTCGAAGCAGCCGGTGTCCGAGCGACAATCTGCAGCGACGAACTTCCTCTGGTACGCCCTGGTCGGGATGAGCGGACTGTTCGTGCTGGGGGGACGCTGGTGGCGCTGTTCCTCGTCGTGGTTCCCACGTTCGCCACGCTCCCCGGGTCGGCGACGCGCGAGGAGCTCGAGGAGATCAGAGATCGCAGTGGGTTGCTCGAGAGGATGCTCACGTTGGATGGCTCCGATGCTGGGTGTCCGAGCGCACGGAGTGTCGCAGTCGACTTCAACTACCCGGCCGATTGGGCCCTCGACCCCCTACGGTGCCCCCTACCAGATCGACTGCACGACGCCAGAGGTGCGGGTCTACAGCGCGGGCCCCGACCGTCGCTTCGGCACGAGCGACGACTGGCCTCCAGCGCCCTGGTAGTAGAGTTTCTCGGCCGCCGGTTGCGGGCGCCGATCTAACCGAGGCCCAAATCGAACAACTTGTGTACCTCGCGGGCGGGAAGGGGCCCAGCCGCGGCCCGGGCAGTACGATGATGCACGGCCACAAACTCAAGGGTTCGGTCATGGCAGGAGATTCTGTGCGACGTCAAGGTTCTGGGAAACCTGGTATCGCTCGCTATAGGTCGGGTTGAACCGCAGGAGTTCCTCGGCTCGGTGGACAATGTCGATAGCGCGGGTAAGCATCATGCGCCTCTCCGCGGACGGACGTCCTCTGAGCTCAACGCAGCTCGCTCGAGCGCTTGCCGAGCAGGCGCCGCGCGACCACGAGCATCTGGATCTGCTGGGTGCCCTCGAAGATGTCGAGGATCTTCGAGTCGCGCGCCCACTTCTCGAGCAGCTCGTCCTCGCCGTAGCCGAGCGCGCCGGCGAGCTCGACCGCGCGCAGCGTGATCGCGTTGCCGACGCGCGCCGCCTTGGCCTTGGACATGGATGCCTCGAGCGAGTTGGGCACGCGGTTGTCGGCCATCCACGCCGCCTTCAGCGTGATCAGGCGCGCCGCCTCGAGCTCGGCCTCCATGCGCACGAGCTCGACCTCGGCGTGCGCGCCGGCGTGGATCGCGCCGCCGTACCGGGGGGCGAGGTCGGCCTTGGCGAGCAGCTCGCGCAGCCGCTCGAGCGCGGCGCGCGCGACGCCGATCGCCATCGCCGCGACCATCGGGCGCGTGTTGTCGAACGTCTTCATCACGCCGGCGAAGCCCTTGGTCGCCGAGGCGATCTCCTCCGAGCCCAGGAGGTTCGCGCGCGGGATGCGGCAGTCGTCGAACGCGATGACCGCGGTGTCCGACGCGCGGATCCCCATCTTCTTGTCGAGCCGCAGGAGCTGCATGCCGGGCGCGCCGCGCTCGACGACGAAGCTCTTGATCGCGGCGCGGCCGCGGTCGGGCGCGATGCTCGCCCACACGACGATCAGGTCGGCGCGCTCGCCGCAGGTGACGTAGATCTTCTCGCCGTTGAGCACCCAGTGCTCGCCGTCGAGGCGCGCGGTGGTGCGGATCGCCGCGGAGTCCGAGCCGGCCTCGGGCTCGGTGATCGCCATCGCCGCCCACTTGCCGCCGAAGCGCGCGCGCTGCTCTTCGTTGGCCACCGCGGCGATGGCGGCGTTGCCGAGGCCCTGGCCGGGCATCGTGAGCAGGAGGCCGACGTCGCCCCACGCGAGCTCGGTGATGCCGAGCACGGTGCTCATGTTGCCGCCGTTGACGACCTCGCCCGGCGCGCGCGCCGCGTCCTTGCTGCCCGCGGTCGCGGCGGCGCCGGCGCCGCCGAGGCGATCGGTGTTGGACAAGCCCGCGAACGCCGCCTGCAGGAGGTCGAGCTCCTTGGGGTAGGTGTGCTCCGCGCGGTCGTACTTGCGCGAGATGGGGCGGAAGTAGCCGGCGGCGACCGCGCTCGCGAGCTCGGCGATCGGCCGGAGCTTCTTCGGGATCTCGAGGTCGATCACAGGCTCAGCCCTCCCTCCATGACGCCCGCCGCGCGCAGGTGCCGGTACCAGCGCTCGACGGGGTGCTCGCGGATGTAGCCGGAGCCGCCGAGGAGCTGGACGCCGTCGGTGCCGATCTTCATCGCGTACGCCGCGCTCTGTACGGCGCAGAGGTGCGCCTCGCGCGTGAACGGGTCGCCGCGCTCGGCCCGCGCGGCGGCGCGCCAGCCCAAGAGCCGCATGCCCTCGAGCTCGATCGCGATGTCGGCGATCATGAACGCGACGGACTGGCGGTTGGTGATCGGCTCGCCGAAGGCGACGCGATCGTTGCAATACGTCTTGACGTAGTCGAGCACCGCGCGGCCCTGGCCGACGGCGAGCGCGGACCACGCGAGCCGGCCGAGGTCGACGACGCGCTGGTGGTCGAAGCCGTCGGCCTCGCCGAGCAGCGCGCCCGCCGGCACCTCGACGTCCGACAGCTCGAGGCGGCCGAGGCCGGCGCCGCGCAGCCCCATCGTCGGCTCGGGGCGCACCGAGACGCCGGGGCGATCGCGCTCGACGACGAAGAGGCGCGTCTCCTTGCCGAGCTTGGCGGAGACGAGGAAGAAGCGCGCGCGCTCGGCGAGGATCACGAGCGACTTCTCGCCGCGCAGGCGGTACACGTCGCCGAGCCGCCGCGCGCGCGTCGAGGGGCGCCTCGGATCGAAGAGCGGGCGCGGCTCGAGCAGCGCCGCCGACGCCGCGACGAAGGGCTCGGCCCGCAGGCGCGCGAGCAGGTCGCGGCGCTGATCGTCGGTCCCGTGGTCGAGCGCGAGGTGCGCGACCGAGACGGGCGCGAGGAGCGCGGCGCCGAGCGCCATGTCGCCGTAGCCGAGCTCCTCGGCCAAGAGGGCGGTCGTGACGGGCGAGCGCTCCTCGCCCGCGCCGCCGTGCGCCTCGGGGATCGCGAGCTCGACGAGGCCGAGCTCGCCGGCCATCTCGAGGACCTCGGCGGGCGGGCCGAGCGCGACGTCGGCGTCGTCGGCCGCCTCGCGCAGGACCTCGAGGGCGAACCGGCGCATCGTCGTGCGCAGCAGCTCCTGCGACTCGGTCGGCGTCAGATCGAAGCGCCGCTTGGGCGCGCTCGGCTCGGACGCGCCCCTGTCGCCGCCGCGCGCGAGCAGATCGACGCCGAGCCGCGCCGCGCGCTCGACGAGCTCGCGCGCTTGCTCCTCGACGCCGTAGCGCTCGGCGAGCCCCGAGCTCGCGAACGCGTTCAAGAGCCGCAAGCCGCCTTTCAACACCGGGTTCGCCGCCATCGTGCCCTCTCGTCCGCGCGTCAGGGGCTGCACGCCCCGGGGTTGGCCGCGCA
The DNA here is from genome assembly GCA_019637095.1 of Sandaracinaceae bacterium. Classification (GTDB taxonomy): domain Bacteria; phylum Myxococcota_A; class Polyangia; order Polyangiales; family Sandaracinaceae; genus JACKEC01. The sequence goes on along the minus strand of JAHBWG010000052.1, from coordinate 35,867 downwards.
CCACGCGCGCAGGCAGTCGTTGTACACGCCTCGCTCCGCGCCGCAACGCGAGTGTCCGGCGCACACGGGGCTCAGGCCCATGCAGTACTCGAGGTCGAGCCACTCCTCCGTGCAGCCGCTCGCCTCCGCGTCCGCCGCGAGCCCGTCGCAGAGCGGCTCGCACGCGGCCATCCCCGGCAGCGCGCAGTCGTCCGCGATCACCTGCTCGCAGGTGTCCCGGCACCCGCGGCTCGGGTTGCACGCCGCGAGCGCCAGCGCGAGCCCGAGCGCGCGGCCGTAACCCATCCGCGAACGCTACCACGGAGGCCCGGCGAGCTCGGCGCCGACCGGCCGGCTTCGTCGACGACGCCGGCCGCGCCGACCCGCGCCATCACCCGCGCGATCACGAATGACGAAATGAAGAGGATCGTCCCCTCTCTCTTCCAGCGCCCGACAGGATCGTCCCCTCTCTTCGAGCGCCGAGAGAAGGGGTGAATCCGAATCGGTTCGAGCGGGGACCGTGGGGATGCGCGGGGGTCCCGCGCCGTCGGGTGGGTCGGCGACGCGCGGAGACGTCCGCGCCTCGGGATGGAGCTGGGAATGCGAACGAATCGAGTCGGGGCGCGCGGGGCGCGGGTGATCGGGACGGCGGCGTTCGCGCTCGCCCTTCTCGCGACGGGGTGCGACGACGACCCCGGGCCGGGGGACGGCGGCGCGATGGACGCGGGCACGCTCGACTCGGGGGCGGGGGATGGGGGCGGCGCGGACGCGGCGACGACCGACGGAGGCATGGTGATGCTCTGCGAGGTCGCGGGGCAGACGCGGTGCGGCGCCGAGTGCGTCGAGACGGACACCGACCCGCGCCACTGCGGCGGCTGCGCCATGGCGTGCGACGCCGGCGACGTGTGCGCGCTCGGCGAGTGCGCGGGCGAGTGCCCGACCGGGCTCACGGAGTGCAGCGGTGGGTGCGTCGACACGAACGCGGACGCCCTGCACTGCGGCGGCTGCGGGGTGGCGTGCACCGGCGGCGCGATCTGCAGCGGCGGCGGCTGCGTGTGCCCGGCCGGTACGACGTCGTGCGGCGGCGCGTGCGTCTCGCTCGCGAGCGACCCGCGGCACTGCGGCGCGTGCGACGCGGCGTGCACCGGGGGCGCGGTCTGCTCGGCGGGCACGTGCTCGACGGAGGGCTGCGGGGCGGGGCTGACGGACTGCAGCGGCGCGTGCGTCGACACGTCGAGCGACGCGAGCCACTGCGGCGGCTGCGGCCTCGCGTGCGTCGGCGGGCAGACGTGCGCCGCCGGCGCGTGTACGTGCGGGGCGGGCGAGCGCGTGTGCGGCGGGAGCTGCACCGACGTCCTGAGCGACCGGGCCAACTGCGGGGGCTGCGGCATCAACTGCGGCCCGGGCTCGGTGTGCGTCGAGGGCGCGTGCATGCTCTCGGGCGACGCGTGCCTCGCCGGCCGCACCGAGTGCGGCGGCGCGTGCGTCGACACCGCGCGCGACCCGCGTCACTGCGGGGGCTGCGGGATCACGTGCACGGGCGGGCAAGAGTGCCGCTCCGGGACGTGCGCCTGCCCGATGGGCACGACGGACTGCGCGGGCGTGTGCGTCGACACCACCAACGACGCGACGAACTGCGGGAGCTGCATGATGTCTTGCCCGAGCGGTGAGGTGTGCGGCGACTCGATGTGCCTCGCGTCGTGCCCGGCGGGCACCACCGCGTGCGCGGGGAGCTGCGTCGACACCCAGACCGACGCGCTCCACTGCGGCGGCTGCGGCCTCGCGTGCAGCGGCGGCAAGACCTGCGTCGCCGGCGCCTGCGCGTGCACCGCGCCGACCACGGACTGCGCGGGCGTCTGCGTGAACACCGCGCGCGATCCGAGCCACTGCGGCGGCTGCGGCACCGCATGCGCCGACGGCACGGTCTGCCGCGACTCGAGCTGCGGTTGCGCGTTCGGGACCGAGTGCGGCGGGATGTGCGTCAACACGATGATCGACCCGATGAACTGCGGCAGCTGCGGGATGGTCTGCCCGGCCGGCGCGATGTGTCTGCGCGGCTCGTGCGACACCTGGCGATGGGCCAGACGCGGTGCGGTGACGCGTGCGTCAACACCATCACGGACCGCATGAACTGCGGCGGCTGCGGCAACGTCTGCGCGGAGGGTCAGAGCTGCCTCGGCGGGATGTGCCGCGCGGCGATGTGACCACGTGAGCCGCGCGCGGCGGGAAGCGCGCGCGCCTCGCCGATCGTAGATCGACGCGGCATGCTCGCTCGCCGCCGGCTCGGTGCGCTCTTCGTCGTCGTCTCGTGCGTCGTCGTCTCGTGCGGCGCGCTCGCGCTCGGCGACGACGTCGGGGCGCAGGCGCCCGAGGCGCCCGGCGCGGACGTCGCGGTGCACGACCCGAGCGGGCGAGCGCTCCGCGCGTTCCACGGCGCGCTCGCGCGCGGCGAGCGCACGCGCGTCCTCGTGTGGGGCGCGTCGCACGTCAGCGAGGACGGCATCACGGCGCCGCTGCGCGTCGCGCTCCAGGGCCGCTACGGCGACGCGGGCCCGGGGCTCGTCATGCCCGCGCGGCCGTTCCCGCTCTACGCGCACGCGCGGGTCGCCATCGCCGAGGCGGATCGCTGGCGCGGCCTGCGCGTGAGCGGACGGTCGGCGCGGCGCGACGCGTTCGGGCCCGCGGGCTTCGCGATCGAGGCGCGCGAGCCGGCCCGCGCGTTCGTCGCCCCGAGCGCGCGCGTCGACTCGGCGCGCGTCTTCTACCTCGCGCAGCCGGGGGGAGGGCGGCTCACGCTCTCGGTCGACGGCGCGCCGCCGCGCGAGCTCTCGACGCGTGGTCGCCGCGCCGCGCGCTCGGAGCGCGTCGCGCCCGACGGCGGTCTGATGCGGCTCGATCTGGTCGCGCACGGCGACGGCCCGGTGCGCCTCTTCGGCGTCTCGCTCGAGCGCGACGCGCCCGGCGTGATCGTCGACGCGCTCGGCGCGCCAGGCGCGCGGATGGGCGACCGGCTCGCGTGGGACGACGAGGTGATGCGCGCTCCGCTCGCGGCGCTGCGCCCCGATCTCGTCGTGCTCTCCTACGGCACGAACGAGAGCGCGCCAGGGCGGCCGATCGCGGCGTACCGCGCGGAGCTCGACGAGGCGCTGCGTCGCGCCCGCGCGCTCGCGCCGCGCGCGTCGTGCCTGATCCTCGGCCCGAGCGACTGGCCGGCGCGCGATCGTCGGGGCGCGTTCATCGCGCGCGCGCGCGCCGCCGAGGTGATCGCCGCGCAGCGCGAGGCAGCGGCGCGCCACGGCTGCGGGCACCTCGACCTCGTCGCGCTGATGGGCGGGCCGCTCTCGATGCTCCGCTGGGTCGAGGCGGGCCTGGGCGCGAGCGACCACGTGCACTTCACGCCCGAGGGGCACCGCGTCGTCGGCGCGCGGATCGCGCGGGCGATCCTGCCGCGGTAATGACAATGTCTTGACTACTTGTCTTTTACTTGTCATATAGCCCGCATGCCTGCCCGACGTGCGCTCGACCGGAGCTTGATGCTCGAAGCACTCACGCGGCTCGACGCGGCCATCGACGCGTCCGTGACGCTGATCGTCGGTGGGGGCGCGGCGATGGTGCTCGCCTACGACCACCCGCTCGCGACCCAGGACATCGACGCCTTCGCCCAGCGGGGCGGACTGTCGATGAGCGACCTCGACGGCGCGGCCCACCGCGTCGCGAAGGAGCTCGACATCGAGCCCGACTGGCTGAACGAGCACTTCGTCACCTACACCACCGTCCTGCCCGACGACTACGCGAGCCGGCTGCGCACCGTCTACGAGGGCGAGCGCCTGACGGTCCGCGCGCTCGGTCCCGAGGACGTGCTCGTCATGAAGTGCTTCGCCGGCCGCGACAAGGACATCGGGCACGCGCGGCGCCTGCTCCGCGAGTGCGACGATCTGGACCTCGTGGACGCGCACCTCGCCGCGCTCGTCGAGCGGCGCGTCCCCAAGGCGCGAAGCGCGGCCGACTTCTTCGACGATCTGCGAGACGCCGAGGACGCGTGAGCTCGGGCCTGCTCAGCCGCGTCCCGACGCCGATGGACCTCGAGCGGCTCTACTGGGAGCTGGCCCGGCACGGCGCGCCCTCGGTCGGTCGACGGCGCGGGTGGCCCTACCACCCGCAGTCGCTCGAGGACCTCCTCGTGCTCGCCGCCGAGATGCTCCGCTACGACCCGCGCCTGCTCGGGATCCTCGTCCAGCTGGTGGTCGAGCACGAGGCCGAGCTCGACCCCAGGCGCCTGCGAGCGCGCATGCAGAGCATGCGCTGGCCGCAGACGCTGCTCGTGGTCTTCGAGCTCGCGCGCGAGGCCACGCGCGAGCGCGAGGTCCACTACATGGCCGACTACGTCGCCAAGGGGCACCGCCGCCTCGAGCCGCCCGAGCGCTTCTTCATCGACGCGGAGGTCCCGGGCAGCCGGTTGGCGCGCAGGAAGCTCGGCCGCGACCTGCGCGCGTACACGCGCTGGGGCTTCCTCGGAACCGAGCGACCCACCGTCGACGCGTTCCGCAAGCGCACCGTGGGCCGGCTCGACGCGGCCTCGCGCCGGCGCCTGGCCGAGCGCTTGGTCCAAGAGCAGGGCGCGCTCACGATGACCGAGTACCTCGAGCTCGTCGGCGACGGAGTCTCCCGCCAGCAAGCCGCGAGCGACCTGCGCACCATCGGGCTCGTGCCCTCGGGTCGCGGCCGCGGCGCGGTCTGGCGCCCGGCGTGAGCGACGATCCGGCGGCGCGAGGTCGGCGCGGGCTCGGCAGAGCGGACGCTCGAGGGTGCGGCCGCCCGTCGAGCGCACCGCGCCGAGGTCGGCGTTCACGCTCACCCCGCGCGTGCTGCACGAGGGGACTGCGGCACGGGAGCGGGCGAGAGCCGGAGCGCGAGGAGAGCGCGCCCGCGGCGCGCGCGCGAACGATCGCGGTCTCGCGTCCCCTCCGAGGCGCCTGGTCTCGTCGCCTCCCGCGCTCATCTCGAGCCACTGCGACGCGGGGGGCCACTCGTCCCAGCGATGGCTCAAGCCGCGCGGCGCAAGAGGCCTCGGTCGCGCGCGAGCGCGGCGAACGCGGTGTCGGTGCGGGAGAGCCTGGCGACCAGCTCGAGCGCGGCGAGGGGGGCCTTGGCCTCGAGGTTCGCGGCGGCGCCGAGCGGGAGGTAGATGGCGACCTTGGTCTCGCCGCCGTGCCGCACGAGGCGCGCGACCGCCCTGGTCATGCCGAGCTTGCGCGCGTAGACCTGCGCGGTCTTCGCGGCGGCCTCGCGCTCGCGCTGCACCTCGGTCGGCGGCGCGGTGCTCGCGCCCTTGAGGGTGCGGATCGCCTCGCGCAGCTTCACGCCGGAGATGGCGGCGGCGCGCAGGCGCCGGCCGCGGCCGTCGTCGCTTCCGTCGATGAGCTCGTCGTCGGCGAGGATCTTGGCGGCCTGGCCCTCACGGCCAATCGCCTTGGCGTAGACGGTGAGCGCGTAGCACTTCTCGATGCCGGTCCTCACGGCGATCTCGCGCTCGAACGAGCGCGCGACCATGACGTACTTCTGCGCGGTCATGTGCGCGATGCCGAGCTCGGCGCGCTCGACGAGCTCCTTGATGTCCCTGGCGCCCGCGCTGCGGCCGCGCGGCAGCAAGAGCGCGATGAGGTGGCCGGTCTCCCAGAAGGAGCGGGCGCGCAGGCCCTCGTGGTCGGCGAGCCGCGCGCGCACCCAGTCGGTGAGCTGCTGGGAATCGAGACCGGCGGGCGGAACGCGGGGGATCGGGGGCTCGAGGGTGCTGGGAAGCGGCGCGACCACCCCCGGCGCGGGGCCGCCCGCGGGCGGGGCGACGCGCGGCCGCACCGGCCGCTCGGTCGCGACCGGGGGGGTGCTGGGAACCGGCTCGGGGCGCGGGGTGACGGTGATCGCGCCGGGCAACCGCGCGCCGATGACGAACGGGGGACGAGCCATGCAGTCGATCGTACGTGGTTCGGCCCGCGCCGACCACCGCAGCTCACGGGTGGACCAACCCGACGTGCGCTGCTCGCCGCCTGCGACGCACGCCCGAACTGCGACGGCGGCGTCGGCGCGGGGCTGCCGGACGCGGCCCAGCGTCGACGGAGGCGGTCACCGAGCCGAACTCCAACCGCAGAGGGCCGCCGAGGGCCGCGGAGGGGACGACGAGACCCGGCCAATACCGCATCTCTCTGCGGTCCTCTGCGGCCCTCCGCGGTTGAGAATCTCCATGACTTCGCAGCGTCTGTGCCGCCGAGGTGACGGACATGAGCCGATCTGCACCCGATACCCGATAGCGATGGCCAGCGGTCCGGCGGTCGGGTGCCAGAGCCCATCGCGGAGGCGAACCAGCTTCGCAGCGGTCTCGCGATCTCGCGCACAGACGCAGCGACGCAGAGATCGAGCTCGATCGCGAAGAGCGAGCTCTGCGCCCGCTGCGCCCTCTGCGCGAAGCTCGTCGGCAAGACATGGCGTCGCCGGCGCGCCGAGTCGGGCGAGCGATCGCGCCGATCAGCGGCGGGTGAAGCCGATGACGCCCGGGATGTCCCAGAGGCGGTCGTTGCCGTCGTTCTCCCAGAAGCCGTCCTCCCAGCTCCCGATCTCGGTCACCCTCGTCGCGCCCTCGCGCACGACGAGCGAGGCCTCGGGGCCGCCCTCCATGTAGACCAGGCCTCGGATGCCGAGGTCGAGCTCGACCATCATCTGGTTGAGGACCTCCATGCGGTAGGGCGTGCGCGTGTGGACGAACACCGCGCGGCCCTCGGCGTCGCGTCCGAGCGCGGCGGCGCTGTAGCGGCGGCGCGTGGGCCACGGGCGCGCGCGGCCGGCGCAGTCGATCATCATGCGGAAGCCCTGCACCGCGGACTGGTAGCGCTCGAGGAGGCCCTCGCGGCTCGTCGGACAGCCTCGGCCGCCGACGGCGATCGCGCTCGCGCCGGGCCGCGGATCCCAACCGACGATGCCGTCGTAGCGCGCCGGGTTGCGCAGGCTCAGCGCCTCGCCTCGATCGAGCAGGGTGCCGACGGGGCGGTAGCTCGGCAGGAACATCCCCGCGTTGATCCCGCCGGCGAGCCGGTGGTCGCGCACCCACGCGTCGAGCGTGCGCGGCGCGCCATCGCGGACCGCGCTGAGCACCGCGAGGCGGTAGCGCGAGAGGTCCACGCGAACGACGGTGAGGACGCGGTTGCCGGCGGCGACCTCGGGCGCGCGCGGCAGGCGCACGCGCTCGACGACGAGCCCCTCGACGGACGCCGAGGGCTGCGCGCGCACGGCGACGAGCGGCAGCCAGAGCGCGAAGGCGAGCCCGGCGAGGAGGCGGCGCACGCTCGACGGACACGCCAGCGCCCGCTCCCCATTCCCCGGCGGGCGCGCCGCGCGGAAGGCGGCTCAGCGATCGAGGCCGAGGGCGGCGCGCACGGCAGGCGCGGCGCGGCGGCTGACGGGGACGCGCGTCCCGTCGGCGAGCACGACGGTGCCGCCGTCCGCGGTGTCCCACGCGTCGACCGCGTCGCGGCGGACGAGCGCGCCGCGGCTCACGCGCAAGAAGCCGTAGGGCGCGAGGCGCCCCTCGAGCGCGTCGAGGCTCTCGCGCAGCAAGAGCTCGCGATCCTCGTGGCGGAAGACGACGTACTTCTGATCGGCGACGAAGCAGCTCACCTCGCGCGCGTCGACGAAGCGGCGCAGCGAACCGTCGCCGACCACGAGGCGCCACGGCTCCTCGCCCGCGCCGCGGCGCGCGCGCACCTTCTCGAGCGCGCGCGCGAGGCGCTCGAGCGAGACGGGCTTGAGGAGGTAGTCGTGCGCGCCGACCTCGAACGCCTCGAGCGCGTGCTGCGGGTGCGCGGTGGTGAAGATCACCGCGGGGCCCTCGAGCGCCTCGGCGACGCCGAGCCCGTCGAGCCCGGGCATGTCGATGTCGAGCAGGAGCGCGTCCGGCGCGAGCTCGCGCGCGAGGCGCAGGGCCTCGGCGCCGCTCGCGGCCTCGCCGACCACCTCGACGCCGCCGAGCCGCGCGGCGAGGCGCCGCAGCCGCGCGCGCGCGATCGGCTCGTCGTCGACGAGGAGCAGCCTCATGCCGGCATGGTAGCCGGGATCGTGAGCGTGCACGCGTAGCCGCCGAGCGCCTCGGAGCGGCCGCTCGCGAGGGAGGCGCGCTCGCCGTACACGATCGCGAGGCGCTCGCGCACGTTGCGCTCCCCCGTGCCGGTGCCGCGGTGCCGCGACGCGCCGGGGCCGACGCCGTCGTCCTCGATCGCGATGCGCAGCGCGCCGTCGTCGAGCTCGGTGACGCGCACGCGCACCTCGCCGCCGGCCTCGCGATCGCGCAGCCCGTGGTGGAGCGCGTTCTCGACGATCGGCTGGAGCAGCATGGGCGGCACGAGCCGGCCGAGCGCGGCCTCGTCGGCGTCGACCCGGTAGCGCAGCCGCTCGCCGAAGCGCTGCTTCTGCACCTCGAGGTAGCTCGCGACCGCGTCGAGCTCGTCGCGCAGCGGCACGAGCCGGCGCTCGGTGCTCTCGAGCGCGTAGCGCATGAACCCCGAGAGGCGATCGAGCGTGCCCTCCGCCGCGTCGGGGTCCTCGTGCACGAGCCCGGCGCACACGTTCAGGCTGTTGAACAGGAAGTGAGGTTGCATCTGCGCCTGCAGCACGGCGAGCCGCGCCTCGAGCGCGGCGGTGCGCTCCTGGTGCGCGCGCATCCGCTCGCGCACCGCCTGGCGCGCCAGGTGGGCGATGAGGCTCGCGATCGCGAGGTACACGTAGCTCACGAGCACGCCGCGCCAGAGGATGTCGAGCTCGCTCCCCGCGGCCTCGGGGTAGACGAGCGCGATGAACGGGAGCTGCGGCAGCGTGACGAGCGTGACCACGAGCGCGCACGCGAGCGCGTGGAGGGGGACGCGCAGCGCGAGGCTGAGCGCGCCGGCGCGCGCGGCGACCCACTCGAAGCTGAGGTGCACGGCGAGGCCGGTGAGCACCGTGTAGGAGGTGATCGCGACGAGCGCGCGCGCGACGTGCGGCGGGTCCATCACGCAGCTCGGGTCGAAGAGGAACGCGAGGACCGGCGGCGCGGCGACGAAGAACCACATCGCCTCGCGCGGGAGCGCCCGCTCGCGCGGGACCGGAGCCTCGCTGGCCGGGGCGCGCATCGCGAAGTCGATACCACGGCGCGTCACGGCGAGCACTCCGGCGAGGACGCGCCACCGTCTCGCAGCACGGGGTCGAGCGGCACAGGATCGACGAGCACCGGCGCACCGCCGCGCAGCGTCTCGAGGAAGCAGCGGAGCTGGCGGCGCGCCGCGGGCTGCTGGAACAGCGCCTCGTGGCCGTCCTCGACGCCGTCCTCGGGGTGCTGGACGACGACGCGCAGCGCCTGGCCGCTCGAGGGCGACGCGGGCAGCGCGCGCGCGCCGCGTCCGACGAGCGCGAGGTCGCCGAGCACCGGCCGCTCGCTCTCGGCGTCGAGCGCGTCGCCCGCGAGCTCGAGCCCGAACGCGAGCGCCATCGGGTTCGCGATCGGCGGCGGGATGTACGTGTCGCGCACCCCTTGGAACACGAGCACGTGGACCGAAGGGTCGAGCGCGCGCGCGTACGCGATCGGGTCGGCGACCTCGCCCGCCCACGAGAGGAGCGAGAGGATCGGGTCGTGCTCGCGCAGCGTGACGCCGCGGCCGGTATAGCCGAGCAGGTGCTCGGCGAGCGGGCGCATCGGCACCGGGCTGCGCTTGTGCACGATCTGCCGCAGCCAGCTCGCGCCGGCGCCGCTGAGGACGAGCGCGCGGTAACGAGGCTCGACCGCGGCGGCGAGCGGCGCGATCGTCGCGCCCGTCGAGTGCGCCACGAGCGCGAGGTCGTCCGACGCGAGCGCGGTCGCGGGCGCGGCGCCCGCGCAGCCGCGCGTGTCGAGGATCGTGTCGGCGAGGGCGTGGGGCAAGAGGGCGAGCTCCAGGGCGGACTGGCGTACGGTGTCGCGCAGCGCCGGGAGGTTCAGCGCGTTGAAGACCGCGAGCTGCTCGTCCCAGCCGGCGAGGTTGCGCGCGCCGCCGAGCGGGCCGTCCACGCTGACGCCGACCCAGCCCGCCTCGGCGAGCTCGACGGCCGGGCCGCGACCCGCCGCCCACGCTCCCGGCGTCGCGCCGGGGCCGCGATCCACGAGCGGGCGATCGCCGCCGCCGCCCGCGCGCACGAACACCGCGAGCGGCGGGCTCGGGTCGGCCCGGCGCGGGACGGTGATCCACACGCGCGCGCGCTCGTACCTCGCGAGCACCAGCGCGCCGTCCGCGTCGCGCGCCCACGCGCCGCCGCTCGTGAGGTAGGGCGGCGTGCCGTGTTGGTAGACGGGGACGGCGAGCTCGCTCGCGTAGACGCAGTACGCGTCGTGCTCCTCGACGAGGCGCGGCGCCTCGCTGAGCGCGCGCGCGTCGCCGCGGGCCTGCTCGAGCGCGCGTCGCAGCTCGCGCGTCGGGTCGGCGGTGCGGAGCACGGCGAGCGCGGCGATCGAGCCGCCGTCGATCCCGAGCCGCGCCAGCTCCGCGCGCGCCGCCTCGTGCGCCGCGGTCTCGCCGCGCTCGTCGGTCGGCGCGAGCGCGCCGCCGAGCGTGCGCGCGCGCGTCGTGACGACGGCCGCGTAGCGCGTCTCGGGCGCGAGCGCGACGCCGGGGAGCGGCAGCGCGACGAGCAGGTTCGTCCCGCCGAAGGGCCCCGCGTCGGCGAGGAACCGCACGTCGAGCGGCAGGTGGCGCCCGCGCTCGGGGCTCGACGGATCCACGTCGATCAGCGCCACGCTCGCGCCCGGCGCCACGCTCTCTTCGAGGCTCGGCAGCGACGAGGGGTCGAGCGGCGCCTCGAACGGGAACAGGATCGCCGCCGTGGTGCCGAAGCCGTCGGTCCCGCGCAGCGCGGCGACGCTCGCCGCGCGCAGCGGCGCGCCGGTGCCCCACGGGAAGCGGTCCGCCTCGATCGTGCCGTCGTCGCCGCGCATCCGCTCGTCGGGGAACGGGTGCGCGTAGAGCGAGGTCGACGGCGGCGAGGCGCAGCCGATCAGCGCGAGGGTGACCCAGAGCGCGGTCGCGCGCGCCATCAGAGCCCCCAGTCCCCGCCCACGCGCAGCGTCGGCGTGATCGTGAGGAGCGGACCCTCGCGCGGCGCGGCGTAGTTGTCGCCGCCGCCGTCCGAGAGCACCCCGAGCGCGTGTCCGGCGACGCCGATCCCGAAGAGGAAGTTGCGGTGCCAGAGATCGAGCCCGAGCATCGCCCAGCCGCCGAGCGCGGGGACCTCGCCGCGATCGAACGGCCCGTACGCGAAGCTCGGCCCGGCGGCCACCGCGAGCTGCACGCCGAAGGCCTCGCTCGAGAAGAGGTCGAGGCGGTAGGCCAGGCCCGCCTCGACGACGTACGCGATCGAGAAGGGCGCGAGCGCGAGGCCGCCGCGCACGACGGCGCCGATCCCCTCGGCGGCGTGGACGCGCAGGTCGACGCCGAGCTCGAGGTAGTCGCCCTCGGTCCCGAGGCCGTAGCCGTGATCGAAGGCGAGCTCCATGCGCGCGCGGCCCGTCGTGGCGCGCGTGCGCAGCTGCGCGTGGGCGAGCTCGGGGACGAGGAAGAGGGAGAGGGCCGCGAGGGCCGCGATTCGAGTCGAGAGGTTCATCGCGGCAGAAGGTGAGGCGCGTCCGGCGCGCTCGCGCGCGTCCTGCGACGAGCGGCGGCCTCGCGGCGACGAGCGGCGGCTGCGCCGGGTCGGGCGGCCGGGGTCCCGTCACGTCGACGGACTCACCCGATCGGGTGATTCGCGCGCGCGCGTCGGGCGGGCAGGCTCACGAGGTGCGGTCGGACGTGGGAGGGGACATGGCAGCGGAGCGATCGCGGCGGCTCGACGCGCTGGCCGCCGCGGTGGTCACGGTCGCGGCGATGCTCGTGGCGGCGTCCGTGAAGGCGCAGGAGGCCACCCCGTTCTGGGAGACCAGCACCGGCGCGCCGCCCGCCGCCGCGCCGGTCCAGGCGGCGCCGGTCGCGCCGGTCCACGGCGCGGCGACCACGACGGCGGCGCCCGCGCTCGCGCCGCCCTCGTCCTCGCGCGCGCCCACCATGGGGGCCGACGCCGACCTCTACGCGGGGCGCGGCTGGGTCGCCGAGACGGCGCCCGACTGGGGGTGGATCGCCGCCGGCATCGTCACCTGGGCCATCGGCTACGGCGCCGCGATCGCGATGGCGACGGCCGGCCTCTCGGAGACCGGCCGCAACGCGTCTTGCGCCAACGAGTTCGGCGGCTGGAGCCTCTTGCCGGTGCTCGGCCCCCTCATCGGGGTCATCCACCTCGTGACCTGCGGGGAGCCCCACTACAACGCCCCCGAGATCATCGTCCTCTTGGGCTCGCTGCCCACCGTCGCCCAGGGCCTCGGCGCGATCATGATCCTCGGCGGCGCCCTCGCGAACCTCGAGACCGGCGGCCTGCGCCGCGCCGGCACCCTGCACCTCTCGCCGGGCGCGGCGGGCAGCGACGCGGGCCTCACGCTCACGTGGCTCGCCGAGTGAAGTCCGCGCGCCGCGCTACGCCGTCAGCTCCCAGTCGCCGCGCAGGTAGTCGCGCAGGCTCCAGCGCTGGCCGGTGACGTGGTCGGTCACCACGCCGTCCTGACAGCGGACGGTGCGCCGCTTGTCACCGCGCTGCCCGCTGCCCGCCTGCGCGCGCCGCGCGGACGCGCGCTCCGCGTGCCGCTCGCTCCGCTCGCGTGCCAAGAGGCGCGCCCGCAGCACCGCGAGCGCGGTCGCGCGGTTCTGGTGCTGCGAGCGCTCGCTCTCGCAGCGCACCATGAGCCCCGTCGGCAGGTGCTTCACCTGCACGGCGCTCTCCGTGCGCTGGAGGTGCTGCCCGCCGTCGCCGGACGCGCGGCAGGTGAACCACGCGAGCTCGCGCGGGTCGACCACGACCTCCACCGGCGAGGGCTCCGGCAAGACGACCACCGTCACCGTGCTGGTGATTCGGCCCCGCGATTCGGCTGCGGTTGCGACCCGCGCCTCCGGGCGGTACCGTCTCCCCGGTTCGTATGTCCTAGGCGCTCGGCGAGCTCGGGCAGCGGGACGTCGGCGTGCTTGTCGTGGAGCGCGATCGCGAAGGCACGCCACGAGTCGTGGTAGCGCATGCGCTCGCGCTCGAGCCGTGCGCTGCCGGGGTGGCTCATCAGGAAGCGCAGCGCCTCGGCGCGGAGCTCGGCGATCGTCGAGGGCGGATGCTCTCCTCGTGGAGACGAGCGCCGAACCTCAGACCGTCCGGGGTTTCAGGCCTCGATCTCCGTGGACGATGTTCGGCAACGGCACATACGCCGCAACGGGAACACCTCCGGCCGGCCACCGGGCGCGCAACGCAATAGGGAGGGCTCAGAACTCGACGGTGATCCAGTGGGCGTCCGGCTGCGACAGCTCGAGGACACCGGGCGGGAGGTCCGCGCCCCTCACGAACTCACGGCCCAGGCGCACCGAGCCACCGACGAAGGGTTGCGTGCGGTCGGAGCACTGCGCCGGAGGGAGCGTCGCGACGTGGTCGGTGTAGCGGTGTAGGTAGACACGCGCATGGCGGTCCGGCGAGTCGCGGACCTCGAGCCAGAGCTGCTCACCGAACGGCGAGTCCCCGATGAACTGCGCTACGTTCGTCGCGTACCCGCCGTGCACGCCTGCTCGCGTGAAACGCGGGAGCGCCGGTGGAGTCATGCAAAGACGAAGGGGATTGCCGACACTGCACTCCACGTGTACTGCTGGAAGGCGATCTACCAGGCTCGGATCGATCTCGACCGCGATCCGAGGCGGCTGATCCGGCCCCGCGGCCGGGCCCATCGCCTCGAGGTTGTAGATCATCACTTGCGAGAAGTAGAGGGGCATCGACGAACGTTCTGTCGGGCGCCATCCGTCGGCGTAGGGCCAGCGCCCGTCGGGCGTCACATGACAGCAGGGATTCTCCGGTGGGCACGGTGAGGGGTGGTACCCCATCGGGCAGCCTCCGTAGAACCAGCGACACTCCCCGGCCCCCGAGCAGGCGAGGGCCGGTTCGGTACGCTCACCGCAGTCCGCATCGAACACGCCGAAACGGCACTCCGCGGCGGTCAGCGTGCATTGCGCGGCTCCGTCGCAGGCCACCAACAGCAGTGCGACCGCGAACCTCGCTGAGGGAGACTTCGCTTCAATCCACGCCACGGCTAGTTCCTGAACACGAAAAGCTCGAGGTCACGCGTCGAGCCGTTTGCCACGTGAAAAGGGCGCCCAGTCGTGGTCGCGACCGATCCCCAGAAGGTGAACTCCGAACCGCCAGTCGGCATATGCAAGACCCAAGCGTAGTTGGGCAGGGCCGGGGGGGGTCGGGGAAACCCTTTCATCCAGGCGAAGGATAGTCGTGTCGACGTCGTCGTAACTGTTCAGGCCCTGGAAAATCTGGATCAAGTCGATCACTTACGGATCCGGGATCGACAACGAATTTCGGCTGTGATTTCTTGAGGGCGTGGATGCCGTCGCAGAGATCGACGAGCTGAGGGCGCAGTTGGCGGCCCTGGGCGCCGATCTCGCGGCCCGCGACGCCGTTCTCGCCGTCCGCGACGAGCAGCTGGCGGCCCTGGGCGCCGATCTCGCGGTCCGCGACGCGCACGTCGCGCGGCTCGAGAAGCAGCTCGATCGCGTGCTGGGGCAGCTCGAGCGGGTCGCGGAGCTGGAGGCGGAGCTGGCGAAGCTGCGCGAGCTCCTCGGTCGCGACTCGAGCAACTCGAACAAGCCGCGTCGAGCGATCCACCGGGCACCGGCGCGAAGGCGCCGAAGGTGAAGTGATGCTCGTGGCAGCGTCCGTGAAGGCGCAGGAGGCCACCCCGTTCTGGGAGACCAGCACCGGCGCGCCGCCCGCCGCCGCGCCGGTCCAGGCGGCGCCGGTCGCGCCGGTCCACGGCGCGGCGACCACGACGGCGGCGCCCGCGCTCGCGCCGCCCTCGTCCTCGCGCGCGCCCACCATGGGGGCCGACGCCGACCTCTACGCGGGGCGCGGCTGGGTCGCCGAGACGGCGCCCGACTGGGGGTGGATCGCCGCCGGCATCGTCACCTGGGCCATCGGCTACGGCGCCGCGATCGCGATGGCGACGGCCGGCCTCTCGGAGACCGGCCGCAACGCGTCTTGCGCCAACGAGTTCGGCGGCTGGAGCCTCTTGCCGGTGCTCGGCCCCCTCATCGGGGTCATCCACCTCGTGACCTGCGGGGAGCCCCACTACAACGCCCCCGAGATCATCGTCCTCTTGGGCTCGCTGCCCACCGTCGCCCAGGGCCTCGGCGCGATCATGATCCTCGGCGGCGCCCTCGCGAACCTCGAGACCGGCGGCCTGCGCCGCGCCGGCACCCTGCACCTCTCGCCGGGCGCGGCGGGCAGCGACGCGGGCCTCACGCTCACGTGGCTCGCCGAGTGAAGTCCGCGCGCCGCGCTACGCCGTCAGCTCCCAGTCGCCGCGCAGGTAGTCGCGCAGGCTCCAGCGCTGGCCGGTGACGTGGTCGGTCACCACGCCGTCCTGACAGCGGACGGTGCGCCGCTTGTCACCGCGCTGCCCGCTGCCCGCCTGCGCGCGCCGCGCGGACGCGCGCTCCGCGTGCCGCTCGCTCCGCTCGCGTGCCAAGAGGCGCGCCCGCAGCACCGCGAGCGCGGTCGCGCGGTTCTGGTGCTGCGAGCGCTCGCTCTCGCAGCGCACCATGAGCCCCGTCGGCAGGTGCTTCACCTGCACGGCGCTCTCCGTGCGCTGGAGGTGCTGCCCGCCGTCGCCGGACGCGCGGCAGGTGAACCACGCGAGCTCGCGCGGGTCGACCACGACCTCCACCGGCGAGGGCTCCGGCAAGACGACCACCGTCACCGTGCTGGTGTGGACGCGCCCGCGCTTCTCGTTCGGCGGCACGCGCTGCCAGCGGTGTCCGCCGCCCTCGCGGCCGAGCCACCGCTCGGCGTCGCGCCCGCGCACGCGCAGGACCACGAAGCCCGCGCGCTCGTCGACCACCTCGGCCTCAAAGCCCCCTCCGGAGCGCGACCCGCAGATAGATCTCGAGCTGCTCGCGCACCAACGCCTTCGCGTCCGCGCCACCCTCGGCGGCGCGGATCTCCACGACCCACGACTCTCTCTTCATGACGTCCTCCTCGTTCGTTTCGCTGCACGCACACCACGACCGTCCGGCTCGACCCTCGACGTGAGGGACGAGCCGGGGCTCAAGTGAAGCGGCGCGCGAGGAGGGCCATGCGCGTCATCATTGGCGGCGATCGCGCGGCGCGCAAGCCGACGGGATCCGTCGCTCGCGGAGGTCGGCGAGGATCCGCCGAGGTCGAGCGCCGTACCGGGCGCGATCGCGTCGAGGGTGGCGTTGCGCGGATGCGCCGGCGCTCCTGCGTCGAAGCGGGGCCGCGCGCATCGGCCTGCGCTCAGCCCTCGCGTGCGCTCGACCCGGCGTGCACCGTAGAGCAGAGCGAGCGCGACTCACGTGTGCCAGGCCGCGATGCTCGTGCGGGCGAGCGGGAACGTCCGGAGCCCGGCACCCGAGGCCCGGTCGGAACGAAGGTCCGCATCGCGCGAGAACGACGCCGGAGCCGACCTGGCTCGTCAGAGCAATGCGTTGCTCAACTGCGCCGTCCTGCACACCGCTGCGAAGGCGGAAGCCGTCGTACGCGAGGCAGGCACGGCCGTTGCGCTCTCGACCGTGCGGCCCCGGAGCTGGGTGAGTGGAGGCTTCGAGGCTTCGCCTGGCGCACGGCGCACAGGTGGTGAGAGCGCGCTGATGAGGGCGCGATCGTGTGAATGCCGCGCAGCGGCTTGCAACCGTGGGCCCCATGATGCGACATCGACTCCGTCTTGCTCCGTTGGTTGGGCTCGCCTGCCTCGCTTGTTCGGGGCCTACGGCGCATGATGGCGACGCCATGGTCTCCTCCGATGGGGGGCTACCGACGACGATGGACGCCGCGGTGATGGACGCGTCCCGCGACTCGGGAGCCGATTCGCCGGACGACGCCTCGGGCGATCGATGCCGCTCGAGCGCGGACTGCGACGACGGCGACCCGCGCACCATGGAGCAGTGTTACACCGTCGGCGCGCCGGACGGGCTCGGCTGGTGCCATCGGCGCGCTTGCGGCCTCGATTCCGACTGCGACGACGCCAATCCCACCACGTACGACACCTGCGAGCTCGACGCGAGCGGGACGACGACCGTGTGCCGCAACGTGCGGTACCCGAACCGATGCGTGCACGCGGAGGACTGCTTGACGGCGGATGCCCTGCGCGCGGCACCGCTACCGTGCGTGACGGCAACGTGCGATGAGCGGGGCCTCTGCGCCTATTCCTGGCCGGAGGGCTGCGGGGTGAGCCGCGAGGGCCACGAGCCTCCTCGCTCGTGCGCTCTCGATGGCGCCGTCGAGGGAGCCCGTTGCTGCGAGTCACCCTGCACGAGCCCCTGTCTCGTCGGCGCCGTCGATCGGTGTGAGACGATCCTGGTCTGCGAGGGTGTGCCTTCGGTCTGGTCTCGGGTGGTCCCGGCCGGGCCGGAGTGCCCGAGCACCTCGTGCCCCACGGTCGCGCCCTCGCCGGGGACATCGTGCGAGACCCGAGTACGATGCGACTACGGTCGGCGCGACCGAGTCCTCGACGAGCTGGCTCCCAGCGTTCACCTCGGCGAAGGACCGCGCTGCCGCTGCACCGACGGGCGCTGGGCGTGCCACGGCGACCCGTGCCCCGCCCGTCCGCCCGAGGACGGCTCGCTCGTCGAGCTGCCCGACTGGGCGACCGGCGGCGCCGCGTCGTGCGACTACCTCGGTCGCCGGTGCCTCGGCGCGTACGGAGGGAGGTGGCGCTGCATCACTCCGCTCGTGTGCCCGCAGCCCGCCCCGCGGGACGGCGACGCGTGCCTCACCGGCGCGGACGAGAGCTGCTCCTACGAGAGGCGCACCGCGACCGACCCGCCGACGGCCTACACGGGGACGTGCCGGTGCGGGGCCTCGAGCACGTGGTCCTGCTCGGCGAGCCTGAGCAGCGCGTGTCCGGAGTCGGCGCCCGAGGACCACGGCAGCTGCACGTCCGAGGTGGGAAACGAGCGGTGCACGTACTTCAGCGCAGGCACGGCCCGGACGTGTCGCTGCACCGTCCCCGCGCCCGGTCTTCGGAGCCAGTGGAGCTGCACGTAGTCGCTCCTTCGATCACGCGACCCGCCGCGATCCGAGGTGCCGCGCGCGGCCTCGGCGGCGTACCGTACGCGGCGACGTGCGGGGGCTTCTCATCGCCGGTGTGCTGGGGCTCGCGCTCGTCGCGGCGCCGCGTGCCCAGGCGCAGGTGCTCGTCGCGCCGCGGCTGATCGAGGCGCCGGAGGTGAGCGCGCCGGCGGGGTCGGCGCTCGCCGCGGACGCGTCGGTGCTCGTCGAGCTCACGATCGACGAGGACGGCGGCGTCGCGGAGGCGACGGTGATCGAGACGCCGGAGCCGGCGCTCGGCGAGCTCGTGCTCGAGGCGGCGCGGCGCGCCCGCTTCGCGCCGGCGACGCGCGACGGGGTGCCCGTCCGCGCGCGGGTGCGCTTCCGCTACGCGATCGCGCCTGCGCCAGGAGCGTCAGAAGCGCCGGAAGCGCCGGAAGCGCCGGAGGCGGTCGAAGCGGCGGAGCCCGCGCCGGCCGAGCCCGACGCGCCGGCGCCGTCGCTCGAGGTGCGCGCGCCCGACGCGCCGGAGCTCGGCGTCACCGCCCAGGTCGAGCGGCGCGAGACCGGCGCGGCCGAGCGCATCACGCTGCGCGGCGCCGAGCTCACCACCGTGCCGGGCACGTTCGGCGATCCGGTGCGCGTCGTCGCCGCGCTGCCCGGCGTCGCGCGCAGCCCGTTCGGCGTCGGCTACTTCCTCGTGCGCGGCGCGAACTTCCAGAACACCGGCTACTTCATCGACGGCTTCCCGGTGCCGATCCTCTACCACCTCGTCGCCGGCCCCGCGGTGCTGCACGGGAGCCTCGTCGAGGAGATGCACTTCTACCCGGGCGGCTACCCGGTCTCGTACGGGCGCTACACCGCGGGCATCGTCGCGCTCGAGACGGCGCCGATCGTGCTCGAGCGCGAGTTCCGCGCGGAGGTGCAGATCGACGGGTACCGCGGCAGCGTGCTCGCGACGCTGGTCCTTCCGGATCGGCTCGGGAGCATCAGCGCCTCGTTCCGCCGCAGCTACTACGATCTCGTGTTCCCCATCTATCAGGAGGTCTACGGGCGCGCCGCGGAGGACCTCGTGCACAACCCGTTCGCGGGCATCCAGTTCTACTACCTCGACGTCGCGGTGCGCGCGGAGCTGCGCCTCTCCGATCGGGTGCGCGCGTCGGTGCTCGTGCTGGGCTCGGAGGACTCGTTCGACCAGCGCGGCTCGCTCGCCGGCGGCCGCGCGTCCGAGGGCGCGCGCACGAACCTCGGCATCGACTTCCAGCGCGCGATCGTGCGCCTGCGCGTGCGCCTCGACGAGGGCGCGACGCTCTCGATCGCGGGGATGCTCGGCCGCGACGGCAACCGCTTCGACAGCGCGCAGCCAGGGCGCGAGTCGCTGCGCTTCGAGCAAGAGTCGTTCATCGCGGGGCTGCGCGTCGACGCGTCGGTGCGCTGGTCCCCCGAGGTCCAGACGCGCTTCGGGCTCGACGTGCTCGCGAGCCTCTTCGGGCTGAGCGCGACCTTGCCGACGCCGCCCGGCTTCGGCGAGTACCCGCGCCCCATCTTCGATCCGCGGCTCCTCTCCGTCGGCCAGACGCTCGTGAGCCAGACCGCGGCGCTCTACCTCGAGCAGGTGTTCCTGTTCTCGCCGGTCGAGCTGAGCCTGGGCGGCCGCTTCGAGCTGATGAACCACGCGATCCGCACCGACGCCTACCCGGATCCGCGCGCGGTCGCGCGCTGGCAGGTCGTGCCCGAGCTCGCGATCAAGGCGGCGAGCGGCCTCTTCTCGCAGCCGCCCAACCCCTACAGCGCGAGCCCGCGCGGCGGCAACCCCGCGCTCCCCGCCGAGCGGTCGTGGCAGAGCTCGCTCGGCGTCGAGGCGACGCTGCCCGAGTCCATCGAGGCGCGCGTCACCGGCTACTACACGCGCTTCTTCCAGCTCACGCGCGCGACCGACGCGATCACGACGGCCGAGGACGGACAGCTGCGCCGCGTCACCGCGCTCGGCGACGGGCAGGGCCAAGCCTATGGACTGGAAGTCTTGTTGCGCCGCCGCCTCGCCGACGGCCTGTTCGGCTGGCTCTCGTACACGCTCTCGCGCTCGGAGCGCTTCCTCGAGGGCGGCCGCGTCGTGCCCTTCCAGTTCGATCAGACGCACGTCCTGAACCTCGCGGCGAGCTACGGCTTCGACGGATGGCGCTTCGGCGTGCGCTTCCAGCTCGCGACGGGCGCGTGGACGACGCGCGTCGACGGCGCCGCGTTCGACGCGGACGCGGGCGCCTACTCGCCCTACCGCCGCGGGCTGAGCGAGCGGCTCCCGCTCTATCACCGGCTCGACGTCCGGATGGACCGCGAGTTCCGCGTCGGGCCGCTCCGCGGCGCGGTCTTCGTCGACATCCAGAACATCTACAACGCGCCGAGCCAGGAGGGCGTGCTCTATCAATACGACTTCCGCGCGACGGAGCCGCTGCCCGGCATCCCGATCCTGCCGACGGTCGGCGTGAGCTTCTTCTACGAGCCCGGCTTCACCGACCGCGAAGAGGCGGCGCCGCCGCGCCCGGAGGCCGGATCGTGACGCGCGGAGCGCTCGCGGCGTCGCTCGCGCTCTCTGCCGCGCTCTCTGCCGCGCTCGCGGCGGGCTGCGTCGAGCCGGACTTCGAGCCGGCGACGCGCGTGAGCCGCCCGCGCGTCCTCGCGATCGTCGCGGACCGCCCGGAGGTGGCGCCCGGCGAGGAGGCGCGCCTCTCGCCGGTGATCGGCGGCGCGGAGGGCAGGGCGGTCGAGCTGCGCTGGTCGATGTGTCCGAGCGCCGACGCGCTCATGGGGACCGGCTTCGTCGGCGCGGGTGCGTTCGGGGTCGGCGGCGCGGAGCAGTTCGGCGGCGCCGTCGTGGATCCCGGCTGCGAGCCGGGCGGGGTGCTGACCACCGCGCTCGCGGTCGAGGGCGGCGAGGCGATCGTCCCGGGCGAGTGCGCCGACCCGGCCGCGCCGTGGGCCTGCACGCGCGGCATCGCCGCGCTCGTCGACGCGCTCGCCGCGTCGAGCGGCGCGCCGCCCGAGCTCGCCGCGCTGCTCGTCGACGAGATCGGCGTGCCGATCACCGTGAGCGTCGAGCTCCTCGTCGACGGCGTGCTCGCGGAGCGCGCGTTCAAGCGCGTCGCGGTCACGCGCCGCGCCGCGCTCGGCGCCAACCCACCCGCGCCGCGCTTCGCGATCGGCGACGTCTGGATGAGCGCGCGCGCGGGCGACCCGCGCGACTGCGTCCCCGAGCGCGGCGAGCGCCCGGTCGTCTCGGGCCTCGCGGAGGTGCACCTGCGCCCCGACCCCGACGACGGCGCGTGGCTCGAGACCTTCCCCGTCGTCGCGCTCGACGGCGCGCTCGTCGAGGGCCGCGAGAACGCCTACTACGCGTGGTACTCCACCGCGGGCGACTTCGACCCGGCGATCTCCCTCGCCCCGGTCCGCGACACCGTCTGGCTCTCGCCCGAAGTGCCCGGCACCTACGCCCTCTGGCTCGTCGTCCGCGACGGCCACCTCGGCGCGAGCGCCTGCCGCGCCGAGGTCGACGTGATCGACGTCGTCCCCCCGTACACCGGGATCGCCCGACGCTAGGGGACGATCCTCGTCATTTCGTCATTCTCGGAGACCGAGGGGACGATCCTCGTCATTTCGTCATTCTCAGGGCGCTTCGACGGTGCGCAGCACGACGAAGCGCGGCCCGCCCGCGTCGATCGCGAGCACGTCGTAGACGCCGCTGACGAGCTCCTCGTCCTCGCCGTAGTCGAGCGGGCCGGACGCGCCGATCACGTCGACGCCGGTCGCGTCGCGCCGGAGCTCCTGGATGATCGCGAGGAAGTTCGCGGCGACGAGCTCGCGGGCCGGGCCGCCGCCGTAGGTGCGCGTGATGCCCTCCGCGATCGCGGCGCCGGTGACGGTGTCGCTCGCGCCGAGCGCGGCGCCCGTCCCGAGCAGGACGAGCGCGGTCGCGTCGTACGCGTGCGCGGTGAACGAGAACAGGAGCGGGTCCTCGTCCTCGTTGGCGGCGCGGTAGGCGCTGCGGAACTCGCTCGTGATGACCGTGTCGGGCGTCGCCGGCCGCGTCGCGACGACCTGGCCGAACCGCGCGCGCCCCGCGTCGGTCCGCGACAACAGGTCCTCGTTGGCGGCGGCGTCGGTGAGCACGATCGTCACGCCGTCGTACGCGTCGATCGCCGCGGTCGCGTCGAGGAACGCGGCGGCGTCGGCGACCTGCGCCGAGATGAAGAGCACCGCGCTCGGCGCGCCGCCCGCGACCACGTCGGCGGCGGCGCCCGCGATCGCGGCCGCGTCCGCGAACTGCGGCGTGCGCCCGACGGTGATCGCCGCGTCGCGCGCGCGCGCCTGGATCCGCACCGAGAGCGCCTGCGCGTAGGTGTCGTTCTGCCGCGTGACGATGCCGATCGAGCTCGTGCCGGCGCTGACGAGCTCTGCGACGACCACGTCGGTCTGGAGGTCGTCCGGCGGCGCGGTCCGCCAGAGCAGGCCGGGCGTGCTGGAGTCGAGCGCGTCGAGCTGCGGCGCGGTCGCGGACGGAGAGATCACGAGCACGCCGCTCGCGCGGTGCGCGCTGAACACCGCCTCCACGTTCGACGAGCTCGACGGCCCCACGATCGCGGGGACGCCGGCGCGCACGAGGTGCGCCGCGAGCTCGAGCGCGGGCGCCACCGACGTGTCGCAGTGCAGGAGCGCGACGCGGCGGCCGTCGATCCCGCCGCGCT
The DNA here is from genome assembly GCA_019637095.1 of Sandaracinaceae bacterium. GTDB lineage: Bacteria > Myxococcota_A > Polyangia > Polyangiales > Sandaracinaceae > JACKEC01. Next base: position 12,975 of record JAHBWG010000052.1, on the reverse strand, counting down.
CGTCGAGGCCGGCGACGGCGAGGCGCGCCGCGCGCTCGCGCGCGCGCTGGTTCGGGCTCGCGCGGTCGAAGATCGTGCCGAGCAGGATCGTCCCGGGCGCGTCGTGCGCGCCCGCGGGGAAGACCTCCGGGCACGCGTCGGTGAGCGCGCTCTCGCAGCGGCCGGTGTCCGGCTCGCAGTAGAAGCCGCCGCCGAAGAGGGCGCGGCACTCGTCGCTCGAGCGGCAGTCGTCGCGCGCGGGGTTGCCGAGCGAGCAGCCGCCGAGCGCGAGCGCCGCGAGCGCCGCGAGCGCGCGCATCAGAACCGCCCCCGCACGCCGAGCGTGCCGCCGCTCAGCCCGATCCTGACGTCGGGCGCGATCGCGGCCGAGCTCCCGCCGCCGCCCGCGGCGCCGACGATCAGGAGCACCACGCCGGCCGCCGCCACCACGCCGCCACCGATGAGCCCGACGTCGGCGAGCAGCGCGAACAGCTCGGCGTCCGCGAGCGCGCCGTCCGCGGCGCCGGTGCACACGGTGCGGCCATCGCCCGCGTCCCGGCACTGCCCCTCGGCGCTCGCGCGCGCGTCGAGCGCGAGCACGCCGAAGACGACGCCCGCCGCGACGAGCGCGAGCCCGCCCGCCGCGACGCCGATCCCCGCCGGCACGAGCGCGCCGCCGCCGCCGCCGCCGCCGCGGGCGCCGCTCGTCCCCTCGCCCGCCTCGACGCGGGCGCGCAGGTTCGTGATGCGCGACTGGATCACCGCGCGCTCGGCGTACGGCGCGTGCGGCTGGAAGTACTCGAGCATCTGCACCGCGTCGGCGTAGCGGCCCACGCGCTCGTACGCGTTCGCGAGGTTGTAGAGCAGCAGCGGGCGCGGGCTGAGCTCGTAGGCCTCGGTGAAGAGGCGGATGGCGTCCTCGTAGCGCCCCTCGGTGTAGGCGCTCGAGCCCTGCTCGTAGAGCGCGAGCGCGCGCTGGTCGGCGGCCGTGTTGGCCTGCGCGCCGGCGCGCGTCACGCCGGCGAGGGCGAGGGACAAGACGAAGACCGCGAGCGCTTGCCGTACGGCCACGGCGGGAGGCTACCTCAGCGCGCCCACGGGTGGCGTAGATCTCCGCGATCCTGGTAGCGCGGCGTGGTGCTCGGCGGCGGGGTCGGCGCGAGCGAGTGCGGGGTGGGCGCGGGCGGCGCGATCGAGGAGCCCCCGCGGCGGATCGGGCCGGCGCGCGGCGCCTCCGCGGCCGTCGGCGTGAGCCGGACGTGCAGGACGTCGCGCCCCGGCGTCGCGAGCACGGTGCGCGTCTCGTGTCCGTCGAGGCTGACGGTGAGCTCCCACTGCTCGCCCTCGGGGATGTCCACGCTGAACGGCGCGTCGCCGAGGTCCACGTCGCCGCGGCGCACGCGCGCTCCCGGCGGCTCGGTCTCGACGCGCACGGCGCTCGTCGCCGGCGTCGCCACGGGCGGCGCGACGGGCGGCGCCGTGACCACCGGCGGCGCGGGCTCTGGTGCGGGCGGCGGCGCCTCGGCCACCTCGACGGGGCGCACGACGTCGTCGTCGCCAGCCCCGAACGCGACGACGGCGAACACGCCGGCGCCGGCGGCGAGGACCGCGAGCGCGGCGAGCGCGACGAGCGCGATCGCGGCGCCACCGCGCGAGGGCGGCGTCGGCGCGGCCATCGGCGTCACGACGGACGCGACCGAGCTCGTCGAGAGCGCGGCGGTGTGCAGCCCGCTCGCGTGCGAGGGATCGTACGCGCCGCTCGAGGACGGGCCGAGCGAGACCGAGGGCGACGTGTGCTGCGACGCGTAGCCGACCGCCGGGTGGCTCGCGCCCGCGAGGCGCGCCTCGGGCGGGATGGTCGTGCCCGGGCTCGAGACCTGCCCGCGCAGCGCGCCGCCGAGGCTCGCCTCGATGCCGAGCTCGCGCGCGCACGCGACGAGCTCGCCGGCGAGCTCCGCCATGTCCTGGTAGCGGTCGCGCCGCTCCTTCGCGAGGCAGCGCATCACGACCGCCTCGAGGCGCGGCGTCGCCCTGCAGAACGGGTAGACCTCCGCGAGCCGCGCCGGCTGCTCTTCGACTTGGGCGCGCAGCACCTCGAACTGCGAGCCGTGCCGGAACGGCGGGTAGCCGGTGAGCGCGTGATAGAGCACGCCGCCGAGCGCGTAGATGTCGCAGCGCGCGTCGAGGTCGAAGCGCAGCACCTGCTCGGGCGCCATGTAGCGCGGCGAGCCGAGCAGCACCCCGCTCTGCGTCAGGTCGCTCGCCTCGACCTCCTCGGCGCCCATCACCTTCACGAGCCCGAAGTCGAGCACCTTCACGAAGAGCGGGTCCTCGAGCCGCGACGTGAGCATCACGTTGCCGGGCTTGAGGTCGCGGTGGATCAGCCCCGCGAGGTGCGCCTCCCGGAGCGAGCCGCAGATCTGCAGGCCCACGTGGATCGCCCCGCCGGCGTCGAGCGGGCCCCGGTCGTGGACGTACTGCGCGAGGCTCGCGCCGTCCACGAACTCCATCGCGTAGTAGTAGAGCGCGTCCGACGCCTTGCCGAAGTCGTAGACGGTGATCGTGTTCGGGTGCTGGAGCTTCGCGACCGCGGCGGCCTCGAGGAAGAAGCGATCGCCGAAGTTCTTGGCGCGGTCCTCGTCGAGCTGCGTCGTGTCGAGGATCTTCAGCGCCACGCGCCGCCCGAGCGGCACCTGCTCGGCGAGGTAGACGACGCCCATCCCGCCCGCCGCGAGCTTGCTCTCGACCCGGAAGCGGTCCGCCACGAGGGTCCCGACGAGCTTGCTCGCCTGCGCGTCGCTCACGGCCGACAGGATAGCACGCGCGCGCGCCGCGAGGAGCCCGAGGCGCGGGCGTCATCGATGCCGGCAGCCGACGCGCAGCGTCCCTTCGCCCGAGCCGTCGTCCAGGTACGTCAAGCGACCTTGCATGTACGCGCGCGAGTACGCGGAGAGCCGGTTCTCGAGCGCGAGGATCTCCGCGATGCGGATCAGGTCCACGCCGCGCGGCAGCTCGAGCACGCGCAGCGCGTCGTCGATCACGCCGAGGTAGTCGCCGCCCGCCTGCATCAGGTTCAGCCCCGGCAGGTCGGCGTGCCAGCGGTTCGTGCGCGCCGGGCTCACGAACGGGACGTCCGTCACGTCGCCGAAGAACCCGGCCGGCGGGATCCCGTTCGGCATCAGGCCCATCGCGTGCCCCATCTCGTGCGCGGTCACCGACGACACGACGAGCGCGAGGTAGCGCGCGATCGTCCTCAGCGTCGTGTGGCGCGCGAGCACGTCGGGGTCCGCGTCGAGCGCGTACGCGTCGAACGCCGGATCGAGCGCCGCGGCGTCGAGCGGGTGCGCGCCGACCGGCGTCGCCGCGAGCGGCGCGAGCACGTCGGAGATCACCGGCGTCGAGATCAGGATGCTCACCAGGCCGGCCGTCGCGACGCCGTACTCGGCGGTGCTGTCGTCGATGCGCTCCGCGTACCACGGCGAGATGCGCGAGAAGCCGACGTAGCCGTCGAACGTCCCGCCGAAGCGCATCATCGAGAAGGCGCCCGACGGCGAGAACGCCGCCGGGTCGGGCGCGCCCGGCTCGTGGTGCCACGCGATCGCGAGCGGGATGTCGTCTCTCGGCGTGCCGTCCGGCGTGACGCCGTAGATCCGGTAGACCTCCGCCCGGATCTCGTCCTCGATCCAGCGCAGGTAGCGCGCGTTCGCCGCGGCGTCGGGCCCCTGCGCGCCGATCAGCGCGAGCTCCTCCGCCAGATCCGGCAGGCCGTTCGGGGCTGGCGTGCTCAGCAACCGATCCCCCTCGCGCCGCGTGGTGAAGACGTCGACGTCGCCGCGCAAGAGCCAGAGGATCGGCGGCTCGGCGGGGCGCTGGCTCGGACCGAACGGCACGATCTCGACGGTGAGCTCGCGCCGCAGCGCGCGGCCGCTCCGCGTGCGCGCCTCGAGGGCGAACGTGAGCGCCCCGATCGGGAGCGGCGCGTCCGCCCGCCACGTGCCGCGCCGGATCGGGCCGTCCTCGAAGCGCAGGCCCTCGGTGAGCGCGCGCTCGCCCGCGAAGAGCGCGAGGCCCTCGACGGGATCGCCCGGCGCCTCGAGCGCGGCGACGTCGACGGTGAAGCCCTCGGGCGGCAGCGCGAGCACGAAGCGCTCGGGCGGCGCGCCCGGCCGCTCGATCGGGAGGCTCCCGTTCAGCAGCTCGGGGATCTCGTTCACCGTGAGGCGCAGCGGGTCGTGGGCGGCGGGCGGATCGATCACGGCGAGCTCGCGGCGCTGGCACGTGCGGCCCTCGCGCGTGCGCACGTCGAGCGTGACGAGGTAGACGCCGGGCGCGGCGTACGTGTGGCGCAGCGTCTCGCCCCAGCCGGCGACGCCGTCGCCGAAGTCGAAGCGCAGCGAGTGGACCTGCGCGCGCGGGAAGCCTCCCCTGTCGACCTGCACGAAGACTTGTCGCTGGACGGCGGCGCTCCGCGTGAGCTCGAACCCGCAGGTGAAGTCCGCCTCGGCCCACGGGACGCACGCGGCCTCGACGCAGAGCGCGTCGCCGCGGCAGCGCGTCGTCTCGCACGCGCCGCCGGCGCACACCTCGACGCGCGCGTCGTCGAGGCAGCGGGCCCCGTCGCGCGACGCGTCGTCCGAGGCCGCGTCGAGCGGACCCGGGGCGCCGTCGCAGGCGAGCAGCACGAGCGAGAGGGCGAGCGCGCGCATCCGGCGCGATCGTAGCGCACCGCCCTCGGTTCAGCGCGCGTGCGCGCGCAGCCACCCGATCACGGTCGGCGTGAAGTCGGGCGCGAGCGACGGGATGTGCTCGCCGCCCTCCATCGTGAAGAGCGACGCGCCGGCGCGGCAGCCCGTGTGATCGAGCACGCGCGTCTCGGCGCCCTCGAGGGTGGTGACGAGATCGAGGCGCGCTCCCTCCGCCGTGCCGGTGCAGCCGAGGCGCGCCGCCCACGCCGCGACCGTCGCGTCGGCCGCGCCGTAGTCCAGCCCGGCGATCGTGCCGCCGCCGTACGCCACCGTCGCGTCGGCGTCGCCGTGGATCTGGAGCACCGCGACGTCGGCGCTCGGCGCGCAGTCGGCGACGGCGTCCGAGCCGGCGAGGCTCGCGATCCCCGCGACGAGGTCGGCCGAGTCGCACGCGAGGCGGTACGCCATGAACCCGCCGTTCGAGTGCCCGAGGACGAACACGCGCTCCACCGGCACGAGCGCGCGCGCCTCCTCGATCCGCGCGCGCAGGTACGCGTGATCGTCGACGGAGCGGCCGAGCACGTCCCAGTGCGGCTCACCGTCGGCGTCGATCGTCCCGTCGGGGAAGAGCGCGTAGTAGCCGTCGCGGCGCGCGTGGCGCGTGAGCCCGAAGTAGAGGTCTTGGAGCTGCGCGTTCACGGTGTAGCCGTGCAGCAGCACCACGAGCGGCAGCGCCGTCGCGCCGTCGTGCGCGGGCGGCGTGAACAGGCGCGCCGGCCGCCCGGCGGGCCCGATCGTCTCGGGCGGCCGCGTCGCGCCCGCGTCGTCGGCGGGCGCCGGCGCGTCGCAGCCGGCGAGGAGCGCGAGCGCGAGCGTGACCCGGGCCGAGCGGAGCATCCTCGCCATCGTGGACCACCGACCGCGCGTTGTCGCCGGGCGCAGCGCCGCGACGCGGTCACGGCGGGCGGCTGCCTCCCGCCCGCGCGTGGCCGCCCCGCGGGTTGCGCCAGGCTCGCGGGCGTGGTTCTACGTCGTCGATGGTCTCGGCGGACGTGCTGGTGGTCGGCGGAGGCAGCGCGGGGTGGGGCGTCGCGGGGATGCTCGCCGGCGCGGGGCGCGACGTGCTCGTGGTCGACCGGCGCGTCCCGGCGATGGCGGGCGCGCGCTGGCTCAACCTCGTGCCCGGGTGGTGCTTCGACGAGGCGCGCGTGCCGCGGCCCGAGCCGCCCGAGCGCTGGGGTGGGGCGCACGGCGCCTCGCACCTGAGGGCGGCGGGCACCGGCGCGGCGGTGCGGATCGAGGGGCAAGACGGGTTGCACATCGACATGCGCCTGCTCGTGGCGCGCCTGCGCGCGCGCGCGCTCGCGTCCGGGGCGCGCGAGGCGCGCGGCGTCCTCCGGGGGCTGCGCGGCGGCCGGCGGATCGAGCGCGCGGAGGTCGAGGGGCTCGGCGACGTGCGCGCCCGGCTCGTCGTCGACGCGTCCGGGCTCGCGGGCGCGGTCCGGCGTCGCGCGCCGTGGCTCGCGGTGCGCTGCCCCGAGGTCGCGCCGGAGGACCTCTGCAGCGCGGCCGAGTTCCAGTTCGAGGTGCGCGACCCGGCGGGCCTGTCCGCGTTCCTCGCGCGGCACGGCGCGGCGCCGGGCGACAGCGTCGCGTTCCTCGGGCTCGCCGGCGGCTACTCGACGCTCACTGTGTTCAGCGAGCCGACGCTCTCCGAGGTCGGCGTGCTCGCCGGCTCGATCCCCGCGGCGGGCGCGCCGAACGGCCCGCGCCTGCTCGCCGCCTTCGCGCGCGAGCGCGCGTGGCTCGGCCGGCGCCTCTTCGGAGGACAGGGCGCGATCCCCGTGCGCCGGCCCTACCGCCTGCTCGCGCGCGGCGGCGTCGCGCTCGTCGGCGACAGCGCGTGCCAGGTCTACGGCTCGCACGGGAGCGGCGTCGGCATGGGCCTCATCGCGGCGCGCACGCTCGCGGACGCGCTCGCGCGCGAGGACGATCCCGGCCGCGACGACGCGCTCGAGGCGTACACGCACCGCTTCCACCGGCGTCACGGCGGCCTCTTGGCTGGCGCCGACGCGTTCCGCCGGCTCTCGCAGGGGCTCGACCGCGAGACGCTCGCTGCGCTGATGCAGAGCGGGATGCTCGACGCGCGCGCGCTCGCGAGCGGCGTCGAGCAGCGCCTGCCCGCGCCCGACGCGCGCTGGATCCTCTCGCGCGCGGCGCGCGCCGCGACCGCCCCGCGCGCGGCGGCGGAGGTCGGGCCGACGGTGGCGAAGATGCTCGCGCTCAGCGCGCTCGGCGCGCTCACGCCCGACTCGCGCGCGCTCGGCGCCCGCGTCCACCACGCGCTCGTGCGCCGGCTCGTCGGCCCCACGCCGCGCGGCGCGGGCGACGGCCGACCCGTCGCGATGCCGCACGCCGAGGGCGTCTCCGACGCGGGCGCGCGGAGCGAGCCCGTGGGCGGCGGCCGGTAGGCACCCGAGCTCCCCGCCCGCCCGAGCGCGCGCGGCGCGCCCCTCTCCGCGTCTCCGTGTCTCCTCGCCCTCCCTCGCGACGCTCCCGAGCTCTCGCCGAGCTCGGACCTCGCCGGGCCGCCGCTCGGAACCTCCCGGCGCGCGCGCTGTCGGGCATGACGTGCGGCACGTCGTCCTCCTCGTGGCGATGGCGCTCGCGCCGAGCACGGCGGCGGCGCAGAGCTGGCACGTGCTCTACGCGCCGCTCCGCGCGGACGGCGCCGACGTCGGCGAGCTGTTCGGCGCGCGCGTGCGCCCGCGCGGCTGGGACGGCGAGCGCGTCGCGCGCGTCGCGTACGCGAGCGAGGGAGTGACGCTCGAGGCTCGCGTCCGCTTGACCGACGCGCGCACGTACGTGGCGGTCGGCGTCGGCGCGAGCGCCGAGGTGCGCACCGACACGGCGTTCCGCGTCGAGCTCCGGCCGCTCTCGTGGGCGCCGCTCCTCGGCCGCGCGCCGGGCGGCGTGCGCGTCGCGTTGCCCCCCGGCATGCCCGCCGCGAGCGGCGTGCTCGGCGCCGCGAGCCAGGTCCCCGCGGGCGCGCACGCGCCGAGCGCCGCCTTCGCGCACGCGGGCGTCCCCGCGAGCTTCACCCCGGCGTGCGGCGCGCTCGTCCTCTACGCGGCGCCGGACCTCGCGGCGCCCGCGTGGCGGCTCGACGGCGCGCGCGCCGCGCTCGCGCTCGGCGTCGAGCGCGGCGTCTTCACGCGGGCGCGCGTCTTCGTCGACGGCTTCGTCGTCCACGGCTGGCTCGCGGGCGCCCCGCCCGACTGCGCCGGCGTGCCGCCGGAGGCCCCGATGACGATGGGCTGCGGCGACGGCTACGGCCGGGGGCTCGCCGTCACGCTGCCGGCGGGGACCGCGCTCTACGCGACGCGCGACGCGCGTCGGCCGTTCGCGCGCCTCGCCCGCGACGCGGTCGGCCTCGAGCCGCTCGAGCACGCCGCCGCGATCGCCTGCGCCGAGGGTCGCTGTCGCCGCGCCCAGCCCGAGCCGCGCGGCGTCGCGCGCTGGATCGTGCCCGGCCGCGACCGCGCCGCCGGCTGGGTGCTGCACGCGTGGGTGCGCACGCCCGCGGAGCGCCTCGCCCCCGCCACCTCGGGCGGCGGCTTCGGCGGCTGCTGGACCCACCCCGACGACTGGCCCCGTCCGTAGGGCGGAGCTACTCGAGGAGCGCCGCCGCGACGCGCGCGAACGAGGGCGCGGCGAGCGCGCCGCCCCAGCCGCCCTCGGGGCGATCGATGCGCACGGCGACCACGTAGCGCGCGCCCTCCACCGGCGCGATGCCCGCGAAGAGCGCCGCGCCCGCGCGCGTCGTGCCGGTCTTGCCCGCGACGCGGTGGCCGTCGATGCGGGCGGCGCCGCCCGTCCCCTCGTCGCCGACCGCGTCCTCGAGCATGGCGAGGACGCGGGCCGCGGTGGCCTCGCTCATCACGCGGCGGCGCGCGCCCCGTCCGTCCGCGGTCGGCTCGACGCGCTCTCCTCCGTTCGCGAACGCCGCGTACGCCGCGGCGAGCCGGCGCAGGCTCGTGCCCGTGCCGATGCCCGCCCCGCGCGCCGGCCACGGGCCGGGCGTGAGCGCCTCGACGCCGACCGCCTCGAACATCGCGCGCACCGGCGCCTCGCCGACCGCGTCCACGATCTTTGCGGTGCCCACGTTGGAGGACGCGACGATCGCGTCGCGCGCGTCGAACGACTCGCGCGGGTGGAGGTCGCGCACGACGGTTCCGTCGTCGAGCGTCCAGGTGCCGCCCTCTCCGTCGAAGCGCCGGCTCGGATCGAGCCCCGCGTCGAGCGCCGCGGCGATCGCGAGCGGCTTGATCGTCGAGCCGACGTCGAGCACGCGATCGACCTCGCCCGCGCCCTCGCCGCCGCGGCCCGCGGCCGCGAGCACGCGGCCGTCGCGCGGATCGAGCACGACGATCGCGGCGCGGGTCGCGCCGTCCGCGACGAGCCGATCGAGCTCCGCCTCCACGATCGCCAGGGACCGCGCGGACCCCGGCGGCGCGGCGGTCGATGGCGGCGGGCTCGCGCCCGCGCACCCCAGCATCGTCGTGATCGTCAGCGACGCGGCGCACCTCAGCCGCGTCGCGAGCCCGCTCGCGCATCGTCCCATGCGCGCCCCGACGCACGGGCTCGCGGTCGCTATTCCGCGTTGCCGTGCGCGGCGCGCGGCGCAGAGTACGCGCGTGGGAAGCAAGGGACGCCCGTACCGCACCGTCGCCTTCGAGGGCTGGGAGATCCTCGTGGGGCGCACCGCAGAGGACAACGATCACCTCACGTTCGGCGTCGCGAAGGGGCGCGACCTCTGGCTGCACGTCGCGGGCGGGATGCCCGGCAGCCACGTGGTCATCAAGAACCCGGACGGCGTCGACGTCCCGCGCGAGGTCGTCGAGCGCGCCGCGCAGCTCGCCGCCTGGTACTCGAAGGCGAAGAACGCCGCGCGCGTCGAGGTGCACGTCTGCCGCGCCGCCGACGTGAGCAAGCCGCGCGGCCTGCCGGCCGGCAAGGTGCAGATCAAGAACTTCAAGAAGCTGAAGGTCGTCCCCGCCGGCCTCGACGCCGAACCGGAGGCGTAGCGCCGCATGCGCCGCGTCTCATGGTGCAGGCGGCGGTTCGCCCGAAGAGCACGCTCACTTCCCCGAGCGGATCCATGCGCTCTTCGTCTCGATGTCGCATCGCCCGCCGCGCTCGAAGACCTGGATCTGGACGACCAGGCGTGCGTCAACCGTCACCGTCGTGCGCGCGCGACGCTCGAGCTCGCGCACGACGTCCTCGGCGGGCGGCTCGCCCTCGTCGGAGTCGATCTTCTCCTCCCAAAGCTTGGTCACCTGCGCGAGCATCGCGGCGAGGTCGTTCCCCGCGAACAGGCGGACGCCGTTCCAGACCAACGCGGCTAGCGCGACACGCTCGCCGAGGTCCCCTATCTCGTAGGGATCCGGTGGCCACGGGGCGAGCCCTTCGACGAGGGCCACGATCTGATCCGTGAGCGGCGTGTCCGGCACCTCGCTGGCGCGGCGCCACAGCGACTGATCCGGCAGCTGGATGCCCCACGTTCCGACGACGCGCGTCCGGCCTCGGCGGGGCACGAACGGCTGGCTCTTCTTCTTCTTCGTCTTCTTCTTGCGTGTCACGGTGCGTCGCCCTCGTGCCCCGGTCCGCAGACTCGATACCTCGGTGGCGGCGCCGGCGCACACCGCTTCGTCCGCTATTGGTTGGCTGACCAAGCATTCAGCGCGTGGCCCGCCCGTCCATGACCGCCGAGCGTCGCGCAGATCGTGGACGCGATGGGGCGCGACCTCTGGCTCCACGTCGCGGGCGGGATGCGAGAAGGAGCGACGGACGCGGGTCGCGCGCGGCTTGACCCGTTGGTGTGAACCCTCTAGGGTTCACGCATGACGAGCGTGACGATCCGCGATCTCCGAACCCGGTTCCCCGCGGTTCGCGACGCGGTGGACCGCGACGGGGAGGTGGTCGTGACCGAGCACGGGCGGCCGGTGATGTTGCTCCGCGCCTACGTGCCCACCGACGTCCAACCTCCGGAGGTCGACGACTACGCCCGCTTGCGCGCGCGGATGCCGCGCAAGCTGTCGGCGCGTGCGCGGCGGGCGCTCGACGAGGCGGATCGTGGCGAGCGCTGATCGGGTCTACGTCGACCCGAGCGCGCTCCGCAGCCTGTACGTGCACGACGATCGTTCGAAGCGCTTCGCCGCGTGGAGGAAGCGCACCGACGGAGCGCTCGTCCTGACACGGCACGGGTACGCCGAGATGGTCAACTCCATCATGCACGGCATCTTCCGAGGCGACCTCGAGCCGGGGGAGGCGAGCGGCGCGGTCGCCGACCTCGACGAGGACCTGCGCACCGGCCGGCTGATCCTCGCGGACACCTTGTGGCGCCGCGCGCTCGAGCTCGCCGCGCAGGCGAGCCGCGAGCACACCGCGCGGACGGGCGCGCGTACGCTCGACGTGCTCCACGTCGCGTGCGCGATCGTGCTCGAGCGAACGACGCTCGTGACCTACGACCGGCGCCAGCGGGCGCTCGCCGAGGCCCTGGGCCTCCGGGTCGTCGCGCCCTGAGCGCGGGCCACGTCACCGATCGGTTTCGCGCCACCGCGAATCCGCGGCGTTGCCGCTCGTCGCCGTGCTCATCGCGCGACGCTGCGGCCACGCGCGCGTCGTCCGCGACGACGAGGACGGCGCGCTCGACGGCGCCGGATGGTCCGCGGTCCGGATGACGAGCGCGGCCGCTCCGCGCGACACGTGCTCGCACGCCGGCTCGACGCCGAGCCGGAGGCGTAGCGCCCCACGCGCGGTCCCGCGGGCCGAGTCGTCGGGCTCACGGCGCCGTGAGCGCCGCGTCGCGCGCGGCGTGGAAGAGGCGCATGCCCTCCTCGAGCGCGCCGAGCAGCACGGCGTCGTTCGCGCCCGACGCGAGCGTGGACTGGATGCTCTCGGCGATGCGCAGGTCCTCCTTCAGGAACACCTGCTCGTCGATGTGGACGAAGCTGCGCTCGAGCCTCGTGCGGGCGGTCTCGTCGCGCTCGAGGTCCGGCGCGAGCATGCGGTGGACGACGCGCACGCGATCGACGGCGACCGGCTCGAGGGTGAGCGCCGAGAGCCAGTCGGGGTGGAACACGAGCACGGTGCTCGGGAACACGTCGTAGAACACCGTGGCGTCGCGTCGCAGGTCCGCGCGCTGCGGCTCGCCCGCGGCGTCGCGCAGGCTCTTGCGCGCGCCGACCTGGCGGACGTGCGGCGCGCAGTCGTCGAGGATCGCGACGTCGAGGAAGAAGCGGGCGAGGCTCGACGCGTGGAGCGTGGAGAGGTGGTAGCCCTCGGCGAACGCGTCCATGACGAGCTTCCAGTTCGCGGCGACGACGCGGTCGGTGCGCCCGAGCACGCGGTGCGACGCGAGGTCGAACGCCGTGAAGTCGTCGTCGAGCACCGGACCGAGGAAGCCCGCCACGTCGAGCGCGCCCTCGCGCACCGCCCAGACGAACCCGTGTCGGACCTCGGACGGAAGCTCGACGAGCCCGAGCGCGTCTCGCTCCAGCGGCCCGAACGCGCCCTCGGCGGGGACGCGCAGGAGGCGACCGTCCGTCCGGTAGCTCCAGCCGTGGTAGGGGCACGTGAGGAGCTTCGCGCACCCGCGCTCCGCGTCGGCGAGGCGCGCGCCGCGATGGCGGCAAGCGTTGACGAACACGCGCACGCGCTCGCCGGCGCGCGTCACGAGGATCGGCACCTCGCCCAGCCGATCGGTGACGAACGCGCCGTCGCGATCGAGCTCGGACGCGTGCGCGACGACGATCGGTCGGCGTCCGAACAACGCCGCGCGCTCGCGCGCGAGCTCGCCCGGGTCGAGGTAGCGCGCCACGTCGAGCCGCGTCGTGCGCGCCGGCACCTCCGGCGCCGCTGCCGCCTCCGCGTCGAGCGCTGCGATGAGCCGCGCGAGCACGCGCGCTCGGACGTCGGGCCGCATCGCGCCAGCGTACTACGAGCCGGCGCGATCAGCGCGCGCGCCGGACGGCCGCGATCCCCGCCGCGACGGCGAGGCCGGCGATCCACGACGCGACGAGGACGACCGCGAGCGTGAGCTGCGTGATCGCGTCCGGCGGCGTGAGCGGCGCGGCGAGGAGAAGGGCGCCCGGCACGAGCGCGCCGCCGAGCGCCGCCGCGGCCTTCGCCGCCGCGGCGGAGCGCCACGCGGCCCACGCGGTCGCCGCGAACAGGGCGCCCGCCGCGCCGAGCCCGAGCGAGAGCTTCGCGTACGTCGCGGCGAGCTCCGCGATCGAGAGCTGCACGT
>JAHBWG010000051.1 GCA_019637095.1 Sandaracinaceae bacterium | reverse complement strand
GCCCGCGGTGCGGGCGCACGGCGACGGCCCCACCCCGCGCGGCGCGCACGCCGCGGTCCGCGCGCCAGCGCCGGCTCGGGAACCCCGACATCGGGCGCCCACCCGCGTAGACGCTCTGCGCGTAGCCCGGATCGATCGCGTACGTGTAGACGTGATCGATCAGCAGGTAGGTCGACTGCACGAACATCCACATCGTCGGGTCCGGGTAGCCGCTCACCATGCGCGGCGCCCAGCCGACGTACTCGTCCGTCTCGCGCCAGTCGACGCGCGCCGGCGCCCACTCTTCGCCGGGGATCCACGCCCAGCGGCCGTCCTCGAGCACCGTCCACGAGCCGTAGTGACAGACCGCCCAGCCGATCGCGTCGTAGCTCAGCCACGCGAGCTCCTCGCCCTCCTCGACCCACTGCCCGTTGCGGAACGGGCGGTAGTCCGGGTCGTTCGGGACGAACACGCGCCCGTAGGTCGGGTCCTCGATCCACTCGCCGTAGGGCGCGAGCTCGCGGAGGAACACCTCGATCTCGAGGCGCGCCTCGGCGCTCGGCGGCGACACGCCGTAGGCCTGTTCGGGTGCGACGTAGGGCGAGGCGCCGTACGCGTAGGAGCCCGCCGCGTAGGTGCCATACTCGATCGTGCCGTACTCGACCGAGCCGCAGCCGGCGAGCGAGGCGAACAGGAGAGGTGCCCAGGATCGCATGGAACAAGGGTGGGCCCGTTCGGCCGCACGTTCACGGGGAAAAGCCCCGCGCGCCCCCGAAAGACCGCCGCGGTCAGTCCGAAGAGGCGTCGAGCTCGGCGATCAACGCCCGCATGTCGTCCACCGCGGGCACCCGCACGTCGGCCGCGCCCCACGCCCGGATCGCCCCCTCGGCGAGCTCGCGGGCGCGCGCGCGCTCGCCCCGCGCGAGCGCACGACGCGCGGCGAGCGCGTGCGCCGCGTGCAGCCCGGCGAGCTCGTTTCGCTCGAGCAGGCTCTCGAGCAGCGTGTCGAGCAGGTCGAGCTCGCCCGCGCGCTCGAACGCGTCGAGCGCGATCGACGCGTTGCCGCGGCGCACGAGCCGGCGCCACGCGGCCACCGCGCCTGCGTCGTCGCCCGCCGCGTAGCGCTGCGCTCCGTCGAGCATCGCCTCGGCGTTCGCGCGCCGGCCCGCCTGCGCCGCGTGCGCGTCGCGGATCGCGCGCAGGCGCGACAGGCAAGGGCCCGCGATCGGCGGGCTCGCGCGCATACACACGACGGTCGCCGGCACCTCGTAGTGCGGCTCGCTCACGATCAGCCGGTGCGGCTCGGCGAGCACGAAGCGCTCCGCGAGCGGGTCCGCCGCCTCGTGCGCGCGCCCGAGGAACACCGCGAGGCCCATGTACGTCTCCACGCACTCGGTGTCGCCGTTGAGGAACTGCCCGAGCCGATCGCGCTCGCGGATCGCGGCGCCCATCCGCTCGAACGCGCGGCCGAGCTGGCCCTCGCTCATCTCCACGCGCGCGCGCAGGTACTCGCCGGCGATGCGCAGCTCGGGCCCCGCGGTCGCGTACCGCGCCGCGATCGCGCGGACCTCCTCGCGGCGATCCGCCTTGAGCAGCGCGTGCGCGAGGTAGATGCCGTAGAGCGGGAGCTCTCCCCCGCTGAGGTAGGCGCGGCGCAGGTACGGGATCGCGCGCTCCGGGCGGTGGACGGGGAGCGAGAGCGTGCGCCACGCCTCCGCGCGCCCGGGCAGCCACGCGGCGAGGGCGCGCGTGGCCGCGAACGCGCCGTCCGTGTGCAGCATCAGGCGCACGAAGTGGACGCGCAGGAACCAGTCGTGCGGCAGCTCGCGCGCCGCGGTGAGCAAGAGATCGCGCGCGCGATCCGTGTCGCCGAGGTGCAGCCACAGCTGGACCTCGCCCTTGGCGAGGGTGCCCTGCGCGAAGGGGTGGCTCGCCTCGCGACGCGCCGCGGCGAGCTCGCCGGCGATCGCGCGCGTCTGTTCGGGCGTGAGGGTCTCGACGTTCTCGACCGCGGTGAGCGCGAGCGCGGCCGGCGAGCTGCGATCGAGCGCGGGCGGCGTGAGCGCCTCCGCGCCCTCGGCGCCGACGCGCAGACACGACCGGCGCACCTCGCCGGTCGTCGGCCCGAGCGCGTCGCCGCGCGCGACGAGCGCGCGGCAGGTCTCGATCGCGCCGACGCCCGAGAGGATGCCGTAGCCGAGGTCGTAGTGGATCGCGAGCGCGATCTCGACCTCGTCCGTGCCCGCCCACGGCGCGATCGCGGGATCGAGCCGATCGCGCGCCGGGAGGGCGCCAGAGGCCGCGATCGCGTCGAGGGCGCGCGCCGTCGCCTGGTGCAGCGCCTCGCCCTCGCCACGCGCCGTCGCGAGCGGCGAGGACGCCGACGCGGTGCGCAGCGCGAGCTCGACTTCGAACGCGCCCTCGGCCGTGCGCGTGACCGTTCCGTCGAGCCAGCCGTCGAGCGCCTGCGCCGCCCGCGCGGTCCGCTCGGCGACGTCGTCCGCACCCCACGGGTCCTCGGGGAAGTCGTCGTCCGCCACGGGCGGCAGCGCGAGCAGCACGGCCGGCCCGCTCGTGCGCGCGGGGTCGCCGCCCAGCCGGTAGCGGAGCCGCTCGCACGCTTGGTCCGCAGCCATCGCGCCGAGCCACGCGCTCGGCGCCTCGACGCCGCGCGCCTCGAGCACGGGGCAGCCGATGACGGCGTCCGGCGCGAGCGCCGCGACGCCCGCGTCCTGGGCCGGCGCCTCACCGCCCGTGTAGAGCCCGGCCGCGAGCGCGACCGCGAGCACGAGCGCGCCGCCGATCGTCCAAGGCAGCCACGGCAGGCGCGGCGGCGCGCGCTCGCTCACCGGCTGCGCGCGTGTGGCCGGCTCGTCGAACGACGCGGCGAGCGCCCGCGCGAACGCGCCCGCGCTCTCGAAGCGATCCTCGGGGCGCTTGGCGAGCGCTCGCGCGAGCACGGCGTCGGTGGCGGGCGGCAGCGAGCGCTCGACGCTGCTCGGCGGCGGCGCGTCGTCGACGAGGATCTGCGCGAGGACGGCGGCGGCGTTCGGGCCGTCCCACGGCAGCTGCCCGGCGAGCAGCTCGTACGCGGTCGTCGCGAGGGCGAACTGATCGCTCCGAGGCCCGACCTCACGCCCTCGCGCCTGCTCGGGGGCGAGATAGCTCAGCGTCCCGACGAGCGCGCCCTCCTTGGTCAGGTGCTCCGCGCTCTGCGCTGGCGTGTCCGAGTCGACCGTGTCGGCGGTCGCGACGTCGAGCGCCTTCGCGAGGCCGAAGTCGAGCAGGCACGCGCGCCCGTCCTCGCGCACCATCACGTTCTCGGGCTTCACGTCGCGGTGGATCACGCCCGCGCCGTGCGCGTGGTCGAGCGCGTCCGCGATCTCCCGCACGATGGCGAGGCGCGCCGCGCGGTCGAGCGAGCCCTCGCGCAGGTGCTCGCGCAGGCTCTTGCCGCGCACGAGCTCCATGACGAGGTAGGTGCCCCCGTCCTGGGTCTCGCCGACGTCGAAGACCCGCGCGATCCCCGGGTGATCGAGCGCCGCCGCGGCGCGGGCCTCGCGCTCGAGCCGCGCGCGCGCCTTGTCGTTGTCGAGCAAGTCCCTCGAGAGGACCTTGATCGCGACCTGCCGGCCGAGCTTGTCGTCGCGCGCGCGGTAGACGACGCCCATGCCGCCGGCCCCGAGCGGACCGGCGATCCGGTAGCGCTCACCGATCCGAGCCCCGGGCGCGAGGGTGCCCATCAGCGCGGAGCGTACTCGACTCGACGGGCGCGCGCGCTTCGACGCACGGGCGTCACTCCCGCGGCGGGGCGAGGCCGCCGGCCGCGCCGGGCGCGCTCTCTCGCGGCTCGACCGCGGCGCCGCGGACGTCGGCGCGCCCGACGCACAGCACGACCCCGCGCCCCGGCCCCGGGTAGAGCGGGCGCTCGAAGCATCGCAAGTCGTGCTGCCCCGCCTCGACCTCGCGGCCGAGGGCGACGCGCGCGGTCACGGTCCCCGCCGGCCGGCCGTCGGGCCACGAGAGCGCCGCGCCGGGCGCGATCCACGGCCCCGCCGCGTCGTCGGGCGCGTCGATCACCTCGCCGCGCAGGCCCTCGGGGACCACCTGGTGCGCGGGGACGCGCGCGCGCAGCACGCCGCAGCGGCCGCGCAGCTCCACGAGCGACTCCGACCCGCGCGGCTCGAGCGCGGCGAGCGGCACGTCGGCCGCTCCGCTCGACTGCAAGCGGCCGGTCTGGCCGAGGATCGGCGCGCCGGCGCGGAGCGCGTCCGCGGAGAGCCACCCGACCGGATCGACGAGCGGCGGCGGCGCGCTCGGGAGGTAGCGCCCGCCGACCGCGGTGGCGTCGAGGCGCACGACCGCGCTCAGCTCGCCGAGCCGCGCGCGGTAGTAGCCCGGGCGCTCGAGGCGCTCGAGCGGGACGCCGCGCGCGAGCCGGATCGAGGTGCCGTCGTCGAAGGGCTGGTCCACCTCTCGCACGGTGAGCTGCGCCAGCGAGCGGCTCGTGACGTACAATCGCAAACGAAATGGACGCAGCCCGGGCACCTCGGAGGCACAGTGCGCGCTCGTGTCCTCGCCCGGGGTCTCGATCCGCGCCCAGCTCCGGCCCTCGGCCAGGACGTGCACGGCGAGGAAGGTGTCGGCGAGCCAGGGCGCGCGCTCCGCGCCCGGCGGCGCGAGCGACACCGCCGGCGCGCTCGGGTCCGGGGCGACGTGGAAGCTCGCGCCCGCCCGCACGAGCGCGAAGCTCGCGCGGTCCGGCGGCGTCGGGCTCGGCTCCCAGCGGGCGCGGCTCGGGCCGCAGCCGAGCGCGCACAGGAGCACGCACGCGAGCGAGGCGGCGCGCGTCATGCGCGCGCGCTCGCCGGCGCGAGCACGCCGAGGCCCGAGAGGATCGCCTCCGTGTGCTCGCCCTTCTTCGGCGCGGGCGCGCTCGGGTGCGCCGCGTCCGGCAGCGGCGCGCGCATCCACCCGCGCGCGTCGGCCAGCCCGCGGGCCTGCACCTGCGGCTCGCGCGCCGCCTCCTCGGGCGTGCGCACCGGCCAGACCGGGACGCCCGCGGCGCGCAGCCGCTCCGTCCAGCGCTCCGCGGTGTCGAGGCGCAGGCGCGCGGCGATCAGCGGGCGCAGCACCGGGCCCATCGCGACGAGGCCGGGCATCGGGAGCTTCGCCGCCGGCCCGAGCCCGAGGACCTCGCACAGCGCCTTCCAGAAGTGCGCCTCGTCCACGATCCCGAGCGAGAGGTGTCCATTCCCCTTGCACCGATACACGCCGTACTGCGGCATCGCGTAGAGCTTGAGCCGCTCGAGCCGCGCGACGAACGGCCGCGCGAGGCGCTTGGCGGCGGCGCCGCCGGGGGCGAGCTGCGCCTCGGTCCTGCCCGCGAAGTCGATCCCGAGGCCCCAGACGTTCGCGAAGGAGAGCACCGCGTCGGCCATCGCCACGTCGAGGTAGCGCCCCTCGCCGTCGCGCTCACGCGCGAGCAGCGCCGCGTTGATCGCGCCCACGGCGACGAGCGACGTCGACAGGTCCGCGATCGGGACCACGCTCCCGCGCGGCGTGTCGTCCGCGTCGCGCTCGAGGTGGCAGACGCCCGCGAGCGCCTGGAGGTTGAGGTCGTGCCCCGGGTGCTCGCGCAGCGGCCCCTCCTGCCCGAACGCGCTGATCGAGCAGTAGACGAGCCGTGGGTTGAGCTCGCGCGCGCGCTCGTAGCCGCAGCCCAGGCGCGCCATGACGCCCGGCCGGAAGCCGTCGACGAGCACGTCCGCCCAGCGCACGAGCGCCTCGAGCGCGGGCAGGCTCGTCGGGTCGCGCAGGTCGAGCACCACGCTGCGCTTGCCGCGGTTCACCATCGAGAAGAACGGCTCGATGTGGCGCGCCGGGTCGCCCTTGGGCGGCTCGACCTTCACCACGTCGGCGCCCCAGCCGCTCAGGAGGAAGGTCGCGTACGGGCCGGGGAGGTTCTGCGAGAAGTCGAGGACCTTGAGCCCTCGGAGCATGGGATCGCTCGCCATCGGCCGCGCAGCATAGCAACATGCGGAGCGTGGACCCGACGCCGGAGCGGATCGATCGCTACGAGATCCTCGGCGTGCTCGGTCAGGGGGGCTTCGGCACGGTCTACCGCGCGCGCCACGTCGTGCTCGGGACCGAGGTCGCGCTCAAGGTCCTCGCGACGCAGCACATCTCGGAGTCCGGGATGGTCGAGCGCTTCCTGCGCGAGGCGCAGACCGCCGCGGGCGTCGGCAACCCGCACATCATCGCGGTCTCCGACGCGGGCGTGACGGGCGACGGACGTCCCTTCCTCGCGATGGAGCTGCTCGCCGGCCAGGACCTCGAGCAGCGGATCGAGCGCGGGGGACCGCTCTCGGTGGCCGAGGCGATCGCGGTCGGCGGGCAGCTGCTCGAGGGGCTCGGCGCCGCGCACGCCGCGCGCGTCGTGCACCGCGACCTCAAGCCCGCGAACGTCTTCTTGACGCGCGGGCCCGACGGCGCGCCGTTCGTGAAGATCCTCGACTTCGGGATCAGCAAGGTCTTCGACCCCGGCAAGGTCGCGGCGATGACCAAGACGGGCGCGGTGCTCGGCACGCCCGCGTACATGGCGCCCGAGCAGCTCGAGGACTCGAGCAAGGTGGACCACCGCGCGGACCTCTACGCGGCCGGCGCGATCTTGTTCGAGGCGCTGACCGGGCGCCTCCCCTACGAGTCCGAGTCGTTCTCGGATCTCGTGGAGCGCGTGCGCGGGCGGACGCCCGAGCGGCTCGATCGCTACCTCGCGGGCGCGCCGCCGCCGCTCACGCAGCTGATCGCGCGCGCGCTCGAGCGCGACCCGGCGCGGCGCTTCGCGTCGGCGGCCGAGATGCGCCACGCGCTCGCGGGCGTCGAGGCGATGCTCGGGTCGACGCCCGCCGGCTTCGGCGCGTGGCCCAGCACCGGTGGCGTCCCCGCCGCCGGTGGGGCGTCGTCCCCTGCGCCGACGTACGGCAGCGCGCCGCCCACGTACGGCGCACCGCCGCCGAGCTACGGGACGCCGCCACCGAGCTACGGGACCCCGCCGCCGAGCTACGGCGCGCCGCCGCCGGTGACCGGCGACCTCGGCTACGCGCGGTCGCCGAGCTACGGCACGCCGCCGCCGAGCGGGCACCCCTCGTGGGCGGCGCGCTCCGGCCCGCCGCCGGGTCAGAGCATCGCGCGCCCTTCGCGCTCCTCGGCGGGCCTCTGGATCGGGCTCGCGGCGGTCGGCGTGCTCCTGCCGCTCGTGTGCGTCGGCGCCGGCTTCGCGACGCTCGTCCTGTCGGACGACGATCCCGAGCCGGTCGCGGGGCGAGCGGTCTCGGACGTGGCGCCCTCCTATCCGACGCCGCCGGTCCTCGTTCCGTCGCCGCAGCCCTCGCCGCCGGTGCCCGCGCCGCCGTTCATCCCGCCGTCGCAGCCGATCCGCACGACGCACATGCGCACCGACGGGCCGCCGGTCGCGGTGGCGATCCCCGCGGGGGCCGCGCCGTGCACGGTGCCGGTGGAGATCGACGTGGAGTGCGATCGCCAGTTCAGCGAGCTCATCCCCTACGAGTGCGAGGCGCCGCGCGGGCGCGAGCTGGTCGTGATCGGCGCGTACGCGCCCGAGCGCAGCGACGAGCGCGTGCTCGTCGACATCGCCCGCACGGCGGGGCCGATCGTGCTCGTGCTCAGCGCGTACGCCAACACGGACTGGGTGCTGCGGCTCGCCGAGGGCGCGCGCGTCGAGCAGATCCACCTGGTCGGTCGCGGCAACTCGCGCGTCGTCGAGGGCACGCCCGCGGGCGTCCAGGTGCGGCACGGGCGCGGCTACCCGATCATGGGCTGGAGCTGGCAGGGGATGAGCGAGGCGTGGTCGGGGGAGCGCACGGCGCGGACGGCGGAGCGCGAGCTGCGGATGCCGCTGCGCGCCTACGTCGGCTGCTACAACCCGACGCGCTTCTTCGTCGGACAGCGCCCGCCGGCGCCGTAGGCGCGCGGCGCGGACTGGCGATCGGCGCGGTGGGAGGGCATGGTTTCGTGGCGATGGAGGTGATGATCGCGATCGCGGTGGCGCTCCTCTTGATCGGAGGCGGCGCGCTGGTGTTGGCGGTCCGCTCGCGGCGCGAGGGCGCCCGCGACGAGCGGTCCGACGCGTGGCTCTACGTCCAGTCGGTCGCCGAGGAGGTCGGCGGGCTCTCGGTGGTCGCCGACGAGGACGGCTGGCCGCGCCTGTGCGGGCTCGCCGCCGGCGTCCCCGTCGAGATCGACGGGAACAACGTCGTGGGCACGCTGCGCGAGCCGCGCCTGGGGCTGCGCTGCTACCTGCCCGCCGCGGCCGAGGCGCCCAACGCGGCGGTGTGGCTCGGGGCGGTGCCGGCGCTGCACACCGAGTTCGGACGACCGAGCCCGCTCGGAGATCCCGACGGCCTCTTCGAGGTGCACACGCGCGCCGAGTCGTCGGGATCCGACTGGTGGTCCGAGCCCGACCTGCAAGAAGCCTTGCTATCGCTCGCGGGCGCCGGCGTGCTCCTCGTCGACGGGCACCTCACGGTCGTGTTCTCGGAGCTCGACGCGCACTCCGTCCGCGTCGCGCTCTCGATCCCGGAGACGATCGAGCGCGGGGTGAGCCGCGTGACGCTGCACTGACATGCAGGAGGGCGGCAGCCGGACGGCGCGGATGGTCGCGGCGTGGCGCGCGCGCGCGGGGGTCGACGAGTTCGCCGACGCGCTCGCGGGCCCGAGCGGGCACGCGGACGCGCGCGCGTACGACGTGGCGCAGCCCCACATGGAGATCTACCTCGCGACGCGCACCCGCTGGTTCGACGACGCGGTGCGCGCCGCGATCGCCGCGGGCACGTCGCAAGTCGTCTTGCTCGGCGCAGGCTACGACACGCGGGCGATGCGCCTCGCGCACGACGGGGTGACCTACTACGAGGTCGATCACCCGCGCACCGGGGCGCACAAGCGCGCCGCGCTCGCCGCGCTCGAGGGCTACGCGATCGACGCGGCGCGCTACGTCGGCTGCGACTTCGAGCGCCAGGACTTCGTCGAGGAGCTCGCGAAGGCCGGCTTCGACGCCGCGCAGCCGGCGATCGTCGTCTGGGAGGGCGTGACCTACTACCTGACCGAGGCCGCGGTGCGCGCGACGCTCGCGCGGGTCGCGACGCTCGGGCCCGCGACGCGCCTCTGTTTCGACATCGTGTCCAAGCGTTTCGTCGCGGGGCGGGTGAACGACGCGGCCGACCTCGAGGCGCGCGCGCGCGTCGCGCAGATGGGCGAGCCCCTGCGCTTCGGCGTCGACGACGTGCTGCCGCTCCTCTACGAGGCGGGCTTCCGCCACGTGCGCACGACGTCGTTCGACGAGGCGTGCCTCGACTACACCGGCACGTACGATCGCGCGCGCAAGCTCCGGTTCCAGACGCTCGTCGAGGCGCGCGTCGGCCGCTTTTTTCACGGCGACGGCGCGCCCGCGTAGCATCCGGAGGATGTTCGAGGTCGTCCGTCCGCACCGCCGCCGGGGGCCCCGGCGCGTCTTTCGCACCCGCTGTCAGGCCGTCCGCATGGACGACCTCGTCCTGGTCGGCACCAAGGTGCTCGATCTGTCGCCGCGCGGCGCGATGATCGCGTGCGACGAGGCGATGGAGGTCGGGCAGGAGGTGCTGATGAGCCTGCGCACGCCGTGGCTCGGGCCGCACGTCGTGTTGCTCGGCGAGGTGCGCCGCGTCATCGAGGGCTGGCGCGACGCCGACCCCGGCTACGCCGTGGGCCTGCGCTTCGTGGAGCTCGAGGACGAGGTCGCCGAGGAGCTCGCCGAGCGGCTCGCGCCCTTCCCGACCGTGCGCGGCGTGCGCCCGCACCCGGCGGACTACGCCGAGACGGTGCGCCGCATCCACGCCGGCTTCTAGATCTGGGCCCCTAGCGCGGGCGTCGCGCGCCCGATGATCTAGAGTCTCCGAAGATCCATGTCCGACGCGAACGCGCTCGCCCGCCTGCTCCGACCGGCGGGCGCCGGGATCCACACCGTGACCACGGGCACGGAGGCGCAAGCTCGCTTGCAGCATGCGATCTACGGCGTCGAGGGCGCGGACGCGGTGCGCGAGGCGTGGCTCGCGGCGCTGGCGCGGCTCGCGTCCGCGGAGGTCGTGCTGCTCGGCGTGCCGAGCGACGTGGGCGCGGGCTTCGCGCGGGGCGCGTCGTTCGGCCCGGGGCGGCTGCGCGAGGCGCTCATCGCGCGCGGGGCCTACGCGCGAGAGGGCGTGATCGACGCGGGCGACGTGTGGGTCGTCCCCCAGCTCCTCGACGACGCGATGCTCTGCGACGCGCAGCTCGCCGCCTCGCGCCGCGACATGTACGGCGACCCGTCGGACCCGCGGCCGGTCTCGCCCCTCACCCTCGCGCGCGCGGCGCTCGACCACCTGCGCGTGCTCGCGCCGCGCGCGTGCCCCGTCGTCCTGGGCGGCGATCACTCCGTCGCGTGGCCCGCCGTCGCCGCGGCGGCCGAGGGACGCGCCGCGCGCATGGGGATCCTGCACTTCGACGCGCACACGGACCTGCTCGAGACGCGGCTCGGCGTCCGCTACTGCTTCGCGACGTGGGCGTTCCACGCGAACGAGCTCGTCGGGCGCGGGCAGCGGCTCGTGCAGGTCGGCGTGCGCGCGTCGGGCCGCCCCCGGGAGCACTGGGAGTCCACGCTCGACGTGCGCCAGTACTGGGCCGACGAGGCGAGCGCGCGCGAGCCCTCCGAGCTCGCCGCCGAGATCGTGGCGCACCTGCGCGCCCGCGGCGTCGAGGGCCTCTACGTCTCGAACGACATCGACGGAACGGATCCGGCGTTCGCGGCGGCGACCGGCACGCCGGAGCCCGGCGGGCTCGCGCCGGCGCTCGTGCGCACCTTGATCCGCGAGGTCGGCGCCGCCTTCCCGTGCTGGGGCAGCGACCTGTGCGAGGTCGCGCCGACGCTCGGGGGAGACATCGATGGAGAACCGCAACGGACATTGTCGACCGCCGCGGACTACCTCGAGGACCAGATCGCGCTGGGCCTGCGCTCGTGAAGAACCTGCTCGCGCTCGCGCGCCCCAAGGGCGCGATCTTGATCTCGACGCTGCCCCTGGTCGGGTTCGGGTACGCGCTCTGGGAGCGCGGCTCGACCGTGCACCCGAGGTACGTCGCGCCGGCCCTCTTCGGGCTCTTCGTCGCGTGGTTCCTCGGGCACGCGGGCGCGATGTGGCTCAACGCGGTCCTCGACCGCGACGAGGGCGAGGTGCTGCTCGGCCGCGCCGTTCCGGTCCCCCGCGGGACCGGCGTCGCCGGCTACGTCGCCCTCGCGCTCTCGGTGGCGACGGCGGCGCTCGTCGGCCTGCCCACCGCGGCGTGCGCCGCCGCGTGCGCGGCGCTCGCGATCCTCTACTCGCACCCGCGCGTCGCGCTCAAGGCGCGCGCGATCGGCGGCCCGCTCGTCAACGGCGTCGGCTACGGCTCGCTCTCGCCGATCGCCGGCTGGCTCGCCGCCGACCCGGTGCTCACGTGGCGCGCGGTCACGTCGGTGTTCTTCGCGGTGCTGTTCATCCTGGGCGTCTACTTCGCGGCGCAAGCGTTCCAGCAGAGCGAGGATCGCGAGCGCGGCTACCGCACGCTCGTCGCGACCCACGGCCCGCGCGCGACGCTGCTCGCGGCGCGCGCCTGCCTCGGCGCCTGCGCGCTCGGCGCCACCTTCCTCGGCCTCTGGGGGGCGTATCCGCGCGCCGTGCTCGTCACCGTGCCGGTGTGGGTCGCGATGGACCGGCACCTCGCGCGCTGGCTCCGCCGCGAGGACGGAGGCCGCGAAGCCGACGCGCTCAAGCTCGTCTCCATCGTGTCGTTCGCCGCGCTCGTGATGCTGATCGCGACGTACGCGGACCAGGCGCACGCCCTCTACTTCGCGCTGCCGCCCGGCGGCTGCGGCACGCGCGTGGTGCCCGAAGCGCTCGCGCCGACCTGCGCCGGGCTCGGCGGGCACGCGGGCTGAGCCCCGGGGTT
This sequence comes from Sandaracinaceae bacterium, assembly GCA_019637095.1. Classification (GTDB taxonomy): domain Bacteria; phylum Myxococcota_A; class Polyangia; order Polyangiales; family Sandaracinaceae; genus JACKEC01. The sequence goes on along the minus strand of JAHBWG010000051.1, from coordinate 55,911 downwards.
CAATCGCGCGCGCGGCGCGGGTATCCTGGAGGCATGCGCAACCACGTACTCGCCCTGGTCCTCGTCGCGTCCGTCTGCGCCCCGGCCACCGTCGAAGCGCAGCGCAGCTACATCGAGCGCCCGCACACCGGCGGTCGCCCGTTCCAGCTCGACGTCCACGGTGGCTTCACCTGGTGGGGCGTCGGCGCCGCGAGCGGCATCCGCTTCGGCATCCCGCTCGTCGACAACGGCTTCGTGAGCTCGATCAACAACGCCGTCTACCTGAACTTCGGGTTCGACTTCTACTGGCTCAGGTGGCGCTGCCACGGCGACGGCTGCCGCGACTGGGACTACAACGCCGGCTTCGGCTTCCCGGTCACCCTCCACTGGGAGTTCTACCTCCACGAGAACTGGTCCGTCTTCGCCGAGATCGGCGCCCAGTTCTTCATCCACCCCGCGTGGTGGGCGGACAACTGGCGCTGGCGCGGCTGGGACGAGCCCGGCCTCTGGTTCGTCTGGACCGTCGGCGGCAGCTGGCACGTCAACGACTGGTTCCTGCTCACCCTGCGCATCGGCTCCCCCTACATCGCCTTCGGCATGACCTTCCAGTTCGGCGGGTAGGCGAGCGGGGACGATCCTCGTCATTCGTCATTCGAAGAGACGAATGACGAAATGACGAGGATCGTCCCCTAGAACATCCACGAGGCTGGAGAACGCGTCGGTCCACGCCGCGCGCGGGTCGCCGCCTTCGAGCGGGCGCCAGCGAGGGGCGGTCAGCGGCGCGAGCGCGGCGCGGTCGCGGGCGACGACGACGTAGGTCGCGTGCTCGTCGTCGGAGAGGACGGCGTGCGCGCCCTCGGCGGCGACGACGTGGGCCACCGCGCGGCGCAGGTCGAGCACGCGGTTCGAGAGGTGCAAGACCGCCCATCCGTCAGGCGCGAGCTTGGCGAGGTAGAGGCGCATCGCCTCGCGCGTGAGCAGGTGCACGGGGACCGCGTCGGAGTTGAACGCGTCGAGCACGACGAGCGCGAGCGCGCCGTCGGGCTGTCCCTCGAGACCGAGGCGGCCGTCGGCGAGCACGACGTCGAGCCGATCGCTCGGCGCGTTGGCGAGGTAGGTGAACCACGCGGGGTCCTGCGCGATGCGGACGACGTCGGCGTTGATCTCGAGGATCCGCCACGGCTCGTCCGGCACCGCGTAGCAGGCGATGGCGCCGGTCCCGAGCCCGACCGCGACGATGGGGCCCGAGCGGCCGGCCGCGCGGTGCGCGGCGAACGCGGCGCCGAGCGGTCCCTCGCGCACGTAGTAGGTCATCGGGACGCACGCGTCGCGCTGATCGAGCCGCTGGCTGCCGTGGAGCGTCGTCCCGTGCAAGAGGTGCCGCTCGCCATCGCGATCGACGACGCGCAACACCCCGAAGAACGAGCGCGTGGTCAGCTGCCATCCCCCGAGGCCGTGCGTGAGGCCGGCCGCGACGACGATCGCCAACAGGCACAGCGTGAAGCGGCGCCGGAGCGGCATCCACCGATACGCGTAGAGCGCGGCCGGCGCGAAGCTCGCCACCTGCACGTGCTGCGGGTCGTCGAGCACCAGCGGCGCCGCGAAGCGCAGCGCGACGACGAGCGCGGCGAGGCCTCCCGCGTGGAGGAGATCCTGGCGCCACGCGCGGTCGGGCACGACGACGCCTTGCTCCGCGCGCGCCATGCACGCGAGCGCGATCGCGGCGGGGTACTCCCAGAGATCCGGCAGGACGAGCGGCGCCACGACCGCGCTGAGCAGCGTGCCGAGCACGCCGCCGAGCGCCATCCAGACGTACAGCTCCGGGAGGTGATCGGGGTGCGGCGCGTCCTCGGCGAGGCGGCGGTGCGCGACCCAGCTCGCGACGCCGAGGAACGCGAGGTGGAGCGCGGCCAAGAGGAGCGCGGGGCTGTTCGCGTGCGACGTCGTGGTGACGACGAGGACCGTCGCGACGAGGCACGCCGCGCGCTCGACGAGCGCGGACGGCGCGGGGACGCGCGCGCTGAACGCGGCGATGAACGAGAGCAGGTAGATCGCGAGCGGCAACACCCAGAGCAGCGGGATGGGCGCGAGGTCGGTCGAGACGTGCGCGGTCGCGCCGGCGAGGAGCGCGGCCGGGACGAACGCGAGGCCGGCCCAGCGGACGCGGCGGCGCAGCGTCGGTCGCCCTCGCGGGCCCGGCAGCGCCGCCGGCGCGCCGACGCTCGAGGCGACGACCACGCCCCCGGCGATCGCGATCGCGATCGCGACCGCGGCGAAGCCCGCGCGGAACGCGGCCGCCTGCGCGGCGAGGTCGAGGTGCGGCTCGACGAGGAACGGGTACGCGAGCAGCGCCCCGAGGCTCCCCGCGTTGCTCGCCACGTAGAGGCCGTAGGGACGCTCGCCGCCGGCGCGCGCGTACCAGCTCGAGAGGAGCGGCGTCGTCGCGCTGAGCAACGTGAACGCGAGCCCGACCTCGAGCGCGAGGAACGCGAGCGCGTAGGCCACGGGCGCCTCCGTCGGGGACAGGCCGAGCGCACCGTCGAGGGAGCCGTCGAGGGAGCCGAGCGGCGCGACCGCGAGCGCCGCGAGCGCGAGCATCCCGACGTGGACACCGACGCGCACGCGGACCGGCCAGCGCGCGCCGAGCCACACGTAGGCGTACCCGACGAGGAGCGCGGCCTGGAAGAACAGGAGGCACGCGGTCCACGCGCCGGGCACGCCGCCCAGCCGCGGGAGCAGCGCCTTGCCGACCATCGGCTGGACCGCGAACAGGAGCAGCGCGCTCCCGAAGATCGTCGACGCGTAGATCGCGAGCCGCAACGCGCGCCGAGGGTAGCGCGCTCGACGGCCGGCGTCGCTCGGCGCCTCGAGCGCCGCGCGGGGGCGTCGGCGGCGGACGACAGGTGTCGTCGCGCGTCGACGGGCTCGCGCCCCGCCGCGCCCCCGCCGCGCCCCGACGCGCGCGACGGGAACACGGCTTGCGGTGAGGCCCTCGCATGCGTCTCGCCGTACCCGCCTTCGCGCTCGCCCTCCTCTGCGCGGCGCCCCTCGCCGCTCAGTCCCAGCTCACGACCGGCGGCATGGACCTGCGCCTCTTGCGCCCGCCGCTCGACAGCAAGGGGCTGCTCACGCTGAACGGCACCGACGTGCTCGGCGAGAACGCGATCAGCTTCGGCCTCATCCTCGACGCGGGCTTCGGGCTCCTTCCCTTCGACGGCTTCGTGGACGACCGCACGCTGCCCGCGCTCGAGGCGCAGCGTCGCGCGCGCCTCGTCGACGCGCTGTTCACCGGCACGCTGCACTTCAACTTCGGGATCGCGAACCTGCTCGTCGTCGGCGCGCAGCTCCCGGTGAGCGTGGCCGCCGGACCGAACGTCACGGTCCCCGGCCAGTACGAAGGGGCCGGCGGGCTCAGCTACCAGGGCCTCGGCGGCGTCGTCGTGCACGGCAAGATCCGCCTGCTGCGCCCGGACCGCGACGCGATCGGGCTCGCCGCGAGCGTTCAGCTCGAGCTGCCGACCGCGAGCCCGTCGGAGCTCGTCGGCGACTCGATCTTCGCGATCACGCCGTCGTTGATCGCGGAGTGGCGCCCCGCGCGCGAGGTGCGCATCGGGATCGAGGTCGGCTACCGCCACGGCTTCGGCGACGGCGCGACGCTGCGCGTCGGGGGCCGCACCGAGCCTGACGATCCGGCCGGCGCGGCGCAGGGCGCGCGGCTCGTCGACGGCCAGGGGACGGATCTGCGCTACGGCGGGCTCCTGCGCTTCGGCGCAGGCCTGGGCTGGCGCTTCACCGACGTGACCGAGCTGAGCGCCGAGCTGATCGGCAGCCAGCTCGTCGAGCAGTGGGGCGTGCCCGGCGCGCTCTCGCTCGAGGCGCTCGGGGGGCTCAAGATCTTCGTCGAGCGCAACAGCTACTTGATGCTCGGCGGCGGCGCCGCGATCCCGATCGGCGGGTTCCAAGCGGCCGACGCGCGCGCCCTCGTCGGGTTCGTGTTCGAGCCATCGCTCGGCGATCGCGACGGCGACGGACTGCGCGACGACGTCGACCGCTGCCCGGACGAGCCCGAGGACTTCGACGGCTTCGCCGACGAGGACGGCTGCCCCGAGCCCGACAACGACCGTGACGGCATCCTCGACGTCGACGACGAGTGCCCGAACGTCCCCGAGGACCTCGACGGAGACGAGGATCACGACGGCTGCCCCGAGGGCCACCACGGCGACCGCGACGGTGACCTGATCCTCGACGTCGACGACCGCTGCCCGGACGAGCCCGAGGATCGCGACGACTTCGACGACGCCGACGGCTGCCCCGATCCCGACAACGACGGCGACCGCATCCTCGACGTCGACGACCTCTGCCCGAACGACCCCGAGGACGTCGACGGGTTCCAGGACCAGGACGGGTGCCCCGACCCGGACAACGACGGCGACCGCATCCTCGACGTCGACGACGAGTGCCCGAACGAGCCCGAGAACTACAACGGGACCGACGACGAGGACGGCTGCCCCGACGTGGGCGTGTTGCACATCGGCGACGGTGGCGTCGAGCTGTTCGAGCAGGTCCACTTCGCGTACGACAGCGCGGAGATCCTCGCGCGGAGCTTCCCGCTGCTCGACACGATCGCGCGCGCGCTGAACGCGAACCCGCAGCTGGTGTTCGTCGAGGTGCAGGGACACGCCGACGACCGCGGCGCTGACGACTACAACATCCGGCTCACGCGCGACCGCGCGGCGTCGGTCGTGCTCGCGCTGCGCGAGCGCGGCGTCGAGGGCGCGCGGATGCGCAGCGCGGGCTACGGCTGGCGCTGCCCGCAGATCCCGGGGCGCTCGGACGAGGCGCGCGCCGCGAACCGGCGCGTGGAGATCCGCGTGCTGCGCACGAGCGAGGGGCCGACGGGCGTCGAGGTCGCGTGCCCCGCGGGGCGGGAGCTGATCCCGCGCTGAGCCTCGCTGAGCCTCGCTGAGCCTCGCTGAGCCGCGCTGAGCCGCGCCTCGTGATACGGCTCCGCCGTGATCAAGTACTTCTACCTCCTGGGCGCGATCGCGGGCGCGGGCTCGACGTGGTGGTTCAACATCGCGGCGTTCCGCGAGATCGGGGCGGGCTTCACGCCGCAGGCGTTCGTCATGGTGGGCTTCGAGGGCTCGGCGATGCTCGGCTCGCTCGCGGCGGACTTCTGGGTGGGCTCGACGGTGTCGCTCGTGTGGATGGTCGTCGAGGCGCGACGCCTCGGGATGCGCCACGTCTGGGCGTTCGTCGCGCTCACCTTCGGCGTCGCGTGGGCGTTCTCGCTGCCGCTCTTCCTCTTCTTCCGCGAGCGGCGCCTCGAGTCGGCTCAGACGTAGCGCGCGGCCGGCACCGGGATCGCCTGCATCGCGCGCAGCATCTCGCCCGCGTCCTCGAAGCGATCCTGCGCCTTCTTCGCGAGCGCCTTCTCGAGCAAGGCCTCGAGCTGCGGCTGCACGACGAGCCCCGGTCGCACGAGCGGGATCTTCGGGACCGGCTCGAGCAAGTGGGCGCGGATCATCGCGGAGCGGCTCGACCGGACGAACGGCGTGCGCAGCGCGAGCAGCTCGTAGAGCACGACGCCGGCCGAGTAGACGTCGCTCGCGCTCGTCGCGCGCTTCCCGAAGCCCTGCTCGGGCGCCATGTAGTCGGGCGTGCCGAGCAGGGTCCCGTCCTCGGTCAACGTCTCTTGCGAGCCCCACCGCTCCTCGTTCGTGAAGCGCGCGAGGCCGAAGTCGATCAGCTTCGGGTGCAGGCCCCCGCCGGGCAGCGCCTGGACGAACACGTTCTCGGGCTTGAGGTCGCGGTGCAAGACGCCGTGCGCGTGCGCGTGGGCGAGCCCGGCGACGATGCCGATGCCGAGCTCGAAGGCGAGCTCGGGCGCGAGCGGGCGCTCGAGGAGCAGCTCGTCGAGGGGGCGGCCCTCGAGCAGCTCCATCGCGAGGTAGGGCGTACCCTCGAACGTGCCGTAGTCGTGGATCCGGATGAGGTGCGGATGATCGAGCCCGTTGAGCGCGCGCGCCTCGCGCTCGAAGCGCGCCTTGATCACGGCGTGCTTGGAGAGCTCGAGGTCCAGCAGCTTCAGCGCGACGACCGCGCCGCTCGGGGCGATGGCGCGGAACACGCGCCCCGCGCTGCCCTCGCCGAGCGGCGCCCCGAGGGTGTAGCCGTCGACCACGCTGCCGGTCCCGATCGCCATCGCCGACAGGGTAGCCGAACGCCGGGGCCCGCGGGTCGAACCTCGCCGAGCCGGCGCCGCCCCGCTTGAATGGGCGGCGCGCCGGGCGGACACTCGACGCGATGACGCGCATCCTCCTCTTCGGGCTCACCTCCTCCCTCGTCCTCGGCTGCGGTGGCGGCGACGTCGCGCCCGATGCAGGCGGCGGCCTCGACGGGGGTCGCGCCGACGCGGGCACGCTGCCGGCGGACGCGGGCGTCAGGGACGCGGGCGAGACCGACGCGGGCGAGACCGACGCGGGCGAGACCGACGCGGGCGAGACCGACGCGGGCGCGCTCGACGCGGGCGCGCTCGACGCGGGCGATACCGACGCGGGCGAGACCGACGCGGGCGCGCTCGACGCGGGCGGCGGAGACGCCGGCGCGTGCGCGCCGATGGACGCGATGGAGGGCACGCCCTGCGGGCCGACGGAGCGGCCGTTCCCGCGCTACCGCTGGACCGGGACGACGTGCGAGCTCGCGGCGTGGTGTCGCTGCCTCGGACCCGACTGCGACGCGCTCTTCAACAGCGAAGCGGAGTGCCGCCGCGCCTACGACGCGTGCCTCGCGCCGTGCCGCACCGACGCCGACTGCGCGCGCGGCGCACAGTGGTGCGAGGAAGGCCGCTGCGTCGAGTGCGACAACTCGGGCCTCGTCTGCCTGATCCGCTGCCCCCACGGCTGGACGACCTACCAGCGCAACGGCTGCTCGCCGTGCGAGTGCGCGCCGGCGAACGACTGCGAGGCGGACCGCGACTGCGGCGCGCGCGAGCACTGCTACGCCGGCGCGTTCTGCTGGTGTCCGGGCGGCGGGCGCAGCCCCGAGTGCTGCCGCGGCAACGTCTGCGCGATCGCGGGCTGCCCCGAGCCCCCCCCGACGGGGTGCGTCACGCGCGGCTGCCCGCGCGGCGAGGCGTGCGTCGTCGACGCGAGCGCCTGCGCCCCGTCGGGCTGCACCTGCAGCGGCGCCGGCGCTTGGAGCTGCACCCGCGACTGCGGCGGCGGCACCTGCGTCGCCCCCTGACCTCGCGCTCCGACCTCGCTCAACCGGCTAGCTACGGGCCCCAGCTCAGCGGATTCGATTCGCGAAGAGCCACTCCCGCATCTCCTCCCCTTCCGGGTCCCGCACGTGGTAGCTCGGCGTTGGCCTGAGCCCGACCGACCCGGGAGCGCCCAGGAACACGTACACGGCTCCTTCCCCACCGACGAAGGGAAAGCTGCCGGCCTCCTGCGAGCCCGATACGAGCGCGTCAGTGCAACCGTCTCCGTCCACGTCTACGGTAGCCGTGGCCCATCCGAGAGGTCTTGGAGCGCCATCTGTCCGCAGAACGCTCACGGCACTCGTGCCGATCCCGGCTGCCCGACCACGAAACACCTCCACGACCGATCCGGTTCCTACCAAGAGGTCGGAGAAGCCGTCGCAGTCTACATCCCCGAAGTCGACACTCCATCCCACTGGTCGCCCCTCGGATACCGCAACGGACAAATCTCCGCGCTCACCGGTACTCGGGTTCCCCCCCAAGAACCTCATGATTGATCACTTCTCGCGCGCAGCGCGAGCACCCGGGCGGCCTCTCTTAGCCGCGTGAAGCCCCGACTCAAAGTGATCCAGCCGGGGGGGCCGTTCCTGGGAAGGTGCCCGCCGAGGCCCGCGACGGCGTACATCACGTCGCGGGCCGTCGGCGCCTCGGGCATCGGGCGCCGAGCGATGAGGAGGAGGACGTCCAGGAGGTCGCGGTCCAGGACGTGCTCGGCCGGTTTGTCGCCGTCCTCCCTGCCCGTGGTCCGGAGTCGTAGAAGTAGGCTTGCGACCGGCGCCGTGAAGGCGAGCGCGTTCAGCAGCGCTCGGTAGCTGCCGAGCTGGCGCTTCTCGAACGCGCAGCCGGTCTTGAGAGCCTTGAAGTACTCCTCGATGACCCACCTGGCCCGATAGGCGTCGACGACGCGGAGCACGTCCTGCCGGGTCGCGATCGGCTCGCTCGTCATCAGCGTCCAGAGGACCGGCTCGCAGCCCTCAGGGGTGTCCACCTCGACGACGCGCACGAAGTTCAATCGCACGGACCCGGGGGTCGTAGAGCTCACGATCTCTGCCGATTCCGCGCTGATCTCGAGCCGCGCGAGCCGCGCCTTGCGCCCCGGATGGCGGGCGCGAGCTCGGGCCGACCCGCCGTTGGCCCGCTCGGACAGGTGCACCTCACGCTCGGCCAGGACGCGGGCTTCCGCCAGCACGGTGCTGACGCGCAGATCAGTTCCCTCGACGCGCCGGTCGTGCGTCATGCGAACCACGAAGCGCTGATTCAGCTCGACCAGATGTTGCAGCAGCTCGAACCAGTCCGCCTCGCGATCCAGGACGTGGATCACGCGCTGCTGCCCGAACCGTTCCGCGACTTTGGTCACGAGGCGAGGCCAACGAAGGCTCTCGGACGGGTCGTCGTCCGCGACGCCCTTGAGGCGCCTGGACCCCGACCATTTCGAGGGACCGTGGCGGGTGCCGTACTCCAAGCCCACCGCGCCGTACACGTCTCGCTGAATCGAGACCGCGAGCGCCATGTGGGCCCAGAAGCCGCTCGTCTTCTTGTTGATGCGCCCCAGTCCTTCTCGCTCGCCTTCGAACGAGAAGTACGTCGTGTCGTGGGCCACGATCACGTCGGTCTTGCTGGAGGAGGCCCGCAGTCGTGAGCGCGCGAGGTGCGGCTCGATGATCGCCTCCGGCGTCACCTTCGGGTTGTTCACGAACCGGTAGAGCGCCTCGAGCTCGCTCAAGTCCCGGGAAATCTCCGGAAAGCTCGCGTCCGGTTCTTGCGCCATGCGCTCGACGATGTTCACCAGCCGCCGAGTGCGGCGGCCGTCACCGAGCGCCGCGACCGACATCTCTTCCACGAGCCCCTGGAGCGACGCCGCAGGCAACTTTTCCATGGATTCCGTAGATCACGCCGACGGATCGGGGTCAACGGCGATGTGTAGGATCTTGAGCCAAGAACACCTCGACCACGGGCTCTTCCGTGGACCACACAGCAAAGTCGGAGTATCCGTCGCCGTTGATGTCACCGGCAGCGCCGATGAGGCCCCAGAAGGCGAAGTCACCTGGGGCCCGCAGCTCTCGCGCAGGCGAGTTCGCCAAACCCGCAGCGCCGCCGAGGTGGAGAAACACCTCGCCTCGACTGGGAACCGAAAGGAGGACGTCGGGATAGCCGTCGCCATCGACGTCCCCGGCACCAGCGACCAAGGTCGAAACCGCCGATGCGCGCGGGATGGTCAGCGCAGGCACGTCGACGACTCCGGCACTCCCACCACGATAGACGAACACCTCGTTCTGGTAGGGCGCGGAGATGACGACATCGGCATAGCCATCGCCGTCGACGTCACCAACGCCAGCCACCGAGAGCCCAAAGCCACCATCGGACGCACCTCTGGGGTTCTCCAGGGTGAACGACGGCGACGGCGGCAGCCCCCCGCGGCCACCGAGGTAGACGTAGGCGACGCCGCCCGCGCCCGGATCTCCGATCACTACGTCGGCATACCCATCGCCGTTCACGTCTCCGGCCTTGGCCAGCCCGAAGCCGAAGGACGGTGGGTCGAGATGAGGCGCCGTCGCAGGGTCGGGCACCCTGATCATCTCGACCATCGACGGTGACCGCTCGCTCGTTCCAGAGATGACGAAGACTCTGCCTCGAGGGTCGCGCAAGACGACATCCCCAAACCCGTCGCCATCGAAGTCATCGTCGCTCCGACCGACCCGCAGATACCGGATCTCGGACCAAGCGGAACAGTAGGCAACCGTCGCACATGCACGGACTCGCCATGCGTAGACTCGACCGACCGGCCGCGACGCCGAAACGTCCAGGGGAATGGCGGGAGTGAAGCTCGTCGCCGTAGTAGTCTCTCGGACGGTAGCCGACGCGAAGGGACAGGAGCGAAAGGATGCTGCCGCACAAGTACCGTCCATCTCGACCTCGTAGAGGGCCGCGCCATCCACACGCTCCCAGACGAGTCGAGGACGGAGAGGGTGCGCAAAGACGGTCGACCGTGGATCCGTGTGCGGTGATCCAGTGGCAAACCCATTCCAGGGGAATCGAAGCTGCGGCGTGGCCACCGACCATGAGCCACCGGCGTCAGGCTCGGATGGAGCATCAGTCGGGGCGTCGTGTCCGCCATCGAGGGCAGCAGCGTCGACACCACCGTCCACCATGACCGGCTCTTCCGGTTCGCGAAACGACGTCGGCTCGATCAGAAGAGAACATCCCGTGAGCAAGACCCACGAGGTCAGCGTCAGCCTCGATATCGTCGCGGGCCGAGTCAACCCTCGATGGCAGTGATTCATCGGAAGACGGCGGAGATGTCGTAATCGCGGTCGATGACGAACGTGCAAGCCGCCGCGACGCACGATGCCGGGGCGCCGTTCCACCGATCGAAGCGGAACGCCGCGACGGGAGACGGCTGCGCGAAGATCGTGACGGACGTTCCTGCCGCCAGCGTGCGGTCGCAGAGACATGCCTCTTCAGGCGCAGGAGATGCGATGTAGGTCGTACCGATGGATCCAGCGCCACGCACGATGAGCCGGTGGCGGGCCACGACGAAGGTGGCGGCGACGCTCTGGTCGGCCGTCATGCGCACGACGCACGCGCCGGTGCCGGTGCATGCGCCCTGCCAGCCGGAGAACACCATGCCGACGGCGGGGCGCGGCGTGAGCGTCACGTCCTGCCCGTGGTCGAAGGGCGCGGTGCACGCGGCGCCGCAGTCGATGCCGGCCGGCGTGGAGACGACCGAGCCGCCGGCGCCGACGCGCACCGTCAACGTCCGTTGCACCGGCTGGAACGTGGCGCGTACGGTGCGCGCCTGGGTCATCGTCACGCGGCACGTGGTCTCCGGGTTGGTGCACGCCCCCGTCCAGCCGGCGAAGCGCACGTTGCCGTCGGCCGGCCGCGCGGTCAGGACGACCTCGCGGCCGTGCGGGTAGACCGCGCGGCAGGTGCCGGGGCACGTGATCCCGGCCGGCTCGGAGGTGACGGAGCCGGCGCCGCGCCCGCCGACCTCGACGTCGAGCGCGCGGTCGAGCAGCGTGAACGTCGCGGTCACGTCGCGCGCCTCGGTCATCGTGACGGCGCAGGCGTCCATCCCGGAGCACGCGCCCGACCAGCCCGCGAAGCGCGAGGTCGCCGTGTCGGGCAGCGCGCTCAAGGTGACGCGCGTGTCGTAGGCGTAGTCCTCGCTGCAGTCGGTCCCGCAGTCGATGCCCGCGGGCGCGCTCGTCACGCGCCCGGTCCCCGTCCCGGCGCGACGGACCGTGAGCGCGCGCGTCGTGACGCGGAAGGTGAGGGTCGTCTCGCGCGCGGCCGTCATCGGGACGTCGCAGGTGACCCCGGCGCCTTCGCAGGCGCCCGTCCAGCCGCCGATCACCCACCCCGTCGCCGGCGTCGCCGTCAGCCGGACGGTGGTGCCGTGCGGGAAGTCCGCCGCGCAGCCGGTCCCGCACGAGATCCCGGCGGGGCTCGACGCCACCGTGCCCGAGCCGACGCGCGTGACGGTGAGGCGGCGCGGGCGCAGCGTGAAGGTCGCGGTCGTCGCGGCGGCCGCCTCGAGCCGCACGCTGCAGGTCGGCTCGGCGCCGCTGCACGCGCCCGCCCAGCCGGCGAACGTCGAGTCGTCGGCGGCCCGCGCGGTCAAGACCACCACCTCGCCGTGCGGCCACGTCCCGCGGCACGTGCCCGGACAGTCGACGCCGGCCGGCGCCGAGGTGACCCGGCCGCTGCCGGTCCCCGCGACGGTGACGTCGAGCGGGCGATCGAGCAGGGTGAAGGTCGCCGTCGCGCTCTCTGCCTCCGTCATCGAGACGGTGCAGGTGCTCGCGGTGCCCGCGCACGCGCCCGCCCAGCCGGCGAAGCGGGAGGTCGCGCCATCGGGCGTCGCGGTGAGCGTGACCGACGTCCCGTAATCGAAGTCGCGCGCGCAGGTCGCGCCGCACGCGATCCCCGAGGGCACGCTCGTCACGGTCCCGGCGCCGGTGCCCGCGCGCCGCACGCTCAGCGTGCGCGTGGTGATGCGGAACGTCGCGGTCACCGCGCGCGCGGCGCTCATCGTGACGGTGCAGGTGCTCGCCGCGCCCGAGCACGCGCCCGACCAGCCCGCGAACGCCCAGCCGGTCGCCGCCGTGGCCGTCAGCGTCACCGGCGTGCCGTGCGGGTAGTCCTCGCTGCAGTCGGCGCCGCACGCGATCCCGGCCGGGCTCGACGAGACGGTGCCCGCGCCGACGCGCGTCACCGAGAGCGTGCGCGGGCGGAGCGTGAACGAGGCCGACACCGCGGCCGCCTCGGTCACGCGGACGCTGCACGTCGGCGCCGCGCCCGAGCACGCGCCCGACCATCCGTCGAACGTCGAGGAGTCCGCCGCGCGCGCGCTGAGCGTGACCGTCGTGCCGAAGTCGAACGTGTGCGTGCAGTCGGCGCCGCAGTCGATCCCGACCGGGCTCGAGACGACCGTCCCCTCGCCGCTGCCGACGCGCGTCACCGTCAGCTCGCGCTCCCCGAGCGCGAACGTCGCGCTCACCGCGCGCGCCTCGGTCATCGAGACCGCGCACGTCGCCGCCGCGCCCGAGCAGGCGCCGCCCCAGCCGACGAACGTCGAGCTCGCGTCCGCGACCGCGCGCAAGGTCACGCTCGCGCCGTGCTCGAACGCGCCGGTGCACCGCGCGCCGCAGTCGATCGCGCCCGGCGTCAAGGTCACGCGCCCCGCCCCCGCGCCGCCGAGCGTCACGTCGAGATCCCAGCGCCGCCGCGCGAAGGTCGCCGTCACCGCGCGGGCCTGATCGAGGGTCACGGTGCACACCGCGCCCGCGCCGCTGCACGCGCCGCCCCAGCCGGTGAAGGTCGACCCGGCGTCGGGGCTCGCGGTGAGCACGACGCTCGCGCCGTGCGCGAAGAGCGCGGCGCAGCCGGCGCCGCAGTCGATCCCCGCCGGCTCCGACCGAACGGTGCCCGCGCCCGCGCCCGCGAGCGTCACGCTCAGGGGGTGACGGTCGAGCTCGAAGCGCGCCTCGACCACCGCCGCCGCGTCGAGGGTGAGCGTGCAGCGCGCGCCGGACGCCTCGCACCCCGTCCAGCCGGCGAGGCTCGACCCCGGCGCGGCGACCGCCTCGAGCGTCACGAGCGTGCCGTCCGCGAAGTCCGCCGAGCACGCCTCCCCGCAGTCGATGCCCGCGGGCTCCGAGGCGACCGCGCCGGCGCCATCGCCGGTGAGCCGCACCTCGAGCGCGCGCGGGATGCGGCGCAGCGTGACCGTCACCTCGGTCGTCTCGTCGAGCCGCACCACGCAAGACTCGTCGACACCGGCGCAGGCGCCGCCCCAGCCCACGAGCTCCGAGCCCGGCGCCGGGGTGACGCGCAGGCGGACCGTCGCGCCGCGCGCGAAGCTCGCGGAGCAGGTCTCGCCGCAGTCGATCCCCGCCGGCTCCGAGACGACGCGTCCGCCGCCGTCGCCGGACCGCCGCACGAAGAGCGCCTCCTCGCTCCGCGTGAACGTCGCGGCCGCCACGATCGGTCGATCGACGACGAGCGTGCACGCGTCCGACGCGCCGCACTCGAGCCCGGGCCCGGACCAGCCCGCGAAGCGCGAGGGCTCGACCGCGCTCGCGCGCAGCGTCACGCGCGCTCCGGCCGGGAACATGACGCGACAGCTCGACGCGCCGCCGCCGCAGTCGATCGTGCCGTCGTCGCTCGAGACGCGGCCCTCGCCGTCGCCGAGGAGATCCACGCGGACCTCGTAGGCGTCCGCGCCTCCGTCCGGCACGCGGTCACCGCCGGGAGGCGTCCCGCCGTCACCGAGCATCCCGCCGGCGTCGTCGACGATCTCGCCGCCGCCGCACGCGGCGAGGGTCAGCGCGAAAACACTTGCAACGAGGCTGTTCTTCTGCATGCGCGGAGCTCCGATGGAAGGGCCGCGAAGGTAGCGGACCGATCCGTCCTGTCGAGCGCGAACCGCGCTCTACTGGAGCTCGAGGCCGAGCGAGACGATCAGGCTGCGCCCGCGCTGGAGGAACGTGCTCACCGGGAGCTGTGAGGCGGGCAGCGGGTAGCGCCAGTCGAAGAGGTTGTAGAGGCCGACCGCGTAGGTGAGCCCGAGCTCGTGCACGGTGCCGCTCGCGACGACGTCGGCCACGACCGCCCAGCCGGTCTCCTCGTCGGTGGTGAGCGAGATGCGGCGCGGCGCCTCCACGGTCAGGCGGACGGCGCCGCGGAGCAGCCGCTCGAGGATCGGCACGATCGCGCGCGCCGAGCCGAACAGGTACGGCGTGTTCGGGACGCGGAGGTTGTCGGTCGCGCCCTCGACGGCCGGCGCGTCGAGGAACGTCGCGTAGAGCGCCCCGACCTGCCCCGTGAACATCCAGCCGCCGCGCAGCTCTCGGCGCACCTCGACGTCGCCGCCGCCCGCGACCTGGCTCGCGCCGACGTTGGTGAAGTAGCGCAGCCCGAGATCGTCCGGGTCGTTCGCGGGCGGGACGGAGACGAAGTCGATGAAGTCCTCCGCGTACTGGAAGTGCCCCGACACGAGCACGGACCAGTCGTCGTCGAAGCGGTGCGTGTACTCGAGCTCGCTCGTGTACAGCGTCTCGGGCCGCAGCGCGCCGCCGCAGCAGGTGCTCGGGAGCTGCGTGGTGCCGCCGTCCTCGTAGAACTGCTCGTAGATGCTCGGCGCGCGGAAGGCGCGGCCGGCGAGCACCTTCAAGGTGTCCTCCGGCGTCAGCCGCATCACGACGGCGAGGCGCGGGTTGAACGAGACGAAGCTCTCCGCCGGCGCGGGCAGGAGCCATCCGTCGACGCGGCCGCCGAGCGAGACGCGCAGCTCGCGCACCGGCTCCCAGTCCGCGAGCGCGTAGCCGGCGAGCACGCCGTACGGGCGCCGCAGGCCGAGCACGCGCGACAGCGATCCGTCGCTCTCCGTCTGGTCCGCGTCGAGGCTCACGACCGGGTGGTAGGAGCCCTCGACGCCGCCCGAGATGCGCAGCTGCGGCACGACGTGCGCGACGACGCGCGCCTCTCCACCCGTCCAGACGCCCTGGTAGGCCTCGCGGAAGCGCTGCTCGAACGGCGCGCCCGTCACCTCGTCCTCGGCGTCGTAGAAGTAGTCGAGGTGGAACTCGTAGAAGTTCACGTAGGCGCGGGTGCGCAGCTCGACGTCGTCGGAGAGCCGCGGCTCGAAGCGCGCCTCGAGCATCCCGCGGTGATCCTCGTACACGTTGTCCGGCCGATCGAAGATCGTGCCGAACGAGCCCATGGGGATCGACTGGCGGCGCAGCGTGTAGAGCCCCTGGACCGTCAGCGGGCCCACCCACGCGCGCGCGGTGCCGGTGACGGCCTCGAAGGCCTCGACGCGGCGGGCGACGTTGTCGTCGGCGACGCCGTCGCCGTCCGCGTCGAAGCGCATCGGCACGTCGCGCCCGTCGGAGCGGCCGATCGCGACCGCGCCGCGCACGCCCGCGTCGTCGGCGAGGCGCAGGTGGAAGCCGCTGCGCGCGCGCATCACGTCGCCGTCGACGAGCGACAGCTCGAAGCGACCCGACGTCGGCACGTCGTGCGCGATCGGCACGAGGTTCACGACGCCGCTCATGGCGCCGGTGCCGTAGAGGACCGAGCCCGCGCCGCGCACGACCTCGATGCGCGAGACGTCGCCGAGATCGACGCGCCCGTCGTAGCCGATGAAGCCCTGGTAGAGGATGTTCTCGTTGAGCGTGGCGCCGTCGGACAGGATGAGCAGCCGGTTGTTGTAGTCGCCCGGCTGCCCGATGCCGCGCACCGCCGCGCCGGGGTAGATCCCGTCCGACGAGAGCGCGAAGCCGCGCTGGCCGCGCAGCGCCTCGTAGATCGTCGGGAAGCGGAACGCCTCGAGCTCGGCCCCTGTGATCACCGAGACCGAGGCCGGCGCGTCCTCGATGCGCTCGATCTCGCGCGACGCGGCGCTGACCTCGCGCAGCGTGCGCAGCCGGACGTCGGTGAGCTCGGCCTGCCGGTCCGCCTCGACCTCGACGTCGAGCGTCACGGGCTCGTAGCCGCTCGCGACGACCCGCACCCGCCGCGCGCCCGTCGGCACGTTGGGCACGACGAGCGGCGTGAACCCCGCGGTGACGCCGTCGATCTGCACCATCGCGCCGGTGACGTCCGCGCTCACGACGATCGAGCCGGTCTGCGCGACGAGCGCGAGGTCGACGCGCGTCTGCTGCCCCTCGCCGACCGCGAACGCGCGGGTGAGCGGCTCGCGCCCCTGCGCCGTCGCGTGCAGCACGTGCGGGCCGGGCGCCACCGGCAGATCGCACGGCGAGACGCACAGCGGATCTCCGTCCTCGGTGTCGATGCGGATCGCCGCGCCCTCCTCGCCGCGCACGAGCAGCGTGCCGACGATGCGGCGCAGCTCGAGGCGCACGACGAGGCGCTGCCCCGCGGCGACCGCCTGGGGCTCGGACGCCGCGCCGTGATGCCCGTCGAGCCGCGCCAGGAAGCGGTACTCGCCCGGCGGCAGCGCGAGCACGCGCGGCGAGGTGCCGACGGAGCCGAGATCCTCGCGGTCGACGAAGAGCGTCGCGCCGGCCGGGCTCGTCTGGACCTCGACGAGCGCGACGCGCGACGCGATCTCCGCCATCGCGGCCTCGATCGGCGCGCGGCGCGCGGGGTCCGGCTCCTGCGCGTGGGCGTCCGCGTAGTAGCGGTACGCCTCGGGGAAGCGGTCGAGCCGCTGGTAGGCGCGGGCGATGTTGAAGACGACGTTGCGGTTCGGCGCGAGGCGGTTCGAGGCGAGGAAGTGCTCGAGCGCGCGCAGGTAGTCGCCGCGGCGGTAGGCGTCGTTGCCGAGCTGGAAGTGCAGATCGGCCTCGTCGGCGGTGCCGTCGGCGCGCGCCGGCGCGCCCGCGAGCAGCGCGAGCCCCGCGCACGCGAGCGTGAGCGCGACGAGCGTGCGCGCGACGAGCCCGGCGCTCGCGCGCGCTCGCCTCGGGTCGGTGGTGACGTTCATCGAGCGGTCTTCCTCCCCTCGCGCGGAGCGCCGGCGTCAGCGCGCGCTCCGGATCTCTTCGTCCGGTGGTCGGCTCGTCGTGGTCGTCGTCGTCGCGCCCGTCCCGCGGCCGCCGCGGCCGCCGCGGCCCGAGGCGACGCGCAACGGGGTGAGCACCACGCGGATCGGCGGCGCGGCGTCGGTGAAGGTGAACGTCTGCGAGGCGTGACCGGGCGCGCTCACCTCGAGCACGTGCGGGCGGCCGTCGACCTCGAGCGCGCGATCGATCGAGCCGACGCCGACCGCCTCGCCGTCGAGCACGAAGCTCGCCTCCGGAGGGATCGCCACCATGACGACGTGCAGCCGCTCCGGCGCCGCGACGACCGGCTCGTCGGGGGGCTCGTCGATCGGCGGCTCGGGCCGCGGCGCCTCGGGCGCGGCCCCGCCCACCGGATCGCTCGCGGGCCCGCCCGCCGTGTCCGTGTCGTCCGCGCCGGTCGGGACCATCAGCGCGAGCGCGGCGCCGATGCCGATCGCCGCGAGCACGATCACGCCGAGCGCGATCAGCCGCAGGTTGGCGCCCTTCTCCGGCTCGGGCGCGGAGAGCGGCGGCGCGGCGGGGGTCGCTGGCGAGGCCCCGCCGCCCGCCGCCGGCTTGACGAGCACGCCGCTCGGCGTGAGCGACGGCTCGGGGCGCAGGCCCGGATCGCTCGACAGGACGTGCTCACCGGAGAAGACGTGCTCGGCGGACACCGGCGGCGCGATCCCGTCCTCGACCGCCGCGAGGCTCAGGGCGTCGAGCAGCTCGCGCATCGATCCGTAGCGATCGTCGGGCTCCTTCGCGAGGCACCGCTCGACGACGCGCCAGATCCCCGGGATCTCCGGGCGATCGAGCGTGAGCGGGCGCGGCGTCTCGTGCACGTGCGCGACGAGCACGTCGAGCTGGCTCTTGCCCACGAAGGGCGGCCGGCCCGCGAGCATCTCGTAGAGGATCACGCCGAGCGCGTAGAGATCCGCGCGCGCGTCGAGCTCGCGCTCCCCGCGGATCTGCTCGGGCGCCATGTACTTGGGCGAGCCCATGAGCATCCCCGTCTGCGTGAGATCCTCCATGGGCGCGCGCACGTCCTTCACGAGCCCGAAGTCGAGCACCTTCACGAAGTCCGGGTCGTCGTCGTGGCGCACGAGGAAGACGTTGCCGGGCTTCAGATCGCGGTGGACGACGCCGAGCCCGTGCGCCTCGCGCAGCGAGCGGCCGACCTGCCTCGCGATGTGGAGCGCCCGCGCCGGCGACATCGGCCCGCTCCCGCGCAGCGCGTGGTGCAACGTCTGCCCCTCGAGCAGCTCCATCACGATGAAGCACAGGCCGTCGTCGGTGCGGCCGTAGTCGTGGATCGTGATCGTGTTGGGGTGCGTGAGCTTCGCGCAGGTCTCCGCCTCCATGAGGAAGCGCTTCTGGAACGCGGGGTCGGTGTTGCCGCGGTACGTCGGGTCGAGGACCTTGATCGCGACCTTGCGGCCGAGCGCGGCCTGCTCGCCGCGGTAGACCTTGCCCATCCCGCCGCGCGCGAGGACCTCGTCGACGCGGTAGCGCCCGGCGAGCTCGCGGCCGACGAGCGCGTCCGGCGGAGCGTCTTGCTCCTCCGACGTCTCGGGTGCTCGCTCGTTGCCCTGCTCCAACCCTCGGCCTTCCTCGATCCGAGCCCCCGCCCGCGCCGGCGCGCTGGACGGACACGCGGACCCTCAGGCTACCACACCGCGGCCCCTTCGCTGCGGCCCCGACTCGCTCGCGTGCGGTACCGTCGGGCGGATGCGAGGCTGGACCGCCCTGATGCTGACACTCTCGGCGACGACCGCGTACGCGCAGGTCGGCGACGAGCTCGACGACGCCGCGTCTCCCGGCGAAGCCGCGCCGCCCGACCCGATCGTGCCCGACCCGATCGTGCCCGACCGCGACGCGCCCGATCGGGGCGAGACGAGCGACGCGCCGAGCCCCGTCGCGCCGCCGGCCGCCGCGGGCGCCGAGTCGACCGCGCTGCCCGAGGCCGAGACCGGCGAGGGCCCTCCCGAGGCGCCCGCGGAGCCCGACCTGGTCTTCGAGCCCTACGCCTACGTCGAGGCGTTCCTGCTGTGGTCGTTCCTCGAGCCCTCGAACGGCGTCGTGGCGTACCGGGGCTTCGACAACCGTCACGCCACCTTCACGCTCTCGAACGCCGTCCTCGGGGCGCGCCTCGCGTACGAGCGCGTCTACGTGAAGGTCGCGCTCCAGTGGGGGCACACCCCCGCGAGCTACTACGCCGGCGAGACCAGCGTCCCGCCGATCGGGGGAACCGGCGGCTCCGACGCCGACCTCTGGCGCGTGCTCCAGGAGGCCTACCTCGGGTGGGACGCGCCGGTGCTCGAGCGAGGCTTGCGTATCGAGGCCGGCCTGTTCCTCTCGCCGATCGGCATCGAGGGGATGGCCGCGCACGACAACTGGAATTTCTCTCGCTCCAACCTCTTCTTCGGTCTGCCGTTCTACCACACCGGCGTTCGGCTCACGCTCCCGCTCGACGCCGAGTGGTCGCTCACCGCCGCGGCCTACAACGGATGGAACACGCTGCTGGACGGGAACGACGAGAAGAGCGTGTCGGTGAGCGCGCGCTTCGCGACCCCCGAGGTCGAGGCGCAGCTCCTCTACTTCGGCGGCGTCGAGCGCGGCCCCCTCGAGCCCGAGCGCGGCTGGCGGCACCTGCTCGACCTCACCCTCCGAGTGGTCGCGAGCGAGTGGCTCGAGCTCCAGGGGCAGCTCGACGCCGGCGTCGAGCCGTGGAGCGACGCGCTCTACGCCTGGGTCGCCGCCGCGCTCTACGCCAAGGTCCGACCGATCGAGTGGCTCGAGATCAGCGTGCGCGGCGACGTCTTCTGGGACGGAGCGCCGTACGACGCCGGCGGGCTTCGCCGCGCGCCCATCTTCTTCCCCGTCGAGTGGGTGTCCTCGGGGACGGCGACCCTCACCTTCCGGCCGCTCCCCCAGCTCGCGTTCCGCGTGGAGTACCGGCACGACGAGGCGGCGGCGCCGATGTTCTACGCCGGCGAAGTCGTCACCGACGCGGCGGGCGAGCCCATCCCGACTCACGTGCGGCAGGACACGCTGGGTGTCTCGGCCATCGGCTACTTGCGCTGACGCGGACTAGAGTGGCTCGGCGCGCAACGTCACGACGCGCAGCTCCCCGTCTCCGACGAGCTCGACGGCCTCGGCCCACGGCTCGAGCGCGCCGGCGCGCAGCGCCGCGCGGAGCTGCGCGCCGTCGGCGGCGAGTCGGTCGAGCGCCGCGACGCTCGCCGCGACCACACGGCCGTCGCTCGCCGCGAGCAAGATCGGTCGTCCCGTGGCGTCGAGGAGGTGGGCGACCGCGGCCGACAGCGCGCGCGCGCCGGCTCCTGCCTCGCCGGGCCTCGGCGCGTCGAGCGCGTCGAGCAGCTCATCGATCCGTGCGAGCGCCGAGGCGAGCGCCGACGACCCAGTCTGCGAGTAGCGCCGGTGCCGGTCGCCGCGCGCGCGGGCGTCGAGCACCGCCACCAGCTCCTCTACCGGATCGAGCACCTGGTGCTGCGCGCGGCGCAACGCCCACGCGCTCGCGAAGATGCCGATCACCCCCAGCAGCGCGAGCGCCCAGCGCCCCGCGAGCCCGAGGCGCAGGGCGCGCGCGTCGGCGCCGCGCATCGCCGTGCGGTTGATCTCCGACAGCCGCAGGAGGTCGCGCACGACGGCCACGCGCGCGTCGACGTCGCCGTCGAGCGCGTCGTCGCCCGCCGCGCGGAGCCGGGCGAGGACCTCGGGCTCCTCGCCCTCGGTCACGTTCTGCTCGGCCGCGCCGAGCGCGTCGAAGTACGTGGCTCGATCCTCCGGGCTCGCCACCGGCCGCGTGAGCGCCGCCAACATGCGCTCCGCTTCGTGCACGCTGCGCTCGTTCGCGTCGAGGATCTGGCCGATCGCCGGGCTCATCCGCGCGAGCAGCGCGATCGCGGCGAGCACGGTGATCACGTGGGCCGCGAGCCCGATGGCGAAGAACGTGCGGATGGCGCGGCCGCGCGTCACGCGAGCGCCTCCAGCAGCCGCGCGACCGCGCCCCGGCGCGCCACGACGACCAGGAGGTCGTCGGCGTCGAGGCGGCGCTTCGGGTCCGGCAGCGCCGCCGAGGGCTCGCCGCTGCGCCGCTGCGCGATGACGGTGACGCCGTGGCGGCGCGGCAGCTCGAGCGAGGCCAGATCGCGCCCGACGAACGAGGGCGGCGGCTTCAGCTCGGTGATCACGAGATCCTCGCCGAGCTCGATCTCGTCGAGGACCGTCGCGTACATGAGCCGCGTGGCGTAGCGCTCTCCGAAGGCCTGCTCGGGGTTCACCACCTCGTGCGCGCCGACCAGGCGCAGGATCCGCTCGTGGAGCGGGTCGGTCGCGCGCGCGACGACCCGCGCCGCGCCCATCTGGCGCAGGAGCGCGGTCACGATGATGGACGCCTCGCGCGCCTCGTTCCCGATCGCGCAGACGCAGAGATCCCGGCGCGCCGGGTTGGTGCGCGCGAGGGCCGCTTCCTCGGTCGCGTCGAGCACGACGGCCTCCGCGACCGAGCCGCTCGCGACGCGCACGCGCTCCTCGCGCGTGTCGATGGCGAGCACCTCGACGCCCTTCTTCGCGAGCGAAGTCGCGAGCGCGAGCCCGAACTGGCCGAGCCCAATGACGATGGCCTGCCTCCTCATCCGACGTCGACCTCCTCCACGGGATAGTGGAGCGCGCGCTCCTCCTCCCGCTCCGTCAAGAACACGAACAGGGTCAAAGGGCCGACGCGACCGGCGAACATGAGCCCGATGACGATGATCTTGCCGACCTCGTCGAGCATCGCGGTGCCGCCGATGGAGAGACCCACGGTCCCGAGGGCCGAAGCCACCTCGAAGGCCGCGACCGAGAGGTCGAGCGACTGCGTGAGCTGCACCGCGACGAGCCCTGCGAGCAGGGCGGCGACGCCGACCGTGACGACGGCGCCGGCCTTGAACACGGTGCTCGTGCCGATCCGCCGGCCGAAGGCGCTCGGGTCGCGGCCTCCGCGCAGCGCCGCGCCCACCATCAACAGGATCACGACGAGCGTCGTCGTCTTGACCCCGCCGGCGGTCCCGCCAGGGCTCCCGCCGATGAGCATGAAGGCGATCATGACGGTGAGCGTCTCGGGTCGCGCCAAAGACAGATCGACCGTGTTGAAGCCGGCGGTGCGCAGCGTGACCGACTGGAAGATCGCGTTGTGCACGCGATCTCCCCAGCTGAGGTGACCCAACGTGTCGCTCCACTCGAACGCCGCGTAGATCACGGCACCCACGACGAGGAGGACGGCGCTCGCGATCGAGATCAGGTGCACCTGCAGGGGCACTCGCGCTCCGCGCAGCCAGCGCGGAAGGGCGAGCACGGCGACCGGCGAGAGCCCGCCGGCCACGATGAGCGCCGCCACGGTGTAGAGGATGAAGGGGCTCGTCTGGTAAGGGACGAGGCTGTCGGTCTGGAGCGCGAAGCCCGCGTTGCAGAACGCGCTGATGCTCGTGAAGACGCCGCGCCAGAGCGCCGTGCCCAGCGCGTCCCCCTCGACGGCGAAGGCGCCCGCCAAGAGCAGCGCCCCCGCCCCCTCGGCCGCGACGGTGACCGCCAAGACCCGCCGCAGAGAGCTCACGAGCGCGCGACGATCGTCGACGTTCATCGCACCGGCGATCGCGCGCTCGTGCCGTAGCGAGAGCCGCCGACCCAGCGCGGCGAACGCCACCGTGTAGAAGGTCATGATGCCGAGCCCACCGATCTGGATCAGCGCGAGGATGACCGCCTGCCCCAAGCCGGAGAACGCCGCCGGGGTGTCGAGCACGATGAGCCCGGTGACGCAGACCGCGCTGGCGGCGGTGAACACCGCGTCGAGGACGCCGATCGTGTGGCCGTTCGCCGAGGCGACCGGCAGCGCGAGGAGCGCCGCGCCGACGACGACCAGCGCGGCGAACGTCGCGACGAGGAGCCGCGCGGGATGCTCGGTCAAGCGGGCGAGCGCACTGTGCTGGTCGTCGTCGCCCCGCGTGAGCGCGAGGACCAAGAGCAGCGCGAGCGCGAGCCCCGTGGTGGCCGGGACGGGCAGCCACGTGCTCGCGCTGGCGCACGCCGTGCCCGTCACGGCGACGGCGGCGGTGAGGCGCCGCACTCCGGGTCGAGCACCGCGCGCCCACCGCACCGCGAGGAACGTCGCCGGCAGCATCGCCGCCGCGCTGAGCGCGTGGTCGACCGATGTCGATCCCTCGCGCGCCAGGACCTCGACGAAGTAGACCGAGAGCCCCACGACTGCCGCCCCGCGCGCAGATTGGCGCGCGGTGGGCGGGGAGGCGACGCCGACTTCGGCGAGCGTCGGCCGCCTCGAGATCGTGCGCCAGACGACGAGCCCGACCACCACGCCGACGACGAGGAGCTGCGGTTGCTCGAGCGCGTTGGGCGCGATGGAGACGGCGGCCGCGAGGAGACCGAGCGCGACGCCGGCGCCGCCGAGCCGCGGCCGCCAGGGCAAGAGCAGTCCGCCGACCGCGAACGCTGCCGCGCCCGCGAACGACACCACCGCCGCCCATTGGGGAGCCGGGCTCGCTCCCAGGGCCCGCGACGCCAACACCAGCGCGGGCGCGAGGGGGAGACACAGGAGCCCGCGCTCGCGCCGCGCTGCGCTGAGATACCCGACGTAGCGCGGCCACTGGGCCGCGTGAGGAGAGCGAGGCATGGCCTGCGGCGCGAATCAAAGCACGGCAGCCAGCCCCCGCACGCGGAAACCCGCGCGGGCTGCTCGGTCGAGCGCGCGAGCGCGGGCACGCGCGCCGGTGGGGGTCCCACCGACGCGCGCCACGCGAGGCGACCGTGATCCCTTCGCGACCCGGCCGCCGCTAGCAGCGACGACCGCGACCCGCGCCGTCCGCCCAGCGACCGCCGTCCGAGTCCGAGCAGGTGCGCACGCCGCCACCGCCGCAGCGGCGCCCGCGACCGGCGCCGTCCGCCCAGCGGCCGCCGTCCGAGTCGGTGCAGCCGCCGCGCGGCTGCACGACCACGCCGCCGCTACAGCGCCGGCCGGCGCCGGCCGGATCCGCGAACCGACCGCCGTCCGAGTCCGAGCAGCCGCTGCGCCGGCAGCGCCGGCCGCCGCCGCCCGGATCCGCCCAGCGACCGCCGTCGGAGTCGGTGCACTGCGCCTCGGCCTCGGAGGGGCTGATCCCCAGGACCCCCGTCATCGCAGCGAACGAGGCGCCGATCAGCCCGATGGTCGAGCGCCGGCTGAGGCCCCGCTCCGTCTCGATGTCCTTGTCTTCGAGGGTCTTCTTCACGTCACTCATCCTCCCGCTCCCTTCGGCTCTACGCTGGCGCGATCCCCATTCTGCCCCGAGGCTCGCCTCGGCGTCCGACGGTGAAACCAGGGCGTTATTCAGGTGAGTACGAGAGTACATGATTTTCCTCCCGTGGTAGCGTGCGTTTCCCATGAAGGTCGGCGTCGTCCAGATGACCTCGACGGAGGACCTCGAGCGCAACCTCGCGTGCGCGGAGCGCTGCGTGGGTCAGGCCGCCGAAGACGGCGCGCGCCTCGTGGTGCTGCCCGAGTGCTTCGCCTACCTCGGCCCCGAGGACGGCAAGCTCGCGATCGCGGAGGGGCTGCCCGAGGGCGGCCCGATCCTCGATCGCATGCGCGCGCTCGCCCGCGCGCACGGCGTCGACCTCGTGCTCGGCGGCTTCTGGGAGCGCGGCGCGAGCGCGGGGAAGGTCAAGAACGCTTGCGTTCATCTCGACGCGGACGGCGCCGTGAAGGCGATCTACCGCAAGATCCACCTCTTCGACGTGGATCTGCCCGACGGAACGCGGCTCGTGGAGTCGGACACCGTCGAGCCCGGGACCGACGTGGTCGTGACGGACACGCCCTTCGGGCGGCTGGGGCTGAGCGTCTGCTACGACCTGCGCTTCCCCGAGCTCTACCGGCGGCTCGTCGACGGGGGCGCGATCGCGCTCGCGATCCCCGCCGCGTTCACGCTGACGACGGGCAAGGATCACTGGCACGTGTTGTTGCGGGCGCGCGCGATCGAGGCGCAATGTTACGTGCTCGCCGCGGCGCAGACGGGGCACCACTTCGGCCGGCGCTACAGCTACGGGCACGCGCTCGTCGTGGACCCGTGGGGCACCGTGCTCGCGGAGCACGGCGAGGGCGAGGGCGCGGTCGTCGCGCGGCTCGACGCCGAGACCGTCGCGCGGGTGCGCCGAGCCCTGCCGAGCCTGGCGCACCGGCGCCTGGGCTGAGGCCGCCCCCGCTACGGCTCGAGGCGCGCGCGCAGGGCGCCGTAGGCTTCCAGCGCGCGGACCGGCGCGAGGTCGTCGTCCTGCTCGAGGTGCGCGAGGTCGTCGTAGCCGGCGTCGACCGCGCGGGCCAACCAGTCGAGCCCCTCCTCGATGCGCCCCGCGCGCGCGTGCGAGCACGCCGTGTTGTAGGCGTCCTCCGCGTCGCCGAAGCGCGCGAAGAGCGCCGCGCCGAGGGCGGCCGCGGCGTCGAACGCGCCCGCGTGGAAGAGCGCCGCGTCGACGAACGCGGCCGGAGCGCGCTCCGACGCCGCGTCGACGGCCTCCTCGAAGCGGCCGAGCGTCGCGAGCGCCCACGCCTCGAGCAGCCGGCGCGCGTCGGCCTCGGCCTCATCGTCCGCGTCGCGCGCGGCGGCGAGCGCCTCCTCGGCGCGGCCATTCGCCGCCGCGATCAGCGCCGCGAGGATCGGCGACGGATCGTGCGTCGGGCGCATCCGTCGCGCGGCCTCGTCCGCCGCGCGCGGGTCGCCACCCAGGAGGTGGCACCACGCGGCGAGCTCGAGCGCGAGCGCCCGCTGCGTCGGCGAGCCGGCCTGCGGCGCGACCGCCTCGGCGAGGCGCTGCCCCACCTCGCCCCACTCCGCCGCCGCGCCGCGCCAGAGGATCGCCTGGGTGAGCTGCTTCGCGTCGCCGGCCCGCTCGAGCATCCGGCGCGCCTGCGCGAGCGCCTCGCGCGGATCGTCCGGCGCCGCCGTCGCCGGCGCGTCCACCGCCGCCCCCTCGGCGGCGGGCGCGGGAGCGCGCAGCGCGCGCACGGCGATCGCGACCGAGAGCGCGCAGAGGAGCAGCGGCCAGAAGTCACCGGGGAGCAGCCACAGGACGAGCCCGGCGATGATCGCCGCGGTGGCGATGGTGATGACCGCGGTCGGCCGGAGCCCCTTGCCGCCGGTGAAGTGATCGAGCGCGCCGTGCAGCGCCTGGCCGCCGTCCCACGGGAGCATCGGCACGAGGTTGCAGGCGCCCCAGCCGACGTTGACCCAGATCATCGCGCGCACGAACTGACGCACCGCCCAGTGCGCGTCCTCGGCGATCAGGAGGGACGCCGCGAACACGACGCCGCCGAGCGCGAAGCCGAAGAACGGGCCCGCGAGCGAGACGATCACGCGCACCTTCGGGCTCGGGCGCGCCGGGCCGGCACCCCACGCGGTCGCGCCCCCCATCCCGTGCAGCAGGATGAACGGCGCGTACCCGAAGCGGCGCATCGCGAACGCGTGCCCGAGCTCGTGCCAGAGGATCGAGACGAACACGACCAGCACCCAGAGCCCGACCGCGAGCAGCGCCTCGCTCGTCCACGTCGAGCCGAGCCCCGAGGCGCCGAACAACAGCGAGATCACCCAGAAGAGCGGGTGAACCCGCACCGGGAACCCGAAGAGCGTGAAGTGCCCACGAATGCTGTCGCCCTGGCTCACTTCGAGAGTGTAGAAAACGAGGGGAGAGATTCGAGACGAAATCGGTATACTGCCGCGGCCGTATTTCCCCTTCCGCGTGCACGAGACGGAGGACCCCTGATGAAGAACCTTGCGATCAATACGTTCCTGGCGCTGACCCTGGCGCTGGGGCTCGTCGCGTGCTCGTCTCCCGAGCCCGTCGACCAGACGGTGACCGGCGAGCTGACGGACAGCGACCCGCGGGTGCCGGACGACAACTCCCCCTACGACGAGTTCGCCTTCGAGGCGGGCGAGGGCTGGACGATCACCGGCGACATGACGAGCACCGCGTTCGACACGTACCTGTGGCTGATCGGGCCGGACGGCTCCTCGCTCGTGCAGGACGACGACGGCGGTGAGGGCACCAACAGCCGCTTCTCGTACACGACGACCGCGAGCGGCCGCTACACGATCCGCGCGAACAGCTTCAACGACGAGGGCCGCGGGGCGTACACGCTCCACTACACGGCGCGCCCCGGGAACTGAGTTGCCTGAGGGGTGCTTCGCACCCCTCCCCCGCTGCGGCTTCGCCGCAGCGGGGCCCCCTCGACCGATGGCGCTCTTTCGTGATCGCCAGGCTCCGAGAGGCCCGCTTCCGCAGGGGAGCGGGCTTCGTCGCGTCCGGGCCCGCGCTCGCGTGCTCAGGCGTCGGTCGCGCGGGCCGCGCCCCACGCGTCGAGGGCGACGATGACGGGGAGGCCCACGAGCGCGGGGCCCACGCCGGCGATCGCGAGCGCGATGCAGCCCCAGCCGAGCGCGAGCAGGACGAAGCCCGCGCCGTGGCGCCGCACGTAGAAGTGCCCCGCGCCGAACGCGCCGAGGATGAGCGGCAACAGGACCGCCGCGGCGATCGCGGTGAGCTTCTTGCGCGGAGGTGGCTCGTCCGAGCGCACGCGCCCGCGGTAGGGTCCGTCGTCGTCGCTGAGCGGCGGCGCCGGCACGTCCTCGGGCTCGACCTCGTCGTAGTCCTCGAGCGCGCCGAGGATCTCTCGCGCCCGCTCGGCGTCGCGCGCCGGCACCTGCAGCGGGACCTGGAACGTCGCCGCCGCGATGTGCCCGAGGTAGGCCGCTTGTCCCGCGCCCGGCGTGCTCGCGGCGATCCCCTCTTGCCGGAGCAGGTCGACGAGCATCTCCGCCTCGACCGGGTCGCCGACCTGCTTGAGGGTCACGAAGCGCGCGTCGCTCACCGAGCCCAAGATACCTGGCGCGATGGGGATCGGCTACGCTGCCGCGGCCATGTGGTGGAGACCCTCGCCCGAGCGGCGCTTCCGGCGCGACAAGTACGCCGACTACTTCCAGTGCATCGACCGCAACGGCAACGGGCGCATCGATCGCAACGACCTCGGGCACTACGCGAGCGTCGTGAAGGAGCGGCTCGGGCTCGCCGGCGACTCGCCCGAGCTCTCGCGCCTGCGCGCGACGACCCAAGCCCTCTGGGCGTCGCTCACCGGGCCGATCGAGGGGAGCGACGCGGACAGCGTGCGCTTCGACGAGCTCGTCGGGTTCTTCGTCGAGCTGCACGAGCGCGCGCAGGAGGACGGGGCGCTGCCGCGCGCGGCGCGCGATCACGTGCTCGCGACCTTCGCCGTGCTCGACCGCGACGGCGACGGCCTCATCGACGTCGACGACTACGGCGTCTACCTCGCGGCGATCGGCTCCGACGCGGACCCGCGCGAGGCGTTCGCGCACCTCGACCCCGAAGGCGCGGGGCGGCTCTCGATGCAGACGATCGAGCAGCGCTATCGCGAGTGGGTGAGCGCAGGAGACCCCGCGGTCGGCGGCAACTACCTCCTCACCGGGCGCCTGCCCGAGTAGCCCCGACGCGCCCCGACCGCTGCGCCACCTTGCGCCTGCCACGCGTGGACGTGCCACAGCGCGCCGCTGGCACGTGCGATGCTCTGCTCACCCGCGCCATGACTCGACCCGCTTCACCCGCCCTCGAGCGCCTGCGCGCCATCATCCGCGAGAACGTCCCGCGCCACCTCGGGAGCTACCTCCAGCACCTCGCCCGCGCGTCCGTCGTCGCCGGCGGCGTGGTCGCGGCGGGCTGCTCCACCTCGCACTTCCCGCCCGGCGAGGAGCTGGTCGGCCCGACGTGCGTCGACGGACAGTGGCGCGCGCTCGGCGGCGTCCGGCCCGCGCCCGACTACGACTCCGTCGCGCGCTATGCGGCGCGTGGCTTCGCGCCGGTCGGCGGCCCGGCCGAGCTCCTCGGCGAGGAGTGCCGCGCCGCCTCGAACCGCGACGCGTGCGAGGCGTCGGTGCAGGAGCTCACGCAGAGCACCTGGGGCAACTACTTTTTCACCACGCGCGGCGACGAGCTGCGCGTCCACCAGAGCGAGGACGAGGTGCTCGCGCTCCTCGGCGGCTCGATCGACACGCCCGACGAGGCGCTCCTGCGCGTCTGGCACGCGGGCTACTCGATCACCTGCGACGATCTCGCGCGCACCGGCGTGCGGGAGGTCGCCGACGGCTTCGAGGTGATCGCGACGCAGACCGGCGGCGGCTGCGGCTCGCCCGTGATCGTGAGCCGCTACCTCTTCTTCGTCGGCCGCGACGGCGCGATGACGGAGCTGTCGCGCGAGGAGATCGAGCGGCACGAGGACTGGGGCTGCGAGGGCCGCCGTCCCGAGGGCCTCTTGCCCGTCGGCGCCGACGTGCCGGCCGATCCGGTAGGGCGCTGGTTCGCCTCGATGGCGCGGCTCGAGCAGAGCGCGGTCGACGCGTTCCACGGCGTCGCCGACGAGCTCGGCGCGCACGGCGCGCCCGCGGCGCTGATCGCGGCGGCGCGCGTCGCGGCCGACGACGAGGTGCGCCATCACGAGGCGATGAGCCGCCTCGCGCGGCGCTTCGGCGCCGCTCCCATCCCCGCCGAGATCGTCCCGCACCCGGTGCGGCCGCTCTACGCGATCGCGCTCGAGAACGCGGTCGAGGGGTGCATCCGCGAGACGTACGGCGCGCTCGCCGCGTACCGGCAGGCGTACGCCGCGACGGACGCGGAGGTCGCGGCGGCCATGGCCGACATCGCCGCCGACGAGGCGCGGCACGCGGAGCTCTCGTGGGAGATCGCCGCGTGGATCGAGCCTCGGCTCACCGACGCGGAGCGCGCCGAGCTCGCGATCGCGCGAGCCCGCGCGTTCGCCGAGCTGCGCGCGGAGGCCGAGACGGAGCCGGACGCGGCCGTCGTCGAGCGCGCCGGCGTGCCGGACGCGAAGACCGCGCTCGCGCTGCTCGATCACCTCGCGGCGACGATCTTCGCCTGAAGCGGGCCGCGGTCAGCTCGCGACGTCGATCACGATCTTGCCGCGTGCGCGGCCGGTCTCCTGGTGGCGGTGCGCCTCGGCGATCTCGGCGAGCGGGTAGACGCGATCGATCACCGCGCGGATCGCGCCGTCCTCGAGCAGCCGCGTGAGCGGCTCGAGGAGCCGGCCGTCGGGCTCGCGCAAGACGTGATGCACGGTGACGCCGTGCATCAGCAGGCCGCGCAGCGTGACCGCGACGAGGCCGCCGATCGCGACCGGCGCGCCGCGCCACGGGCCGTACTTCTCCGCCGCCTCGGGGAAGCCGCCGATCATCGTCGCGAGCCGGCCGCCTCGCCGCAGCACGCGGAACGAGCGGACGCGCTCCTCGCCGCCGAGCGCGTCGAGGACGAAGTCGTACCCGGAGAGCACCTCGTCGAAGCGCTGCGCGCGGTAGTCGATCACCTCGTCGGCGCCGAGCGAGCGGACGAGCTCCGCGTTCCTCTCGGAGCAGGTCGTCGCGACGTGCGCGCCCAGCGCCTTGGCGAGCTGGATCGCGAGCGTCCCGACGCCGCCGGAGCCCGCGTGGATCAGCGCGCGCTGCCCGGCGCGGAGCCTCCCCTTCACGACCAGC
Organism: Sandaracinaceae bacterium; assembly: GCA_019637095.1. Lineage (GTDB taxonomy): Bacteria > Myxococcota_A > Polyangia > Polyangiales > Sandaracinaceae > JACKEC01. Next base: position 25,063 of record JAHBWG010000051.1, on the reverse strand, counting down.
GCGTCCCACGCGGTCAGCCCGACGAGCGGGATCGACGCCGCCTCGAGGTGCGTGAGGTTCGTGGGCTTGTGCGCGGCCTGACGCTCGTCGACGCAGAGGTACTCGGCGTACGTGCCCGGCCGGCGATGCGTGGGCGAACCGTAGACCTCGTCGCCGACGCGGAAGCGCGCCACCGCCGCGCCGACCTCGACGACCACGCCGCTGAAGTCGAGCCCCAGGATCCAGGGCAGGCGGTAGTGGATCAGCGCGCGCTGCGCGCCGCTGCGGATCTTGTAGTCGACCGGGTTCACCGACGCGGCGTGCACCTCGACGAGCACGTCGCGCGGGCCCGGCGCCGGGCGCGGGACCTCCTCGACTCGCAGCGCCTCGGGCGGACCGTACTCGTGGATGCGGGCGGCGCGCACGGCGCCAGACTACCCGCGATCGGGTAGGATGGCGCGCATGAAGCTCGCGGAAGCGCTGCTCCTGCGCGGAGACCTCCAGAAGAAGCTCGCGTCGCTGCGCGAGCGGATCGTCGCCAACGCGGTCGTGCAGGAGAACGAGTCGCCGCACGAAGACCCGAGCGAGCTCTTGAAGCAAGCGTTCGACGTCTCGCGCGAGCTCGAGGAGCTGGTGTGCCGCACCCACCGCGCGAACCTCGCGACCACGCTCGCCGACGGGCGCAGCCTGACCGAGGCGCTCGCGCGGCGCGACGCGCTCGTCGCCCAACACGCCTTGCTGGTCGCGGCGATCGCCGGCTGCCGCAGAGAGCCCGACCGCTACAGCGTGCGCGAGATCAAGTGGGTCGCGACGCTGAAGGTGCCCAAGCTGCAGAAGCAGGCGGACGATCTCGCGAAGAAGCTGCGCGAGCTGAACGCGCGGATCCAGGAGGCGAACTGGCAGGCCGAGCTGGCCGACTAGAGGAGGGGCTCCGAGCGAGCGTGGGGCCCCGGCATCGCGGGCCGGGGGGCCGTAAACATACTGGGCCGCATACGCCGCGCGGAGGGCAGCGCGACCCGATGACCAGGCCGCCCCGCACACGGCACGACTGACCGTGCAACGCGCACCGCTCACTACCGCACGCTGGCGGAGCCCCTCCTCGAGTCGTTCAGCAGCCCGCGCCGCGCCGCCGCCAGTCGCCCGACGCGATGCGCGGCGCGCCGCCGGGCCCGGCGTAGCGGTAGGTCCACGCGTACGTGTCTCCGGCGCGGATCACGACGCGCCGGTAGAGCGAGCCCGCGCGGCCATAGCCGAGGAAGCCCTCGACGTCGTCGAGCTCGGCGAGCGCGTCGGCCGGCTCGGTGAGCTCGACGAGCTCGCCGCGCACGACGCCGTCGCCCTCGATCAGGCCCGGGTACGCGCCGAGATCGACGAGCGCCCCGCGCACCTCGGCCGGCCCGCAGAACGAGGCCGCGTGGCGCGCGAGGATCGGCGCGCGCACCTCCCCGCGCATCAGCGTGCCGTAGACGAAGAGCGCGCGCGGGAGCGGCGCGACGTCCAGGCCGCGCGCGGCGTCGCGCGCCTGCGCGGTCGGCAGCCCGTGCGCGGCGAGCCCCGCCTCGACGAGCGCGGCGTAGTCCTCGCGCGGGGCGACGTGCGCCGCCTCGCGGTGGGCCTCGCGGACGACGTACGTCGCGGCGCGCTGCTCGGATCCATCGAAGAGCACGACGCGCTCGACGCGCGCGTACCTCGCGCCCTCCTTCGCGTCGAGCGCGCGCCAGCCCGCGCCGTCGACCTCGAAGAGCAGGCCCGGCGTCGCGCGCCCGAAGGCCTCGCGCACGCTCAGCGCGCCGCCGCGCCGCGCGATCGAGCGGTAGTGGTAGACGGGCTCGTGGTCGGGGAGCCACGCCGGCCCGAGGGGCCGGATCGCCCCCGCGTCGTAGCCGCGCTCGCGGCAGAAGCGCGAGAGATCGTCGAGGTGCAGGTTCGAGCCGTATGCGAAGTAGCGCACGCGCGGAGGATGCCCTACCACTTCGCCGTGGAAGGCGCTCGACCGCACCCTGCACTGGTCATCATCCGCGCGTGCGCGCTCGTCTCGCTGGCGTTCAGCGTGGCGACCGCCATCGAGTACTACGGCGGCGGCGGGACGTTCTGCTCGGAGGCCGGCGACTGCGCGCGCGTACGCGCCTACGCGATGCACGTGCACGAGCACGGGATCTTCCTGCCGATCGCCGGCGTCGTCTCGTTCACGCTGCTGTTCGCGCTCACCCTGCCCAAGGGCCGCACCTTCGCGCGCGTCGCCGCCGCGTGCGCGCTCCTGGGCGCGGTCGCTGCGGGCGCGCTGGTGTACGTGCAGGCCTCGCTCGGCGCGTGGTGCTGGCTCTGCATGGCGATCGACTCGAGCGCGCTCGTCGCCGGCAGCGCGGCGGCGTGGCTGCTCGCGCAGACGCCCGAGGACCCGGACACGCTCGGGCCCGGCTTGTCGACGACGTGGTGGGCGGGCTTCTGGATCGCGGCGCTCGCGCCGGTCGTCTACGGCGCGACGCTCCAAGACCCGGAGCTCCCCGCGCAGATCCGCGCCCTCCATCGCGAGGGCGCCGTGAACATCGTCGAGCTCGCCGACTTCGAGTGCCCGTACTGCCGGCTGATGCACCCTGCCCTGCGCGCGGCGATCGAGCAGAGCGGCCACGACGTGAACCTCGTGCGGCTGACCTACCCGCTGCGCTTCCACGAGAACGCTCGCCCCGCCTCGATCGCCTACTACTGCGCCGTCGCGCAGGGCCAGGGCGAGCCGATGGCGGACCGGCTCTTCGAGGGTCCGCTCGATCGCGAGACCTACCTCGCGCACGCGCGCGCGCTCTCGCTGCACGAGGCGTCGTTCACCGCCTGCCTCGACGACCCCGCGACGGACGCCCGCGTGCAAGAGGACATGGCGCTCGTCGACCGCATCGGTATGCAGGGCCTGCCCACCGTGTACATCGGCGCGCGGGTGCAGCGCGGGTTCCCGCCCGGCGGCGGCCCCGAGGTGTTCGCCGCGTCGATCGAGGCCGTGGCGCAGGGTGAGGGGCGGCGCGTCCGCTACTGGCCCTCGATCCTCCTCGTGCTGCTGGTCGGCGCGAGCGTCGTGTGGCCGCTTCGCGCTCGCCGCTCCGCGCGCGTCGCGGCCTGATTGGCACGGCGCGGGGCGCGCGATCGGCCGTTGCGCGCGCGGCGATCGCGGCGCACACGAGCGGGGATGCCCACCCCCATCCATCAGGTGGACGCGTTCGCGGACGCGCCGTTCGAAGGCAACCCCGCCGCGGTCTGCTTCCCGCCTGCCGGCGCGAGCGACGCGTGGCTCGCGCGCGTCGCGCGGGAGATGAACCTCTCGGAGACCGCGTTCCTGTGGCCCGAGCGCGACGCGTGGCGCCTGCGCTGGCTGACCCCCGAGGTCGAGGTGGATCTCTGCGGGCACGCGACGCTCGCGGCGGCGCACGTGCTGTTCGAGCGCGGCGAGGCCGGCGTGCTCGCGTTCGAGACGCGCAGCGGCCGCCTCCTCGCGCGCCGCGCGGGCGACGCCATCGCGCTCGACTTCCCCGCGCGGCCGCTCGCGCCCGCCGCGGCGCCGGCCGGGCTCTTCGCGGCGCTCGGCGCCGAGGGGGAGTGCCTGCAGAGCCGCGACGACTTCGTGGTCGTGCTCGACGCCGAGGAGGCGGTGCGCGGGCTCGCCCCGGACTTCCGCGCGCTGCGCGCGACGCCGGCGCGCGGCGTCGCGGTCACCGCGCGCGCGAGCACGCCGGGCTTCGACTTCGTGAGCCGCTTCTTCGCGCCCGGCGCGGGCATCGACGAGGACCCGGTGACCGGCTCCGCGCACTGCGCGCTCGGCCCGTACTGGGCGGGCGTCCTCGGCCGCACCGCGCTCCGCGCGCGCCAGCTCAGCCGCCGCGGCGGCACCGTCGAGCTCGACGTGCGCGGGCCGCGCGTGGAGCTGCGCGGCCGCGCCTTCACCGTGCTGCGCGGGGAGCTGCTCGGCGATTGACAGCCGGCCCGCCTCGGCTATTACTGTCGCTCCGTTTCGCCCAGATAGCTCAGCAGGTAGAGCACGCGACTGAAAATCGCGGTGTCGGCAGTTCGATTCTGCCTCTGGGCACGACACGCGAGGACGCCCCCGGAGAGAGCCTCTCCGGGGGCGTCGTCGTCTCGCGGGCTCGCGGTCAACCAGCCGACGCGCTCACCGACGCGCTCACGCTCACCGACACCTCGAGGGTGACCGTCGTCGTCGCCAGCGACTGCTGGATGTCCGCGAGCGCGCCCGCGCTGCACGCGGCCGCGTGGATCCCGACCGCGCGCACCGCGTCGGGCAGGTTCTGCAGGTGCTGCCCGAGCGCGCGGCCGCTGTCGACGAGGCGCTCGGTCCGCGCGCGGATCACCGCGAGCTGCGCGAGCCCGACGCGCACCGCGCCGCGCACGCGCTCGATGCGGGCCTGCGCCTCCGCGTCGGGGCCGCCCGTGACGACCATCTCGGCGTGGCCCGGCTCGCAGGTCATCGTCGCGTTCACGCGCGCCTCGCACGCCGCGCGGCAGTCCGCGTCGACCTGCGGCGGCTCGTAGTGGCCCGTGCAGTACGGGCGCTGCCACTCGACCGAGCAGCTCCCGCGGCACTCGCCCGTGCAGGAGGCGTTCACGTCGGCGACGCATTGCCCACGGCAGGTGCCGTCGCAGCGGCCCGCGCAGCTCCCGTCCGACGCGCGCGCCGAGCAGGTCCCGTCGCACGAGCCCTCGCACACGCCGGAGCACGCCGCCTGCACGTCGACCGCGCAGCGCCCGCTGCAGGAGCCCGAGCAGCCGCCGCGGATCTCGCCGCCGGTGCACGACAGCTCGACCTGCCCCGGCGTGACGTTGACGTCGCAGCTCGCGGCGCACGACGCGTACGCGTCGAAGCTCGCCTGACAGCGCGGCGGCTGCGCGCGCACCTCGACGGTCACGTCCGTCCCTTCGCGGATGAGACGCATCTCCTCGCGCAGGGTCGTCGCGACCTGCTCGCACGTCGCGCGCACGCCCTCGGGGCCGGCGCCGCCGGACGGCGTCACGCCGAGCTCGGCCGCCATCGCGACGCACGTCGCCCGCAACGACTCGTGCGTCTGCTCGGCGGCCTGATGGAAGTCGTACGTGGCGGCCATGAACGCCTCGAACTGGTTGGCCGCCGCGCTCGCGCCGAAGTCGCCGCGACACTGGGCGGTGAACGCCCCGCCGCCGCTCGCGGTGCCTCGCCCGCCGCGGCCCGTCGTCGGAACACAGGAGGCGCAGAGGAGCGCGACGAGGATGGAGAGAGGGAGGATCCGCATAGGCCGGGGATCGAACCACGACCCCGACGCGCTGCCAACGGAGATCTGCTCGTGGCCGCGCGGGGGAGCGGTGCGAAGCACCCCTCGGCCAACTCAGCGCGCGGCCTCGGCGCCGAGCTGCGCGAGCACGAAGTCGAGCTGCCCGCGAGAGACGCTCACGCGCGTCGGCATGCCGCCCTCGAGCCCGAACGCGGCCAGCAGATCGACGCCGCTGTCGAAGCGCGCCGCCGCCGTCACCGTCGTCTTGTCGTAGACGACGGCGATCCGCGCGCGCTCTTGACCGAGCAAGAGGAGGTACGTCTTGTCGTAGGGCACGCGCCGGTCGCTCGCGTCGACCACCGCGACGTCGTTCGCGATCCGGTACTTGGTGGCGATGCGACGCGCCTCCTCTTCCATCGCCTCGAGCTCGCTCGAGGCCTCCGCGATCGGCTGCCACAGGCTCGTGTCCGTCCCGCCGGTCGCGAGGAAGCGCACCACGATCCCCTTGAGCCCGTCGTCGCGCGGGCGCGCGCGCAGCGCGCGATCGATCGCCGCCGCGCGCCGGCTGGGCTTGCCCATGCGCGTGTCGATCGCGCGCGCGTCCGCGTCGGCGCCCGGGTACGGCTCCTCCCCGCCGCGGATCCACTTGGCCGCCGCGCACAGGCCGTCGAAGTCGACGTGACAACAGATCGTGTCGACCGGCCCGGCCGCGGCGACGCGCTCGGGCGTGACCATCTCGGGGCAGGCCGGGCTCACCGCCTTGGTCGACAGCACGAAGCGCGGATCGCCCGCGAACTCGGGGTGCCGCGCGTGGTCGTGGTGGTCGACCCACATGGCGAGGCGCGGCCCGAGCTCCTCGATGAAGCGCCCGGTCACCGTCTCGAAGCTCGCGCTCCCCGTGTCGGCGGCGAAGGCGATGTCGAGCACGACCACCCGCCCAGGGAGGCTCTTCGCCTTCGGGAGCTTGCGCGGCGTGCCGTAGGCGATGTGCGGGTACTTCACGCGCGGACCTTGCGGCGCGCGCGCGACAAGTCAAGGCCGGCGCGGCGCCGGCGCGAGCGCCGGCATGTCGTCCCAGCCCGCCGGACCTTCCTGTGCAGCCCGCGTGCGGACGCGGATCGCGAGCGTGCCGCCGCCGCTGTCGCGCCGCGGCGGGATGAGCATCCCGAGCACGACGCCCGCGGGATCGGTCGAGCGCACCATGAGCTCGCCTTGCCCCTCTCGCACGACGAGCCCGTTCTCGGTCAAGAGCCCGACCGTCAGCGCGGGGCTCACCTCGACGCGCAGCGGGCGCGTCGCGGGCAACCGGAAGAAGTGCATCTCGGGCCCGTCGAGCGAGCTGCCGTCCCCGACGGCCTCGTGCAGGAGCTCGCCGAGCGGCAGCTCCGGGATCCCCTCGATCACCGTGTCCTCGATGTGACCGCGGCGGAGCTCGCGCCGCCACTCCGCGGGGACGCGCTCGGCGGGCCGCGCGAGCTCGATCGGCTCGAGCGTGCCGCGGCCGGAGAGCACGGCGGTCGGGATGGCGACGAGCCGCCCGCGGCGGTCGAGCAGCATGCCGCCGGAGTTGCCGGGGTTGAACTCGGCGTCCGTGCGGATCCACGCCACCTGATCGCGCGTGTTCATCTGGAAGCCGCTCATCTCGCCGCTCGTGACGTTGATCGTCTGGACGCCGAGCGGGAAGCCGAACGCGAACAGGCGGCTGCCGGGGCGCAGGCTGGACGTGTCGGCGATCGGCACCGTCGCGAAGCGCGTGCTCGCGGGGAGCGGCGCGCCGCGCAGGTCGCTCACGATGCGGATCAGCGCGAGGTCGAGCCGGATGTCCGCGCGCACCACGCGGCCGATGTAGCGCTCCTGCGCGGTCTCGCGCGGGGTCTGCGCGAGCGCGATGCGCACCTCGTTCTGCGGGTGGAAGAGCGTGCCCGGGACGCCCCCGCCCGGCGCGACGTGGCCGACGACGTGGAAGTTCGTCAGCACGTAGCCGCGCGGGTCGATGATGCTGCCCGAGCCCGTCGACGAGAGCGGGCGGCCGCCTCGGCCGGGCACCTCGACGGTGAGCTTCACCGCGGCGCGCACCGCGCGGCGCGTCACGGACTGCGGCAGGTCCTGCGCGTGAGTCGCGCCCGACGCCGCGAAGACGATGGCGAAGGCGGCGGCGAAGGCTCGGGGGTGGTTCACGACGGACGCTCCTCGTAGCTCATGATACGGCCCTGGGCGGCGAGATCGACCCCCGAGGGCGAGAACGTCTTTGGCGCGACCTCCGCGTCCCCGATCAGGCGGCGCGCAGCATCGCGAAGATCGCGACGCCCGTCACCGACACGTAGAGCCAGATCGGGACGAGCCAGCGGGTGACCTTCTTGTGCGAGGCGAAGCGCCGCTTGGCCGCGAGCCAGAACGCCGTGAGCGCCATCGGCAGCACCGCCATCGACAAGACGACGTGCGAGATCAGGATGGCGAAGTAGACGTAGCGGATCGCGCCCTGCCCCTCGTAGCGCGTGTCGCCGACGGCGTAGTGGTAGATCACGTAGGAGACGAGGAAGAGCGCGCTCGCCGCGAACGCGCCGACCATGAGGTAGCGATGGACGTCGCGGCGACCCGCGCGGATCGCGACCCAGCCGGCGGCGAGGAGCACCGCGGCGAGGCTGTTCAGGCCGGCGTTCACCGCGGGCAGGAACGACAGGTCGGCCTCGACGCCGCCGCCCCGGTTCACGAGCAGCAGCCACGCGAGGAACCCGAGCGCGCCCGCCGAGAGCGCGGCGTTGAAGGCGTAGAAGCCGCGGTCCTGCCGCACCGTGTCGTTCATCGACCGTTTCATAGGGTGAGCCCGGACCGCCGGCACCTCTTTTTCCGTCCCGGGAACGAGCGCCCCCGCGCGGCTCGAATTTTCGTTGGTGAAACGCACCGGAAACAGTGCCCCACAATCCTCGGCCGCATGCAGGCGATCCTCGACAGCGTCTGGGTGCTCACCGCGGCCTTCCTCGTGTTCTTCATGCACGCGGGCTTCGCGCTCGTGGAGACCGGCTTCTGCCGGCGCAAGAACGCGGTGATGGTGCTCCTCAAGAACGTCTCGGTCGTCGCGGTCGCCTCGCTCCTCTACTACGCCGTCGGCTTCGGCCTGATGTTCGGCGGCGGCAGCGCGTGGGTCGGCCTCGACGGGTTCGTGCCCGAGGCGAGCGCGACGGTCACGAACGCGCCGGAGGGGCTCCCGCTCTTCGTGTTCCTCTTCTTCCAGCTCGTGTTCGCCGCGACGGCGGCGACGATCGTGAGCGGCGCGGTCGCGGAGCGCGCGAAGCTGCTCCCGTTCCTCGCGTTCACCTCGCTCGCGTCGGCGGTCGTCTACCCGATCGCCGGCCACTGGGTGTGGGGCGGCGGCTACCTCGCCGCGGAGACGGCGTTCCACGACTTCGCGGGCAGCACCGTGGTGCACGCGGTCGGCGGCGCGATGGCGCTCGCGGGCGTGCTGGTGATCGGCCCGCGCCACGGCCGCTTCGACGCGGACGGACGGCCGCGGCCGATGCCCGCGCACAGCTTCCCGCTCGCCGCGCTCGGCGTCTTGATCCTCTGGCTCGGCTGGTTCGGTTTCAACGGCGGCAGCACGCTGGCCGCGGATCCGAGCGCCATCGGGCCGGTCATCCTCGTGACGAACCTCGCCGCCGCGGCGGGCTTCGTCGCCGCGCTCGCGCACACGCGCGTGCGGACCGGCGGCCTCGACCTGTCGATGGCGCTCAACGGCGCGCTCGCCGGCCTCGTCGCGATCACCGCCGGCGCCGACGTCATCGGGCCGCTCGAGGCGATCCTCGTCGGCGCGCTCGGCGGCGTGCTCGTCGTCGAGGGCGTCATGCTCCTCGACCGCTTCGGCCTCGACGATCCGGTCGGCGCGATCCCGGTCCACCTCGTCAACGGCGTGTTCGGCACGCTCGCGGTCGGGCTCTTCGCGAACGCGGGCGAGGTCCGCGGGCTGTTCCACGGCGGCGGCGCCGCGCTCCTCGGGGCCCAGGCGCTCGGCGCGGTGATGTGCGTCGGGCTCGCGCTCGTCGTCGGCTACGGGCTCTGGCTCGCGCTGGCCAAGACGGTCGGCGTACGCGTCAGCCTCGAGCACGAGATCGAGGGCCTCGATCTGTCGGAGTGCGGCGTCGAGGCCTACGGGCGCGAGGCGGGCGGCGGCATCTCCATGCCGGAGTCGGGCGAGGACGAGGCCGCGTCGGTCGCGCGCGCCGCCACCGCGCCCTGACGGGCGAGCGGCGCGTGCGCTATCGTGCCCCGATGAGCACGCTGCGCTCGGTCCTGCTCGTCGACGACGACGACGATCTGCGCCTCATCGGCGAGATGGCGCTCGTCGACGTCGGCGGCCTCGTGGTGCACACCGCGCGCTCGGGGCTCGAGGCGCTCGAGCTCGCCGCGCAGGCGCGGCCGGACGTGATCCTGCTCGACGTGATGATGCCCGGCCTCGACGGCCCGAGCACGTTCGCGCGCCTGCGCGAGCAGCCCGCCACCGCGGACATCCCGGTGATCTTCATGACCGCGAAGGCCCGGCAGGAGGAGCTCGACCGCTACCAGGCCCTCGGCGCGATCGGCGCGATCGGCAAGCCGTTCGACCCCATGACCCTCGCCGCCACGGTCCGCCGCCTCGTCGAGCGCTGATCCCTGCCGCGCCTCCGGAGGCTCAATGCGGCGGCGGCGGCGGGGCGCGCAGGTCTTCGAACTCCGGCGTCTCCGGCGCGATCGTCACGATCACGATCGTCCGGTCCTCCGGTCCGCCGTGCGGGTTGACGCACGAGAGCCCCGTCCGCGCGATGCGGTGCAGCTCCTCGCTCATGCGGCGGATGACCGAGCGCTCGTGCGCGATGGCGGTGTCGGAGCGGCGCTCGATCGCCGCCTGCAGCCGCCCGCGGTGCTGCTGGAGGATCCGCGTGAAGCTGTTCAGCTGGATGAGCTGCCGGTCGACGCACGCGGTCGCGACGGCGTTGCGCGCGCGGCGCGCCTCGTCGAGCGCCTGCATCAGGCGCACGGCCTGCCGGTCCGCGTCCACCAGGGCGATGTCCGCCTCGCGCAGCACGGCGTTCGTGGCCGGGGGGACCTGGGCCTCGACGCTCGGCACCACCGCCACGCCGAGCCCGGCGAGGGCGAGCGTCGCGAAGAGTCCAAGCCGGCGGGAACGGAGGATCACGTCGAGCTCGTTGCGCGGGTGAGAGCCGGGGTTCACGTCACCTCCGACGCGCCGGTGATGGCGCATCGAGTGCTCCGCGCAACCCTACGATGGCCCCGGGGACTTGGCAACGGTCGCGGCATGCACCGTGCACATTTGGGACGCCGTGACCACGCGCGTCGCTCGACCCGGCTCTCGCCCCATCCAGAGAGAGGATCCTGCGCTCTCGGACACCGCGCTGACGGTCGACAGCGCGACGCGCCTGCTCCTCGCGGCGGCGCGGCTCGAGCGGCGTGGCGAGCTGGTGGCCGCGCGCGAGCTCTACGACCGGGTCGCCGAGCTCGAGGAGCTCGCGGTGCTCGCGCTCGCGCGGCGGGGCACGGTCGAGCGCGCGATGGGCGCGCTCACCGAGGCGGCGAGCTCGCTCACGCGCGCGCTCCACTACTGCGTCGACGATCCCGTCCGCAGCCACGCGATCTACGTCGAGCTCGGCGACGTCCACGCCGAGCGCGGCGACTACGAGGAGGCCTCGTACCACTACCGGCGCGCGCTCGTGCTCGACCCGGGCAAGGTCGAGGTGCAGCGGCGCCTGCGCGGCGCGCTGCACCTCAGCTACTGCCTGCCGCAGACCGGATGACGCTCGCTCACGCGGTGGCCGACGCCTCCGCGGCCTCCGCCGGCCCGCCGCCGCGCCGGATCGACAGGCCGCCCGCGAGCGCGCGCTCGATGCGGACGGTGTCGCCCGCGGCGAACTTGCCCGCGAGGATCTCCTCCGCGATGCGGTTCTCGAGGTGCCGCTGGATCGCGCGCTTCAGAGGCCGCGCACCGAACTGCGGGTCGAAGCCGACCTCGCCGAGGAAGTCCTTCGCGTCGTCGCTGATCTCGAGCCCGATCTCGCGGTCCGCGAGGCGGCTGCGGAAGCGCTCGAGCTGGATGTCGACGATGGAGCGCAGGTGCTCGCGGCCGAGGCGGTGGAACACGACCGTCTCGTCGAGGCGGTTGAGGAACTCCGGCCGGAAGCTCGCGCGCAGGTCCTCCATCACCGCGCGCTCGATCGCCGCCTCGTCGTCGAGCCGCATGATGTGATGCGAGCCGACGTTGCTGGTCAGGATGATGACCGTGTTGCGGAAGTCCACCGTGCGGCCCTGGCCGTCGGTGAGCCGGCCGTCGTCGAGCACCTGCAAGAGCGTGTTCCACACATCCGGGTGCGCCTTCTCGACCTCGTCGAACAGGACGACGCTGTAAGGGCGGCGCCGCACCGGCTCGGTGAGCTGCCCGCCCTCCTCGTAGCCGACGTAGCCGGGCGGCGCGCCGATGAGGCGCGAGACCGCGTGCTTCTCCATGTACTCGCTCATGTCGAGCCGGATCATCGCGCGCTCGTCGTCGAACAAGAACTCGGCCAGCGCGCGCGCGAGCTCGGTCTTGCCCACGCCGGTCGGGCCGAGGAACAGGAAGCTGCCGATCGGGCGGTCGCGATCGCCGAGGCCCGCCCGGCTCCGGCGCACCGCGTTCGACACGGCGACCACCGCGTCGCGCTGACCGACCACGCGCCGCGCGAGGCCGTCCTCCATGCGCAGCAGCTTGGCGCGCTCGGACTCGAGCATCCGGCTCACGGGGATGCCGGTCCACTTGCTCACCACCGTCGCGATGTCCTCGTCGGTGACCTCCTCCTTGAGGAACGAGCCCTCCTTCTGGAGCTCGTCGAGGTGCTGCTGCGCGTCCTTCACGGCGCGCTCGGCCGCGGGGATCTCGCCGTACTGCAGGCGGCTCGCCGTCTCGTAGTCCGCCGTGCGCTGCGCGCGCTCGAGGTCGAGGCGCAGCCGCTCGAGCTCGCCCTTCTGCTCGCGGATGGCCTCGAGCAGCTCCTTCTCGCGGAGCCACTTCGCGCGCATCGACTTGTTCTGCTCCTCGAGCTCGGACAGCTCCTCGTTCACCTCCTCGAGGCGGCGCTGCGAGTACGCGTCGGTCCCGTCCTTGATCGCCTGGCGCTCGATCTGCAGCTGCGTGATCTTGCGCTGCACGCGGTCGATGTCCGCGGGCACCGACTCGATGTCCATCTTCAAGCGGCTCGCCGCCTCGTCGACGAGGTCGATCGCCTTGTCGGGCAGGAACCGGTCGGTGATGTAGCGGTCGCTCAGCGTGGCGGCGGCGACGATCGCCGTGTCGTGGATGCGGATGCCGTGGTGGACCTCGTAGCGCTCCTTGAGGCCGCGCAGGATCGCGATCGTGTCCTGCACGGAAGGTTGCCCCACGAACGCGGGCTGGAAGCGGCGCGCGAGGGCGGCGTCCTTCTCGATGTGCTTGCGGTACTCGTCGAGCGTCGTCGCGCCGATGCAGCGCAGCTCGCCGCGCGCGAGCGCCGGCTTGAGCATGTTCGACGCGTCCATCGAGCCGCCCGCCGCGCCGGCGCCGACGAGCGTGTGCAGCTCGTCGATGAAGAGGATCACCTCGCCCTCGGCCGACTCGACCTCCTTGAGCAGCGCCTTGAGCCGGTCCTCGAACTCGCCGCGGTACTTGCTGCCCGCGACCATCGCGCCGAGGTCGAGCGCGAGCAGCCGCTTCTGCTTGAGGCTCTCGGGCACGTCGCCCGCGACGATGCGCTGCGCGATGCCCTCGACGATCGCGGTCTTGCCGACGCCGGGCTCGCCGATGAGCACCGGGTTGTTCTTGGTGCGGCGGCTCAGCACCTGCACCACGCGCCGGATCTCCTCGTCGCGGCCGATGACCGGATCGATCTTGCCCTCGCGCGCGTCCTTCGTGAGGTCGTGCGTGTACTTCTCGAGCGCCTGGTAGCGACCCTCGGGCTCCGGATCGGTGACGCGCGCGCTGCCGCGCACCTCCTTGATCGCCTTGTCGAGCGCCGCCTCGGTGACGCCGAGCAGCTTGCCCACCTCGTCCTTGTCGCGCACCGCGGCGAGCAGCACGTGCTCGGCCGACGTGTACTCGTCCTTCAGCCGCTCGGTCTGCGCCCACGCGTTCGTGAGCAGCGCGCGCAGGCGCCGCGAGATCGTCGGCTCCGCGCCGCCGTCCACCTTCGGCATCGCGCGCAGCTTCTGGTCGAGCGCGCGCCCGAGCGCGGCCGGGTCGGCGCCCGCCTTCTGCAGGATCGGCGCGGTGATCCCGCCCTCCTGCGCGAGCAGCGAGATCAGGAGGTGCTCGGGGTAGAGCTCCGGGTTCTTGCCGCGCGTGGCGAGCTGCTCGCTCGCGACGAGGGCCTCACGGGTCTTGCTGGTCAGGCGGTCGAGTCGCATGGTGGCCCGAACCTAAGCACGTCCCACGCGGGATCAAGCGCGTCCTGGCACAACGTGGCACGGCGACTCGGACGCTGTGTCAACCCTTTACGTGCGCCCGCCCGCACGATATGAGCGAGTCGTGCGGAGGCTCCTCGCGATGCTGTTGGTGCTCGCCGGCTGCGGCGAGGGGCGCGTCACCGACTCGCGCTTCGCGACCCCCGAGCGCACGGTCGCGACGCTGCTCGCCACGCACGGCCTCGCGGATCTGCCGCAGGACACGATCCGCGCGCGCATCGTCGAGCGCGGGGCGTTCGAGCTGCGCGACGCCGAGACGTGGCGCCAATGCTTCGTCGACCTCGATCGGCCCGGCGGCGAGGGGATGGCGGGCTACGTCCTCGGGATCCTCGCCGCGGGGCGCGACGATCTGCGCTACGAGCTCGCCGGAGAGACGGCGCACGCGATGCCGCGCGAGGGGGTCCGCATCGCGTTCCGGCGCGGCGAGGACGGCGCGTACCGCATCGTGCTGCGCGAGAGCGTCCCGGACGAAGTGCAGCGCGGGCTCCTGCAGGTCGAAGAGAGCGCGCGCCAGCGGCGCACGCCGGCCGGTCCCTGACGTGAGCGCGCTCAGGGGTGCGTCCGCACGCGCGACCGCGCGGGCGCGCACCCTCGCGCGACCGCGAGTGCGTAACTGCTTGCGCACCTCGTCGATTTTGGTAATACCAGTTCGTCAGATTGGTTCAGCCAAAAGGAGACAGCATGATCCGGTGGGCGGCGGTGGTGATGAGCGGGTTCGTGGTGGCGGGGGGCCCTGGCCTCGCGGTCGCGCCCGGCGAGATCGACTGGCTCGGCGGGACGCGCGACTTCCTCGAGCGGGCGTCCGCGAAGGGGCGCCTCGGCGTGCGCGTCGGGCTGCTGCTCGCGATGAGCGCGCCGCTCTGGTGCTGGGGCCGGCTCACGACGGCGGCGCGGCTCTCGCCCGAGGAGCGGGCGCGCCTGCTCGCGGAGCTGCTCTCGCACCGCGTGTTCTTCGTCCGCGAGCTCATGCTCCTGTTGAAGCTCGTCGCGTGCATGGCGCTGCTGCGGCCCGCCGCGGTGCGGGCGCGGACCGGCTACGACCGCCCCGCGCCGGCGGCGCGCGGCGAGCGGCTCCTGCCCTCGATCCGGGAGGTGGCGTGATGGCGAAGCTCGTGGACGAAGCGGACTACGTGATCGTCGGCACCGGCGCGGGCGGCGCGACCGCGGCGCGGGTGCTCGCCGCGAACGGCGCGTCGGTGGTGATGGTCGAGGAGGGCGCGCACCTGCGCCCCGAGGAGCGCCCGGCCGCGCTCCTCGACGCCATGCGCCTCGCCGTCCGCGACATGTGCATGCAGGCGACCGAGAGCCGCGTGCCGATGCCGATCCTGCAGGGGCGCGCCGTCGGCGGCTCGACCGCGATCAACTCCGGGATCGTCTGGCGGCTGCCCGACGACGTGCGCGCGGACTGGCGCGACCGGTTCGGCCTCGGCGCCCTCGTCGACGACGACGCGCTCGAGCGGGTCTTCTCGGCGATCGAGGACGAGCTCGAGATCCACCCGACCGAGCCGGCGATCCTCGGGCGCAACAACGCGCTGATGGCGGAGGGCGCCAAGGCGATGGGCCTGCCCGGCCGCGCGATCCACCGCAACACGCGCGGCTGCGAGGGCAACGCGCGTTGCTTGCAAGGATGCCCCGCCGGCGCGCGCCAGAGCATGGACGTCTCCTACGTCCCGCGCGCGATCGCGGACGGCGCGCGCCTCCACACCGGCTGCCGCGTCGAGCGCGTGATCTTGAAGCGCGGCCGCGCGGTCGGCGTCGAGGGGCCGGGCTTCTCGATCCGCGCGCGCCGCGCGGTGATCGTCGCGGCGGGCGTCGTGCACACGCCGGTGCTGCTCCACGCGAGCGGCGTGCGACACGCGAACCTCGGCCGGCGCTTCCAGGCGCACCCGGGCGTCGCGATGGTCGGCCGCTTCGAGCAGCCGGTGCACATGGGCTTCGGCGCCGCGCAGGGCTACGAGATCCCGCAGCGCGCGCGCGGCTTCAAGCTCGAGGCGCTCGCGCTGCCGCCCGAGATGCTCGCGGCGCGCCTGCCGGGCGCGGGCGCGGCGTGGCAGCGGCGCCTCGCGGACCTCGGGAGCTACGCGCAGTGGTGCGGCCAGATCCGCATGAAGGCGCACGGGCGCATCCGGCGCGTGTTCGGCCGCCCGTGGATCGCGTACGAGCCGACGCGCGAGGACCTGGAGAAGGCACGCGAAGTCGCGGTCACGCTCGGCCGCCTGATGTTCGCGGCGGGCGCGGTGGAGATCTTCCCCGGCGTCGCCGGCTTCGACGAGGTCGTGACGAGCCCGGAGCGGCTCGACGCGCTCGCCGAGCGCCCGGTCTCGCGCGCGGACTTCCACCTCGTCGCGTCGCACCTGTTCGGCACGACGAGCGCCGCGGCGGACCCCGCCGTCGGCGTGGTGGACCCGAGCCTCGCGGTGCGCGGCGCCGAGGGGCTCTACGTGATGGACGCGAGCGTGCTGCCGACCAACCTCGGGGTGAACCCGCAGCACACGATCATGGGCGTGGTGTGGCAGGCCGCGGAGCGGCTCGCAGAGCGCGCGCGCGCCGCCGCGTAGCGGCGACGCACGACCTCGAGGTCCAGCTTCAGCAGCGGCCGCCGGTGCAGGCGCGATCGAGATCGCAGACCGGCATCGTCCCGCACATGCACATGCCGCCCGTGCAGCGGTCCGCCGAGACCGTGCACTGGCTCTGGCAGAAGCCGCAGTTCGCGGTGTCCGTCTGGAGATCGACGCAGCCGCTCGCGCAGCACGTCTGCCCTTCGGGGCACGGACCGACGCCCGGCGCGGTGGAGCAGTCGCACGCGCCCTCGAGCGTGCACACGTCGCCGCGCGAGCGCGGCGTCACGGCGGCGCAGCCCTCGCAGCACTCGGCGGCCTCGTCGATGCGCCCGTCGCAGTCGTTGTCGCGCCCGTCGCAGAGCTCGGGCGCGCCCGGCAGCGCGCCGAACGGCGGGCGCACGTCCGCGCGCGTGTCGTCGCAGTCGCACATCGTCAGGTCGTCGCCCGCGCGGCACGCGGGGATGCCGTCCATGTCGTTGTCGCCGCAGCCGACGTCGCGCCCGTCGCAGTCCTGATCGATGCGGTCGCCGCAGATCTCGATCGACGGCACGCACGCGTCGGTGCCCGGCGCGGGGCCGCCGTCGGTGCCGGGCGGCACGGACGAGTCCGTCCCGGGCGGCACCGCGCCGTCCATCCCCGCCGTGCCTCCGTCGACGCCGGGGTCGGGGCCCTCGCCGTCGCAGCCGACGAGCGCGAGGGCGAGCGCGACGAGCGCCCAGCGCGTCATCGGCGCCTCCGCCACGCGAGCGCGAGCAGCGCGAGGAGCGACAGGAGCGCCGCGCCGCGTTCCGTCGCGCGCCCCGCCGTCCGGCAACCGCAGCCGGGCGTGCTCGACCCGGGCGGCGAGCGGCCCGCGTCCATGCCGCCCGCGCTCGCGTCGCCGTCGGCCGTGCCCGCGTCCTCGCCCACCGGCGGTCCGCCGCTGCCCGCGTCCTCGGAGGGCACGCCCGCGTCGGGACGATCCGGCGCGCCGTCGACGCACTCGCCGACGCGACAGACCTGACCGGCCGGACACACCGCGCCCGCGCACGCGTCGCGGCACTCGCCCGCGACGCAGTAGAAGCCGTCCTCGCAGATCGTGAGATCGCAACCGGCCGGGGTGCAGCTCCCGTCCGCGCCGCAGAGCGATCCCTCGGGGCAAGCGCGGCACGGACACTCGGGCACACACGCGCCGTCGACGCACACCTCTCCCGAGTCGCACGTGAGGACCGCGCACAGATCGATGCAGCGGCCGGCGACGCACTGGCGCCCGTGCGGGCACGTGACGGCGTCGCACGCGCCGATGCAGGTGCCGGCGCGGCAGCGCTGCCCGGCCGGGCACGTCACGTCCAGACACGACGTCTCGACGCAGATGCCCTCGGTGTTGCACGTCTCGCCCTCGCCGCAGCCCCCCTCGAAGCACGGCGGCACGCACGCGCCGCGGATGCACACGTTCAGACCCTCGCAGAGGTCGCCCTCGTCGGTCTCGCCGTTGCAGTCGTTGTCGATCCCGTCGCAGCGCTCCGCGCTCGCGCGGCCGATCGGCGCGCAGATCGTGTCGCGGCCCACGCACTGCGTGACGCCGAGGCCGCACGCGCCGACCATCCCGGTGTCGCAGGGCGTGCCGTTCTCGGGGCACGCCACCATCCCGCCGCGCACGCTGAAGCGCCAGATGCCGGGCATCCCGACGTTCGAGGTCGTGCAGACGTCGCGGATGGCGCTCGTGCGCGAGCCGGGGATCTCGACGAAGTCGGTCCCGTTGCCCGCGTCGAAGCCGGCCTGCGCCGGCGTACACGAGGTCTCGCTCGCGTCGCAGATGCCGTTGCGGTTCGAGTCGCCCGAGGCGGTGCCCGCCTCCCACTCGCAGCGGTTGTAGCGGAACTCCACGTCGAAGTCCCCGGTGCGACAGTCGAGCGCGTTCCGCAGGATCATCTGGAAGTCCATCTTGACGCTGTCGTTGATGGAGTAGACGCCGACGTTGTGCCAGGTCACCACCATCATCCCCGGCGCGAGGTGCCAGAAGACGCCGTTGTTGGTCGGCGCGCCGCCGCCGCGCGTGTCGACGTCGCCCCAGTAGGCCGCGATCATCGGCCGCATCGCGACGGGGAACGGCATCGGCGTGTAGTTGAAGACCGGACCGCTGAACGTGATGTTGCCGTTGTTGTTGACCCACACCTGATCGTAGGGGCCGCCGAAGAAGTTGAGCCCGCCCGGGAACGCGGGCGCGAGCGGGATCGCCGAAGACGAGCCGTCGTCGTTCGCGGGCAGCACGTTGGCGCCGTAGCCGACCGGTCCGCCGAACGTGTCGAGCAAGGGGACCGCGCTCGCGGGCGCCGCGGTCACCAGAAGGCAAGCAAGGATCATCGCGCACGTCGCGGCGCGCGCCGCGGTGCGTCGGGGGTACGTCATCGGGCTCCTCCGCGATCAGGGTACGCCCAGCGCGCCCCTCGAGAGAAGGGCCGCCCCGCGGATCACCCGAGGCTCCAGCCGCCGTCGACCGTGAGCACGGCGCCGGTGAAGTAGGCGCCCGCGTCGCTCGCGAGCAAGAGCGCCGCCCCTGCGACGTCCTCGGGGCGGCCGACGCGCTTGAGGCTCGTCTTCTGCATCACCACGTCGAGGATCTCGGGGCTCTGCGTGAGCGCCGACGCGAACTTCGTGTCGATGAGCCCCGGCGCGATCGCGTTGACGCGGATGTCCGGGCCGAGTTCGACGCTCAGCGTGCGCGTCATCGAGATCACGCCCGCCTTCGTCATCGCGTAGACGCCCTGGAGCGGCATCGCCATGAAGCCGGCGACCGAGGCGACGTTCACGATGGAGCCCGTGCCCTTGCGCGCCTGGACGTGGCGGACGACCGCGCGCGTCATCGCGAAGTAGCCCTTGAGGTTGACCTCGAAGGTCTTGTCCCACGCGCCGTCCTCGATGTTCATCATCGGGCCGAAGTAGGGGTTCGTGGCGGCGTTGTTCACGAGCACGTCGACCTTGCCGAAGCGCTCGACGCTCGCCGCGACGAGCGCCTGGATCTGGTCCTCCTTGCCGGTGTGGCAGGCGTAGGGCAGCGCCTCGCCGCCGGCCGCCTCGATCTCGGCGCTCAGCGCCGCGAGCGGCGGGAGGTTGCGCGAGGCGAGCACCACCTTGGCGCCCGCGGCGGCGAAGCGGCGCGCGATCTCCGCGCCGATGCCGCGGCTCGCGCCGGTGACGATGGCGACCTTGTCGTTCATGGCGAACATGCGGCGCATCCTACCGCGGCCGCGCGCGACGGGAAGGCCCGCGTGCGGCGCGTTTGGCCGTTGCTCGCGCGGGCGCGTTCGGCCCACCATGCCTCGGTGCGTCCCTCCAGCGGTCTCTTCGTCGCGCTCCTCGCGCTCTTCGCGCTCGGCGCGTGCGGGCCGGCGGCGGCGCAGGACGGCGTCGGCGCGCTCACGCCGGCCGAGGCGACCGCCGGCGCGGAGGCCGCGACCGCGGGGATCGTGCGCCCGGCGGAGGTCGCGGCGGCCGCGCAGCAGGCGAGCGCCACCCTGCACCAGGTCCGCGCGCGCATCCACCACGTGCGCGACCTCGAGCACCGGCTGATCGAGATCGAGAGCATCGGCCGCGAGGTCGCGCGGCTCCGGGAGGACAGCGACCTCGACGCGCTCGAGGCCCAGCCGGTGCGCGAGCTCCGCAACCTGCAAGAGATGTGGACGACGCTCGACGCGCGGGTGACGGAGGTCGCCGAGGCGTTCGAGGAGACCGCGACGATGCTCGGCACGGAGGCCGAGCGCGTCGAGGCGATCCGCAGGCGCTGGGCCGCGACGGCAGCCGCCGCCGCGGAGGCCGACTACCCCGACGCGGCGCGCACGCGGATCGGCGAGGTCGTCGAGCTCGTCGCCGCGGTGGCGCTCGATCTGCGCGAGCACCTCGAGCAGGTGCTCGGCGCGCAGACGCGGCTCGCCGCGCACGGGCTCGTCACCGGCGACGTGCTCGCGCAGCTCGACCGCGCGATCGAGGAGAGCCAGGCCCGGGTGCTGTCGCGCACGCACCCCGTGGGCCTCGGCGGCGCCACCGACCGCGCCGCGACGCCGCTCCTCACCCAGCTCGCGCACGCGCTGACGCACCACGTCCACGGCCTCGATCGCTTCGTCACGCACCTGGGCGGGCGCGGCTACGTCCACGGCGTCGTCGCGTTCCTGCTGCTCGCGTTCCTCTACTGGCTGCGGCGGGAGCACCGGCTCGGCGCGGAGCACGCCGCGACCGCGTCGCTCTCGCACCCGGTCGCGACGACGCTGTTCGTCGGGTTGTTCCTCGTGCGCGCGCTCCACCCGCTCGCGCCGCGCGCCGTCGTCGAGCTCGCGCAGCTCCTCGCCATCGCGCCCCTCCTCTTGCTGCCGCTCGAGCGCGGCCACCGGCGCGCGACGCGGCTCACCGCCGTCCTCTACGCGCTCGACTGGCTGCGCCTGCTCTTCGACGAGCACGACGCCGAGCACCGCGTGGCCTTGCTCGCGACCGCCATCCTCGCGACCGGCGGGCTCGGCGCGTGCGCGCGCGCGGCCGATGGCCCCGTCCGCGCGGCCTGGGGCTGCGCGAGCGCGGCGGCCGCGGTCGGCGTCGGCGCGTGCGTCGCCGGCTACGTGCCCCTCGCGGGCATCCTCGTCGAGGGCGCGATCGCCGCCGCGTTCATCGCGATGGCGCTCTTGGCGCTCAAGCTCTCGGCCCTGGGCTGGGTCGACGCCGCGCTCTCGACGCCGCTCTGGCAGAGCACCGTGCTCGGGCGCCACGCGGACGTGACGCGCCTCGCGTTCCGGCGCGCGACGCAGCTCCTCTTCGGGCTCGGCTGGCTCTGGATCGCGCTCGACTACTTCCGCCTGCGGGTCGCGTTCCGCGCCCAGCTCGAGCAGCTCCTCGCCGAGAACGTGCGCCTGGGCGACATCGAGATCTCCGTCGGCGAGGTGCTCGCGTTCGTCGGCGGCATCTGGGCGGCGGTGATCGTCTCGCGCATCCTCGCGCGCACGCTCCAGGAGGACGTCGCGCCGCGCCTCGAGATGGGCCCCGGCGTGCCCGCGGCGGCCGCGCTGATCGTTCGGTACACCGTGCTCGCGCTCGGGTTCGTGCTCGCGGCGAGCGCGGCGGGCATCGGCCTGTCGCAGCTCGCGCTGTTCGCGGGCGCGCTCGGCGTCGGCGTCGGCTTCGGCCTCCAGAACATCGTGAGCAACTTCGTTTCCGGGCTCCTGCTCGTGTTCGAGCGGCCGGTGAAGGTCGGCGACACCGTCGAGGTCTCGAACGTGCGCGGGACGGTCACCGAGATCGGGATCCGCTCGAGCACGGTGCGCGCGCTGAACGGCGCCGACATCATCATCCCGAACTCGAGGATGATCGAAGGCCCGCTCGTGAACTGGACGCACACCGACGCGACCCAGCGCGTCGACTTCCCGATCGGCGTCGCGTACGGCAGCGACGTGAAGGCGACGCACGCCGTGCTGATGGCCGCCGCGCAGGAGCACCCGCTGGCGCTCGCGAGCCCGGCGCCCTCGGTCCTCTTGACCGCGTTCGGCGACAGCTCGATCGACTTCGAGGTGCGGATCTGGATCGCGGACGCGACGAAGCTCCCGGCGGCGCGCTCCGCGCTCGGGATGGCGCTGCACGAGGCGCTCGAGCGGGCGGGGATCGAGATCCCGTTCCCGCAGCGCGTGGTCCACCTTCGCAACGCCGAGTAGTCCCCGCGGGTGACACCGGCGCCCCGATCGCGGCGCGGATCGGGGCCAGCCGTCCCCAGCGACGACGCGCGTCGTCCACTCGCGGGGCGCGGCACGGACCTTGATCGTCAGAGCGCACCGTGAGGCGCGCGCTGTCCCTGTCGTTCGGTCTCGCCGCGAGCTGCGCCCTCGCGGGCGGCGCCATCACGGGCTGCGCCGACGCGAGCGGCCCGATGCAGCGCGGCGGCGACGGCGGGCTCTGCGGCGCGGAGGGGGACCCGTGCTGCGGCGTCGGCACCTGCAACGGCGGGCTGGCGTGCATCGCCGGGACGTGCGCGGCGAGCTCGTGCGGCGGCGAGCACATGGCCTGCTGCGCGATGGGCGCGCCGTGCGGGCCGGGCCTCTTCTGCGCCGGCAGCACGTGCCTGGCGGCGCTCACCGACGGCGGCGTGGGCTCGTGCGGCCTGCGCGGCGAGGCGTGCTGCGCGAGCGGCGCGCCGTGCAACGCGGGGCTCTCGTGCGTCACCGGCGTGTGCGGCGACCCCGGCGTGTGCGGCGCGACGGGCGAGGCGTGCTGCGGGACGACGTGCGACGCGGGCAACGTGTGCGTCGCCGGGACGTGCCGTCGCGAGGTGCCCGTCCCGATGTGCAACCCGCTCGGCGGCGTCTGCGCGGGCGACGTCGACTGCTGCGAGGGCACCTGCCAGTCCGGCACGTGCCGGACCCCGTCGACCACGCCGCCGCCGCCGCCGCCGGACGATCGCTGCCGCGCGTTCAGCTGCTACGACTGCACGCTGCTCGAGAACTGCGGGTTCTGCGACGGCACCTGCATCTACGTCACGAGCCCCGGCTCGGCGCCGTGCACGCGCTTCGCGTGGACGCTCCTCGAGTGCTTCTGAGTGGCGCTGCCCGAGTGGCGAGCCCGCGCGTGACGCGACGCCTCGGGACGGCGGCGCGCGTCGCCGTCGGCCCGGACGCGATCAGTGACAGCCACCGCGCCCGCAACCTCGTCCCCAGCACCGCGCCCATCTCGATGCTCAGCACGCCCGAGGGCTTCGAGCTTCTCGACTACAGGGGCAGCTCGTCACCGTCGACCTCGATAGCGCGCCTCACCACCGGCGCTCAGGCCGCGTTCGTGAGGCGCACGAGCGGGACGATCCCGCTCACGATCTGTGTCTCGCGTTCCTTCAAACGCCGAAGGAGCTCGCCGCCCTGCTGGTCGGGCACGCGCGGGAGTGCCCCGAGGGCTGCGCGCCGCGCCTCGATCTCGTTCAACAGCTCGTGAAGCTCGCGCGCATATCCGGCCGCGAGGGGTTCCTGCAGGTAGCGACGGGCGAGTCGAGCGGCGTCCTCGTAGCGTCGGGCGCGCATCCAGAGCGAGACGGCGCTGACGCGTAGCACTCCCCGCGTCCGCGGCCGATCCACGGGCGCGGCGTCCGCAGAGCGCTGCTCGAACTGCGCCGCCTCCTCGTACGTCTCCCGCGCCGCCTCGAGCAATTGCTCACGCGCGAGCTCCTCAGCCCGGTCCATCGCAGCCATCGCAGCGTCATGCGCGTCGTCTCTCATGCGTCATCGATCATGACATGCGGTCTCGCGAACCGCACCACCGCCGCGATGGCCGGCAGCGCGTCTGGATTCAGCGCGGCCTGCTCCTGCTTCTTCGCGAGCAGGCCTGGGAGCCCGCAGTCATCGCAACCCGCCACTTCGAGGAGCGCCGCCGTCTCGAGGCCGTCCCCCTCACGGCCAAGATGGAAGTCGTTGCGCGTGCCGCGCGCGGCTCGACCGACGACCACCAAATTCCGTGCGAGCTCGACCGCGACGATCGCAATGGCCTCGGCGGCCCACTCCGTCGCGCGGGATGCGTCATTCCACGCGCGGCGGGCGCGATCGTCGGGCGCCGTCCAGCAGATCTCGACCTGCTCACCGCGTCCGCCGTCGTCGACGCGGAACGAGGCCGCCCCATCGACGTGGTGACGAGAGAGCGCGACCGCGGCGGCCTCGACGAGGGCCCCGGCGACGGCGTCGCTCAGTCCGGGATGGCGTTCGACGAGATCGTGCCGGTCGAGAGCAGCGCGAGTCACGGATCACCTCGTCGGAGCACATCCGCGATTTCGAGCGTGACGCGGGCGACGATGTCGATGAACACACCGCTCGGGAAGACGAGCGAGCGCGGCTCGCCCGATCCTTCCGCGACGAGGAAGTCTACGGTGATCGGTCCGCCGTGGGCGATGGCGTTCCGCAATCGGCGCAGCTCGTCGAACGGCTCGACGAAGAAGTGCGGCCATTCCACGACGGGTCCATCGTCTCCGATCTGGAGCCTCCCGCGCCGAACGCGCGATCGCACGATCGCTTGGACGATCGCTGGCGGAACATGCTCATCGAGCACGTCGCCCAAGTTGTGAAGGCCCGTCTCGTGGCCGTAGCCGAGGCGCTCCAGTCGCAGCCACGTCGCGCTGGCAAGATCACCGTCCTGCTCGAAGAGCGTCTCGAGCTCTTCGAGGAGCGCGTTGTCGGGCGGACCGTCCTCCAGCCTCGTGAGCAGTTCGCGACGCCGGTTCATCGGGACCATCGTACCGCGGCTCAAAGGCTGTCGATGAGTCGAACGGCTCCAGTCGCGTTCGAGTGCCAAAGGGCGGCCGAATCGGCGCGCCGCTGACGCGGGACTCGGGACACGCTCCGCACGCCGACGACCGAGAGCGTCCCGTGGGGCCGTAGATCGGCCGTGAGCAGGCGACGAGGACGGAGCGGTGCGCCGCGGCCGGCGAGGACGCTCAGCCGAACCCGAGCGGGAGCTGACCCCGAGGCGGGGACGTAGGTCTCTCGCGACGTCGGGGTGGGTCGCGCGCGCCAGCGACTGGTTCGTCGGCGAGCACGCGCGCGATGTCGCGCGGCTTGGTCGCGATCTCAGGACGCGAGCGCCGACTGCTCGTCGAGCGAGTCGGTCTCTTCGTGGACACCCTCGAGCGAGCGGCCGTGGCGCGCGAGCACCTCGAGGAGCGCGGCGTGGGTCGACGCCGCGACCTCGGCCACCTCCTCGCCGCCACGAGCCCGGGCTCGGCGCCGTGCACGCGCTTCGCGTGGACGCTCCTCGAGTGCTTCTGAGTGGCTCTGCCCGAGTGGCGAGCCCGCGCGTGACGCGGCGCCAGATTGTCGGTCGAGGCGGCGCGCGCGTCGATCG
>JAHBWG010000050.1 GCA_019637095.1 Sandaracinaceae bacterium | reverse complement strand
GAGCGCTCCCGAGTGCTGGTGTCGCCGGAGTCGCCCGAACCCCGCGCGATCATGCGCGCCGGGCGAGGAGGGCCTTGGGCCCGCGCGGGTCGGGGAAGTCGCGGGGGCGCGCGAGGTCGTCGAGTCGCGCGAGCGTCACGCCGGCCTCGCGCGCGCCGTCGCGGACGTGGTGGCGAAAGACGTCTTGCGTCATGCGGCGGTCGTTGCTGCACGCGAGCAGCGCGCCGCCAGGGCTCAGGACCGCGAACGCGTCGCGCGCGAGGCCGACCCAGCCCTTGCCGCTCGCCCACCGGGTCTTCTTGGTGGTGGAGTAGGTCGGCGGGTCGAGCACGACGAGGTCGAAGCGCTCACCGCGCTTGGCGAGCCGGCGCAGCGCCTCGAAGCAGTCGCGGCGCGAGAGGCGGTGGGCGTCGAGCGAGAGGCCGGCGTGGCGGAGGTTCTCCTCGGCGCGGGCGAGCGCGCTCGCGGACGCGTCGAGCGAGAGTGACTCGCGCGCGCCGCCGAGGGCGGCGGCGACGGTGAAGCCCGCCGTGTAGCAGAAGAGGTTGAGGACACGCGCGCCGCCGGCCGATGCGCGGACGCGCGCGCGGTTGAGGCGCTGGTCGAGGAACAGGCCCGTCGAGAGGCCGTCGCCGAGCCGCACGAGGTAGGGGACGCCGTCCTCGACGATCGCGAGCGGAGAGGGCGCGGGCTCGCCGCGCACCGGCTCGGGGGGCGCGAGCGCCGCGTCCGCCTCGCCGACGAGGTTGGCCTGGCGCGGGCGGCGCTTGACGTAGACGCCGCGCGCCTCGCCGCGCCGCGCGATCGCGTCGAGCACGGCAGCCGAGTGCGCGGCTCCCTCGTCGTAGAGCGAGACGAGCCACCAGCCGGCGTATCGATCGATCGTGACGCCGGGCACGCCGTCGCCGGCGGCGTCGAGCAGGCGGAACGCGTCGAGGTCGCTCCGCTGCGCGAGGCCCCAGCGGCGCTCGGTCGCGCGCTCGAGCGCGTCGTCGAGCGCGTGCGGCGCGAACGGGTCGTGCGCGCCCGTGAGCCAAGCGTCGAAAAGCGGCGGCGGCGGCGCGTCGAGCGCGAGGGGGGCGCCGCCGATCGGGTGCGCGAGCGCGAGGCGGCTCGCGTGCAAGAGGAGCCGCGGCGCGTCGGCGCCGCCGTAGCGGAGGTCGCCGTCGATCGGCGCGCCCTCGGCGGCGAGCTGCGCGCGGATCTGGTGGGTGCGCCCGGTCTCGATCGCGATCGTGAGGCGCGCGCGCTCGCCGTGGCGTTCGACGCGCTCGACGCGCGTGATCGCGCGCTTGCCGCGCCGGTCGCCGGCGCCGACGACCTCGACGCGCTCACCGCGGCGCGCGAGCTGGTGCTCGAGGCGGCGCGGGCCGCCGCGCCAGCCGGTGACGATCGCCTCGTAGCGCTTGTCGACGCGGCGGCCCTCGAACTGCGCGGCGAGGCCGGCGTTCGCCTCGGGGCGCTTGGCGTAGAGGATCACCCCCGAGGTGTCCTCGTCGAGGCGCTGGTGGACGCCGACGTACGCGAGGCCGCGCGCGAGGCGTAGGCGGTGCGGCAGGTCGTCGGGGTGCGCGGGGTCGGCGGACTGGCAGGGGACGCCCGGCGGCTTGTCGACGGCGATCAGGTCGTCGTCCTCGTGGACGACGCGGATCACCCCGCCTGATCGCGCAGGGCCTGCGGCAAGAGCGGCGACGGCGTGCCGGCCGAGGTCACCCAGAGCTGGTGCGCGGCGCGCGTGGCCGCGATGTGGAGCAGGTGGCGCGCCTCCTCGTCGTCCGCGTACGAGGCGGCCGACACCTCGAGCAACACGACGTAGTCGAACTCGAGGCCCTTGACCTGGCGGACGTCGGTCACGTCGATGCCGGGCTTGAAGGGGAAGTCCTGCTCCGCGATGCGGCGCAGGAACGGGACCTCGGCGTTGGCGAGACCGCGATAGTAGATGTCCGCGTGCTCGGTGTAGCGCGAGATCACGGCGACCGACGCGCGCGGCTCGGCGGCCATGAGCTGGCGCAGCGCCTCGCCGAGGAACGCGACCGCCTCGCCGGAGTGCGCGAACTCGAAGAGCTCGACGGGGACGCCCTGTCGCGTCGCGGTGCTCTGCTCGGCGTTGCGGAGCGGGCCGAGCACGTCGTCGGCGAACTCGATGATCTGCGCGGTGGAGCGGTAGGTGATCTTCAGGGGCTCGACGGCGACGTGGTCGAGGCCGAGCCGGCCCAGGACGTCGTCCCAGCCGGTGAAGCCGTTGTCCATCAAGAGGCGCTGCGCGACGTCGCCGGCGAGCGTGATGCTCTGCGCCTCGCTCGCCGTCTCGACGACCACCGCGAGCTCGACCGGGCTCAGGTCCTGCGCCTCGTCGAGGAAGAGGTGCTCGTAGGCCAGGCGCTCCTTGCCGCGCAGGAGCGGGCCCCACATGCGCTGGTGGAGGCGCAAGAGGAGGGTGTCGTCCTCGCGGTCGAGCAGGACGGGCGCCTCCTCCTCGGCGCCGTCGATCCCCATCGTGCGGTCGTCCTCGCGGGCGCGCTCGTGGAAGTCCGCGCCCGGCCGGACCTCGCGCTCCGGTGGCGCCGCGCCGTCGCGCGCGAGCGCCTGCGCCTCCTCGAGGCGCGCCACGACCTGCGGGCAGCGCTCGGCGCACCACGAGAGGGCGGAGCGCAGCTCCTCGCGCGAGAGATCGCTGCCGCCGTCGAGGAACACCGCCTCGAGCGAGGGGCGATCGGTCAGCAGCTCCGCCCACGCCCCGGGGATGTCGTGCGCGATCGTGCGGCCGGCGAGGACGGCCCGCTCCACCGCGTGCCGCAGCGCGAGCGAGCGGCTGCGCGACGGATCGACGCTGCCGTCCTCGCGCGTCCGCGGCCGCGACCACGCGAGCAGCGCCTCGAGCCGCTGGCCGAGGGGCGCTCCCTCGTGGCGGCGGAACACCGCGAGCGCGTCCGCGCCTCCGTCGATGCTCTCCACGGAGCGCGCGATCGACGCGTCGAGCCGCGCGCCGAGCGCGGCGACGTAGCGATCGATCGCGTCGAGCATCCGCGGGTGCTTCTTCAGCCGCGTGACCGCCGACGGGGTGTCGGGCTCGTACTCGCGCGGGAGGCCCTCGACGTGCTGGTCGCGCAGGCGCGAGGCCCACCGCTCGTAGGTGGTGACCGGCACACCCTCGACGCCGAGCGCGGGCAGGACGCGCGAGATGTATCGCTCGAGCGCGCGGTTGAAGACCATGACGAGCATCCGGTCGGGCCGGAAGCGCCGCTTGTCCTGGAAGTTCAGGTACGCGAGCCGGTGCAGGCCGATCGTGGTCTTGCCCGAGCCGGCGCCACCCTGGATCACCACGAGGCCGCTGTCGGGCGCGGTGATGAGCTCGAACTGGCGCGGGTCGATCAGGGCGGTGATCTCGGGCAGGAACCGATCGTCGCGGCCGTCTCCGTCGCGGCCGGTGCCGAGCTTGCCCGGGCGGTGGTGGCCCTCGGCGCGCATCGCCGCGCCCTGGCCGCCGGAGAGCTTGCGCGCCGACTCACCGGCGCGGAACCACGTGCCGTCCGGGCGCCGCACGAAAGTCCCTTGCGGCGCGCCGATCCGGCGCAGGCGCCCGTCGTGGATCGCGAGCGTGCGGCGCGTGAGCACCTCGCCCTCGACCTCGCGCCCGCCGAACTCCTCTTCGTACGCGTCGCCCTCGTCGTAGCGGTAGTAGAGGCGGCTCACCGGCGCGTCGCGCCAGTCGACGATGCGGATGCCCGTCTGCGGGTGCAGGTACGTCGAGCGGCCGATGAGCACCTCGCGGCGCCGGTCGTCCTCCTCGAGCACCATGCGGCCGAAGTACGGCGAGCGCGGGTCGATCACGCCCTGCGTGACCTTGGCGCGGCGGGCGGCGACCTCGGCGAGCCGCTCCATCTCCTCGATCAGCGGCGGCACGTCCTCGAGGCGCGCCTCGTTGATCTGGTCGCGCAGCGCGAGCAGCTCCGCGTCGTAGTCGAGGCCCTCGTTCGGCACGACGAGCTCGCGCGTCTCGACGTGCTTCTGCACGCGCGCGAGCACGCGCTCCTCCTCGGCCGAGATGCGGGTGAGCTCCTCGTCGTGCGCCCCGGTCTCGCTGGCGACCGTCATCGTGTGGCTCGCTTCACGCTGTAGACCCCCTTGGCCTCGGCGATGACCTCGCCGGGCGTCGAGTCGTGGAACAGGGTGACGTGGGCGACCCCGACGCGGTTGCCGACGCGCAGGACGTGGCCGGCGCAGCGCAGGTCCTCCGGGCGCCCGGGCCGCAGGTAGTCGACGCGCAGGTCGATCGTGGACACCCGGTCGTCCTCGTCGACCGCGCACCAGACCGCGCAGCCGCCGCAGGTGTCGGCCACCGCGCTGAGCACGCCGCCG
Source organism: Sandaracinaceae bacterium (assembly GCA_019637095.1). Classification (GTDB taxonomy): domain Bacteria; phylum Myxococcota_A; class Polyangia; order Polyangiales; family Sandaracinaceae; genus JACKEC01. The sequence goes on along the minus strand of JAHBWG010000050.1, from coordinate 63,717 downwards.
TGCAGCGCCGGACGCTCCGGGTCCCCGATGAGCTCCGGCCGGAACGGCACCGCGAAGAGCGCGCGCCCGGGCCCGAGCTCGAGGATCTCGATGCCGAGCACGCGGTTGAAGGGGATCCGCTCCTGGAAGAGCCGGCGGATCTCGCTCGTTCGCGCTTCGGTCAACGCTCGCGGCATCGCAACGGGTGGACGTAGCACCGATTGACGGACGGGCCAGCTTACGGCGGGGTGTCCGAGGCGCGCTTGCCCTCGCGGAACCGGCGCGCGATCCGGAACGCCATCTCCAGGGCCTGGCGGTAGTTCAGGCGCGGATCGCACCCCGTCGCGTAGTTGGTCTCGAGGTCCGCCTCGGTGACCCCGGCGGCGCCGCCGATGCACTCGGTGACGTCGTCGCCGGTCAGCTCGAAGTGGACGCCGCCGAACACCGTCCCCTCCGCGTCGTGCACGTCCATGACCTGCTCGACCTCCGAGAGGATGTCCTCGAAGCGGCGCGTCTTGATCCCCCGCTCGGTGCTCTTGGTGTTCCCGTGCATCGGGTCGCTGATCCAGAGGACGCGCCGGCCCTCGCGCCGCACCGCGCGGACGAGGGCGGGCAGCGCGTCGGCGACCTTCCCCGCGCCGAGGCGCGAGATGAGCACGAGCTTGCCCGGCTCGTCGGTCGGGTTGAGGACCTCGATCAGCCGGAGGATCTCGTCGGGGCTGCAGCTCGGGCCGATCTTGACGCCGACCGGGTTCTGGATTCCGCGGAAGAACTCGACGTGCGCGCCCTCGAGCTGGCGCGTGCGCTCGCCGATCCACGACAGGTGCGCGGTGAGGTTCCAATAGCCCTCGCGGCGCGGCACGCGGCGCGTCTGCGCGCTCTCGTAGTGGAGGTTGAGCCCCTCGTGGCTGGTGTAGAACGTGACGCGCGAGAGCTCGTCCACGCTCGTCTCGCCGAGCGCCTCCATGAAGCGCAGCGCCTCGGCGAGGCGCGCGCTGGTGCGCTGGTACTCCTCGCGGAGCTCCGCGCTCAGGCTCGCGTGCTCCATGAACGAGAGATCCCACTGCTCCGGGTGGTGCAGGTCCGCGAAGCCGCCGCCGCTGAGCGAGCGGATGAAGTTCAGCGTCATCGCCGCGTGCTCGTACGCCTCGACGAGGTGCCGCGGGTCGGCGATGCGCGCCTCGGGCGTGAAGCTCGCGCGGTTGATCAGATCGCCGAAGTAGCTCGGCAGGCTCACCTCTTCACCGAGCGGGGTGCGGCGGGTCTCCATCCGCGTGCTGCGCGGCTTGGCGTACTGGCCCGCGAAGCGCCCGAGGCGTACGACCGGCTTCATCGTGCCGTGCACGAGCACGAGCGACATCTGCAGCAGGATCTTGAGCTTGTTGCTGATGCGGTCGGGGCGGCAGTCCGAGAGCATCTCGGCGCAGTCGCCGCCCTGCAGCACGAACCGCTTGCCCTCCTGGGCCTCGGCGAGCTGCGCCTTGAGGCGCTCGACCTCCCAGGACGTGACGAGGGGGGGGAGGCTCGCGAGCTTCTCGAGCGCCGCCTCGAGGGCGACGGGGTCGGCGTAACCGACCGACTGGGCGGCCTCTCGGGCGCGCCACGACGTCGGTGACCAGCGTTCGGGGGACATGGGAGGCCACCATAGCGCGCCTCGCGCCCGTCCGCCGGGGGCGGCGAAACGAGCGGCTTGCACATGGGGACGTCTCGTGTATGCTCGCGATTGGATCCGTTCACCCGCTCGGTCGGGCGCGTTCAGACGCTGCCGTGAGGAGGGTGACGAGGCACCGGGGGCATCACCGGTGCTCTCGCTCACAGGACCGAGCTCACCCCCCGCCTCGCTTCCCTGGGGGCCCGCGGCGCCGGCTGACGCCGCGCGGACCGAGCAACGAAGCTCAGCCCTGCGACCAGGCGCACGCGCCGGAGCACCGAGAGTTCATGGCCGAGACGTCGATCGACCACGCCGCGAGCGAAGCGCTCGCCGCCGACCCTCCGACCCCTGCCAAGCCGCGCCGCCGCCGCCGCGTCGCCTCCGTCGAGCCCGAAGCGGCGCGCGTCGAGGTGCCGACCGAGCCGTCGCCCCGGGTCGAGCGAGACCGGATGGACGAAGCGCCGATCGCGCGGGCGAGCGAGGATCGCAGCGCTCGCGGCGAGACCGACGACGACGAGTACGCGGACGAGCGCGTGGTTCTGGGGGAGGCGCGCGACGCGCGCGACGACGAAGGAGCGCGCGACGACGAAGGAGCGCGCGACGACGAAGAGCGCGACGACGAAGAGCGCGACGACGAAGAGCGCGACGATGACGGGGGAGGCGAGGACGACGACGACGGGCGCTCCCTCGTCGTCGAGGCGCGCAAGGCGGACCCCGCGCGCATCTCGCAGCACCTCGCGCGCTTCAGCGATCGCGCGATCCAGCGCGTCACCGGGGGCAACGCGTTCTTGCAGGGCCGCCGCTACGCCCGCCGCGGGCACGTCGCCGAGCTCTGGACGCACGGGAGCAACGCGAAGTGCGTCGTCGCGGTGAAGCAGGAGATCGCCTACGAGCCCAAGCTCACGCTCACCGACGAGGAGCAGTGGGTGAGCGACTGCACCTGCCCGGGCTTCCGCGGGCCCACGCATCACTGCAAGCACGTCGCCGCGTTGATGGTCGCGCTCCGCGACCGCGAGCGGCCGCCCAAGCCCAAGCACCCGGACGCGCTGAAGAAGGTCGTCGACAAGCCGAACGGCAAGCAGGAGGTCAAGGCGCACAGCCCGCAGACCGTCTCGGTCGGCGGCAAGCGCCGCAGCCGCCGCCGCCGCCGCCGCGCCGGCGGCGCGGGCGGCGAGGTCGAGGTGCTGAGCGTCCGCGAGCTCGGGCTCACCGCGGCCCCCTCGCGCGGCAGCCTCGACGCGTGGATCCCGAGCGAGGAGCCGCACAAGCACCACGACCTCGAGTTCCGCATGCAGGTGCGGTCGGCCTCGATCGCGATCACCCCGGTCCTCGCCGGGACGCGCTCCGCCGTGCCGATCGCGGATCTGTTGTCCGCGTTCAACGCGGTGCCGACCTCCATGCGGCGCCTGCTGCGCGCGCTCGAGCGCCACACGACGCGCGGCGCGCCCGCGACGGCGGAGATCCGTGGTGAGGACGCCGCCGAGCTCCTGCGCGTGCTCAAGGGGCACCGCGTGCTCCTCGAGCCCGCCTCGATGGAGCTGCGCTTCGCCGACGAGCCGCTGCGCCCGAAGCTCGAGCTCGACTCCGCCAACTCCAAGGCCGTGCGCATCCGCGTGGTGTTCGAGGGCGCGAGCCGGCGCTTCTCGCTCTCCAACGGGCACTGGTTCGAGGGCACGCCGGGCTGGCACATCGACACCACCGAGGGCGTCGCGCGGCCCGTCGCCGACGCGGTGACGCCGGCGTGGTTGCAGCGCTTGTATCGTGCGCCCGCGCTCGTCCACCCCATGGCGGACCTGCCGTACCTGCTCACGGAGTTCATCCCGAGGGTGGCCGCGTCGCTCGGCGCGGACCTGCCGGACCTCTCGCAGATCGCCGACCTCGCCGACGCGCCGCCGGAGTTCGCGCTCGACCTCGACGGCGACATCGTCGAGGCGCGCGCCCGGCTCGACGTGATCTACGGCGACACGGACTTCCCGGTGCCCTCGATCGGGTTCCCCTCGCCGCTCGAGTTCTTGCCCCCCGAGCACGACGGCGCGCGCCCGCGCGTCGTGCGCCGCGACGTCGGCGCGGAGATGGCGGCGGTCCAGCTCCTCTTGAACCAGGGCTTCGTCCCCGACGAGGAGGCCGACGTGCTCGTCGCCAAGGGCGACAAGGCCGTCGCGTTCTGGACGGATGGCATCGCCGAGCTCCCGGCCGCGTGGGACAAGCGCGTCCCGAGCGACCTCGCGGACGTGCGCGTGCGCGCGACGCCCGTCGGCGCGCAGATGCGCGTCTCGAGCGGCGTCGACTGGCTCAGCCTCGACATGAGCTTCACGACCGAGGGCGTCGCCGTCGACGCCCAGGAGCTGCGCATGTGCCTCGAGCACGGCCGCCACCTCGTGAAGCTCGCGGACGGCACCTACGCCCCGGTCCGCCGCGAGGACGTGGGGGAGATCCTCGAGCGCATGGCCGAGATCTACGCGGGCGGCACGCGCGAGAAGCTCCCGCTCAGCCAGGCCGGCCGCGTGCAAGACCTCGTGCGCCTGGTCGGCGACGCGGTCGTGAGCCCGTCCGCCAAGGAGCTCTTCTCCAAGCTCGGCAACATCGCCGAGATCCCGCAGGTCCCCAAGCCGCGCAACCTCCGCGTCGACACGTTCCGGGACTACCAGAAGCGCGGCTTCTCGTGGCTCGCGTTCCTGCACGAGTGCGGGACGGGCGGGATCCTGGCGGACGACATGGGCCTGGGCAAGACGCTCCAGACGATCGCGCTCCTGCTCTGGGCGAAGAACAAGAACAAGCGCAAGCTCAGCCTCGTCGTCGCGCCGACGTCGGTCGTGCCGAACTGGCAGCTCGAGATCGAGAAGTTCGCGCCCAAGCTGTCCACCGTGCTCTGGCAGGGGCCCGACCGCATGGATCGGCGCGCCGAGCTCGAGGACGCGGACGTGCTCATCACGAGCTACGCGCTGCTCCGCCGCGACGAGGAGTTCCTGCAGTCGCTCGACCTGCGCTACGTCATCCTGGACGAGGCGCAGCACATCAAGAACCCGCTGAGCGCGACCGCGCGCGCGGCCAAGCGCCTCGCGTCCGAGCGGCGGCTCGCGCTGACCGGCACGCCGATCGAGAACCGACTCAGCGAGATCTGGTCGATCTTCGACTTCGTCTCGCCTGGCCTGCTCGGCACGCTCAAGGCGTTCGAAGAGCGCTACTCGCGCCCGATCGATCGAGGCGACCCGGAGGCGTCGGAGAAGCTGCGCACCATCATCCGTCCGCTCGTGATGCGGCGGACCAAGGCCGAGGTCGCGCCCGAGCTGCCGGAGAAGATCCAGCAGGAGATCGTCGTCCCGATGGCCGACGAGCAGGCCAAGCTCTACAAGCAGATGCTCAAGCAGGTGCGCGACAGCCTGATGAGCGAGGTCGAGGCGAAGGGCGTCGCGCGCGCGCAGATCCAGATCCTCGCGGCCCTCACGCGGATGCGGCAGGTCGCGTGCGACCCGCGCCTGACGAACCTCAACGGCGAGTGGAGCGACGAGACGAGCGGCAAGCTGCAGGCGCTGCGCGAGATCGTCGAGGAGGCGATGGCGGGCGGTCACCGCCTGCTGATCTTCAGCCAGTTCGTCTCGATGCTCACGCTCATCCGCAAGACGATGGAGGAGCTCGGCGCGACGTACGAGTACCTCGACGGCTCGACCAAGGACCGTCAAGAGCGCGTGCACCGCTTCAACACCGACGAGTCGGTCGACGCGTTCCTCATCTCGCTCAAGGCGGGGGGCACCGGCCTCAACCTGACGGGCGCCGACACCGTGGTGCACTTCGATCCATGGTGGAACCCGGCGGTGGAGGACCAGGCGACCGACCGCGCGCACCGCATCGGCCAGGACAAGGTCGTGACGGTGTACCGCCTGATCGCGCGCGACACGGTCGAGGAGAAGATCCTCAAGCTGAGCGAGAAGAAGCGCGAGCTCGTGAGCAACGTGCTGACGACGGAGAGCACGCCGCTCAAGGGGCTCACCAAGGCCGACATCGACGACCTCTTCTCCTGAGCGCCGATGGCCTTCGGGGGAGAGCACGCACAGAGAGAGCGCCCGACGGCGGCGTCGGGCTGGCTCGCGGCCGCGGTGCTCGGGCTCGCGTGCGGCGCGCCGCCCGCGCCGATCGAGCACGTCGAGCCGCCCCCCGAGGACGGCGCGCCGCCGGCGGCGAGCGATCGGCGCGCGCTCGGCCCCGACGCGACGTACACCGATCTCTTGCGCGCCGCGCGCGCCCTCGACGACCTGCGCGACCAGGACTCCGACGCCGGCTGCCTCCTCGCCCGCGACGGTCGAGGCTTCCGGCTCGCGGCGGATCTCGCGGTGGCGGTGCGGCCGCTCGCGAACGCCCCGGACGGGCTCGACGCGCGCCTGGCCGCGCGGGCGCCGGTGGTGGTGCTCAGCCGCTGGGGCCGCTACGGCGAGCGGGCCGACGGCGCGTTCGTGCTCAACGCGGTCACCAGCACGCTGCCGCCGCGCGAGGAGCCGGCGATCGTGTGGGTGATCACGACCGACGGCGTCTACGTGCGCTCGACGGCGGCGCCGAGCGCCGCGGCGGCGGGGACGGCCGAGGCCGCGCGCGCCGCGCTCCCCGCGCGCGTCGGCGCGCTCTTCGTCGCGGCGGCGGGCGAGGTGTCGCTCGCGCGGCTCGCGTCGGTGCTCGCGCTCGTGCCGCCCGAGCTCGCCGGTCGTGTCGCGCTCGCCGTCCCGCTCGCCGAGGGCGTGCGGCTGCCCGAGGCGCCCGTCGCGTCCGACGAGCCGGACCCGTCGTGGTGCGAGGATGGCCTGCCGCCGATCGACGAGGACGCCCCGCAAGGGAGCTTGCGCCCCGACCGGATCGTGCGGAGCCTCGGCCCGCTCCGCGACGCCGCGGCGAGCTGCGTCGGCGGCGCGAGCGGGCCCGGCGCCGCCGGGGGTCGCGTCGCGCTCGCGATGCGCATCGCCCCCGACGGGCGCGTCGCGGAGGCGTGCGTGCGCGAGCGCGCCGCGCCCGATCCCGCGCTCCACGCGTGCCTCGTGCGCGCCGCGCGCGCGATCGCGTTCGAGGCCCCGAGCCCGCCCGGCTTCGTCGACGTCGAGCTCCCGCTCGTGCTCGCGCCCCTGACCGCGCAGCGCCAGCGCGCGCTCTGCGAGTGAGCCCGCGGTACTTCGCCGCATCCCCTCCCCGGTTGGCGGGCCGTTATGCACACGGAATGCTCGGCGCCAGCGGAACGACCGACGTCGTCGATGCGCACGTCGCGATCCTGGGCCGATCGCTCGGCGCGCTCGTCGCCACCTCGGACCCCGACGACCTTCGACGGCTCGACCCGGAGCTGCGTATCGTCGTGCTCTAGAGCACCGATCCGTTCGCCCGACCCTGCCTCTTGGCCCTGGCCCGCTCGAAGCCACCGCCTCGCGCCGCGCGCTCGTCACTCGAAGGGCGGCGCGAGGGAGGCGCCCTCGGGTCGGAGCAGGACCTCGCGCGGGCGCAGGAGCTGCGCCCCGAGCGCGGGCGCGGGGCAGATCCACCGATCGCTGGCGACGTCGTAGGGGCAGTCGGCGGAGCGGCGCGCGCTGCGCCGCTCGCGGTGACCCGGGATCGTGCCGACGTCGTCGCCGCCCCAGTCGCCCGAGAACTCGTCGCGGTAGCGGTACGCTTCGGTCACGCGCAGGTCGGCGCGCCCGTCGCCGTTGGTGTCGAGCAGCCGCCACGTCGTCTCGACGTCGAGGGTGGCCTCGCCGCCCGCGTCGATGTGCTCCGCGCGGTACGCGCGGGTGAAGCGCGCCTGCACGCCGAGGTCGTCGCCCCCGACGAGGAACGCGACGGCGCCGCACTCGCCGAGCGGCGTCGCGTTGCGCGCCTGCCGGGCCGTCGCCGCGGCCGCGACGATGACGGTCACCTCGACCTCGCCGTCTGCGTCGAGGTCGCGGGCGCGCAGCTCGGTCGGCGTCGCGACGTCCTCGACCTCGCACTCGCCGCCGACGATCGCGAGGTCGTAGAGGCGCACGCTGGCTTCGCGGACGTGGCGCTCCTCCTCGCCGCGCAGGCGCCGCGTGCGCGCGAGGTGGAGCGCGACGCGCTCGGTCGCGCCGAGCTCGGACGCGCGCGGGTCGCGGGTCGGGAGCGCGACCAGGACGAAGGTCCGATCGCGCGACGTGACGCTGCCCAAGACGTCGGCGTGCTCGTCGCCGTCCTCGTCGATCCAGCCGGCCCACGCGGCGAGCTCGGCGCTCTCGCGCTCGGGGCCCGGCGTCGTGTCCACCGGCTCGTCCGGCGCGATGGGCTCATCCGGCGCGACGGGCTCGGCCGCCGCCGGCGCGGGCTCGGCGACCGCGACGGGCGCCACCGGCTCGTCGGCCGGCGCGGCGGGGGCGGGCGCCGCAGGCGCTGCCGGCGTCGCGCCCGCGGGCGCCGCGGGCGTGTCCGCGCCGCAGCCGGCGAGCGCGAAGAGCGTCACCCATCGGAGGTGTGCGAGCGATCGATCCGACATGGGGAACAACAGCCTCTCTCAAGCTTAGCGCGGGTCGTCGCGCACCGGCCAAGGGACGAGGCGCGAGACGCGCTTCGCGTAGTCGGCGTAGCCGGGGCGGCGCGCGCTCATGCGCGCGTCCATCAGCGGGATGCTCACGAAGAAGAACAGGAGCGTGATCGCCGCCGGCCCGATCGCCGCCCACCACGCGGCCGGCGCGGCCGCCGCGGCGAAGAGGTAGAGGCCCCACCAGAAGGTGGTCTCGCCGAAGTAGTTCGGGTGGCGGCTGTGTCGCCACAGGCCGGCGCGGATCCACGCGCCGGCGGGTGGGTCGCTGCGCTTGAACGCGCGCAGCTGCGCGTCCGCGATCGCCTCGTAGGCGATGCCCGCGAGCGTGACGAGCGCGGCGAGCGCGTCGAGCGGACCGAGCGGCGTCGCGCCCGCCTCGAGCACGACGAACAGCGAGACGCTGCCGCCGAACGTGAGCGCGCTCGGGAAACCGTGGATGCCGACGAAGCTGACCAGCCAGTAGCGCGCGCCGTGCTTGGCGCGCAGCTCGACGTACCGCCAGTCCTCGTGCCGCGCGTCCGCGAAGCCGCGCAAGAAGTTGTGCGTGAGACGCACCGCCCAGATGAGGAGGAGCGCGCACGCGACGAGGGCGCGCGGCGGGATCGCCTCGACGAGCGCGGCCCAGTACGCGAAGAGCGCGGGCGGCGCGACGCTCCAGTACGGGTCGTACATGCTCGAGTTGCTCGTCGCGACGCTGAAGCCGAACACGACGAGCGTCGCGACCGCGTAGGCGAGCGCGCCGCGCGCGACGGGGCCGTCGAGCGGCGCCTCGTGCGGCGTGAAGGCGACGGTGGCCCACGCGGCGGCGAGCGCGGCCGCGTACACGACGACGAGCAGCGCGTAGCCGCGCGCGCGCGGGCTCATCGCACCCGCTCGGGCGCGAAGACCTCGACGTCGACGCCGTCGGAGAAGTGCGCGAGCGCGGGCAGGCCGGTGACCTTCGGCATCCCGGCGACCTCGACGAGCTCATCGTCGACCTCGAGGACCTCCGCGCGGCGCGCGGGGTAGGGCGCGTGGTGCACCTGGCCGCGCTCGAGGCGCCCGCGTCGGATCGAGTAGAGGAGGTAGCGCTCGAGGAAGAAGTGCTCGAGGCTGCCCGGCGTCGAGGGCCCGAGCGGCTCGCCGATCCGGTAGCGCACCGCGAGCCGCGCGCCGCTCCCTCGCCGCACCGTCTCGAAGCGCGCCTCGTCGCCGTCGCGGCCGTACTGCATGCGCGCGTGGTGGTAGGGCAGGCCCCAGCCCGCGCGCGCGGCCTGGACGGCGAGCCATGAGCTCGCCTCGAGCGAGAAGAACCACACCCCCGGCGCGTCGCCGTCGAGGTGCACGTACGTGCGCAGGTTGCACTCGAGGAAGTCGAACGCGAGCGCGCTCGGCAGCCACGAGGGCGCGATGTCGCGCATGAGGAAGGGGACGATCCCGACGTACGCCTCGCCCTCCCACAGATCGAGCGAGAGCGCGGGGGGCAGCAGCGCGCGCACCGCCTCCGCGGGCACGGGCCAGTGCATGAACGCGAGCTCGCGCCAGCGCTGAGTGCCCGCGTTCGGGCCGTCCGGCCGCCGCGTCGGTGCGATGCGGTCCAGCGCGCTCACTCGCCGTGGAGGCGCTCGCGGACCGTGTCGTTGAGCTGGCCGTGGGCGGTGCGGTAGTCGTACCACCCCTTCGCGATCTTGCTGAGGTGCGGCGCGGCGGCGCCCTCGTCGTAGCCCTCGGACGAGCGATCGAGCGCGTCGAGGTAGCCGTTCCAGCCGTCGGTGAGCTGCGTCAACGCGGCCTGCAGCGCGTCGAGCTGCGCGCCGAGATCCTCCGGCGGGATGAGCTGGCGCAGCCGCGGTCCGTGCTCGGTGAGCTTCACGAGGCACTTCGAGCGCACGTGCGCGGCGTAGCGCTGCGGGCTCGACGACGCGCGCTTCTGGATCGCCTCGCCGAGATCCTGGTTCGTGCGGAGGCGGTCGAGCGGCTGGTTCGGCAGGGCACAGCCCCAGAACTGATCGAAGTGCTCCGCCTTCATGCCGTTCACGTTGCGGCCGAGCACCTCGTACTGTTCGTTGTCCTCGCCCGACAAGAGCACGACGCCGAGCCCGACGACGAGGCCGATGGCGGCCACGATGCCGACGATCAGCGGCAAGACGCTGCCTTTGCGCAGCGCCGCTTCGTCGTCCTGGAGCGACGGACCGCCGCCGAGCGGCGGTGAGCCGCCTCCCACACCGAGGTTCAGGTTCGGATCCGACATGGTCCCTCCCGAGCGCCCGGAGCCTACCACGGGCTCAGCGGTTCAGGTCGAGCTGCAAGCCGCCGCCGCCGCCGCCGCCGAGCGACGGCCGGCCGCCGCCGAGCCGCCCGCCGCCGCCACCGCCGAGCTGCTCTCCGCCGAGCAGGCTCGGCCGGTCGCGACCGAGGAGCCCGCCGCTGCCCGGGCGATCGAGGCGGAGCCCACCGGGCGCGTCGTCGTCGTCCTCGTCGTCCCAGTCGTCGCTGTCGAGCAGGCTGCCGGGCGCGTCGTCGTCGGCGAGATCGTCCGCGACGACGTCGTCGTCGTCCTCGACGTCGTCGTCGGCCTCGAGCGCGGTCGGTCCGAGCATCCGCCGGATGAGCTCGCGCGTCTCCTGCTGGCGCGAGGGGGGCATGCGCTCGAGCACCGCGCGCGCCTCGCGGCGCATGCGGTCGTACTGCGAGGCCTGGCGGTAGATGCGCGCGGCGAGCAGGCGGGTCTGGATGTCGCCGTTGCGGCGCACCGCCTCCTCCGCGCTCGCGACGGCGCGCTCGAGGTCGCCCGTCGTCGCGAAGTAGCTCGCCCAGAGCTGCGGCAGCAGGTGGAGGTCGCGGTCGATCCGCTCCGCCTCGGCGAGCTCGGCGCGCGCGAGGTCGTGCTCGCCGCGCGCGAGGTGGATCGCGGCGAGGGTCGCGCGCCCGGGCGCGAACTCCGGGTACTGCTCGAGCGCCGCCGACACCTCGCGGGAGGCTGCGTCGAGATCGCCCTGCGCCATGTGGACGCCCGCGACGAGGTTGCGGCGCGGCGCGTCCGTGCGCAGCTGCTTGGCCGACGACAGCTCCTCGAGGCCCTGATCGGGCTGGCCCGCCGAGATCAGCACCGCGCCGCGCACCGCGCGCGCGGACGGCGAGCTGCCGTCGAGCCGCAGCGCCCACTCGCTCGTCTCGACGGCGCGCTCGAGGTCCGACTCGCGCGAGAGCAGGTAGAGCGCGCGCGTCGAGAGCGCCGCGCCGATCGCCTGCAGGTCCGTCAGCACGCGCGCCTCGGCGGGGGGCACCTCGCGGCCGAGGTAGGGGTCGTAGTAGGTCGGCTCGCCCTGGCCGGCCTCGCCGTCGTACACCGCGACGACGAAGTAGCCGAACTGCCCCGACGGATCGGGCGGGCTGCGATCGCCCTCGTAGCGGATCGCCTCCGCGACCATCGCCGGCACCTCGACCGCGCGCAGGCCGGCGGTCATGAGCGCCGCGAGCTCGAGCGGGTAGAGCGCGCTGCGCGCGCCGTCCTCGCGGATCGCGTCGAGCGTGCGCCCGGGGCCCTGGATCGGCGTCTCGCGCGGGATGCCGAGCGAGGTCCGCACGAACGCGCCCGCGCTCGCGCGCGCGCGGATCGCGGCGAGCAGGCGCCCGGCCTTGTCGCGCGCGCCGCCGCTCCCCGCCGCGTTGCGCGCCCAGCTCTCGATCTCGCTCGAGGGGACGAGCAGCTCCCCGAGCTCGCGCGCGTCGACGCGGTGGTTGCGCAGGTGCCCGAGCACCGCGGCGCGATCGAGCGGCGCGAGCGGCGGCGGGCCGCTCACCGTGTCGGCGGACTCCCCGGCCCAGAGCGCGTACCCGACGCCGACCGCGACGAGCGCGCCGGCGCCGATCGCCCACGGCAGCCACTTGGGCCGCGTCGCGGCGGCGGCGTCCTGCGCCTTGGGCGCGACGACCTCCTCGAGGCCGTTGACCCGCATGCACTCCGGGCAGCGCGGCTTCTTCTCGCCTTGGTGCGTGAAGGTCTTGTCGCAGTGGACGCAGAGGTACTTGGTGCTCATGAGCTAGGGTTGCGCCGTAAAGCACGGTTCGCCTCCGCGCAACCCTCGACCCCTCCGCGCCATGCCCGAGAACCTCGACTGCCTCGCCTGTGGGGCGTGCTGCCGCACCGGCCACGACGGCCGCATCCTCGTGCCCGCGGAGGATCTCGTGCGCTGGCGGCGCCTCGGCCGCGAGGATCTGATCGCGCAGCTCCAACCCGGCCACTTCGGCGAGGCGGCGTTCGCCACGCGCGAGGACGGCTCGTGCGTGCACCTCGGCACGCCCGAGAGCGCCAACGCGTGCGCGGTCTACGACGTGCGCGGCACCACCTGCCGCGAGTTCGAACGAGGCTCGCGGCAGTGCCTCGAGTTCCGGCGTGACTTCGGGATCGAGTGAGCCCACCTCCTCGTCAGGCGCGAGTCGCGCGCGAATCGACTTGACCGAGTGAGGCGCGCAGGCCAAGAGCCATCTTCCACCCAGGACGTCTCATGGCCTGCCGCAACCCCAAGCTCGATGCCCGTCGACCGCGCTCGTTCATCACGAGCGACCTCGGTCGGGCATCCCGCGGCGGCACACGAGACGGGTGGTGCCACGGATCGGCGACGGGCGCGTAGCCCCCACGATCCACCACCCCTCCGAGGAGGCCGCGGGAATCCACCCCGCGGCCTTCTCGCGTTTTGCCGTGCTCGCTCCGCTCGCTCCCTCTTCGCTTCGTCCCTCGCTCCTTCCACCTGGAGATTCCCGTGTCCAAGATCCTCGACCGCCCCGAGTGGCGGCACAGACCCTTCCCCGAGCTGGTCCGCCTCGCGTGGCCGATCGCCGTCTCGATGCTGAGCTACAGCATCATGACGCTGGTCGACACGCTGTTCGTCGGCCGGCTCGGGGCTTTCGCGCTCGCCGGGGTCGGCCTCGGCGGGGTCGCGGCGTTCACCGTGCTCTGCTTCGGCTTCGGCTTGCTCCGCGGCGTGAAGGTCCTCGTCAGCCAGGCGGTCGGGGCCGGGCGACCGGAGATGGCGCAGGTCTGGCTCGGCGCCGGCCTCGTCTTCGCGGCGGTGCTCTCGGTCGTGATGGTCGCGTCCGGCGAGCTGCTCGCGCAGGGCGTGCGCCACCTCGCCGCGACCGACGCGGCGGGCGACGCCGCGTCGTCGTACCTCACCGTGCGGATGCTCGGCACGCCGCTCGTCATGGCGTTCGTCGTGCTGCGCGAGCACCGCTACGGGCTCGGCGACTCGCAGAGCCCGATGGTCGCCACCGTCGCGGCCAACGTCGTCAACGTCGCGCTCGACACCGTGTTCATCCTGGTGCTCGAGTGGGGCGTCGTCGGCGCGGCCGCGTCGAGCGTCGTGGCCCAAGGCGTCGAGCTCGTCGTGCTCGCGTGGCGCGGTCGCGAGAAGCTCCGGCCTGCGCGCGTCCGCCTCGCGCACCTGCGGGAGCTCTGGAGCGTGGGCGTGCCGACGGGCCTCCAGTTCTGGATGGAGGTCGGTTCGTTCGCGATCCTCACCGCGCTCATCGCGCGCATGGGCGAGCTCGACATGGCGGCGCATCAGATCGCGCTGCAGGTCATGCACTTCTCCTTCTTGCCGACGGCGGCGCTCGGCGAGGCGGCGTCCGTGATGGCCGGGCAGGCGGTCGGCGCGGGGCGCATCCGCCTCGTGCGCCGGGTGGCGCGGCTCGCGCTGATCGGCGCGGTGGCCTACACCGGCCTGTGCACCGCCGTGCTGCTCTTCGGCGGCGAGCTGATCGCGCGCGCGTTCACCGACGACCCGGCGCTGTCGCGCGCGGTGGTCGGGCTGTTCGGGATCGCGATGCTCTTCCAGGTCGCGGACGGCGCGGCGGTCGTCGCGCGCGGCGTGCTGCGCGGGACGGGCGACGTGCGCTTCCCCGCGGTCGCGGGCGTCGCGTGCGCGTGGCTCTGCACGCCGCCGCTCGCGTGGCTGCTCGGCGTCGAGCTCGGCCTGGGCGCGCGCGGGGGCTGGATCGGGCTCTCGCTGGAGATCGCGCTCGCCGCCGGGCTCTTCTGGTGGCGGCTCGAGCGGCTCGGGTGGCTCGGCTGGGCCCGGCGCATGCGCGCCGGCCTGGCCGCGGCGCCCGTGGTCGCCTGATCGAAAGGGGCTCCCGCACAAGCGGGAGCACTCTCCTCCGACTCCCGGTCTCCTCGTCTCCCGGCGATCGTTCCCTCCGGCGCGACGCGACCATTCAGTGGGAGACGGCGAGGACGAAAGAGGAGGAGAGATGGTTGGGGTCAGGGCGGCTCGAAGGTGAGCGAGTCGAGGCGGATGCGCAGGAACGCGATGTCCTGCGGGGGCGTGCCGCCGCGGCTGACCTGGACGCCGATCTCGTCGGGCAGGATGTACGCGGCGGCGATCCGGAACGAGCGCCCTTCGTAGGGGTAGATCGTCGCGCGCGCGCCGTCTGCGAGGCGGAAGACGCGCACGACGGTGACCTCTTCGTCGGGGATCCACTCGCGGGCGGCGACGTAGCCGGCGCCGATCGCCATCTCGGGGTAGGGGTTCGTCCCGCCGAGTACGGTGATTCTCCGTGGGCGCACGTCCTCGGGGCGGGTGGTGTAGGGCGCGCTCCAGAGCTCGATGCGCTCGAAGCGGTAGTGCCGATCCCGCCCGTACGCCTGCACCCACGCCATGTCGACGCCGTCGGTGACGAAGCGCACCGCCTCGGCGTCGGTCGGGTCGAGGAAGACCCGGCCTGGCTCGCCGCGGCTGGACGCGCGCACGTGGTGGTGTTCGCCGTAGACGGTGTAGAAGACGGTCTCGCCGATCGAGGCGGCCACGTACGTCTGTCCACCGCTGGTGGCGCTCTGGGCGATCATCGTCGGCTCACCGTCCCAAGGCACGTCGACGATGCTGAAGCGCGGGGCCGATTCGAGGGCGAACCGAACGTCCCCCGCACGCATGCGCTGTACGAATGTCCCGGACGGGATGATGCCTTCGAGAGAGCGCGCTAGCTCGAGGCTGGCGGAACCTCTGGCCCATCGGCCGCCGACGAAGTGGCTTCGGAGGTCTCCGCCGGCCACGGGAACATCTATGGTGAAACCGAGATGCGAGACGTCCGTGTCGAAGGCAGAGTGGCGGCACCTTCCCTCGCCGAAGAGGCTTCGGATCCCGAACATCGGCGTGCCATCGCTCATCACGAGCCAGCGCTCCCAGTACGTGACCGGCGCGGTGCGCACGAACCAGAACGCACCCTGGCCGTCCACCGCGACGCCGCCGTCGACGCGCATGAGGATGAACCACGTGTCCCAGCTCGGGACGAGCTGCGTGCACCCGTCGCGGTCGGGGCACGGCTCGATGACGAAGGGCTCGAGCGCGGCCGGGTCGGTGGTGGTGTCGACGACGCATCCCTCCGGCAAGCCGGGCACGCGGGTCCAGGCGACGTCCTCGCCCGCGTCGAGCCCGGCGTCGTGGCCCGCGTCGCGGCCCGGCCCCGCGTCGTGGCCCGCGTCGTGGCCCGCGTCGCGCCCGGCGTCGTGGCCCGCGTCGCGCGTGCCGGCGTCCGGCGGCCCGGCGCCGTCGCAGCCGAGCGCGAGCGCCGACGAGAAGAGTGCGCAAAGGAGCTTCACATCGCCGCCCCGAGCGTGATCGAGGGCCGCGTCCCGAGGTCCGACGGCCGGACGCCCACCGGCTCCCACGGCACGCCGGCGCCGCGCGCGCGCGCGAGCGGCAGCGTGATCCCGCGCTCCGACGCGATCGGCGCGCCGCGCAGCCGCCCGTCGAGCCGCGTCCCGCCCCGCAGGTGAAGGCCGGCGGGGTCCGACGCCAGGCCGAACACCCACGTGTGGCCGGCGCGCTCGTTCGTCGCGGCGAGCGCGTAGCCGCCGTTCTCCGTCCCGACGAGCGCGTGCTGGTCGAAGGCGCCCAGGCGCGGGAAGCGCGCGAGCTCGCGCGAGGTGCCGGCGGCGAGGTCGACGTGGAGGAAGCGCGCGAACACCGGCCAGCCCCGCGGCGGCCGCGGCAGCGGTCGGCCGAGGCGGTCCGCGAGGCCCGGCGGCGGCTCCTCGACCTCCGCGAGCACCAGCGCCTCGAGCCGGCTCACGTGCATCGCCGCCGCGAGCACGCGCCCCGGCCGCGCGGCTTCGGTCAAGAGCTCGTTGGCCGGCACGTCGACGCCCTGCCCGCGCGCGAGCCCGCGCGGCGCGCACCCGCTCGGGCCGCAGGGCCGGTGGCCGAAGACGAGCGAGGGGGACGACGAGGCGCACACCGACAGAGCGCTGTGTCGATGGCTGGTCATGGACGCCCCCCGCGCGGTCAGGTGCATGGTACGGCGCGCGCGCCACGGCGACCAGGGGTGGCTCGGGCCGGCGCTCTGCCCCCGGCCCGGCGCATCTGTCGCTTTCTTGCGTTCGCGGCGCGTCGTCCGCGACAAGGGGGCATGCGCCGCGCCGCCACCTTCGCCGTGCTCCTCGCGCTCGCGGCCGCGCTCGCGAGCGTGGCGTCGGCGTCGCCGTCGCTGCGCGAGGAGGCGGCCGAGGCGCCGCCGCGACCGCGCGTGCGCCGCGCGCGCAGCCGATCCGTCGGCTATCCGTGGGCGGGGCGGCTCGAGCGTGGCGTGCGGCTCGAGGAGTCGCGGCACCTGCGCCTCGTGCCCGAGTACGCCGCGCGAGGGCGGCACTTCGGCGCCTGGCAGCTCGTGCAGCTCCTCGAGCGCGCGGCGCTGCGCGTGCACCAGCGCGTGCCCGGCGCGCGGCTCTCCGTCGGCGAGCTCTCGGGCGAGCGCGGCGGCCACGTCGACGGCCACCGCAGCCACCAGAACGGGCGCGACGTCGACGTCGGCTTCTACATGACCGACGCGCGCGGGCGGCCGCACGACGCGTTCGCGTTCGCGGAGTTCGGCGCGGACGGAGTCGGCCTCGGGCCCAACCGCGGCCTGCGCTTCGACGACGCGCGCAACTGGGAGCTCGTGGCCAGGCTCGTCGCCGACGGCGACGCGCGCGTGCAGCACGTCTTCGTCTCGAACGCGCTCCGCGCTCGGCTCCTGCGCGAGGGGCGCGCGCGCCGCGCGCCCGCGTCGGTGCTCGATCGCGCGGCGCGCGTGATGAGCCAGCCGCGCCACCACCCGCACCGCAACCACTTCCACGTGCGGGTCTACTGCGCGCCGCACGAGCGCCCGGCGTGCCGGGATCGCGCGCCGTTCCACGAGTGGTATCCGGGGCGGCCGCCGCTCGAGGGCTCCTGACATGCGCCGGGGGCGGGCTCGTGGCATCCTGAGCCCGTGAGGAAGGGCACCGCGCGCGCGCTCGCGGCCGTCGCCTCGGCGCTGCTCGTCGGGACGGGCGTCGCCCAGCAGCCGACCGGCGCGGAGACGAGCGAGGGCTTCAGCGCGGAGGAGCGGCGCCGCCTCTCGAGCGGGCAGCTCGTGACGCGGCCGGTCGAGCGCCAGCGCGGCGGGATGCACCTCATCGGCGGCAGCGCGTGGCAGGTGATCGAGCAGCCCGCGGAGGTGACGTGGCGCGCGCTCGAGGACACCGCCGCGTACGTCCACATGCTCCCCGCCGCACAG
Organism: Sandaracinaceae bacterium; assembly: GCA_019637095.1. Lineage (GTDB taxonomy): Bacteria > Myxococcota_A > Polyangia > Polyangiales > Sandaracinaceae > JACKEC01. The sequence goes on along the minus strand of JAHBWG010000050.1, from coordinate 46,051 downwards.
GACGCGCGGCTCGTCGGGCGCCAGGGCGAGGATCGCATCGTCGCGATCCGGCATGCGGCGGGCCTCGTGCGCGCGCGCTATCACCTGCGCATGACCCTCGATCCCGCGCGGCGCGATCTCGCGTTCCGGCTCGACCGGCAGCGCCCGAGCGATCTGCGCGCGGCGTGGGGGTTCCTCCACGTGACGCCCTACGAGGAGTCACCCACTCGCTCGCTCGTGAGCTACGGCGTCATGGCCGACCCCGGCGGCGGCGTGCTCGGCGGCGTGCTGCGCGGGCAGCTCCACGACTGGCTGCTGCGCGTGCCGTCCACCATCCGCGGCTACCTCCACGGCGCCGGCGCCGGCCGATACTGAGCAACCGACGATGCAGGTCCTCGACGCCAGCTTCGTGGCCACCGCCACGAACCACGCCTCGCTCCCCGCGCCCGCGTTCGCCGAGGTGGCGTTCGCCGGGCGGTCCAACGTCGGCAAGTCGAGCCTCATCAACCGGCTCGTCGGGCGCAAGCGGCTGGTGCGGACGAGCTCGACGCCGGGCTGCACGCGCGGCCTGTCGATCTTCCGCGTCCGACTCCGGGTCGGCGAGGAGCAAGAAGGCTTCCTCGATCTCGTCGACCTGCCCGGCTTCGGCTACGCCAAGCGCAGCAAGGCGGAGCGCCGGGCGTGGGGTCCGATGGTGGAGGGCTTCTTGACGGGGCGGCCCGGCCTGCGCGCGGTGGTCACCATCGTCGACGTGCGGCGCGGCCCCGAGCCCGACGACCTCGAGCTGCTCGAGTTCCTCGACCTCCACGGCGTCGAGGCGATCGCGGTCGCGACCAAGCTCGACAAGCTCCCGCCGAACCAGCAGAAGCCCGCGCTCGAGCGGCTCGTGGCGCCGCTCGGGCGGCGCCCGATCGGGTTCTCCGCGACGACGGGCGCGGGCGTGGACGCGCTCTGGCGCCGCATCGCGCGCGCCGCCGCGATCGGCCCCGCCTGAGCGCCGCGAGCCACGCCCTGCATCGTCGCGCTCCGGCTCCCCTCCCGTGCTTCGGGATCTTCGGCGTGGGCTCGAACCGCTCACTTCGGGCGTCGGGCGCGGCGGCGCAGGCCCTCGGCGATGTCGGCGAGCTCGGCCGAGCGCAGGAGGCGCGCGGCGCCGCCGTACACGACGAGCGCGGCGAGCGCGGCGGCGCCGAGGACGGCGACGTTGACGACGTCGTTGCCGCCGCGCTCCCACGCGCCGAGCCGCGTGATCCCCCACGCCGCGGCGCCCATCGCGGCGGCGGCGGCGCACGAGCGCGCGGCGCTGTGGACGACGGCGGTGAGCCCGAGGCGCCCGACCTTGCGGCGCAGCAGCGCGAGGAGCGTCAAGAGCTGCGCGACCCCCGCGGCGCTCAGCGCCATCGCGACGCCGACGTGATCGAACGACGCCATGAGCAGCCAGGCGGCGGGCGCGAAGATCAGCAGGTTGGCGGCGCTCGCGACGACGGGGCTCTTGGTGTCCTGGTAGGCGAGGAACATCGGCAGCACGGCGCGCACCGACGCGATCGCCCACACGCCCGCCGCTTGCCAGCGGAGCGAGTCGGCCGTCGCGAGCACCTGCTCGCGCGTGAACTCGCCGCGGCCGAACGCGACCGCGACGATCGGCTCGGCGAGCACGACGAGCGCGACGGTCGCCGGGATCGCGAGGAACAGGTTGAGCCGCAGCGCGCGCTCGAAGAGCGCGCGGAGGCGGTCGAGCGCGCCGCCCGCGCGCAGCTCGGAGAGCGTCGGCAGCGCGGCGGACGCGATCGCGAGCGCGAACATCCCTTGCGGGATCTCGACGAGGCGTTGCCCGTAGTAGACGAAGCTCTGCGACCCCTCCGGCAGGAACGTCAGGAAGCTGCGCCCGATCATCGTGTTCACCTGATAGACGCCGAAGCCGGCGAGCATCGGGATCATCAGGGTGAGGGTCTTCTTCACGCCCGGGTGCGCGAGGTCGAACGACGGCGCGCGCAAGAGGCCGGCGCGGCGCATCGCGGGCCACTGCGCGAGCCACTGGAGCACGCCGCCGGCGAGCGCGCCGAGCGCGAGCGCGCCGACCGCGGGCAGGCCCAGGCTGGTGGCCGGGCCGACGAGCAGGAACGCGGCGGCGATGAGCGCGACGTTCAGCAGCGCCGGCGCGAACGCGGGGACGGCGAAGTGGCGCAGCGCGTTGAGGCCGCCCATGCCGAGCGCGGCCATCCCCATGAAGAAGATGTACGGGAACACGACGCGCGTCAGCGTCACGGTGGGCTCGAAGCGCGCGGGGTCCTCGACGTAGCCGGTCGCGTAGAGGCTCGCGAGGAGCGGCGCGGCGGCGACGCCGGCGATCGTGACGAGCGAGAGCACGAGCAGCGCCGCGCCGCTGATCTTCTGGAAGTACGCGCGCGCCGCGGCGTCCCCCTCGGTCGCGCGGAGCTCGGCGAAGACCGGGACGACCGCGGCGGAGGCGGCCCCTTCGCCCAGGAGCATGCGCAGGGCGTTCGGGATCGTGAAGACGAGGAAGAAGAGGTCGGTCGCGGCGGCCGGGAAGACCGCGGCGACGACCGCGTCGCGCGCGAAGCCGAGGATCCGCGAGGTCAGCGTGCCGGCGCCGACGATGCCCGCCCGCCGGGCGAGCGTGCCCCCGCCCTCGTCCGCGGCGCTCACGCGGCGAGTATCCGCGCGGCGTGGGCTCGGTCCAACAAACGCGCCTCCTTCCGGCGGTTCAACGCGCGCCGGCCGCCTCGCGCATCCCCGCCCACTCGACGCCGGGCTCGCCTTGACACGGCCGGGGCCCCCGGCTACTAACCCGCTCCCCGAAAGACGGGGTTCTGGAGCTCATCGAACGTGGCCAATCACGCATCCGCAAAGAAGCGCATCCGCCAGACGGCGAAGCGGAACGCGCGCAACCGGCACATCCGCACCACCGTGCGCAGCGTCGTCAAGCGCGTCCGCGCCGCGATCGACGCCGGCGACAAGACGACGGCGCAGGAGTCCCTCGGCAAGGCGGTCAGCCTCATCGACCGCGCCGTCGCCAAGGGCATCTACCACCGTCGCGCGGGCTCGCGGTACATCAGCCGCCTCACGCAGCGCGTCCTCGCGCTCGCGTAGGTCGCAGGCTCCGCGTCCGCCGAAGCGCCGTCTCCGGGAGGGGGCGGCGCTCGTGTCGTTCGAACCGCGCGGGCGCCCGCCCTCGCGTAGCCGACCCGCCGCTGTGGTGTCCCTCGCGCGCGGGGCGCTCGCGTCACTCGAGCCGCGGGCGTGCGGGGCCTTCGCCGATCGGGTGCAGGCCGCGTCGCGCTGGATTCGGGGCAGGCGCTGTTCTAGGGTCGGCCGCGATGCCCCCTCCGCCCGCCGATCTCGACGCCGTCATCGCCGCCGCGCGCGCGGGGCGCTTCGAGCCGGTCCACGTGCTGCTCGGCGCGGAGCGCTTCCTCGTCGAGCGCGCGATCGGGCTCTTGCGCGCCGCCACGCTCGGGGACGGGCCGCCGGGCTTCAACGACGACGTGTTCCACGGCGGCGCGGCGCTCTCGGGCCAGCGGGTCGTCGCGGCCGCCAAGACCTTGCCGATGATGGCGCGCGCCCGCTTCGTCCTGGTCCGCGACGTCGACAAGCTCCCCGCGAGCGAGCAGCAGCTCCTCGCCGAGTACGTGGCGGCGCCGGTGGACTCGGCGTGCCTCGTCCTGGTCGCCGAGAAGCTCAACGGCGCGACGCGGCTCGCGAAGGCGGCCAAGAAGGCCGGCGCGATCGTCGAGGCGTTGCCGCTCAAGGGCGCCGCGCTCACCCGCTTCGCGAAGGACGAGTCGGCGGCGCGGGGGCACGCGATCACCCCACGCGCCGCGGAGGCGCTCGTCGAGTCGGTCGGCGACGATCTCGCCGCGGTCGACGACGCGCTCGAGCGGCTGAGCCTCTACGTCGGGGCCGGCGCGAAGATCGACGTCGGCGCGGTCGAGGCCTGCGTGACGCGCGTGGCCGCCGACTCGATCTGGGATCTCGTCGACGCCGTCGCGATGCGCGACGAGAAGCGCGCCCTCGCGGCCGCAGGATCGCTCCTCGACGCGCGCGAGGAGCCGCTCCGGATCCTGTCGATGCTCGCGCGGCAGCTCCGCATCGTGGCGCGGATGCGCGACGCGCTGCGCGCGGGCCGGCAAGGGCGCGACGCCGCGCTCGAGGCCGGCGCGCCGCCGTTCAAGGCGCGCGAGCTGACGCAGGCGGTCGGGCGCTTCACGGCCTGGCACCTCGCCTTCGCCTTCGACACCCTCGCCGACGCGGACCTCGCGCTCAAGGGGAGCAAGCGGCCGGGCGAGCTGGTGCTCGAGGAGGCCGTCCTCGCGCTCTGCGCGGCGCGCCCGCGCGCCCGCGAGCGGGTGCAACGAACCTTGCGTACCTACCGCTGAGGGAGCGCTCAGCCGCAGGTCGGTGCGAGCTCGATCGGCGGGCAGCCGCGCTCGAAGATCGACGTCTCCGCGAGGCAGACGCGCCTCCCCTCGTCGAAGTCCCGCACCTCGCACCGCGTGCAGCGCAGCTCCCCGCCGTGGAAGCGCGCGCTCCCGAGCGCGCAGAAGCGCACTCCGTCGAGCACGCTCTGCCGAGAGGTCAGCGTCGTCTCCGGTCCGCCGCCGAGCACGCCCGCGATGAAGTGGGAGTGATCGAGCTCGACGCCGCCGGCGAGGTTGCAGCCGTCGAGCTCGCTCTCGAACACGCGGAACCGATCCGGCGGGCAGGCGGGGACCGAGACGCCGTGGAGCTCCGAGTGCGTGACGCGCAGCTCCACGCAGCGCTCGAAGGCGACCTCCCAGAGCGTCACGCCGGCGAACGCTCCGCGATCCGTGCGGATCGCGGCGTCGCGGATGTCCACCTCCTGCGCGTCGAGCTGCTCCGCGGCGAGGCGGCTCGCGACGATCGTGGTGCCGTAGAGCGCGAGCGTGCGCACGTCGACGTGCGTGCCGTTGAGGCGCGACGCCTCCACGCGCACGCGCCCCGGGCGCAGCGACGGCGCCTCCCAGATCGTGGTGGCGCCGAGGTCGGAGCGCCGGATCTCGAGGCCGGGGCCGGCGTCGCTCGCCTCGCCCGGCTCGAGCATCAGCGTCGCGCGATCGAACACGACGTCGTCGGCGGCGAGCCTCGCCGGGCCGCGCACCGCGAGCGCGCTGCCCGCCCACGTCGAGCGGCCGAGCTCCACGGTCGACGCCGCGCCCACCGTGAGCGACACGCGCGCCGAGGCGGCGACGATCTCGCGCAGATCCACCGTGGCGCTCGCGGGCGCGTGCAGGGTGAGCCGCGCGCAGCTCAGATCGGCGCCGCGCAGCGACGCGCTCCCCCCGAGCGTGACGGGCGCCGCGGGCGCGCAGCCGCGCAGATCGGTCTGCGGCATGGCCGACTCGCCGGCCACCAGGCGCGCGCAGTCGGCGGCGGCGCGCGCGCACGCGGCCGGATCCTGGTCGGCGTTCGGCACGCCGGGGCAATTGTCGCGCGCGTCGTCGACCTCGTCCCCGTCGCAGTCGCCGCCGATCGGTGGCGGCGCGTGCGGCACCGCGAAGTGCTCGGGCGGGAAGGTGGGGAGCGGCTCGCAGAGCGGGCTCGCCTCGCACCGCGGGCTGCCTCCGTCGGGCTCGGAGACCGGCCCGACGATCGGGCGGCCGATGCCGTCGCACGCGACGAGCGCGAGCGCGACGAGGACCCGCGCGGGCGCGGCGCGCCTCATCGCTCGCGCACCACGAGGAAGCGCGCTTGCCGGTTCTGCTGGCGGCCGACCTCGTCGTCGTTCGCCTCGACGGGCGCGCTCTCGCCGCGCGCGGCCACGCGCAGCCGCTCGGGCGCGACGCCGTGCGCGATCAGCCAGGCGCGGATCGCCTCCGCGCGGCGGCGCGAGAGATCGCGGTTGTACGCGTCGGTCCCGCTCGCGTCCGCGTGACCCTCGATCTCGAGCAGCTCGATCGAGGGGCGCTCGTTCAGGTGGTCGCGCAGCGATCGCAGCGACGCCTCGCTGCACGCGAGCAGGGCCGTCGAGTCGAACCGGAAGAGGACCGGCACGAGCAGCTCGCGCGGGCGCAGGCCCGCGGCCTCGTCGATCATGCGCTCGAGCTCCTCCGGCGCCATCGGCGGCGGGGGCGGCGGCGGCGCGCTCGCGGGAGGTCTCGGCGGTGGCGGCGGCGGCGGTGGCGGTGGTGGCGGCGCGCTCGCGCGCGGCGGGCGGTGCGTCACGCTCAGCCCGAAGGTGAGCCAGGCGGCGTCGTCGCTCCACGAGGGACCGTCCTCTTCGAACAGGTGCCCGTAGGCGAGGTACGGCCCCAACGTCACGCCGCCGCCGAGCCCGAGGTCGACGCCGGCGGCGAGCGAGAGGACCGGGCGCGCGAGCGGCCCGGTGATCCCGACGCCGAAGTGGAGCGCGGCCCAGAGCCGGGCGCCCTCGACGTCGCCGCCGACCTCGGCGCCCGCGCCGAGCTCGAGCAGCCCGCCCGCCGGCTCGCTCGACGAGAGGAACGCCGCCGCGCTCCCGCGCAGCTCGAGGACGAGCACCTCGTGTGCGACCCAGCCCACGCGCGCCTCCGTCGCGAGCACCGGCAGATCGAGCGCGAACACCGCGTGCTGGTCGCCGCTCACCACCGGCCCGCCCGCGAAGCCGTAGCGCAGGCGCAGCTCCGAGCGGGCGTCGCCGTCCTGGGCGGCGGCGGCGCTCGCCGCGAGCGCGCTCAGCCCGAGCGCGAGGCCCCCGAGCAAGATCCCGCGCCGGAGCGTGCCCACGCCGGTGAGTCGCTCGGCGCGCCGCGGAATTCCGTACTAGTCACCCGTCACCGAGGTTCGTACCAGATCTCGCCGGTCCTCCCGGGTGACTCGCGCGCCGCTCTACTCGCGGCCGCGCGCCTGCTCGTCGGAGAAGTCGACCTGGCCGCTGTGGCGCACCTCTTCGCCGTCGATGATGAAGCGGGTCGAGCCCACCTCCTGGCGCTGGACGGTGACGACCATCTCGATGCGGCGGTTCGGGCGGAACATCGGGCGCGGGAGCGAGATGCGGTGCACCACGGTGCGCTGGGTGCGATCGCTGACGAACACGCTCATCTCGCGGATGAAGTTCCGCGCGCCGTCGGTGATGTCGTAGAAGAGCGCGTGGAACTCGAGGTCGCCGGGCGGCGCGTTGAACGCGAACACCGCGTTCGCGCGCCAGCTCCGCTCGTTCAGCGTCGCCTCGGTGCTCTCGCGGAGGCGCTGCGCGTTGTGCCGTCTCGCGAACGCGATCAGCCCGCGCTCGTTGAGGCTCTGCGGGACCTGCGCCTGCGTGACGTGGATCTGACAGCGCAGCCGCCCCTGCGCCTCTGCGCCGTGATGCGGCCAGAGCAGGGCGAGCGCGAGGACGCCGGCGACGGACGCGGCGAAGAGGATGGACAGCCTTCGAGGCAACACGGGTCGTCTCCTTGTCGAGCCGAGGGAGGCTAACAAACGAGCGCGGGCAGGTCGACGGTGGCCGCGCGCCCGGCATTCAACCCGGGCCCCGACGGATCGCCTCGTCGGCTGGCGGGGCGACGCTCGGTCCGGACGCCGTTCACCCGATTTCTGCGGGGTTCGCCGCTCCGGATCACGCGCGAGACGCCGCGCTCGGCGCGGCGGCGTGTCGAAAACTTGGCTCCGGCGATCGCTCCCGGTATCGCGTGTTCAGCCGGAGGCGCGCATGACGCTCAAGCGGACCACCACCCTCACTGGATTCATGGCGATCGCCAAGCGCGCCGCCCAACGCCGCCAGCAGCGTCCGACGACTGCGCACGCCGTGCTCGCGATGCTCCAGCACGATCCGGAGACCTCGCGCCTGCTCTCCGCGCGCGGCATCCGCGAGATCGACCTGATCAGCGCGCTGAAGATCACGAGCGACGAGCCGACGAGCGCGATGGAGGTCGCAGCCGAGCGCGCGGTACGCCTCGCCGAGCGCGCCGGCCACGACGACGCGGGGCCGCTGCACCTGCTCGCCGCGATCGTGCGCGAGCCGCGCACCGCGGGGTATCGCTGCCTCGAGAACGTGGGCACGAGCCCGACGCGCGTGCGCGAGGACGTGCTCGAGGCGCTCGGCGTCGCGCAGGCGAGCCCGATGGTGCCGCCGGTGCCGTGCGCCAAGGCGCGCACGACGCCCGCCGCGGGCTCGCTCGCCGCGCCGCGCAACCGGCGCGTGCGGCCGCCCTCGGCCCGGCGCGGCACCCCGCCGCCCGATCCGAAGCGCGGTCCGTTCTCGGGGCGCGCTCCCGAGCCGCCCGACGCGCCCGACACCATCGAGCCCGCGGAGCCCGCGCCGCCGTCGCGCGGGCCCGGCGAGCTCGACCCGGCGCGCTTCCCGCTCCTGTTCCGCATCGGCCGCAACCTCACGGCCGCCGCCGCGGCGGGGCGCATCGACCCGGTCGTCGGGCGCGATCACGAGCTCGATCGGCTGCTCGACGTGCTCGCGCGGCGCCGCGCGAACAACCCGATCCTCGTCGGGCCCCCCGGGGTCGGCAAGACCGCGATCGTCGAGGGGCTCGCGCTGCGGCTCGTCGAGGATCGCGCGCGGCTCGGCGAGGTCACGCTGATCGAAGTCTCCGCCGGCGCGCTCGTCAGCGGCACCGGCGTGCGCGGCGCGCTCGCGGACAAGCTCCGCCAGCTCCGCCAGGAGGTCGCGCGCGCGGACGGCAAGGTGCTCCTCTTCCTCGACGAGATCCACGCGATCGTCGGCGGCGAGGGCCCGGACGATCTCGCGAGCGAGCTGAAGGCGTCGCTCGCGCGCGGCGAGCTCCCGTGCATCGGGGCGACGACGGAGGCCGAGTACCGCCGCCACTTCGAGAAGGACGCCGCGCTCGTGCGCCGCTTCTCCCGCATCGACGTGGGCGAGCCGACGCCGGCCGACGCGATCGAGATCCTGCGCGGCCTCGCGCCGAAGTACGAGCTGCACCACGCCGTCGCCTACGAGCCGGCGGCGATCCGATCCGCCGTCGAGCTGACCGTCCGCTTCGTCCCGGAGGGGTTCCTCCCCGACAAGGCGATCGCCGCGCTCGATCTGGCGGCGGCGAGGGTGCGGCGGCGCGGCGGCTCCGTCGTCGATCACGCCGCGGTCGCGCGCGTCGTCGCTGAGCAGGCGCACGTCCCGGTCGATCGCCTGCTGATGCGCGACGCGGATCGGCTGCTCGAGCTCGAGGCGCACCTCGCGCGGCGCGTCGTGGGCCAGCGCGATCCGCTCGCGCGCATCTCCGACCTGCTGCGCAAGGGCGCGGTGGGCTTCCGCGGGCGGCGGCCGCTCGGCACCTTCCTGCTCCTCGGGCCGACCGGCGTCGGCAAGACGGAGACGGCCAAGGCGATCGCGGAGCTGTTGTTTCCGTCGGCCGGGGTGACCCGCTTCGACATGAGCGAGCTCAGCGAGGCGCACGGCGTCGCGCGCCTGCTCGGCGCGCCGCCCGGCTACGTCGGGCACGAGGAGGGCGGGCAGCTCACCGAGGCGGTGCGCCGCCGCCCCTACCAGCTCGTCTTGCTCGACGAGATCGAGAAGGCGCACCCCGAGGTGCTGCTCGCGCTCTTGCCGCTGCTCGACGAGGGGCGGCTCACCGACGGCCGCGGCCGCACGGTGGACTTCACGAACACGGTCGTCGTGATGACCTCGAACCTCGGCGCGTCCGCGCCCTCGGCGCGGCGCGTCGGCTTCGGCGCGGAGCGCGACCCGCGCGCGAGCGACGCGGACCGCGATCGAGCGCTCGCCGCCGCGCGGCGCGCGCTGCCGCCCGAGCTGTGGAACCGGATCGACGAGCCGCTCTGGTTCGCGCCCCTCGGCCAAGCGGACATCCGCGCGATCGCCGCGCGGCTGCTCGACGGTGTCGGCGAGGTGATGCGGCGCGAGCACCAGATCGCGATCGCGGTCGAGCCGAGCTGCATCGACGCGCTCATCGCCGCGGGCGGCTACGACGCCGAGCTCGGCGCGCGCCCGATGCGCCGGTGCGTGTCGCGCCTCGTCGAGGCGCCCCTCGCGTCCGCCGTGCTCGCGGGCCGCGTCGGCCGCGGCGCGACCGTGGTGTTGCGCGGACAGGGCGACGAGGTGGTGCTCGAGCCGCGCGCCGCCGTCGAGGCCGCGGAGTAGGGCGGGCGCGGCCCGGCTCGCTTGCTCGGAGCCAGATCCGCTGGCACAACCCCCCTCCGGACATGGGGGCGCTCGAGCACACTCGGCCCACCGAGCCGGCGCCGCGGGACACCCTGCCGCGCCGCTTCGGCGCCTACCACCTCTTCGACCGCATCGGTCGCGGCGGTATGGCCGACATCTACCTCGCGAGCGCCAAGACGGAGCTCGGCGTCGCGCGCCGCGTGGTGGTCAAGGAGATCCTCCCGGGCCTCAGCGCCGACGCGCGCTTCGCGAAGCTCCTCGTCGACGAGGCGAAGCTCGTCTCGCAGCTCCGGCACGCGAACGTCGTGCAGGTCTTCGATCTCGGGCGCGAAGGGGATCGCCTCTTCATCGCGATGGAGTACGTCGAGGGCTACGACCTGAACCAGCTGCTGCGCCGGGTGAGCGAGCGCCGCATCGGGCTGCCGGCGGAGTTCGTGGCCTTCGTCCTGCGCGAGGTGCTGGCCGGCCTCGACTACGCGCACCGCGCGAGCGCCGCCGACGGCTCGCCGCTCGGGATCGTGCACCGCGACGTGTCGCCCTCGAACGTGCTCATCAGCTTCGAGGGCGAGGTGAAGCTCTGCGACTTCGGCATCGCGAAGGCGCTCGGCGTCGACGACCACGGCGCGACGACGCGCGGCTCGGACGACGAGTCGACGGGCGAGCGCTCGAAGGTGGCCGGCAAGGCCGCGTACATGTCGCCCGAGCAGGCCCGCGGCGAGGACATCGACGCGCGCAGCGACGTGTTCGCCGCGGGGATCATCCTGTGGGAGCTGTGCGCCGGGCGCCGGCTCTACCGCGGCACCGAGGAGCAGATGCTCGCGCTCGCGCGCGAGGGCGCGATCCCGCCGCTCCCCGACCGCGGCCTCCCGCACGCGGCGGCGCTGCAGGCGGTGCTCGACCGCGCGCTGTCGGTCGATCGGGACGCGCGCTACCCGAGCGCGGAGGCGATGCTGCGCGCGCTCGACGCGTGGGCGATGGAGGCGAAGCTCTTCGCCTCGCAGCTCCGCTTCGCGTCGTTCCTGAGCGAGCACTTCGAGGTCGAGGTGGTCGAGGTGCGCCGGGCGCGCGAGCGCGCGGCGGAGGCGCTCCTCGCCGGTCCGCCCGTCGAGATGGAGCCCGTCCCGCGCGAGGTCCCCGACACGCTCCCCGAGACGGCGCCGCCGGTGATGGAGACGCCGGGGGCGACGCCGCCGGTGACCGCGCCGCCCGCCTCGCGCGGGCGCGCTCGCCTCCTCGCGCTCGCCGCGCTCGCGCTCGCGACCCTCGCGCTCCTCGCGACCCTCGCGCTCCTCGCGCTCGCGTGGTCCTGAGCTCGCGCCCTCCTCAGGGCGAGCCTCGTTCGGGCGATCCGGGCGCGGGCGGCCTCGCGAGCGCTGCCTCGATCGTCGCGGCGTGCTCGGCCGGCAGGCCGGCGCGGCGTGCTTGGTCGAGGATCGCGGGGGCGATCGCGTCGTAGGCCGCGCGCGCCGCGGGATCGAGCGCCTCGAGCGCGTCGCGGTGCCGGCGCACCGTCGCGGCGTCGCCGCGGAGGATGGGGCCGCTGAGGGCGCCCGGGACGCCGACGCGCTCCACGTTCTGCCCCACCGTGCAGAGGAGCGCCCCGACCGCTCGGCGCGCGTCCTTCGGGCCGAGCCCGAGCGCGCACAGGGCCCGCACGGCGACCGCGGCGAGCGCGGCGGCCCCGTTCGCGCTCAGCGCGGCGGCCGCGTGATAGGCCGGGCCGTGCAGCGGTGCGACGAGCGGCCGCGCCCCGAGCGCCCGCGCGATCGCCCGCGCGCGCTGCGTCGCCGGCGCGTCCCCCGCGATCAGGAACGTGACGCCCTCGAGCGAGGGCGGCCGCGCCGGATCGGCGAACGACGCGAGCGGGTGCATCACGCCGCGCGCGCCGGCGGGGAGCACCTCGGGCCCGAGGCTCCCCGAGCAGTGCAAGATCACTTGCGAGGGTCGGAGCGTCAGCCGCCCGGCGACCGCGCCGATCACCGGGTCGGGCACCGTGAGGAGGATCGTCTTCTCGCGGACCTCGGTCGTGTCGCGCCCTCCGTAGAGGCGCACCGGGTGGCGGGTGTCGGCGAGGCGCGCGGCGAGCCCGCCGCCGGCGCGCCCGCGCCCGATGATCGCGATCTTCATGGCGCGTAGAGCCCGTGCTCGGCGATGTACCCGAGGACCTCGCGCGGGACGAGCGCCTCGGCGGGCTCGCCCGCGCGCAGCCGCCGGCGCACCTCGCTCGAGCTCACCTCGGGCATGTGGAGATCCTCTTCGCCGCGCTCGAAGCCGCCGCGTCCGACCACGACGAGGCCGGCGAGCGACGGGATCCGGTGGCCCTCGTGCCAGCGCGGGATCTGTGTCACGAGGTCGGTCCCGACGAGCAGCCGCCACGACGCGTCGGGGCGCTCCTGCCGCAGGTGCTCGAGCGTGCGCACCGTGTAGCTCGCGCCGCCCAGGCGCGCCTCGAGGTCGCTCACCGTGACCGCGCGGAGCGGGGCGAACGCGAGCTCGGCCATCCGCAGGCGGTGCGCGAACGGCGTCAGCGGCTTGTCGAAGGCGTGATCGAAGGCCGGCATCACGACGAGCTCGTCGATCGCCGCGGTCGAGAGCGCCCACGTCGCCGCGAGCACGTGCCCGACGTGCGGCGGATCGAAGCTCCCCCCGAAGAGGGCGATCGAAGGCGTCGCCGGCGCGGTCACTTCAGCACGTTGACCTTGCCGCTGCGGCGCGCGAGGGGCTGGCGCCAGACGGGCACGCCGCTCGTCTCGAAGAGGGCCGCCGCGACCTCGCCCGAGCCCTCCGTCTCGAGCACGGCGACGCGGCCCGCGCTCAGCGGGCCCGGCGTGAGGAAGTAGCGGGTGCCGAAGCGGCGCAGCTCCGCCTCCTCCGCGCGCCCGTACACGATGACCTGCGCGTTCGCGATGTCCTCCTCGTCGAGGATGGACTTGTCGTAGACGGCCAGGAGGATGCGGTCGGCGATCATCTCGACCGCGCGCGCCGGGGGGTCCGGCAGCTCGCGGATGCGCCCGAGCTTCTTGACCCACGCCTCGCGCCGCAGCAGCCCCTCGATCGCGTCGGGCTCGCCGCGCTCGGCCAGCTCGGCCGCGCGGCGCAGGAACGCGTCGTCGCAGTAGCGCTCGCCGAAGACCTCGGCCGCCCAGCGCTCGAGCAGCGCGTCGAGCGCCTCGCGATCGTCGCCGAGGTAGATCGCCTGGTCGACCTCGGCGTCGCCGAGGAGGAACTCGATCGCTTCCCGCGCCGCCTCTGCGTCGCCGCGCGCCGGGCCGAGCAGTCCGACCCGCACGCTCAGCCTCCGGCGCCGCCTCGGACGTGCTGCCGCGCGTCGAAGTAGACGTCCGAGATCGCGAAGCGCAGGAGATCCGCGGCCTCGGTGAAGCGTTGGAGCATGGCGACGCGCGCGGTGGGATCGGCCGGGAGCTCGCGCTCGCCGCTGAGCTTGGCGAGCGCGCTGACCGCCGAGGGCACCGAGCCGACGGCGAGCAGCGCGACGCGGTTGCCCCACTGCGACGCGGCCATCGCGAGCTGCGCCGGATCGTAGCCGGGCCGCCCCGCCATCTCGAAGACCAGCGGGCCGAGCTCGTCCGGGCCGCGCCGGACGAGGTTGCGCACGACGCGCCGCGCGGCCTCGGCGACGTGCGCCGGATCGACGCCCGCGGGCATGTGGTGCTGGTCGAAGGAGTGGACGAGGCCGCCGACGAGGGTGACGACCTCGAGGGGCTGTGCGCGCACCGCGATCGAGAGCTGCGACTTCGCGATCTTGAGCGCGCGCGCGAGCACGAACAGCTTCTCGCGCTCGTCGGTGATCGCGAGCAGCTCCGCGCCGAGCAGGATCGTGCACGGGTTGCTGAAGACCGGGACGCAGACGCGCGGCGCCGCGGCGGTCACGTAGAGCTCGACGTCGCCGATCCCGAACCAGCGGGCGACCTCCGCTGCGAGCGGGCGGATCGTCGTGTCGCGCCGGTCGATCTTCTCGGCGCGGTAGGCGTTGAGGTCGAGCGGGAGCGACTTCTCGAGCGCCTCGCCCGCGAGGCGGAAGACCGCGCGGGTGGCCGGGCTGAGGGCGGGCGGCGCCAAGAGCTCGTCGAGGGCGCCGGCCGCCGCGCGAGCGCCCGCGCCGGCCGCGCTCCCGCGCGCGTCGACGAGCTTGGCCGCCTCGGGGTCGAGGGAGGTCCCCGCGGCCGACGCCGCGGAGGCGGCGCAGGACGCCGCGTCGAGGTGGTTGCCCCAGCGCAGGACCTCGACGAGCCCCGGCCACGCCGCGGCGTCGCCGAGGTCCGACTCGATCGCGTGGCGGAAGTCGTTCACCGCGCGGCGCAGGTGCATCGCGAGCGCCGCGTCCGCCTTCTGCCGGTGGTAGAAGTCCGCGAGCGCGCGGACCACGACGAGGTCCGTCGCGGCGTGCCGGCGGGCCTCCTCGAGCGTCGCTTCGGTCTTGCGCGCGTCGCCCGCCTCCTCGTAGAGGCCCGCGAGCTGGAGCCGGTGCGCGAGGTTGCGCTCCGAGTCGATCTCGACCTTGGCGAGCTCCTCGAGCACCTCCGCGGCCTGCGCGATCGCCCGCTGGCCGACGTAGAGGGCGGCGAGCCGCTCCATCGCCGGCAGGTCGCGCGGGAAGAGCTTGAGCACGCGCTTGTACGCGGCCTCCGCGCGCGAGGGGTCGGGCATGTGGCGGTCGTAGATGTCGCCGAGCGTGAAGAACACCCAGCGCAGCTCCTCGCGCTCCTTGCGGACCCGCGCGATGCGGATCAGGACCTCGGCGGCGCCGCGCCAGTCTTCGTCCTCGAGGCTGACGTCCGCGAGCTTGCGCAGCGCGTCCACGTCCTCGGCGCGCAGCGCGATCGCCGCGCGGAGCGCCGCCTTCGCGCCCGCGAGATCCTGGATCTGCACGCGCAAATCGGCTTGCTTCATGTAGAGCGCGTAGAGCTCGTCGTCCGGGCCGCCCACGGCGAGGCGCGCCGCGTAGAGATCGGCCAGCCCCGCCTTGTCGTCCGCGTCCGTCAGGAGGCCGTGGAGGCGGTCGAACACGTCCTCGTAGGTGACGTCGCGCTCGCTCGCGCGCGCGAGCGCCGCGCGCGCCTTCTCGAGCTCGCCGATCTCCTGCCAGTGCACGCCCGCCGCGTAGAACGCGCGCGCCGCGTGGCGCGCGACCGCCGCGGCGTCGCCGGCGAGCTCCCAGGCCGCCGCGGCGCCCGCGCGATCGCCCGCCTCTTCGCACGCGAGCGCGAGCAGCTCGCCGGTGAGCGGGTGCGTCGGCGAGGAGTGCGCGGCGTCGCGCAGGAGCGCCAGCTTGGCGTCCCCCTCCTCGAGCTCGGCCGCCCGCAGGCGCGCGGCGGCGCGCTCGTCCGCGGCGCCGAGCAGCGTCGAGAGCGCCGAGAGCGCGCGGCGCTGTCGCTCGACGTCTCCCTTCACGCGGGCGACCTCGAGGAGCCGGGGCGCGAGCCAGAGGTCGAGCTCGGCGCGCTCGCTCACCTCGAACACGAGCTCGTCGGGCGCCTCCCCGGGCGCCTCGGGATCGGCGAGCAGGAGGCGATGGGCGAGCCGCAGGTGCGAGGTGACGTCGGGCCCCTCGTCGAGGTGCCGCGCGAGGCCGCCGACCACCTGCGCCGCGTCCTCCGTGCGCCGCTGTCCGGCGAAGTAGCGCTGGAGCGTGCGGAGGCTCGGCAGGTGCCCGGGCGAGATCTCGAGGAGCGCCTGGAGCGAGAGCGCGGCGCTCGCGGGGTCGTTGCGGTGATCGAGGTCGAGCCGGGCGAGCGCTTCGAGCGCGGCCGTCTTCGCCTCGTCGGTCGTCGCCGCCTTCAGCTCGTCGAAGCGGCGGCTCGCGACGCGTGCCACCTCGCCCGCCGCGATCTCCACGCGGTCGAGCGCGGCGCGGACGTAGGGATCGTCGGGGTGCGCCTCGGCCACCCGGCGCAGCTCCGCCGCCGCGGTCGCCGCCTCACCCGCCTCCTCGAACGCGGCCGAGGCCTGCAGCCGGAACACCCGCGCCAGATCCGCGGGCGCGTGCTCCCCCGCGCGGACGAGCATCTTGGCGCGCTCCGACGGCGAGGTCGTGCCGGCCAGCCGCAGGATCAGGCTGGAGAGGACGGCATCCTCCGGCGCCTTGGCGCGCGCGCGCTCGAGCAAGGCGCCCGCGCTCGCCGGATCCGCGTCGGCGCGCAGCAGCGCCCCGCGGACGAGGTGGGCGGCCTCCTCGGCGGGGCTCGCCGCGGTGTCGGCGAGCTGCTCGTAGAGCTCGCCGAGGGTGAGCGCGTCACCCGCCTCCATCGCGAGCGGCCGCAGCGCCCAGGCGGCGGGGCGGTAGCCGGTCACCGCCTCGAGCGCGCGGCGGTGCGCGCCGATCGCGTCGTGCCCCGCGGCCGCGAGGATGCGGCCTGCCTGCGTGGCCGCGTGCGCGGCGCGCGGCCCGGCGGCGACGCTCGCCTCCTCCAGCCAGAAGGCCGCGGCGTCGCGCGCGTCGCGGCGCGTCGCGAGACGCCCGAGCGGCCGCAAGACCAGCGGATCGCCCGGCAGGATCTGGCGCGCCTCCGAGAGGAGCGTCTCGGCCGCGTCGAGCTGGTCGCGCTCGATCGCGCGCTCCGCCATCACGAGGAGCGAGCCGATGCGCTGCTCGGGCGGCACGCGATCCGCTTGCCGGCGCAGGGCCACGTCGACGCCCGTCTCGTCTCCCTGCGCGGCGGCGACGTCGAGCTCGAGGACGTCGGCGGCGACCAGGGCCTGTCCCTCGGCGACCGCCTGATCGAGCAGCTCGCGCTCGAGGGTGAGCGCGTCCGGGTCCCGCGCGAGGCGCGCCGCTCGCGCCAGCGCGCCGCCGCCCTCGGCCGCGTCGACGAGGCGCTCCACGTCCCCGCTCCGCCGCGCGATCACCTCGCGCACGACGCGGATGGTGCCGAGGCTCCCGTCCGCGAGCGCGGCGTCGCGCAGCGCGGCCTCGGCGCCGTCGAGGTCGCCTTGCCCGGCGCGGATCTCGGCGAGGCGCACGAGGGCCAGCGCGCGGTCGGTGCCGCCGGCCGCGCTCGCCCAGGCCTCGACGGTCTGGATCCAGAGCGCGCGGTCGTCGGTCTGGAGCGCCGCCTCCGCGCGCGCCTGCAAGCCCGCCACGCCGATCGCGCCCTCGAGCAAGCGCACGCCGAGCGCGGGGTCGCCCACCAGGCTGGTCGCGACGCGGCTCGCGCGCGTGGCGACGGCCTCGGCGAGCGGCGTGCCCACGCAGTAGGCGGCGATCGTCTCGAGCGCCTCCGCGGCGCCCTTCGGATCGGCGTCCTTGCGGCTCGACGTCCGGGCGCGGCCGAACCAACCGTCGAGGGCCTCCGGGTCCACCTCGTTGGCCCAGGTGAAGAGCTCGCGCGCGCCCTCGCGGTCTCCCGCCGACTCCTTCGTGCGCGCCTCCTCGATCGCGAGGGCTGCGCGCGCGTCGGGGTCGTCCCACACGGAGCGCAGCGCCGCGAGCGGGGCGAGCGCCTCGGCCGCCTTGTCCTGGCGCCAGCGCGCCTCGGCGACGAGGAGCGCGGCGACGATCGAGCTCGGCTGGATCTCGAGCGCCGCGAGCGCGGCCTTCTCGGCGGCGGCGGCGTCGTCGCGGCGCGAGAGGTGGAGCTCCGCCAGCCCGGTCAGCGCCGTCGCGCGCTCCCACGCCGAGAGCTCGAGCTCCGCCTCGGCCTCGAAGAGCTCCGCGAGCCGATCCCACGCGCCGCGCCGCGCCGCGTCGCGCCGCAGCGCGCGCAGGGCGACCACGTCGTCCGGGGCTTCCTCGAGCGCCTCCTCGTAGAGCGCCCGGGCGTCGTCGGCTTCGCCGAGCTGCTCGGCGATCTCGGCGGCCGCGACGTGGAGCCGCGCCGCGAGCTCACCGTCGCGCGCCTCGGCCATCTTCTCGAGCAGCCGGCGGCGCAGGCGCAGCGCCTCGCCACCGTCGCCGACCATGGGGAAGTGCTCGTCGCGCGGCTTGCGGCTGCGCACCGAGCGGCGCGCCGCCTCGGCGCCACGATCGCGCGCCTCGCGGGCTTGCGCTTCGGCCTCGCGCTCCGCCGCCTCGATGGCGGCGAGCTCGTCTTCGTCCCAGTCGCCGTCGTCGCCAGCTGCGGCGACGACCATCTCGCCGCTCTCCCCCTCGTCCGCCGCGACGAGGGTCATCTCGTCGCTCTCGGGCGCGCTCGGGCCGGCGACGAGCATCACGCCGCTGTCGTCCGCCTCGGCCTCGGGGACGCGCATGACGCCGCTCTCGCCCTCGTCCGCGGCGGGCGCGGCGCCGGGGGAGCCGTCGACGATGAGCTCGCGGCTCTCGCGCTCATCCGAGTCCGGCGCGGCGCCGGAGGGCGGGCTCGAGTCGAGCAGCTGGTCGAGATCGGCGTCGAGGTCGCCGCCGGGCGCGCGCGCCCCCGTCGGCGGCTCGGCGGACGGCACCGGGGTCGGGCGGTCGTGCGCGTCGGCGGTCTCCGGCGCCTCGGGCTGGGCGCCCTTCGCCACCGCGAGGTCGCCCGGCCGCGGCAGCGCTGGGAGCGCGCCGGGGCGGCGCGGCGGGAGCGCGCCCGGGCGCGGGAGCGGGGGCAGCTTCGCGCCCGGCTTCGGCACGGGCTTGGGGGGCCCGGGGACGGCGGGCACCCCGGACGTGCGTGGCTTGAGGCGCTGGGAGAGCGCGCCGAGCTTGCCCGGCAGGCGCGGGCGGGTCACCTCCTCGCCGGGGCGCGGGAGGGGGCCCTCGCCGCTCGGAGGCGCGGGCTCCGCTGGCGCTGCGGGCGCCGCGGACGCCGCGTCCGGCCGGTCCGGCGCGTCCAGGCCGAGCACGTCGTCTCCCTTGGGGGAGCCCAGGGCGCGCAGCTCGCTCTCGTCGAGGCCGAGCACCCCGGCGTCGCTCGAGAGGTTCGCGCGCCGCGGCGGCGCGAAGCTCGAGACGAGATCGTCGTCCTCTCGGGCGTCCTCGTCGTCCTCCGCGAAGGGATCGAGCTCGTCCGAGGAGTCGATGATCACGGTCGACGAGCTCGAGCTCCCGAGGGAGTCGAGGAGGCCGTCGAGGTCCATGTCGATGGCCGCGGGCGCCGCCGGCGCTCGCGCCGCGGGCGCGGCCACGCCCGCGGGTGGGCGTGCGGTCTCCCGCTGCCGCTCGGGGCTCACGAGCGAGTTGATGAGCTCCTGCGGGATCGCGGCGATCCGCGTCGACTCGATGTCGTCGTCGTCGTCATCGTCGTCGTCGTCGAGCGCCTGGATCGGCGCCGGCCGAGGCGGCGGCCGCTGGATCGGCGCGTCCGGCCGCGGGGGCTCGTAGAGCGGGCGCGCCGGCGCCTGCGGGGCCGTGCGCTGCGGCATCGGCGCGCTCTCGGCCTCCGCGTGCGCGTCGAGATCCTCGACCCAGTCGTCGAGGTTCAGATCGTCGAGATCGAAGCCGTCGTCGTCGCCGCTCACGTCACGAGCCCCAGGCGCCGCCGGAGCGCGCAACAGTCCGGCGAGAGCCAGAACGAGATGATGTCCATCGCGTCGGCGGAGGCGCGCACCGTCTCCACCCGCGGCATGTCGCCCAGGACGCGCGCGAGCGCGATCCCGGGATCGTTCGCGGCGAGGGCGCCCGCGCGGTGCGCGAGCCGCGCGAGGCCGGCGGCCCACGCGTCGATCCCGCGGCCGTCGTCCCCTAGCGTGCGCACGAGCTCGGGCACCGCCTTGCGCACGCGGCGCGGCATCGCCTTGTAGATCCGCTTGCGCGTGTCCTCCAGCCCGGGCCGGCCCTGACCGGCGGGCAGCGGCGCCTCGGCGGCCTCGGCGCCGGCGAAGATCGCGAGCGAGGCGCCGATCGGCCCGCGGCGCACGAACGGCGCGACGCCGAGCCGCGCCCCGAACGCGAGCCAGCCCACCGTGAAGCGCTGGTCCCGGGTGAGCGGCGCGCTGACCGCCGCGCCGGTGATCCACGTCGGCGCGCCCTTGAAGCGCGGCGCGAGGTCGAGCCGCGTGGGCTCGGGCCCACCGGAGAAGAGCTCCGCCGCGGGCAGGCCGAACATCCCGCCGAGCAGGCGCAGCTCGTTGCGCAGCGGCGTGTCGGACTTCACCTGATCGCCGCGGCCGAGGCCGAAGCCGCTCGGCTCGAGCCCGTCCATCTCCTCGGTGCACTCGGCGAGCGCGGCGGCGAGCCGGTGCGCGGGGCTCGCGATCAGCGGGCCGGCCAGGCGCGTGATCGCGGCGTCGTCGAGGGCGGCGTGCGGCGCGGCGCGCGGCGGCGACGCGGTCCAGGCCTCGACCTCCTGCTCGTTCGCGAGCCCGATCGCGACGAGCACACCGAGCACGGCGTCTTGCAGGGCCTCGTCTCCGCGCCACGCGCCGGTGCGGGCGAGCGAGCGCAGGAGCTTCGCGTCGAACGGGTCGCGCATCAGCGCCTGGCGCACGCTGCGCTCGACGTTGAGGCTCATCTCGACCCGCTCGCTCTCGGGCAGGATGCGCGCGAGCGCCTCCCCCGCGCGCACGTCGGTCGGCGCGAGCGCGAGCGCGCGCCGGTAGGCGTCGGCGGCGGCGGCCGGATCGCCGCGCTCCTCGAGGTGCAGGGCGCCCGCGCGGCGCTCGAGCCGGGCGGCGATCCCCGCGCTCGGCGCGCTCTCGACCCCGTGCCCGAGCGCCTCGATCGCGGCGTCGAACTTGCCGAGGCGCTCGGCGATGGTCGCCATCCGCTCGTAGATCTCGATGTCGGCGAGGCCCGCAGCGTGGAGCGCGTCGAGCTCGGCGAGGGCGCCCGCGGGGTTGGCCAGCCGGTTGTCGAGGAAGTCCGCCGCGCCGAGGCGCGCGATGCGACGCTGCGCGCCCGGCACGTCGTTCGCCGCGGCGAGGTGTTGCAGCGCGTCGACCGCGCCGGCCCAGTTCTCCGCCTGCACCTGGACCTCGACCATCAGCGCGAGCCCGCCGACGTGGCTCTCGTCGAGCATCAGGAGGTTGTCGAGCGCGGTCAGCGCGGCCTCGCGGCGCCCGAATGAGCGAAGCAAGCGAGCTTGCTCGTAGTAGAGCTTGCAGAGCTCCTCGGGATCATCGAGCAGCCCGATGCGGTGGCTGACGAGGGCGAGGAGCCCCTCGTCGTCGCCCCGCTCGGCCAAGAGGTCGTGCATGCGGCCGTAGGCGATCGGACGCCGCGCGTCGATCGCGAGCACGCGCTGGAGCCGGCGCTCGGCGCGATCGTCCTCCTTCAGCGCGTCCATCAGGACCGCCGCGGACTCCTCCCAGAGCAGCACCTTGAGCTCGTCGTCGTCCACCAGGTGCGCCATGCGATCGCAGGCCTCGACGAGCGGTGCCCACGCGCCGGCCTCGCGCGCGCAGACGCGCACCGCCTCCCAGCTCGCGAGGTCGTCGGGATCGGCGACGGCGACGCGCAGCAGGATCTCGAGCGCTTCGCGCGGGCGGCCGGCGGCGGCGAGCGCGCGGCCCTCCGCGAGCTCGAGCGCCGCGCGCCCGGCCTCGCCCGCGTGGGCGCGCCACGCGCCGAGCGCCTCGGCCCGGCCCTCCGGATCGTCGCCCGCCGAGAGCGCCTCGTCGAGCGCGACCGCCGCGTGCAGCGACTCGGGCGCGAGCGAGAGCACCTCGTAGGCGACCATGACCGCGTCGTCGACCGCCTCGGAGCCTGCGCGCATCACCTGGGCTCGGAGCCCGTGGTTGACGAGCTCGGCCGCCGCCGCGGGATCGTCCGTCGCGCGGCCGAGGCTCGTCCACGCCTCGGCGCGCATCGCGCGCTCGTCCGGCGCGCGCGCGGCGAGCCGGAGCGCCCCGAGGCCCGCCCAGCGATCGCGCGGCGCGACCTCGCGCAGCTCCGCGATCAGCGCGCGCGCCTTCGGGTGATCCCCGACCGCGAGCGCGGCGCTCGCCGCCTCGCGCAGCATGCCGGGCCGCGCCTCGGGGCCCGCCTGGGCGAGCAGGCGCTCGAGCCCGGCCAGGCGCGTCGCGTCGCCGCCGTGGATCGGGACGAGCGCGAGGTCGACGGCGGCGGCGAGCGCGAGCTTGCCGCGCAGCGCCTCGCGGAGCGGCTCCTCGGCGAGCTCCGGCTTGCCGCTGATCAGGTCGTAGTGCTCGGCGAGCGCGAGCGTGTGGCGACCGGGCGCGCCCGCCGCCCGCTCGCGCTGGCTGAGCGCCTCGAGCGCCCGCAAGAGGAGCTGCGGGTCCTTGCGCGACTCGGCGAGGCGGCGCAGGGCGAGCACGGGCGCGAGCGAGGCCGGGCTTCGCTCGGCCGCCTCCTCGTAGGCGCTGATCGCCCGCTCGACGTCGTCCGCCGCCTCGGCGGCGGCGCCGGCGAGGAGCAGCCGCGTCTCGGCGGCGCGCGGCCCGTCGGAGCGCTCGGCTGCCTCGCGCAGGAGGCGCACGACCTCTTCGGCGTCCCCGCGCGCCCGCAGCACCTCCTCGAGGAGCGCCATCGCGTACGGGTGCCCGGGCGACTTCGCGAGCGCGGCGCGCAGGGCCTCGATCGCGCCCTCGTCCTGCCCGGCGCGGGCGAGCGCGCGGCCGGCGGCCGAGAGGTGGGCCGCGGTCGTCTCGTCGTCGTCGGCGCGCTCGGCGAGGGCGCGGTGGGCGCGCGCGAGCAACGCGAGATCGCCGCCGAGCGCGGCGTCGACCCGCACGAGGTCCGGCGCCCACTTGCGCGCGGCCGGCGCGCCGAGCGCGGCTTCCTCGGTCGCGGCCGCGGCCTCGCGGTCCTCGAGCACGAGGCGCTCGAGCTCGAGCGTGTCCCGCAGCAGCGCGCTGCGCTCCTCGTCGTCGAGCTCGCGCGCGAGCAGGCCACGGCAGAACGCGGCGGCGCCGTTCGCGTCCCCGAGGCGCTGCGCGGCGACGAGGCCCTCGCGCAGGATCGGCGTCGGGTCCCCGGACGCCGCGGCGGCGCCGAGGTACGCGGTGCGCGCCGCGTCCGCGTCCCCGAGGCCGTAGGCGGCGACGTCGCCCGCCTCGAAGAGGAGGTGGGCGCGCGCCTCGCCCTCGGCGCCCTCCGCGGCCGCGACGAGCCGGGCGTGGGCTTCGGGCAGCGCGCCGGTCGCGCGCGCGAGATCGTCGAACATGGTCGCGAGCACGACCGAGCCCGGGTCGGCCTCGAGCCCCTTCTTCAGCGACTCGCGCGCGAGCTCGGCGTCTCCGCGCGCCTGCGCCTGCTCGGCGCGGCGGAAGTGCAGCGAGGCGGCGAGCGGCCCCTCGGCCCCCGCGTCGAGGAAGCGCGTCGCCTCCTCCGCGGCCGCGTCGAGGTCCCCCGCGAGCTCGCACGCGAGCATGCGCTCGTAGCGCAAGAGCGCGTCGTCCGGGCGGAGCGCGAGCGCCTCCTCGTAGAGGCGCCGCGCGCCCTCCGGGTCCGCGAGCGCCGTGTTGCGCAGGCGCGCCGCGTCTCGGTAGAGCGCGGCGGCCCGCGCGCCGGCCGCGGGCTCGTCCGAGACGCGCTGGACCGAGAACGCGCCGGAGCGTTGGCCGCGGTCCTCGCCGCGGCCGGCGGCGACGGCGAGCCGCGCCTGCGCCTCGAGCGCCGCCGCGAGCTCGACCGGGCGCCCGGCGCGGCGCGCGATCCGCTCGAGCTCACCGAGCACGCGCCAGCGCGCGGCGGGTCGAGAGAGCGCCTCGCGCAGGGCGGCGATCGCGCCGTCCACGTCGCCGGCGGCCTCTCGGTCGCGGGCGACCTCGAGCCGCAACAGCGTGGCGAGCACCGGGTCGCGCACGAGGTCCGCGCGCGCCTCGGTCACCGCGATGGCCACGTCGGTGCGGCCCGCCGCGAGGAGCTCGTGCTCGTAGAGCAGCGCGAGATCGGGCGCCTCGGCCGCCTGCTCGAACGCGGTGGCGAGGAGCTTCTGCGCCTCCTCCGGCTCGCCGAGCTGGTCGCTCATCAACACCGCGCGGTTGGCGAGCGCCGACGCGGCCTCGCGCGGGTTGGTCGCGCTGCGCGCCTCGGCGTCGTAGAGGCGCAGGAGGTTCTTGATCGAGCGCCGGCGCTCGAAGAGGGTCAACAGCGCGAAGAGCGGCGGCCGGAAGTGCGGGTCGTGGTTGTACGCGGAGAGGTACTCCCGGACGGCCTGCGCCTCGTTGCCGAGCGCGTGCTGGGTCAGGTGCCCGATCTCGTATTGGACCACGGCTCGCCGCTCGCTGTCCGCGGTGGCGTCGAGCTCCGCGCGGAGGGCATCGATCCGCTCTTCGGTCGTCGGCATCGAGTGAGGCGTACGATATCGGGGACAACCGCAGAATTCTACCGAGATCCGCTCAATGCAGGGGCACGGTGGCGGCCTCGGCGGCCTCGACGAGCGCCCCCTCGGTGAGCATCTGGGTCGCGAGCTCGATGTCCCGGTAGAGGGGGCGATCCTCGGTGAGGGTCGGGATCGAAGCGCGCAACGCCCGTTGCGCCGCGCGGACCCCGACGCCTGCCCGGAGCGGCGCGCGCAGATCGAGCCCCTGCGCGGCGACGAGCGCCTCGATCGCGAGGACCCGCCGGACGTGGGTCGCGACCTGCCGCGCCTTGCGCGCGCCGATGCTGCCCATCGACACGTGGTCCTCCTTGCCCGCCGAGCTCGGGATCGAGTCCACCGACGACGGATGACAGAGCACCTTGTTCTCGCTCACGAGCGCCGCGGCCGTCACCTGCGCCATCATGAAGCCCGAGTCGAGCCCGGTGTGCGGCGCCAGGAACGGGGGCAGGCCGCTCGAGAGGGCGGGGTTCACGAGCTGCTCGATCCGCCGCTCCGACGCGTTCGCGAGCTCGGCGATCGCGATCGCGGCCGTGTCGATGGCGATCGCCAGGGGCTGCCCGTGGAAGTTCCCGCCGCTCACGATCTCGCCCGTCTCCGCGAACACGAGCGGGTTGTCGGTCGCCGCCACGATCTCGCGCTCGAACACGGCGCGGGCGTAGGCGAGAGCGTCGCGCGTCGCGCCGTGGATCTGCGGCATGCAGCGCAGCGAGTAGGGGTCCTGCACCTTCTTGCAGTCCCGGTGGCTCTCCATGATCTCGCTGTCCGCGAGCAGCGCGCGGAGGTTCGCCGCCGTCAGCGCCTGGCCGGGGTGAGGCCGGACCTCCTGGATGCGCGGGTCGAACGGGCGCGCGCTCCCCTGCAGCGCCTCGAGGCTCATCGCGCCGACGAGGTCCGCGTGCGTCGCGAGCCGCTCGCCCTCGAGGATGGCGAGCGCGCCCACCGCGACGATGAGCTGCGTGCCGTTGATCAGCGCGAGCCCCTCCTTGGCCTCGAGCGTCACCGGGTCGAGCCCCACCTCGCGCAGGGCCTCGGCCCCGCTCATCTTGCGGCCCCCGACGTCCGCCTCGCCCTCGCCGATCATCACGAGCGCGAGGTGCGCGAGCGGCGCGAGGTCTCCGCTCGCGCCCACCGAGCCCTGCGACGGAATGCGCGGCACCACGCCGCGCTCCAGCATCGCGACGAGCAGGTCGACGAGCTCGGGCCGCGCGCCCGAGCAGCCCATCGCGATCGTCTGCGCACGCAGCGCCATCATCGCGCGGACCGCGTCGGTCGAGAGGTCGTCGCCGACCCCGCACGCGTGGCTGCGCACGAGGTTGCGCTGGAGCGTGCGCACCTGATCGGCGGCGATGCGCGTCTCGGCGAGCGCGCCGAAGCCGGTGTTCACGCCGTAGACGTTCGGGGCCTCGTCGCCCGCGTTCGCGAGCCGGTCCACGACCGCGCGGGCCCGCGCGACCCGCGCGCGCGCCTCGGCGCCGAACACGACGGACGCTCGGCCGGAGGCGATCCGGCCGAGCGCGTCGAGCGTCCAAGGCTCCCCGAGGGAGACCGTCGTCGAGGGGGTGGCCAATCAGAGCTGCGCGTTCGCGTGGTCCCAGTTGACCAGGTTCCACCACGCCTCGATGTAGCTCGGGCGCGCGTTCTGGTAGTCGATGTAGTACGCGTGCTCCCAGACGTCGCAGACGAGCAGGGGCGACTCGCCGATGCCCATCGCGCAGATCGCGTCGTGGGTCTCGATCACCTTCACTCCGCGCTCGCCGTCCTTGACCGCCCAGGCCCAGCCGCTGCCGAAGTGGCCGCCGGCCGCCTTCGTGAACGCGGCCTTGAAGTTGTCGAAGCTGCCGAAGCTGGCGTCGATCGCGTCGGCGATGGCGCCGCGCGGCGCGCCGCCGCCCTTGGGGCTCATGCTCTGCCAGTAGAACGTGTGGTTCCAGATCTGCGCGGCGTTGTTGTAGACGCCGCCCTTGGTCGTGCGGACGAGCTCGTCGAGGCTCTTGCCGGCGAGCGAGGGGTCCTCGTCGATCGCCGCGTTGAGCTTCGTGACGTATCCGGCGTGGTGCTTGCCGTAGTGGAACTCGAGCGTGCGCTCGGAGATGTGGGGCGCGAGCGCGTCCTTGGCGTAGGGAAGCTCGGGAAGGGTGATGGCCATCGTTTCCTCTCTCTTCTCTTCTCTCGTTTCCGCGGCTGTCGCCACGGAGCGTGTGCGGGGCCGGAACTCTAGACGTAAAGTCGGCCGGAAGTGAAGGGGCGCCACGACAACATGGGCCGGCGCCTGCGCGAGCTGCGCCTCGAGCGCGCGCTGCCGCAGGGCGAGGTCGCGCGCGAGCTCGGCGTGTCCGCCGCATATCTGAGCCTGATCGAGAAGGGGAAGCGGCCCGTCCAGCTGCCGCTCCTGCTCTCGGCGCTGGAGATCTACGGCGTCGGGATGGAGGAGTTCATGGTCAGCCTCGGCGAGCCGCGCGTCGAGGAGGGCCTCGCGCGGCTGCTCGACGAGCCGCTGTTGCGCACGCTCAGCCTGAGCCGCGAGGACCTCGCGTCGATGGGCGCCGAGCCCAAGGTCGCCACGACGATCACCGCGCTGTTCAACCTCTACAAGAACACGCGCGGGCAGCTCGATCACCTCCTGCGCGATCTCGCGCGGCGGGAGCGCGACGAGCCCGCTGGCGGCGATCTCGACTTCGACTACAGCCCCTTCGACGAGGTGACCGACTTCCTCGAGGCGCACGGGAACTACTTCCCGATCCTCGAGGAGCGGGCCGACGCGTTCCGCGCCGAGACCGGGCTGCGCGACCGCGTCACGACGGACGAGCTCGTGCGCACGCTCCGCGCGCACCTCGGCGTCGAGGTCGAGCTCGTCGACGTCGACGACGACGCCTCGTCGAGCGTGATCCGCCGCTTCGATCCCGATCGCGGGCGCCTGCGCATGTCCTTCGACGTGCCCGCCTATCGCCGCAAGTTCCAGCTCGCGCACACCATCGGCCTGCGTCTGCTCGACCAGGAGCGCCTGCACGAGACGATCGCGGTCGACCACCCGGCGCGGCACTCCGAGACGGGGCGCCTCTTGAAGATCCACCTCGCGAACTACCTCGCCGGCGCGCTGCTCCTGCCGTACCGGCCGTTCTACGAGCAGGTGATCCGCACGCGCTACGACGTCGAGCGGCTCGTGACGATCTTCGGCTCGAGCTACGAGACGGTGGCGCACCGGCTCTGCAACCTCGGCGATCCGGAGCGGCCGGGCGTGCCGCTCCACTTCCTGCGCGTCGACCTCGCCGGGAACATCTCGAAGCGCTACTCGTCGACGGGGCTCAAGTTTCCGCACGGGACGGGCTCGTGTCCGAAGTGGGCGGTGCACGGCGCGTTCATGACGCCGCACACCATCCACCGGCAGTACTCGGTCTTCCCGGACGGCTCGCGCTACTTCTGCTTCGCGCGCGTCTCGAGCGAGCCGTCGCGCGGCTCGCTCACCCACGGCACGGTGTACGCGATCGGCCTGGGCACCCACGCGGACGACGCGAAGCACCTCGTCTACGCCGACGACATGCCGTTCGTCGATCCGGTGAAGATGAGCGTCCCCGTCGGGACGACGTGCCGCTTCTGCGAGCGGACGGACTGCAACCAGCGCGCGGCGCCGAGCTACAAGTTCGCGTTCCGCGTCGACGAGTACGTGAAGAAGGACAACTTCTTCTCGCCGCTCGTCTCGGTCGACGATCCGAGCGGGCCGCGCGAGTGACCCAAGGCGCGTGACCTCGCGCGAGGTCGGAGTCGCCGTGGACTTCCGCATCCCCTCGCCGTGCCCCGAGCCGTGGGAAGAGATGGCGCCGCGCCCCGAGGGCCGGCACTGCGCGCGCTGCGATCGGACGCTGATCGACTTCTCGTCGATGACGCGGGCGCGCGCCGAGGCGGTGCGCCGCGGCCTCGTCGGCCCGGTGTGCGGGCGGCTCGCCGTCGACCGCGAGACGGGGGAGCCGTGGTTCGTGCCCGAGACCGCCGCCGCGCCCCGCTGGGCTGGCCCGGTGGTGCTCGCCGCCGCGCTCACGCTCGGGTGCAGCGCCTCCGGAGGCGGCGCCCCCGAGGAGATCGCGCTCGAGGCCGGCCCGAGCGTGGGCCCGCCGATGGACCCCGTCGCGCTCGACGCGCCCGCGCCGCCGCAGCCGGAGTCGCGCGCCGTCCCCGCCGCCGAGCTCGCGGCGTCACAGGACGGCGGACCTTCGGCGGAGCAGCGCCGGCTCACCGAGGCCAAGCGCGCGCGGAGCGCGCCCGCCTATCCGCCGCACGTCGACGTGATCGACGGCATGATGCTGTGAGCCGAGATCCGCGCCCGCCTCGCTCTCTCGAGCTGCGCGCCCGCGATCCGCGCCCGCTTCGCGGGCGCACTCTCCTCCGTCTCCGGGTCTGCCCGCCTCCCGTCCTTGTTCGGGATCTCGGGTGTCGCGCCGCGCCGAACGCGGGACCGACGCGAGGCGCGCGGGCGCCCGCGGCCCACCTCCGACCGCCGGCGCGCGCGCTCGATCACCCGGCGCTGACCGCGCCGTGATCGTCGCAGTGATCTCCGTGCGGGTGGTGCAGGTGGCCATCGACGAGGTAGTCGACGTGGTCGCCGTGCGGGACGGACGGGTGCCCGCAGCCGGGACCGTGCGCGTGCTCGTCGCCGTGCGCGCCGCAGTCGTGGCTCGGCGTGCAGTCGGCGGGGTTGTCCGAGCTCACCGCGAGGCGGTGGTCGTCGACGTGGTCGCCATGCGGGTGGTGCAGGTGCCCGTCGTGCAAGTAGTCGACGTGGCCGTCGTGCTCGATCGCGGGGTGCCCGCAGCCGGGGCCGTGCGTGTGGTCGTGGGGGCCGTCGTGGGGGGTGTGGCTCATCGTACTCATCCTCTCTGTTCGGCGGCGTGGTCCAACGCCGCCAGGACCAGCTCGGCGACGTGATCGTCGGCGAGCTCGTAGTGCACGTGCTTCCCTTCGCGGCGGCGGATGACGAGGTGTCGCTCGTGCAGCACGCGCAGCCGCTGGCTCACGGTGGACATCCCCGCGCCCGCCGCCTCGGCGAGCTCGCTCACGCAGTGCTCGCCGCCCTTCGCGAGCCGCTCGAGCAGCCGCAGGCGCGCCGGGTCGCCCATCGCGCCGAGGATCGCCGCCGCCCGCTCGAGCGTGGCGTCGTCCGAGAGCGCGACCGCGCGGGGCGCGTGGTCGTGGCCGCAGTCGATTCCTCGGTCCGTCATTTCATCGAATCATGAACTGAGTTCTGCCAGAGTCAAGCTACGCTCTGGCCCATGTCGCTCCCGATGGGTCGCCGCGCGGTCTTGCGCGAGCTCGCACCGACGCCGCTCGACGCGATCGAGCACCACCTCGCGCTCGAGCCGCAGGAGCCGCCCGATCCGGCCTCGCTCGCGCCCGGCGACGTGATCGTCGCCGTCGAGTCGGCGGGCGTGGGCTGGGTCGATCTCTTGATGACGAGCGGCCAGTACCAGCACGTCCCCGAGCCGCCGTACACGCCGGGCATGGAGTACGCGGGCACGATCGCGTGGCGCGGCGAGGCGGCGCGCGGCGTCGAGGTCGGTGACGCGGTGATCGTGGACGGCCTCCTCACCGGCCCGCGCTCGCTCGGCGCGTATCGGCGCTGGGGCGGGCTCGCGACGTACGCGGTCGCGCCCCGCGAGGCGGTGCTGCCCAAGCCCGCGCCGCTCTCGTTCGATCAGGCGAGCGTGCTGCTCGGCGCGTACGAGACGGCGTACCACTGCCTCTTCCACCGCGGCGACGTGCGCGCGGGCGACGTGGTGCTCGTGCACGGCGCGTCGGGCACGACGGGGCTCGCCGCCGTGCACCTCGCGAAGCTCGCCGGCGCGACCGTGATCGCCACCGGCCGCTCCGCCGACAAGCTCGAGGCGGTCCGCGAGGAGGGCGCCGACCACGTCCTCGACACGAGCGACCTCGCGGCGCTGCGCCCCGCCGTCAAGGCGCTGACCGGCGGGCGCGGCGTCGACGTCGTCTACGATCCGGTCGGCGGGCCGCTCTCCGTCGAGAGCCTGCGCTGCGTCGCGTTCGGCGCGCGCTTCCTGGTCGTCGGCTGGGCGGCGACGCCGTCGGTCGCGAAGGGCAAGGGAGGCCGCGGGGCCGCCGAGGTCAACGTCCTGCCGACGAACCTCATCCTGATGAAGAGCGTCGACGTGCGCGGGTGCCCGGCCGCGATCTCGGCCCACCGCGACCCGCGCATGCGCGCGGATCGTCGCGACCGCGTCATGGCGTGGGCGGAGGCGGGCAAGATCACGCCCCGCGTCGGCGCGGCGTTTCCGTTCGACTCGGTGCTCGACGCGCTGAAGGCGAAGTGGGAGAGCCGCGTGGTCGGCGGCGTCGTGGTGCACCCGCGAGGCTGAGTGCGCGCGCTCTCGAACCTCCTCGGCGTCGACGACGCGCCGTTCGCGCGGGGGCACCGCGGCGACGTGCCGATCGTGGGCACCGTGCTGACGCGACACCGCCTCGACGGAGTCGTCGTCGGCGCGGCCCGCCGCGACGGAGCGAACGCGACGGATCGCGTCGCGTCGCTGCTCGAGGGCTCGCCGTTTCGTGAGCATGTGCAAGCCGTCTTGCTCGACGGGATCGCGCTCGCGGGGTTCAACGTGATCGACCTGCACGCGCTCGCCGAGCGGCTCGCGCGGCCGGTCCTCGTCGTCACCCGCAGGGCCCCCGACCTCGCGGCGA
Source organism: Sandaracinaceae bacterium (assembly GCA_019637095.1). GTDB lineage: Bacteria > Myxococcota_A > Polyangia > Polyangiales > Sandaracinaceae > JACKEC01. The sequence continues at coordinate 15,121 of JAHBWG010000050.1, read as the reverse complement.
TCCGCCGCGCGCTCGCGACGCGGGTGCCGGGCGGCGCCCGCAAGTGGCGGCTGATCGAGCGCGCCGGGCCGATGGAGCCGATCGAGGGCGTGTGGGTCCAGCGCGCGGGCCTGAGCGCCGCGGCGGCGGCGCGCCTGCTCCGCGACTCGAGGGTGCAAGGTCTCTTGCCCGAGCCGATCCGCCTCGCGCACCTGATCGCGGGGGCGCTCGCGCGCGGTCGGAGCCGCGGCGGCGCGTGAGAGAGCTGCGGCGAGAGCGCTTGCCTGCGCGGCTCGCGCGGCTCGTCCGGCCGCTCCCCGAGGATGCTCACGTCGAGGCGTTCGCGCGCGAGCGGCGCGGCCACGGCGCCGTGCGGGCCGCCCTCCACGGCGCGCTCCGCCGCGTGGTCAGCGACTTCGACGCGGACGGCCTGCTCGGCACGCACCCGATGGCGCTCTATGGCGAGGCCTCGTGGCGCGATCTCCTGGGCGAAGCGCGCCGCCGCCTCCTCGACGTCGGGGCGGGCGCCGGCCACGTCACGGTGCACGCGCGCGCCGTCGTCTCCGAGATCGTCACGACCGAGGTCTCGCGCGCGCTCGCGAGGCGGCTGCGTCGCCTCGGCTTCGCGTGCCACGTCGTCGACCTCGCGCGCGAGGTCCCGCCCGCGCTCGGTCGCTTCGACGCGATCGCGCTGTCGAACGTGCTCGATCGCTGCGAGCGCCCGCGCTCGCTCCTCTGCGCTTCGCTGCGTCTGCTCGAGCCCGGCGGCGTGCTCGTCGCGAGCGTGCCGCTGCCCGCGCGCCCGCACGTCGACCGCGGCGGCGGCACCGTCGATCCGGACGAGCCGCTCCCCGGCCGCGGCGAGGACTTCGAGGCGTCGCTCGCCGAGCTCGTCGAGGGCTTCTTCGAGCCGGCCGGCCTGGTCGTGACGCGCCTCGCGCGCGCCCCCTACCTCAGCCGCGGGCGCGGCGGCGCGGTGCGGGCGCTCGACGCCGCCGTGATCGTCGGAGCAGGCGCCTGAGGCCTGCGCGGGCGCCGTGCGCGGGTGAACGCGACCGACCCGACCTCCGACGCGGGACCGAGTATCATCGCGCGCGGAGGTCCAGAGCATGGGCAGGCTCGCGCGCGCTCGGGGGTGGGTGCTGGTGTCGGCGATCGTCGCGGCGTCGTGCGGCGGTGAGGATCCGGCGCCGGGGCCGCTGCCGCAGCCAGGGCCGGTGTCCGGGCCCGCGCCCGAGCCCGGACCGGCGCCCGAGCCGGGGCTGGCCGAGTCGATCGCCGCGCCGCCGAGCGAGGCGGCCACGCCTCTCGCGGCGGCGCCGGCGGACCCCGGCGAACGGATCGACCTCCTGCACGCGGTGGTTTCGTCGGTGGCCGTCTCGTCGGCGTACCGCGACGAGGAGGCGCAGGTCGCGCGCCTCGTCGACGGCGACCCGGCGACGGCGTGGAACTCGCGCAGCGAGGATCTCGCCGGCGCGTGGATCGACGTGCGCGTGCCGCAGAGCGCGAGCGTGACGTCGATCGAGATGACGGTGGGCTTCACCCGCTCGGCCGAGCTCTTCGCGGGCAACCACCGCGTCTCGCGCGTACGCGTCCTGCGCGACGGCGTCGAGCTCGGCGCCTTCGATCTCGACGTCGAGTCGCGCGAGCTGCAGTCGATCCCCGTCAGCGGGCCCGGAGGCACGTATCGCATCGAGATCGCCTCCGTCGTGGCCGGCGCGCGCGCGGACTGGAGGGAGACCTGCATCTCGGAGCTGCGCCTGATGGGCCGCGCGCCGGGCGCCACGCCAGGCGGCACGTCGCCGCGCACGGCGGTGGGCGCGCTGCCGCCGGGCGCGGACGCCCCCGCTGCGCCGGCGGCGACTCCGAGCACGGCCGCCCCGGGCGTGGCGGGCGACGCCGTGTACGTCGCGCTCACGGCGGAGGACGGCGGAAGCGACGGTCTCGCGCGGCTCGACGCCGACGGGCGGTGGCGGCGCATGGGCCTCGAGCGCTCGTCCTTCGCCGTCGGCCCCGACGGCACCGTGTACGCGGCGGCCGGCGATCCGGTGCGGCCGACGCTCGAGCGCGTGAGCGGCGGAGCGGCGATCGCGCTCGATCCCGTGCTCCGACAGCCGGTCGAGATCCTGCCGCTCGCGGACGGACGGATCTGGGTGCGCGCGGTGCACGGCCTCGGCGTCTGGGACGGCACCGCGTGGTCGGTCACGACGCTCGCGGAGCTCGGCGGCGGCGCGCTGGAATCACTCGCGATCGATCCGGACGGCGCGCCGTGGGTCGTCGTGAGCGGGCGTGTGCTGCGCCGCGCCGGCGCGGCGTTCGCTCCGGTGGCGCCGCCGGGAGCGTCGAGGCCGTTCGCGGTCGTGCCCGCGCCGCGCGGCGTGGCGGTGCTGCACGCGGGCGGTGTCCTCGAGCGCAGCGGCGAGACGTGGACGGCGACGGAGATCGACGCACCCGCCGAATTCGGTCGGGTGTGGTTCACCGCTGCCTACCGCGGCGACGGCACGCTCGCGGTCGGGCCGAACGGCGGCCGGATCGTCGTCAGGCTCCCGGGCGGCGCGGCGCGCTCGATCGAGCTGTCGGCCATGGGCGTTCCCTCCCGCACCTCGAGCGCGCTCGCGTGGGACGGAGCGGGGCGGCTGTGGATCACGAACGAGGCGGGCATCGCCGCGCTCGCGCCGGACCTCGCCCGCGTCGAGCGCTTCTACGAGGCGGGATCGATCCGCGAGCTCGCGCGCGCCTCCGTCGGCCGAGTGGCCGCGGTGGGCACCGTCGCGACGCTCCCGGAGGCGACGCCGGCGAGCGGCCACCTGCGCGGGCGGCTCGTGCGCGGCGGCGAGCCCATCGCCGGCGCGCGCATCTACCTCTGCTCCGACCCGATCCGCGGATCGCTCGGCACCGGCGCGACGAACCCGTGCGAGCTGTCGGCGGGCGCGCGCGGCTGGGCCGTCACCGGCCCCGACGGGCGCTTCGACGTGTGGCGGCTGCCGGAGGACGCCGTCCTCTATCTCACCGCGCCCCGCGGCGCGCGCGACCGCTGGTATGTCGCCTCGCGCCCGACTTGCTGCGAGCGCATGCGCCCCCGCCAAGCGCTCGACCTCGGCGACATCGAGGTCCCCTGACTCTCCGTCGATCGATCGAGCGCGCACGCGGCGGAGCGCACCATCGAGGGAGACGCTGGAACAGCCCCTCCGAAGACATCGAGATCCGCCGGTCGCGCAGCGATGGGCGTCGGTCGAGGAGCCCCGCGGTGGGGGTGGAGTCGAAGGCTCAGCGCGGGCGGCATGCGCGGGTGAGCGCGACCGACCCGACCGGCGTCGCGTCGAGCGCATGGACGGACCCATCTCGGACTCGATCCGCCTCCTCGAACTGGAACAGGAGCATGGTGTCGCCGTCCGGCTCGAACGTGCGCGCCGGCGTGAACGTGCCTGCGTAGCGCACGGTGCGCGAGAGACGCACCTCGTCGAGCAGCCCGCGGAACGAGGTCCCTCCGGCGGGGTCGTGGTGCGCGAGCTGGAACCCGTGATTCAGCGGGTGCGGCGACGCGCACGCGAGCATGACCTCGCTCGGCTCTCCGTCGAGGAACACCCTCGTGGTGCCGCGCTCGAACGTGGCGGCGACGTGCCTCCAGACCCCCGCGCCGATGGGCGCGCCGCCGTGCGCCGTGACCGTGGGCGGGTCCGTCGCCGCGCACGTGACCGCGAGCGCGGGGTGACCCGCGTCGTCGATGAAGAGCCCATAGCTCCCGGCGACGCCGAGCTCTCGCCAGAGCGCCGCGATGTTCCAAGGCCGCGAGTCGCTCCGCTCCGCGGGGTTGATCCACGCCTCGAGGGTGAACGTCGTGAGGCGGTGCATCTCGCTCGGCTCGGTGATGGCGGAGCCGCCGCTGAGCTCCAGCGCTCCGCACTCGGTCCCGAGGTGCGCGTCCGGGTCCGTGATCAGCGCGCACGCCCCGAGCCCGATCCCCAGGATCGCGGCGAGCGCGCCGCGCTCAGAGCCTGCCATGGACCACCACTCCCGCTCCGTCGGGCGCCACCCACGGCGCCACGGCGGCGTCGCGTGATCCCGGCGCCGTCGCCGCCGAGGCGACCACGAACGCGACGCCGAGGGCGAGCGTGGCCGCCATGACGCCGAGGCTGACGTCCGCGGCGAGGACGGCGGCGCGCAGCTCGGCGAGATCCTCCTCGAGACACACGCTCCCCGCCTGGTCCCCGCAGTCGGTCGCGACGGAGGCGTCGAGGTCCAGGGCGATCGCGCCGCTCACCGCGAGCGCGATCGCGGCGGCGCCGGCGATCGCGAAGCTGATCGCGGCCGGCGTGACCGGGAAGCCGTCGGAGCTCGGGGGCGCGCTCGTCGCAGGCGTGACCGTGGGTCCGACGCCCTCGGGTCGCTCGGCCTGCGAGGCGGTGAGCGTGAGGTGGATCGACTCCTCCTGTGCGGCCCGCAACGTCACCGAGCGCGCCTCGTCGCGGTAGCCGGGGGCCGAGGCCACGAGCTGATGCGTGCCGGGGTTCAGGCGCGTCCACCCCTCGGCGTCTCGCGCGAGCGGCTCGCCCTCGCGGGTCAGCGTCGCGTCGGGCGGGCTCGTGATGACGCGCAGGCGCGCGACGTACTGCTCGGCCTGGCGGAGCAGCGCCTCGGACTCGGCGCGCTGCGCATCGGTCAAGGGGTTGCGCGAGTCCGCGAGCGAAGCCTGGAGCGCGTCGCACGCGCGCACGTAGTCGCCGAGCGCGTACGCGGCGAGCCCGATGCCGCGGCGCGTGCGCGCGCTGGGCTGGAGCGCGTGCGCCCGCAGGAACTGAGCGAGCGCCTCGTCGTAGCGCCCCGCGTTCAGCTCGCCGACCGCGAGGCTCACGACCGCGCGGTACTCGGACGAGTCCTCTTGGGCGGCGCTCGGCGACGCGCTCCACAGCGCGAGCGCGAGGCCGAAGAGCGGGGCGGCCAGACCCGGCCCGGGGCGCATGCGCATCCTCAGAACTCGTCCTCGTCGATGCGCGGCAGGTGCGGCACGCGCGGTCGGGCCTGCGGCACCCCGGTCGGCGCCGGATCCCGCGCCGTCTCCGGCGACGACGCGGCAGGCGGCCGCGGCCGCGCGCGACCCGAGCGGGGTGCGGGCGCCGGCTCGGCCGGCGCGTCGACGCCCGGCGGCGGGGTGGCCCTCGGGGGCTCCTCGTCCTGCGGCGGCGCGAGCGCGGTCGCGGCGCCGGCTCCGAGGCTCGGCGGTCGAGCCGCGAGGAGCGGCGGCGCCGGCGACGCGGCGATCACGGGCCCGGGGCCCACCTCGGCGCCCCGCGTCGCCGCGCCGAGCGCGAGCGCCACGCCGCCGAGGAGGAGCGCGCCGAGCGCGACGCCGAGGGGCCAACGCGGCCGCCGGCGCGACGAGGGACCGGCGGAGACGTGCGTCGCCGCCAGCGCGAGCTCCGGCTCGTGGCGGCTCTCGAGGGGCGTGGCCCGCCGGAGCGGCGACGGCGCCTCGAAGCGCACGCCGCTGCCGAAGGGCTCGAGCGCCCGCGCGAGCTCCTCCACCGACGAGAAGCGATCCTCGGGGCGCCGGGCGAGCGCGCGCAGGACGATCTGCTCGAGCGCGGGCGGGACGTCGGGCCGGAGCGCGCGAGGCGCGAGCGGCGTGTGCGTCGCGATGCGGACGGCGAGCGCGGCGTAGTTGTCGGCTTGGAACGGGACCGTGCCGGTCAGCCCCTCGTAGAGGACGACGCCGAGCGAGTAGATGTCCGAGCGCAAGTCGACTTCCTTGCTGTTGGTGATCTGCTCGGGGGACATGTAGAGGGGTGTCCCCAGCGCCACCCCGGTGCGCGTGAGGGCCAGGCCTGTCTCCTCCTTGCGCAGGTAGCCGATGCCGAAGTCCACGACCTTGGCGTCTCCGCCCTCCGTGATGAAGAGGTTGTCGGGCTTGAGGTCGCGGTGCACCGCGCCGACCTGGTGCGCGTGGTGGATCCCGCGCATCACGAGCAGCATCGCGTCGACCAGCTCGGCGATGGCCATCCCCTGCGGCCCGATCTCGCGCGAGAGCGGGCGGCCGCGCAGCAGCTCCATCACGAGGTAGAGCGAGCCGTCGGCGTCGCGACCGACGTCGAAGATGTTGACGATGTTCGGGTGCTCGACCTGACCCGCGATCCGCGCCTCGCGCACGAACCGGGTCGCCGCGACGGCGTCCTCGCTCAGCGCGGGCAACATCCACTTCAGCGCGACCCGCTTGCCCGTGACGACGTGCGTCGCGGCGTAGACGGCCCCCATCCCGCCCGCGCCGAGCTTCGCATCGAGGCGGTACTTCTCGCCGACCACGCGGCCTACCGCCGGGAGCTCGGTCCGGTCCGCCGCCATCGTGGCGATTCAATCACCAGCTGGGGGCAGGTTCAACCTCCGCCGCTCGCCGTCGATCGGTCGGGCTCATCACGGCGTGTGCGTGGCGGACTCGATCGTCATCCGCACCGTGTTCAGGGTCTCCGCCTCCTCGGTGATGTGGATGTGGATGCCGAGCGCGAGGGTGCCGCTCGGCGAGGTGAGCGTGAACGTGATCCTGAGCTCGTGCGTACCGAACGCGTTGAAGGGCACGGGGACGCTCTGCCCGGCCTGCGGCACGCCGTCGACGGCGAAGTCCCCGACCGTGTGCGGCTCGAACGCGGTGAGGAAGATCTCGCTGTCCCGCGGGCCGACGCCGCCCGAGACGATGAACGTGCCGACGGTCATCCCGTCGTTGCGCATGAGGTCGCAGGCGAGGTCGGCGGGACGCACCGTCACGAGATAGCCGGCGCGGGTCTCGTTCCACGACGCGGTCTGACCGACGCACCCGGTCAGCACCGTCGGCTCGGGAGGGGGAGGCGGCGGCGGGGGCGGCGGGGGCGGCGGCGGCGGTTGATCGCGCGGCGGGCAGTCGTCGGCGGTGCCCGTGCGGCGGTAGACGAACGAGAGCCCGCGGCCTCGGCGCGCCTCGTCGTGCGGGATCTCCGCCTCGTCGATCAGGACGCTGAACGCGTAGTGCGCGCCGCGCGGCGTGAGCGTGTCCTCTCGCTCGCGGAAGTAGTGCGAGGTCACGTACTCGTGCCCCTTCGAGGTGATCACGCTCCCGAACCGATCCGCGTCGCGCCCCGGCGTCATCCCGCCGCGCGTCATCGAGCTCAGGGTCGTGACGCCGCGGATGTTGAAGTTGCCGATGCTCACGTCGGCGCGCGCCTCGGCGCTCTGGATGTCCGCCTCGCTCACCGGTGGGACCTCCGCCGCGAGCGCGTCGGAGAGCTGCTCGACGAGGTCGACCGGGTCGAACGCGCTCGGATCGACGTTCACGTCGCGCGTCTCCACCTCGCCGTCGTCCCACCGGATCTCCGCGGTCACTCCGTCCGGGCCGATGCGGATCGTCGCGCTGCCCTCCCGGCCGGGCGGCTCGGTCGTGTCCGTGACGCGAGCGCCCTCGAGCACCCAGCGGCCGTCCACGAAGCGAGGGCACGGCGTCCCCGCGCTGAGCCCCGCGCGCAGTGGCTCCGACGTGCTGCCGGTCTCCGCGTAGGTCGGCCCCGCGATCGCGCCGACCTGACGCGCGCCGGCGCCGGTGAGCGCGCGCCGCTCGAAGCGGCCCTCCGCGTGGTCCATCGCCTCGACGCTCGCGTCCACGCTCGCCGTGACCGACACCGTCGCCGTGCTGTCGCCGAGCGGGACGAGGCTCGGGTCGAGCCCCTCCTGCGCATGGAGGGCGCGCACCGTCGCCACCTCGATCGCGGCGCGCTCCGCGGCGAGCCGTCGCACGCTCGGCTCCGTCGGCGGCACGGTCCCACCGCCGTCGCAGGCCGCCATCCACATCAGTACGGCCGCCGCCCCGAGCGCGCGTCCTCGAGCTCCCTCCATGCTCACCTCCGCGTCCCCGTACGTCGCCGGCGGAAAAGTGGACTGATCGTACCGTGAGATATCTCACGGACCGGTCCGCAGGCTCAGCGCGAGAGATCGGCGAGTCGCTGGCGCGCTTGCTGGGCGATGCGCTCGGGGAGCCCGAGCGCGAGGGCGCGCCGGAGCGCGCTGCGCGCGCGCGCGGGCCGGCGGAGCTCGTCCATCTCGAGCCGGCCCAGCGTGTAGGCCGCGAGGGCGGCGCGAGGGTCGTCGGTCGCGGCCGCGCGACCGAGCAACGCGGCGGCGCGCTCGTACTCGCCCGCGCGCTGCGCCTCGCTCGCCCGGTCGAGGAGCGCGCGCACCCACGATCGGGGCTCGCCTCGTCGCCGGCGCTCGCCAGCCGTCGCGCGCCGCGCCGCGATCCTGGCGTGCGGCGCGCTGCGCACCGGCGGCTCCGGCGCCGCGAGCGCCTCATCCAGCGCCTCGGGCAGCGACGGCAGCGGCGCGGGCGGCGCGGCCCGCACGAGCAGCGAGTCGCCGGCGCCGAGGCGGGCGACCCGGTCGGGCACGCGCTCGCCGCGCACGAGCACCGCGCCGCGCGTCACGTGCACCGCGACCTCGTCCAAGCGTCGCTCGATGCGAAGCGCCGTGCCGACGACCTCGACCGTCGCGAGGCCGCACTCGATCACCCACCGGCGCGGGCCCCCCGGGCGCACTTCGAAGCTCGCCGCGCCGCGCTCGAGCAAGGTGACGAAGCGCGCGGGGTCGTTCTCGATCGTCGTGAGCCGCGCGTCGGCGTCGAGCTCCACGCTCGATCCGTCGGGCAGCTCGAAGCGCCGGGGCGCCGCGGCCTCGAAGCGATCCGGCACCGCCCAGCCCACCTCGGGCGCCGGCGCGGCCACCGGCCACGCGAGCCAGCCGGCGACGAGGGCGGCGGCGAGCGCGGCGGGCACCGCGATCCACGCGGGGCTCCGCGCGCGCTCGGCGCGCCGCGCCCGGATCACGCGCCACATGCGCGAGATCCGCGCCTCGTCGGTCGGCGACGCGAGGTGCTCGCGGAGCGGGCGCGGCGCGCTCATCGCGCCTCCCCGAGGTGCTCGTCGATCTGCGACTTGGCTCTCTGGATCCAGCGCTTGACGGTCGCGAGCGAGCAGTCGCACGCGCTCGCGGTCTCGGGCAGCGAGAAGCCCTCGACCTCGTGCAACACCCACGCGACGCGGTGGCTCGGCGCGAGCCGCGACAGCACCGCGTCGATCCGCGCGAGCTCGGCGCGCACGTCCGGCGGCGTCGCGATCGCGGCGAAGCGCTCGAGGGTCACGTCGTCGACCGTGCGATCGAGCCCGAGCGCGCGCAGCACCTTGCGCTTGCGCAGCCGGCCGCGGACGCGGTTCATCGCGATCCGGAGCAGCCAGCGATCGAAGAGCGCGGCGTCGCGGAGCGTGTCGAGCCGAGAGAAGACGGTGAGGAACGTCTCCTGGACGACGTCCTCGGCCTCCCCCGAGCGGCCCAGCACGCGGATCGCCGCGTCGGTCACGCGACGCACGTGGCGGCGGTAGAGCGCCTCCTCCGCCCAGGCGTCTCCGTCGAGCGCGCGCGCGACGAGCTCCTCGTCCGAGGGGCCGCTGTCGAGCGCCACGACGCGCTCGGTCGGGGCCTCGGGGATCGGGCTGGCGCGCACGCCCATCAAGATGCGTCACCGCCGCCGATCGGCTCAAGGTGCGGGGGGCGTCACGGCACCGTGACGCTGCGCAGCATCCCGCTCTGCGTGCCCTGCTGCTGCCAGACCGTCAGCACGTCGCCGCTCGACGCGGCGATGCGGACCACGTACGCGCCCGTCGCGCCGGCCGTCTCGATCACGCCCCGCTCGGTCTCCTCGTTGAAGCAGAAGACGAGCGCGCCGGGGCGGGCTTCACCGCGGATCGTGACCACGCCCTCCGCGTCGGGCGGCCCCTCGATCAGCGCGGTCGGCGGTGGCAGCGGGAGCACCGGCGCGGCGCACCCGGCGCCGGCCGCGTAGGCAGCGGCCGCCGCCGCGAGGATCAGCGCGGGGATGCGTCGAGTCGTCACGTCGCGAGGAGCGTAGCAACGAAGGTGCCTCGCTCCCACTAGCCGGGATCGACGGGCGAAATCGGGGGTCGGCCGTCGATTCCGCCAACCAGGTTGGCGCGCGGCCGAGTCGCACGCCCCGCGCACGCGTCCCCCGCGCACGCGTGCGCGCACACGCGCGCGTGATACGGTCCGCCGCCATGGCTCAACCCCAGACCATCCCCGTCACCATCGAAGACGAGATGCGCTCCTCGTACCTCTCGTACGCGATGAGCGTCATCGTCGGGCGAGCCATCCCCGACGTGCGCGACGGGCTCAAGCCCGTGCACCGCCGCGTGATGTACTCGATGCACGAGCAGGGGGTCCGGTACAACACCGCGTACAAGAAGAGCGCGCGCATCGTCGGCGACGTCCTCGGCAAGTACCACCCGCACGGGGATCAGGCCGTCTACGACGCGCTCGTGCGGATGGCGCAGGACTTCTCGATGCGTTACCCGCTCGTCGACGGGCAGGGTAACTTCGGCTCGGTCGACGGCGATCCGCCCGCGGCGATGCGGTACACGGAGGTGCGCATGGCGCGGGTGGCCTCCGAGCTGCTCGCGGACATCGACGAGGAGACCGTCGACTTCGAGCCGAACTTCGACGACTCGGAGATGGAGCCGAGCGTGCTGCCGAGCCGGGTGCCGAACCTGCTCGTCAACGGCTCGTCGGGGATCGCGGTCGGCATGGCGACCAACATCCCGCCGCACAACATCGCGGAGATCATCGACGCCACGATCCGCCTCATCCACGACCCCGACCTCGGGATCGACGAGCTGATGGTCGACGACCCGCAGACGGGTCGCCTCGGCGTGAAGGGGCCGGACTTCCCGACCGCGGGCTTCATCTACGGGACGAGCGGGATCCGCGCCGCGTACCACACCGGCCGCGGCCGCGTGGTGATGCGCGCGCGCGCGACGATCGAGGAGATGCCGGGCAAGGGCGAGCGCGAGCAGATCGTCGTCACCGAGATCCCCTACCAGGTGAACAAGTCCGAGCTGCTCAAGAAGATCGCGCAGCTCGTCCGCGAGAAGAAGCTCGAGGGCATCAGCGACCTGCGCGACGAGAGTGATCGCGACGGGATGCGCATCGTGATCGAGCTGAAGCGCGACGCGCACGGCGAGATCGTGCTGAACCATCTGTACCAGCACACCGCGCTGCAGAGCACGTTCGGCGTGAACTGCCTCGCGATCGTCAACGGGCAGCCGAAGGTGCTGAGCCTCAAGGACGCGCTCACGCACTTCATCTGGCACCGGCGCGAGGTGGTCACGCGCCGGACGCGCTACCGGCTGCGCAAGGCGCTCGAGCGCCTCGAGATCGTCGAGGGCCTCGGGATGGCGGTCACCGAGGTCGACCTCGTCGTCTCGACGATCCGCGCCTCGAACGATCCCGACGAGGCGCGCGAGCGCCTGATGCGCCTGCCGCTCGCGGGGCTCGAGGACTTCGTGCGCCGCGCCGGCCGCCCCGAGGACGAGCTCTCGGCGGCGCGCGAGCGCGGCCAGTACTTCCTCAGCGACGCGCAGGCCCGCGCGATCCTCGAGATGCGGCTCTCGCGCCTCACCGGCCTCGAGCGCGAGAAGCTCGCGACCGAGTACGGCGAGATCTGCGAGCTGATCGCCTCGCTCCGCGCGATCCTCGCGTCGGACGGGCGCCTGCTCGAGGTGATCGAGGAGGAGCTCGCCGAGATCCGAGAGCGCTACGCCGACGCGCGCCGCACCGAGATCGTCGCCGCCGAGGGCGACATCGACATCATCGACCTGATCGCGAACGAGCCGATGGTCGTGGTGATCACGCGCGGCGGCTACCTCAAGCGCGTGCCGCTCACGGAGTACCAGGCGCAGGCGCGCGGCGGGAAGGGCAAGAAGGCGGCGAAGCTGAGCGAAGAGGACTTCGTGCGCTGGCTCTTCGTCGCCAACGCGCACGACCACATCCTGTTCTTGACCGACGCGGGCAAGTGCTACGTCAAGCGCGTCTACGAGATCCCGATGGGCTCGCGCGCCTCGCGCGGCCGGCACGTCAACAACTTCATCGGGCTCGAGGCGGGCGACGAGAGCCTCGCGTCGATCCTCGCGCTCGAGAACCTCGAGGAGTCGAAGGCCTACTTGCTCACCTGCTCGCGCCTCGGGAAGGTCAAGCGGACCGAGCTGAGCGCCTACGCCAACATCCGCGCGAACGGCCTCATCGCCGTGCAGATCGAGGAGGGGGACCAGCTCCTCGGGGCGCGGATCGTGCGCGAGGAGGACGAGGTGCTGCTCGGCACCTCGACCGGGATGAGCATCCGCTTCCCGATCTCCGACGTGCGCCCGATGGGGCGCGATACGCGCGGCGTGCGCGGCGTGGACCTGCGCGAGGGCGACTACGTGATCGGCATGGACATCGTCGAGGGCCTGGACCAGCAGGTGCTCGCGATCAGCGCGAACGGCTACGGCAAGCGCACGCCGATCACCGAGTGGCGCGTCCAGAGCCGCGGCGGCAAGGGCATCATCGCGATGGTGACCAGCGAGCGGAACGGGCCGCTCGTGAAGCTGCGCCTCGTGCGGCCGACGGACCAGATCATGGTCGTGACCAACGGCGGCCAGATCATCCGCACCCACGTCGACCCGATCCGCGAGGCCGGCCGCGCGACGCAGGGCGTGCGGGTGATCCGCGTCGCCGAGGGCGAGCGCGTGGTCGACGTCGAGCCGCTCACCGAGGAGGACGAGGGCGAGGACGACGCGCTGCCGATGGACTCGGAGCTGCCCGATCCGGTCACGCAGGCCGCGATCGAGGCGGCGGAGCGCGCGGAGGCGGAGGCCGAGGCCGAGGCGGCGCGCGGCGGCGAGGGCGAGCGCGACGACGAGTAGGCGCGGCGGCGCCGAGGTCGTAGGCTCCGGGGCGAGTGAGCGCAGGTCCTCCGATCGACGAGGCCTACCTCGACGCGCTCCGCGCGGAGCTCCCGGGGCTGCGCGTCGTCGACAAGCGCGACGACCGCTTCTCGCGCCTCGTCGATCGCGCCCTCCGGATCGTCACGCTCGGCGGCCAGCGCCACTACCTCACGCGCTACGTCACGACGATCGGCCGCACGCTCTACTTCCCCGAGGGCTGGGAGGCGCGCTCGCCCGAGAGCCGCTACGTGACGCTCCGCCACGAGGCCGTGCACCTGCGCCAGTTCCGGCGCTACGGGCTCGTGCTCACCGCGCTCGTGTACCTCGTGCCGTTCTTCCCGCTCGGCCTCGCCTACGGGAGGGCGCGCCTCGAGTGGGAGGCGTACGCCGAGACGCTGCGCGCGACCGCCGAGGTCCACGGGCTCGAGGCGGCGCGCGACCCCGCGCTCCACGCGCACCTCGTCGAGCAGTTCGTCGGCCCCGCCTACGGCTGGATGTGGCCGTTCCCGCGCGTCATCCAGTCGTGGATAGATCGGGCGATACGGGAAATCTCACTGTCGTGACGGCCGCGCGGCCACTACCATCGGCGCGCCGATGTCATCTCCGGTGCTGGGCATCGATCTGGGCACGACGAACTCCGTCGTGTGCGTCGCCGATGGCGGCGAGCTCCGCGTCCTGCCGGACGAGGAGGGGCGCCTGCTCATTCCGTCGGTGGTCAGCTTCCACCCGGGCGGCGACATCCTGGTCGGTCACGCCGCGCGCGAGCGCCGGTTGCTCGACGCCCGCAACACGATCTACTCGATCAAGCGGCTCATCGGCCGTCCGTTCCTGAGCCCCGAGGTCAAGCGCGCGCAGCAGCGCTTCCCGTTCCGGCTCTGCGAGGGCCCGACGCAGGGGGTGCTCGTCGAGGCGCGCGGCGAGACCTACACGCTGCCCGAGATCTCCGCGTTCGTGCTGCGCGAGGTGCGGCGCATCGCCGAGGATCGCGTCGGCGCGTTCTGTACGCAGGCGGTGATCACCGTCCCGGCGAACTTCAACGAGCTGCAGCGCAGCGCGACGAAGGCGGCGGGCCGCGTCGCCGGCCTCGAGGTGCTGCGCATCCTGAACGAGCCGACCGCGGCCGCGCTCGCCTACGGGTACGGCCAGCGCTCGCGCGAGCGCATCGCGGTGTTCGACCTCGGCGGCGGCACGTTCGACATCACGATCCTCGAGCTCGCGGGCGACGTGTTCGAGGTGCTCGCGACCGCCGGCGACACGTTCCTCGGCGGCGACGACCTCGACGTGCTCATCGCCGACAAGATGGCCGACGCCTTCCTGTCGCATCACCGCTTCGACCCGCGCTCCGACGCGCAGGCCTACGAGCGGCTGCGCGCCGCGGCCGAGTGGGCCAAGTGTCAGCTCTCGAGCGAGCACGAGGTGCAGCTCCGCGTCGAGGAGCTCGCCTACGGGGAGGGCGGCGTCTCGCTCGATCTGTCGTTCGGGCTCACGCGCCCCGCGCTCGAGGGGCTCGCGCGGCCGCTCGTCGCGCGCGCGTTCGACGTCTGCGAGGACGCGATGCGCGTCGCCGGGGTGCGCCCGACGCAGCTCGACAACGTCATCCTCGTCGGCGGCTCGACGCGCATCCCGCTCGTGCGCGCGATGGTCGAGGAGTACTTCGGGCGGCCCGCCCTCGACACGATCGATCCGGACCTCGTGGTCGCGCGCGGCGCCGCGCTCCAGGCGGCGGCGCTCGCGCCCAAGGCGGATCCGTCGGGCCCCAAGCGGCTGGGCCGCGTCGCGCTCAAGAAGGTGAGCAAGGACGCGCTCGCGCAGCGCCAGCGGCGCGAGGCGATCGCCGAGGAGGTGCAGGCGGCGCGCCCCAAGCAGCCGGCCTTCCAGCCCGCGCGCGTCGAGGTGCCGCGCCCGCCGCCGGTGCCGAAGTGGGACGAGGACCCCTCGACGCGCGTCGCCCCCTCCGCGATCGACGCGCTCGACGAGGACGACGACGCCACGATGGCGAGCGAGCGGCCGCGCGAGCTCGCCTCGGGCACGCGCCCCGTGCTCGCCGACCCGATCGCGGGGCCGACCGCGGCGCGGGGCCGCGGGTACGACGAGCTCGTGCGCGAGTCGGTCCCTCCGCCCGAGCCGGCGCCGGTCGACGACCGCTCGCAGTCGGGCGCGCGCCCGCGCGAGCGACGCGGCCCGATCGGCGGCTCGACGCTCGGCTTCGGCGCGGGTGGGCTCCCCGTCCCCGACCTGCCGGATATCGCGAGCGCGCCGCCGCCGCCGATCCCGCCGCCGCCGATCCCGCCGCCGCCGCCGCCGCTCCCGCCGCGCGCGGCCGAGCCGTCGAAGATCGTCGCGGTCGGCGTCGCCGCGCCGCC